>JAGTJW010000001.1:1200000-1800000 GCA_023657425.1 Ideonella sp. WA131b
GCGAGCACCAGATGGCGCTGGAGCTCACCGGCTCTCAGACCGGATCGGCCAAGCGCTTCTCGAACCTGCAGATGACGCCCAACACCACGACGCAGCAGCTGCGCTTCCCGCGCAATGCGCAGTCGCAGGCGGCCTACGACGAGATCTACGACCGCCTCGTGGCCGCCTTCCCGGGCCAGATCACGGCCAGCCGCGGCATCCCCATCGCCTACCGCTGGCGCTGCATCGAGTGCGGCCCGCGCGAGATCACCACCGACGCCGACACCACGCGCTGGGCGCTCACCGCCGAGGGTCCCTTCTTCGGCGGCTGGGACTACAAGGCCGGCGTGCTGCAGGCCACCTCCGAGGCCAAGAGCACGCTGGGCGGCGGCTACTACTTCCGCGACAACGCCACCAGCCCAGGCTCCGGCAACCCGGCGGGCATCGTGCCGGCGCTCAACAGCGGGCGCATCAACGTGTTCCTGCTGCCGGGCCAGACGCAGAGCGCCGACGGCCTGGCCGCGCTCGAGGAAGCCTCGGCCCGCGGCGTGGTGCTGTATGGCGGCAAGTACACCGTGCAGCAGACCGACTTCTCCGTCTCGGGGCCGGTGTTCAAGCTTCCCGGGGGCAGCGCCATGGCGGCGCTCGGCGCCGACCTGCGCAGCGAGAAGTACCGCTTCAACGGCGACGAGCGCGACCCCACGCTGCAGCGCATCGTCGTGGCCGCGCCCTTTGACCAGACCAACGTGCTGACCGGCGCCAAGCGCGACGTCACCGCCTTCTATGGTGAGCTGCTGATGCCGGTGCTCAAGGGCCTGGAGTTCACGCTGGCCGTGCGCCAGGACAAGTACGACGGTTTCGGCACCACCACCAACCCCAAGGTCTCGGGCCTGTGGCGGCCGGCCGAGCCGCTGCTGGTGCGCGGCTCCTACAGCACCGGCTTCCGCGTGCCGACCTTCAACCAGCTCTACAACGGCGCGTCGTCGGCCACCTTCACCGGCGCCACCCTGGTGGACCCGCTGCTCTGCCCCACCGGCCGGGTTGACGCCAACCGGCCGGGCTGCGAGTCCATCCGCCCGCTCATCATCAACGGCGGCAAGGAGGACCTGGGCCCCGAAGAGGCCAAGATGGCGTCGGTGGGCTTCGTCTTCGAGCCCTCGCCGCTGTTCAGCATCGGCCTGGACTGGTGGAGCATCCAGCGCGAGGGCACGATCCAGATCCTGAGCCTGCAGCAGCTGGTGGACAACTTCAACCTGCTGCGCAACCGCTTCGCCTACCAGCTCGACGGCACCCTGGGCGCCATCGACCAACGCTGGGTCAACGCGGGCGAAACCCAGACCGAGGGTGTGGAGGTCAGCCTCAAGAGCAGCTTCAACGCCATGGGCGCGCGCTGGACGGCGGGCCTGGAAGGCACCTACCTGCTGAAGAAGCGCTCGCGCGTGCTGCCCACGGTGCCCTTCGGCCCCAGCGAGATCGGCCAGTTCAGCTTTGCCGGCGACCTGGGCCTGCGCTGGAAGCACAACGCCGCCATCACCTACCAACGCGGCGACTGGACGGCCACCTTCAGCCAGCTCTACCGCGCCGGCTACAACGACCAGGTGCTGCCCGGCGTGAGCTCGGGCCGCGTCTCGCCGCCCGACTGGAATCCCAAGGTCGACGCCTACACCACTTACAACCTGGGCCTGAGCTGGACCGCCATCAAGAACCTGACGCTCACCGGCCTGGTGAAGAACCTCTTCGACGAAGACCCGCCCTTCGCCGTCACCTACGACAGCAACTTCGGCAGCGGCAGCAGCTGGGAGCCGCGCGTGGCCGACCCGCGCGGGCGGGCCTTCGTGCTGTCGGCCGAGTACAGGTTCTGAGCCCCCAAGCTCGCTGGCGCTCCACGCACGGCCAGAGGCCGCGCCGTTTGGGCCGTCCAAGCCGGCGCAGGCCGGCTTGGAGCCGCGGCCTTCACCCCCCCGGGGCGGCCGCCCTGCGGCGGACCGGCAGAGCCGGCTCCGCGCAGGGGGCTTGGCGGCCGGCGGCTGGCTGACGCCAGCGCCAGCCTGGGCCGGGCCACCGCAGCCGCGCTGGCCTAACCCGCCAGCGGTGCGCGCTGGCGGCCGGCGTGGACCCAGGGCCGCTGCAGCCGCCCAGCCCCGACAATGCCGGCATGCCCACCCTGAACTGGCTCCAGCGCGACGCCGCCTTCCGCGCCGCCGAGGCCGTGCCCTACCGGCTGCTGCAGCCCATCAGCACCCACGGCGACGGCGACGCCCGCAACTGGCTTGTGCACGGCGACAACCTGCAGGCGCTGAAGGCCCTGCTGCCCCTGTTCCGCGGCCAGGTGAAGTGCATCTTCATTGACCCGCCCTACAACACCAAGAGCGCGTTCGAGCACTACGACGACAACCTCGAGCACTCGCAATGGCTGTCAATGATGCTGCCGCGGCTGCAGCTGCTGCGCGAGTTCCTGCGCGAGGACGGCAGCATCTGGGTGACCATCGACGACCACGAGGGGCATTACCTCAAGGTGTTGATGGATGAGGTGTTTGGGCGGGGGCGTTTCGTTGCGAATTGCGTTTGGCAGAAGCGGTACTCACGTGAGAACCGGGAGTCCATCGGCGACGTTCACGATCATCTGCTTGTTTACGCCGTGAACGCGAGCTTGTTCAAGGAAACACGCAGTCTGTTGCCGCTTGCGGAAAAGCAGCTAGAGCTCTATCGGAATCCTGATTCGGATCCTCGTGGAAAGTGGCAGAGCGTGTCGCTGCTGGCGCAAGGCTTTCGACCGAATCAGATGTACGAGATCACCGCGCCATCGGGCCGTACTCATCTGCCGCCACCTGGCAACTGCTGGAAGCTTGTCCGCTCGGAGTTCGACAGACTTCTTGCCGATCACCGGGTGTACTTTGGTGCGGACGGAAACGGGGTTCCCAGACGCAAAGAGTTCCTGGTGAACGCCAAAGGACTCGTGCCTTGGACTTGGTGGCCACACGAGGAAGTCGGCCACACCGACGAGTCCAAGAAGGAAGCCAATGCACTGTTTGGCGCAGACATCAGCTTCGGTACACCCAAGCCCGAACGTTTGCTCCAACGCATCCTGCACATCGCCACCAACCCCGGCGATCTCGTCCTCGACTCCTTCCTCGGCAGCGGCACCACCGCCGCCGTGGCGCACAAGATGGGCCGGCGCTGGATCGGCATCGAGATGGGCGAACACGCGCGCACCCACTGTCTGCCGCGGCTGCAGAAAGTGGTGCAGGGCGAACAAGGCGGCATCAGCCCCGCCGTGGGCTGGCAGGGCGGTGGCGGCTTTCGCCTCGTGCACCTGGGCGAGCCGGTGTTCACGGCCGACGGCCGCATCGACCCCGCGGTGCGCTTCGCGGCACTGGCCGCCTTCGTGTGGCAGCAGGCCACGCGCACGGCCTACACGCCGCCCGAGCTGGGTGGCCAGAGCGGCGCCCGCGCCGGCACGCCGCAGCTCGGCACGCACGAGGGCACAGCCGTGCTGCTGCTCTACAACGGCATCCTCGGCGACCGCCGGCCCGAAGGCGGCAATGTGCTCAACCTGGCCGTGCTGCAGGCGCTCAAGCGCAGCTGCCCGCACGACGGCCCGCGCCTGGTGTACGGCGAAGCCTGCACCCTGGGCCCGGCGCGGCTGGCGGCCGAGGGCATCGAGTTCCGGCAGATTCCGTACGAGCTGGCGGCACGATGACCGAGCCGCTGCCCCCCGCCGAGCCGCCACTGCCGGCGCCGCTGTGGGCCGATGCGCGCGCCGCACCGCGCCCGCTGCCGGTGGCCTGGCTCGACGGCCTGCTGCGGGAGGCCGACGAGTGCCCGTGGGTGGAGTTCAAGCAGGACAACCAGCACCCTGAGTTGCTCGCCGAGTACGTGTCGGCGCTGGCCAACGGCGCCGCCTGGGCGGGCCAAGCGCACGGCTATCTGGTGTGGGGTGTGCACGACGGCACGCGCGAATGGGCGGGCACCCGCTTCCGGCCTGAGCAGGCGCGCAAGGGCAATGAAGAGCTGCCCTTCTGGCTGCAGGTGGTGTTCCGCGGGCAGACCGAGCCGGAGTTCTTCGAGGTGATCGATGGAGAGCGGCGGGCCGTCGTCATGCGCGTGCCAGCGGCGGCTGGCCGGCCCGTGAGCTATGGCGGCGAGCGCTACATGCGCGTGCGGGCCTCGAAGGTGAGGCTGCGAGACTTTCCGGAGCAGGAGCGCGAGCTGCTTGAGCGCCTGGCCCGCCTGGGCTTCGAGCAGCGCGTGGCTGCCGAAGGCGTGGCCGCCACCGAGGTGGCGGCCCTGCTCGACGTGGCGGCGTGGTTCCGTGCCCTGCGTGAGCCGCAGCCCGGGCCGGCCGAAGCGCTGTTGATGCTGGCCGAACGCGGGCTGCTGCAAGCGCGGCCTGATGGCCGCTGGAACCTGCTCAACCTGGGTGCGCTGCTGCTGGCGCGCGACCTCGCCCGCTTCGGCCCGCTGGCACGCAAGGCGTTGCGGGTGGTGTGGTACCACGGCGCCGATGCCGCGGCGCCGGCCGAAGAGCTGCCGCTGGGCGAGAAGGGCTACGCGCTGGTGGTGGACGACGCGATGCAGACGCTGGTGTCGCGCCTGCCGGCCGAGGAGGTGGTGGTGGGTGCGCGCCGCGAGAGGCGCGAGCACTTTCCGCCGCTGGCGTTGCGCGAGTTGCTCGTCAACGCGCTGGTGCACCAGGACTTTGGCGCCCACGGTACGGGGCCTTTGGTGGAGGCGTTTGCCGGCTGCATCGTCATCACCAACCCGGGCCGGCCGCTGGTGGCGGTGGAACGGCTGCTGGACTGGCCGGCGCAGTCGCGCAACGAAGCGCTGGCGCGGGCGATGCGGCTCTTGCGCTTCTGTGAGGAGCGCGGTTCCGGCATCGACCGCGTCGTGGCCGCAGCCGAGGAGGCCGGGCTGCCGCCGCCGGGCTTCGAAGTGCTCGCGGCCGATGGCGGCGGGGCCGACTTCATGCGGGCGCGTCTGTTTGGCCCGCGCCCCTTTGCGCAGATGAGCCAGGAGGACCGGCTGCGTGCGGTGTACCAGCACGCCTGCCTGCTGTACCAGCGCGGCGAGAAGCTCACCAATGCCAGCCTGCGCCAGCGCTTGCGCCTGCCCGACCGTCAGGTGGCCCAGGTGTCGCGCCTTATCGCCCAGGCGCGTGACCGGCGGCTGGTGAGGCCCGCTGACGATGCCGAGCGCTCCTACATTCCGGCCTGGGCGGCGCGCGCCGCAGGCGCCGCCGATGAATTGCGCCGCATTTGACGTCCTGCCCACCGCCGCTGCACCGCGCGGCGGGCCGTTGGAGACCAAGTGCCTGATGTGCAACGATTTTTTGGTGTCACGAAGATGCTCGCCCGATTTGACGCGGATTTGATGGCCCCAAAACCTGCGCCATGAAACCGCTGGCTCCAATCGTTGTGGCGAGTGTGCAGGCTTGCGCCAATCTGAAAGCTAAGCTGTTGATTTTTATATGATTTTTCTGCGCCAAACCTGAGCTCTTGCGCCAATACGGCCCCAATCCGTCTCTGACACCCACTTGCAGACGGTCCTGATCGGACTCACTGGTCGAACCCGACGCCCACCATGCCGTCCCTCACCCTCAAGACCTACCAGCAGCAGGCCCTGGCCAGCCTGGAGCGCTTTCTCGCCGACGCGCGCACCACGGGCGACCTCGACGCCGCCTGGGCGCGCGAACTGGCCCGCCAGGCCCCGGCGCCCGAGCCCGGCGAGCGCGTGCGCACCGTGCCCTACCGCCGCGAGGCCTTCGGCGACACGCCCTGCGTGTGCCTGCGCATCCCCACCGGCGGCGGCAAGACGCTGATGGCCAGCCACGCCATCGTGCAGATGGCACGCGTGTGGCGGCAGGCTGCCCACCCGGTGGCGCTGTGGCTGGTGCCGTCCACGACCATCCGCGACCAGACCTTGCGCGCGCTGCAGCAAAGCGGCCACCCCTACCGCGAGGCGCTGCAGGCGCACTACGGCCAGGCCCTGGCCGTGCTCGACCTGGAAGCCGCGCCCACGCTGGCGGTGCAGGAGCTGGGCACCAAGGCCGTGGTGCTGGTGGCCACGATCCAGAGCTTTCGCGTCAAGAACACGCAGGGCCGCAACGTCTACGCGTTCAGCGAGGAGTTCGACACCCACTTCGCGCACTTCGCGGCGCAGGGGCTGCTGGGCCCGGATGCACCGCTGGAGCGCGTGAGCGCCGAAGACCTGGTGCCCGGCGCCGCCAGCGGCGCCCTGACGGCGGCGGACATCGGCCGCGTCAAGCATTCGCTGGCCAACCTGCTGGCGCTGGTGCGCCCGTTGGTGGTGGTGGACGAGGCGCACAACGCGCAGAGCAGGACCAGCCTCGACACGCTGCGGCGCGTGGCACCCAGCGCCGTGCTGGAGCTGACGGCCACGCCGGTGCCCAAGAAGGCCAACGTGCTGGCGAGCGTGAGCGCGCGCGAGCTGCAGGCCGAAGAGATGATCAAGCTGCCGGTGATGCTGGCCGAGCACCGCGAGTGGCCGGCTGCCGTGCGCGACGCGCTGCTGCGCCGCCGCCAGCTGGAGGCCGAGTGCGCGCACGAGCCGCAGTACATCCGGCCCATCGTGCTGTTCCAGGCGCAGGACAAGTCGGCCGAGGTCACGCCCGAGCTGCTGCGCCGGCACCTCATCGACGACCTGCACGTGCCCGAGGCACACATCGTGGTGGCCACCGGCGATCAGCGCGGCCTCGATGGCGTGGATCTGTTCGACCCGGCGTGCCCGGTGCGCTGCGTCATCACGGTGGAGGCCCTGAAGGAGGGCTGGGACTGCGCCTTCGCCTACGTGCTGTGCTCGCTGCAGAACGTGCGCTCGGGCAAAGACGTGGAGCAGCTGCTGGGCCGCGTGCTGCGCATGCCCTACGCGCGGCGGCGGCGCAGCCCCGCGCTGAACCGGGCCTACGCACACGTGGTGGCACGCAGCTTTTCCGAAGCCGCGGCGGCCCTGGTGGACCGCATGGTCGACGGCATGGGCTTCGAGGCGCTGGACGCCGCAGCCGTGCTGCTGCCCGATGCCGGCGTGCAAGGCGAGCTGCTCGACGTCACGCCGCAACCCGCCCTTGCGGCGCCGGTGCTGACGCTGGAAGTGAGCGCCGAGGTGGCCCGGGCGCTGCAGGCCGAGCCCGACATCGAGGTGCACTGGCCGGTCTCCGCGGCCGAGGGCGGCGATGCAGGCGATGCCGGCACTGGCGCAGATTCGCCGCCCTCGGCCGGCCCGCGGCTGCGCCTGCAAGACGAGGTGTCCGACGCCACGCTGGCCCGCCTGCTGGCGGTGCTGCCGGCCAAGGACCATGCCCCGGTGATGGCCCATGTGGCGCAGCACAACCAGCGTGTGCAGGCGGCCCGCGCGCCGGCCGAGCGCGGCGTGCCCTTTGCCGCGATGCGGCGGCTGTGCGTGGGCTTGCGTGCGGCGGCTGGCGAGCAGCAGGAGCTGCATTTGTTCGAGCGCCAGACGCTGGACGAGATCGTTGGCTTCGACCTCCTGCGCGCCGACCCCATGCCCGATCTGCCGGGCTTTGCCGTGGTGGAGCAAAGCGAGCTGTTCGAGATCTACGTCAACCAGGCGCGGGTGGAGTTCCGCAAGGCGCAAGACGAGCGGCAGCTCTCGCTGGACGCGGTGCCCACGAGCGAGACCGACACCGATCTGGCCTGGTGGCTGGCCCGCAGCTTGCGCCGCGACAGCCTGACCGACGAGACCCTGCGCCGCTGGTGCGTGGCGCTGCTGGGGCGGCTTCAGCGGGAGCGCGGCTTCAGCCTGACGGGGCTGGTGCGGGCGCGTCACCAGGTGGCCGGGCAAGCCATGGCGCGGCTTGAGGACTTGCTGGCGACGGCGCGGCAACGCGGCTTCCGGCAGCTGCTGCTGCCCGACAGCGGGGCTGCGCAGACCGACTGGACGGCCGGCACCAGCGCCGACTTCACTTTTGCCTTCAGGCCCGGCCAGTACCCGGCGCGGCATGTCTACACCGGGCGCTGGCGCTTTACCAAGCACTACTACCCGTTCATCCATGCGCTCAAGAGCCAGGGCGAGGAGTTCGAGTGTGCGCGGGCGCTCGACGGCCAGCCCGAGGTGAAGCACTGGGTGCGCAACGTCGAGCAGCAGGAGCGCTTTTCGTTCTGGCTGCCCACGGCCACCGACTACTTCTACCCCGACTTCGTGGCCGAGCTGAAGGATGGCCGGGTGCTGGTGGTGGAGTACAAGGGCGATGCCTATGCCAGCAACGACGACTCCGCCGAAAAGCGCGCCGTGGGCCTGGCTTGGCAGCGCGCCAGCGCGGGCCTGGGCTTGTTCGTGATGGTGGAGAAGCGGCTGGCCGGCATGGACATGACGGCCCAGTTGCGGCAGGCCATCGTCGGAGGGCGCACGTGAACGCGCCTGCAGCGCCGGCCCTGGCCGACGCGCTGCGCCAGGCCGTCCTCGTGCAGCGCTTCGACACCACGCCCGACCGGCTGCGCGGCGGCGCGCCGGTCGAGGCCTTTCCGAGCCTCGACCTGGCCGTGCTGCGCTTCGCGGGCGGGGGCCGCTCGATGCAGGCGGCCAATGTGCTGTTCTCGCGCGAGTTTCCGCAGGGCGTGGTGGCGCACTTCGGCCCGGCGGGCGGCGGCCTGGGCCCGGTGGCCAGGCTGCGCTTCGACGCCGACGTGCGCGACGCTGCCGGCACCTCGGTAGCCTGGCAGCCCGGCGCCGACTGGGCGCGCATCGCCTTCCCCCCGCTGTTCACCCCGCCCGGCCTGCCGCCGGGCGCGCCGCGCTTCGTGGCGCCCTACCCGGCCTCGTTGCTGAAGCTGATGGTGGCCGTGGGCCTGGGCCTGGCGGTCGACGCCGGCCGGCTGGGCTGGGCCGAGGTCCTGCCCGAGCTGACGCCGATGATCGTGGTCAGCGACAACGACGCCACCGACCGCGCCGTGGCGCTGCTGCACCGCGCCGGCATGGTGGACGTGCTCAACCGCAGGTTGCAGCAGGCCTGGGGCCTGCCGACGCTGCAGCTCAAGCGCACCACGCCCGCGGGCGGTTGGCGCAACGGCGACGGCTCGGGCGTCGGCCAGATCCACATGACGGCCTGGGACACCGTGCGGCTGCTGTGGATCCTGGACCCGCAGGCCCCGCCCGCGCCCTGGCTGCCGCCGGGCACGCCCACGCTGGCCGAGGCCACGAAGCAGCGGCTGCTGGCCGCCCTGGCGGCGCAGGAGCTCGACGAGATCCTGTCCTCCGGCCGTCTGCGCGGCCTGCCCGGCTGGCAGCCGGGCCTGCCCGATGCGCCGGTGTTCGCGCACAAGACCGGCACCACCGAGAACTACGCGTCCGATGCCGGCATCGTGGCCGTGCCGGGCGGCCCGCGCTACGCGGTGGCGCTGCTCAGCAACCTGGGCAGCCGCTACCGCCCGCGCTTCGTGGGCGCCGACGACGAGCGCGCCGCCACCACCTGGAAGCTGCCCGCCCTGGGCGCCGCGGTGCACGCGCTGATGCAGACCCTGCCCTGAAGCGGCGCCCCTGCACACATCCCGCGCCGCGGTGCACGCGCTGATGCAGACCCTGCCCTGAAGCGGCGCCCCTGCACACATCCCGCGCCGCGGTGCACGCGCTGATGCAGTCCCTGCCATGATGCGGCTGCCATGACCGCCCCCACACCCTGGCTGCCGCTGCGCGTAGGCGCACTCGTCGGCGTCGTCGCCCCCGCCGGCCCCGTGGACCCCGCCGTGCTGCCCGCGGTGGAGGCGCTGTACGCGCGCCACGGCTGGCGCGCGCGCCTGTACCCCTCGTGCCGCGCGCGCCACCCCGTGCTGCCCTACCTGGCCGGCGACGACGCGCAGCGCCGGGCCGACCTGCACGCCGCGCTGGCCGACGACGAGGTGGCCGCCATCCATGCCTTGCGCGGCGGCTACGGCGCCCTGCGCCTGCTGCCCGGCATCGACACCGCGCTGCTGCGGCGCAGCCCCAAGCTGCTGATGGGCTACAGCGACATCACCGCCCTGCAGGCCCTCTGGGCCGCCGAGGGCCTGCCCAGCCTGCATGCGCCGATGCCGGCCTCGGACCTGATCCGCCCCGGGCGCGAGGACGACGAGGCCGCGCTGGTGGCCCTGCTCAAGGGCGGCCTGCCCGCCGGCAGCGTGCTGGCGCCCGAGCTCGAGCCCGGCGAGCCCGTGCACCCCGGCGTGGCCGAGGGCGTGCTGATCGGCGGCAACCTCAGCCTGGTGGCCGCGCTCACCGGCACGCCCTGGGCCTGGAACCCGCACGGCGCCATCCTGTTCCTCGAGGACGTGAGCGAGTCGCTCTACCGCGTCGACCGTTGTCTCACCCAGCTGCAGCTGGCCGGTGTGCTGCAGGCCGTGGCCGGCATCGTGCTGGGCAGCTTCACCGAGAGCGAGGCGCCCGAGGCGCTGCTGCGCGAGCGGCTGCTGCCGCTGTGCCGCGAGCGGGGCAAGCCGCTGCTGGGCGGCTGGCCCACGGGGCACGGCACGCCCAACCGCCCGCTGCCGCTGGGCCTGCGCGTGCGGCTGGATGCCGGCGCGGGCACGCTGACCATGCTGGAGGCGCTCGCGGCGCCCGCGGGCTGAACCGGACCGCGTCGGCGAGCCGCCGCCGGCACCCGTGACATCGACCCCCCACCGCTCGGCTGGGCCCGTCGAAGCGCCGGACTCGGACCCCCCACCGTTCGCGCTGAGCCTGTCGAAGCGCCGGACTTGACCCGAACCCCTCGCGCTGAGCCTGTCCGAGCACCGGAACGGACCCCCACCGTTCGCGCTGAGCCTGTCGAAGCGCCGGACTCGACCCGAACCCCTCGCACTGACCCTGTCCAAGCACCGGAACGGACCCCCACCGTTCGCGCTGAGCCTGTCGAAGCGCCGGACAAGACCCCCACCGTTCGCGCTGAGCCTGTCGAAGCGCCGGAAGACAATGCCCGGTCTTCGCCGCACCGCACGTCCATGACCGCCATCGCCGATCCCGCCCCCCTGCACTCGCTGCCATTGCTTGGCCAAGGCAAGGTGCGCGACAACTACGCCGTCGGCAGCGACCGCATCCTCATGGTGGCCAGCGACCGCCTGAGCGCCTTCGACGTGGTGATGAAGGCGCCGGTGCCGGGCAAGGGCGCGCTGCTCACGCAGATGGCGCTGGCCTGGTTCGCCCACCTCGAAGGCATCGTGCCCAACCACCTGACGGGCGAGCCGCCCGAGAGCGTGGTGCAGCCCGACGAGGTGCCGCGGGTGGCGGGGCGCAGCATGCTGGTCAAGCGCCTCGTGCCGCTGCCCTGCGAGGCCGTGGTGCGCGGCTACGTGGCGGGCTCGGGCTGGAAAGAGTACGCCAAGAGCGGCACCGTCTGCGGCCAGCCGCTGCCGCCGGGGCTGACCATGACCACGCCGCTGGCCGAGCCCATCTTCACGCCCGCCACCAAGGCCGCGGTGGGCGACCACGACGAGAACATCTCGTTTTCGCAGCTCGAGGCGCTGATCGGCGCGCCGCGCGCGGCCGAGCTGCGCGACGCCGCCATCCGCCTGTACAAGGCCGCGGCGGCCTATGCCCGGACGCGCGGCCTCGTCGTGGCCGACACCAAGTTCGAGTTCGGGCTGGACTTCACCAACAGCGAACACGGCACGCTCACGCTGATGGACGAGGTGCTCACGCCCGACTCCAGCCGTTTCTGGCTGGCCGATGCGCTGGCCCAGGGCCGCATCGAGGCGCTGGACAAGCAGCCGCTGCGCGACTGGCTGGCCGGCATCGGCGTGGCCGGCGGGTCTGAGCAGGCGGCGCTGGACCTGCCGCCCGACGTGAGTGCCGGCGTGATGGAGCGCTACGGGCGCGCGATGCACATGTTGTGGGGCGGGGAGGAGTGATGACCGTGACGCCATCGCTGAACCACCTGCGCCAGCACCGCTACTCCGCGCTGCGGCCGGGCCCGAAGCTCATCGTCACCGGCGCCGTGCACGGCAACGAGACCGCCGGCACGCGCGGCATCGAGCGCGTGATCGGCGAGATCGAGCGCGGCGAGATCGACATCGTGCGCGGCAGCGTCACCTTCGTGCCGGTGTGCAACCCGCTGGCCTACCGCGAGAAGCGGCGCATGGGCGAGCGCAACCTCAACCGGCGCCTCCTGCCCACGGCCACGCCGCAGGACTACGAGGACCGCCTGGCCCGCGTGCTGTGCCCGCTGCTGGCCGAGCACGAGGTGCTGCTCGATCTGCACAGCTTCCGCAGCCCCGGCCGCCCTTTCGTGATGTGTGGCCCGGCCGACAACGACGGCGTGCTGGAGCCCTTCGCGCACGCCGCGGCCGAGGCGCGGCTGGCGGCGCACGTGGGCGTGAGCCGCGTCGTCGAGGGCTGGATGTCCGCCTACGCCGACGGCGTGGCGCGCCGCAAGGCGCGGGGGCTCACGCCCGGCGCCGTGCACGAAGACCCGAGCTACGGCGTCGGCACCACCGAGTGGATGCGCTCGCAGGGCGGCTGGGGTGTCACGCTGGAATGCGGCCAGCACGAGGACCCCGCCGCGCCCGGTGTGGCCCACCACGCCATCCGGCAGACGCTGGCGCTGCTGGGCATCGCCGAGGGCCTCGCGCTCGCGCCGCCGCAGCGGCCTTTCGAGTGCCTGCGCCTGGTGGAGGTGATCGACCGCCACGACGCCGCCGACCGCTTTGCCAAGGCCTGGACGAGCTTCGACGCGCTGCGCGAGGGCGAGCTCATCGCCGTGCGCGCCGACGGCAGCGAGCTGCGCGCCCCGCGCGAGGGCTGCATCGTGTTCCCCGACGTCGGCGCGCTGCCGGGGCACGAGTGGTACTACTGGGCGCAGGCCAGCGAGCGGGCGCTGTAGCCGCGGGTCCGCCCCCATGCCCGAAACCCTTGCCGTGCCGCGCCGGCCCTGGCCGGTGGCGCAATCGCCGCGCCGCGACGCCTTTGCCTTCTACCGCGGCTTCAGCCAGCCCTTCTTCAGCGTCTGCGTCGCCATCGACGTGACGGCGCTGAAGCCCGCGCTGCGCGAGGCCGGCCTGGGCAGCCTGACGCTGGCCACGCACTTCGTGGCCTTGCGCCTGGCCCAGCGGCTGGAGCCCTGGCGCGCGCGGCTGGACGCCCTCGACGCCGATGCGCAGCCCTGGCTCTACGACAGCGTGCACGCCAGCACCACGGTGCTGCGCCCCGACGGCAGCTTCGGTTTTGCCACGCTGCGGCACGCGCCGCGCTTTGCCGACTTCTGCCGCGACGGCGCCGCCGCGCTGGCCGCCGCGCGGGCTGCGGCGCAGGCCTTCGTGCCGCTGAACGACGAGCTGGCGCTCATCCACTGCACCACGCTGCCCTGGCTGCACTTCACGCAGTTCTCGCACGCGCGGCAGGTGGGCCCGGACGGTGCCCGCGACAGCTGCCCCAAGCTGGCCTTCGGCCGCATCGACACGGGCGCCGATGGCGTGGCGCGGCTGCCGCTGGCCATCGACGCCCACCACGCGCTGATGGACGGCCGCGACGTGGGCGAGTTCGTCGAAGGCTACGAGGCCGCGATGCGCGCGCCGCGCGGGTGGATCGACGGTGGCGAGCTGCCGCGCTGACGCCGATCACCGCAGCCGCAGCGCGCCAGAACCCTTTCAAACCGCCGATCGGGCCGAGAGCCTGAGAGTCTGTCGAAGCCCCGCGCTCGATGCACCGAACGGCAAAGGGCCGCGCGGGGGTGGGCCGGGGAGCGTCAGCGGCCGTTCAGCGGCGCTCGCGGTCGGCGCGGGCCTGCGCCAGCAAGGCGTCGAGCGCGGCCTCGGACAGGCCCTTGAGCGCGCCGAAGTTGGCCTTCGACAGCGGGCTCTGCTCGAAGGTGCGCAGCAGCTGCGCGCGCTGGCGGCGCGCCTCGGCCTCGGCGGCCTGCTCGGGCGTGAGTGGCACGGCGGGGGCGGCGTCTGGCCGCGGCAGGTGCTCGTCGCGCGCGGGGCGCGGCGGGCGGTCGGGGCGGGGGCCGGCAAAGGGCCGGTCCTGGCGATCCGGGCGGCCTGGCCGATCGCCACGGGGCGGTCGATCGGGGCGGCCCTGGCCCTCGGGCCGCGGCGGCCGCGGCGGGCGGCGCTCGCCTTCGGCGCGCGGGGGCTGGCCCGCACCCGCGGGCCCGGGCGGACGCGGGCCACGGGGCGGTCGGTCGGGGCGTGGAGGGCGTGGTCCGCGCTCGGGGCCGGGGGCGCCAGGGGCGGCAACGTCCTGCGGCGGGCGCGGCGGGCGGGCGGCCTCGCGCGCGGCGCGGGCGGCGGCGCGGCCGGCTTCCTTCTTGGCCTCGACGATGGCGCGGCGCCGCTCCACCTCCACGCGCGCGGCCTCCTTGTGCTCGGGCGCGATCTCGCCGGCCGGCTGGCCGTCGAGGTCGAAGCGCGATTCCGCCGCCAGCAGCGCGCGCAGGTAGGCGCTGCCGGTGGTGTGGCGGTGCAGAAACAGCGACAGCGCCTTCTTCGTGAACACGCCGGGCGTGCGCTGCTGGATGTCGGCCTGGATGCGCAGCTTCACGGGCTTGACGACGCCAGGCCCGAACAGCGCCGGAAACTGCTCAGCCATCTGCCGTGCGGTGTCGGCCAGCGAGGGCTCGGAACGGGGCGAAGCGGGCGTGCCCGCGTCGGCCGAGGGGGCCGCTTCGAAGGGCCCTTCGGTCGGTGCTTCGGTGGGTGTTTCGGTGGGTGCTCCGGTGGGTGCTCCGGCAGGCTCTTCGGCAGCCGATTCGGCGCCTGGCGCTGCGGCGGCATCGCCATCGGCAGGCGCAGCCGGCACCTCGTTCACGCCCGGCATGCCAGGCTCCGCCACGGCTGCCGCACCGGCCTCGGGCGGCGCTGAAGCCGTGGCTTCGGCAGCAGGCGCCGCCACGCTTGGTGCGTCGGGGGTCGGCGCCGTCTCGGCGGCGTTCGGGGGCGTGGGATCCGCCGGGGTGGGGGTGGGATCGTGCATGGCGCGCGGGGGTGGAGGGCCGCGTATTCTCGGCCCATGCGCGCCCCTGCTGCCGGCCCCGGCCCCGACATTCCGCTCGACATCGCCGTGGTCGGCGCCGGCATCGCCGGCCTGGCGGCGGCCTGGATGCTGGCGCAGCGCCACCGTGTGACGCTGTACGAGCGGCTGCCGGCCCTGGGCTTCACGGCCGCCAGCGTGGCCGTGCACGGCCAGCGCGCCGACGTGCCGCTGCGCGTGTTCTACCCCGGCTACTACCCCCTGCTCACCCGGCTGTATGCGGCGCTGGGCGTGGCCAGCGAGCCGGTGAGCTACGCCACCACCTTCAGCGGCGCCGACGGCGAGCCCTACTTTCGCTGGCGCAACCTGCGCTGGGGCAGCCGCAGCTGGCCGCTGGTGGCCCCGCACGACCTGCTCGGCGCGCGGGCCCGCCGCATCGTCTTCGGGGCGCTGGCGCTGCAGCGCCGGCTGCGCGCCGCCGCTGCGGCCGGTGCGCTCGACGGCGCCACCATCGGCGAGTTCGTCGAGGCCGAGCGCATCGACCGCGACTGCACCGAGGGCCTGCTGTGGCCGGCGCTGGCCACCATCGCCACCTGCACCACGGCCGACGCGCGGGCCGTGCCGGCGGCCGTGGTGGCCGGCTACTGGGGCGCGGGCCTGGCGCGCGACAGCGTGCGCCGTGCCGTGCACGGCGCCGACGAGGTGGCCGCGCGCCTGGTGCAGCCGCTGTCGCGCGTGGTCTGCGACGCCGGCATCGAGCGTGTCGAGGCCGACACGGCAGGTGTGCGGCTGCACCGCCGCGGCGGCATCGAGGAGCGCTTCGACCACGTCGTGCTGGCCACGCACGCCGCGCAGGCGCTGCAGCTGTGGCCCGGCGCGCCGGCCGACGAGGCGGCGCTGCTGGCGCGTTTCCGCACGCGCGCGCTGACCGTGCTGATGCACCGCGACGACGGGCTGATGCCGCGCCGCCGCCACCACTGGAGCCCCGTGCACGCGCACGTCGACCCCGCCGCCGAGCGGCCCGAGAGCACGATCTGGCTCAACGCCGTGCAGCCGTCGCTGCGGTCGGCCCCGGCCTTGTTCCAGACCGTGCAGCCCCGGCGCGAGCCGCGTGCGGGCACGCTGCTGGCCGAGGCGCGTTTCGAACGGCCGCTGCTCAGCCTGGACAGCCAGGCGGCGCTGGCGGCGCTGCGCGGCATCTGGCAGCGCACGGCGGCGCAGCGCCGCGTCTGGCTGGCCGGCAGCTACGCCGAGACCGGCGTGCCGCTCTTGGAGAGCGCCGTGCGCTCGTCGCTGGCCGTGGCCGTGGCGCTGGGCGTGGCCGCGCCGCTGAGCAGGGCGTAGCCCAGGCCGGCGGCGCGGCAGGGGCCGATCAGCCGCGCCGTCAGCGCCACGCGCCGCCAGTCCGGATGCAGCCCGGTGTGCGCCAGGCGCAGGCCCTGCGCGTGCACGTAGCGCGCAAAACCCCCGAGCACGGGTTCATCCAGCGCCTGCGCCTGCACGGCGCCGAAGCCAGCGGCGTGCAGGCGCGCCACTTGCGCCGGCAGCGGCAGCAACTCGGCCAGGGGCACCTGCGCCAGTGCCGCGGCGCCGCGCAGCAGCAGCCGCCAGCCGGCCCGGCGCGGCGGGCCCAGCGTGAGGTCGGTCAGCGCAAGGCGGCCGCCCGGGCGCAGCAGCGCGCGCACGGCGCGCAGGAAGGGGCCGCGCGGGGCCAGGTGGTAAGCGGCGTCGACGCAGACGACGCGGTCAAACGGCGGCCCCAGGGCGGGGTCGCCCTCGGCGGCGCGCTGCGCCAGCGTGGCCAGCCCGGTGGCGTCGCCCGCCAGCACCTGCACCCGCGTGCCCGCCGGCAGCATGCTGCGCCCCAGCCGCTCGCGCGCGGCGTCCACGAGCGTGGCATCCTGCTCGAGGCCGCAGACCTCGGCGGCGCCGAAGGCCTGCACCCACAGCAGCAGCTCGTCGCCGGCACCGCAGCCCAGGCTCAGCACCCGCTCGCCGGGCTGGATGCCGGCGGCCTGGCCCACCGCCCGGGCCAGCGACTCGCAGGCCTGGGCATAGTCGTCGCCACCCTCCTGCCACAGCCCCAGGCTGCCCCAGGTGCCGGGCCCGCCCCCGCGGTGCAGCAGCGCGCGCTCGGCCGTCGGCATCAGCGGTACAGCCGGGCCAGCGCCTGGGGGCTGTCGCCGCGCCAGTAGCGCCAGCGCAGCAGCCACATCAGAAGGATGGTCCGCCACACGCCGTGCTTCTGCCAACGCCGCCCCGAGGTGGCCACGCGCTCGCGCAGGCAGGCCGGACGGCCGGCGCCGGGCAGCGCCTTCAGGCGCCGGCAGAGCTCGACGTCTTCCATCAGCGGCTGGTCGGCATAACCGCGCAGTTGCCCGAACAGCGCCCGCCGCACGAAGATCGCCTGGTCGCCGGTGGCGATGCCCGTCAGGCGCGAGCGCAGGTTCATCAGCGTGGCGATGACGGGAAACATCGCGCTGCCGCCGCGGCCTTCGCCAACGATGCGCACGTCGAAGCGGCCCCAGTGTGCGCCGCGCGCCAGCGCCTGCCGCAGCAGCGCATCGGCCTGCGGCGGCAACCGGGTGTCGGCATGCAGGAACAGCAGCAGCTCGCCGGATGCCGCCGCGGCACCGGCGTTCATCTGGCGCGCGCGGCCCCGCGGCGCGGCGATCACGCGGTCGGCGAGCGCTGCGGCCAGGGCCGGCGTGCCGTCGCTGCTGCCGCCGTCGGCGACGATCAGCTCGTGGCCCGCCTGCCGCAAGGGCGCCAGCGCGGCCAGCGCGGCGGCGATGCCGGCGGCCTCGTCCAGCACCGGCATCACCACCGAGATCTTCACGCCGGGGTGGCCGGCAGCCGCAGCGGCAGCTCGCGCAGCCGGACGCCCGTGAGGGCAGCCACGGCGGCGGCCACCGCCGGCGCCAGCGGCGGCACGCCGGGCTCGCCCACGCCCTCGGGGTGGCGCAGCGCCGAGTCGACGATCTCCACCTCCACCACCGGCGCCTCGCCCATGCGCACCAGCGGCTGGTCGAGAAAGTGCGTCTGCTGCACGCGCCCCTGGGCCACCGTGATGCCGCCGTGCAGCGCTGCGCTGAGCGCGAAGACCACCGAGCCTTCGAGCTGCTGGCGCACGAGCTTGGGGTTGACCGCAACGCCGCAGTCGATGGCCGCCACCACGCGGTGCACGCGGATGCGGCGCGCGGCCTCGGCCTCCCCGCGCGCCACCGACACGGTGGCCACCATCGCCACCACGCTGCCGAAGCTGGCGTGCAGGGCCACGCCGCGGGCGGTGGGTGCGCCGTCGGGCGCCGGCGGCGAGGGCGTGCCCCAGCCGGCGGCGGCGGCGGCGCGGTCGAGAACCGCGCGGTGGCGCGGCTGCGCCGCCAGCAGGTCGCGGCGGAAGGCCACCGGGTCGGCGCCGGCCGCGGCCGCGCACTCGTCGATGAAGCCCTCGGTGAAGAAGCCCATGTGCGAGTGGCCCACCGAGCGCCAGAAGCCCACCGGCACGGCCGCTTGCACCGGCGTGTGGCGCATGCGCGCCGCCGGCCAGGCGTAGACGGGGTCGAAGCCGCCTTCGGCGCTGAGCTTGTCGCGCACCACGCCCAGGCCGTTGAGCGCGCCGAGCGGCCCCAAGGCCCGGGCCAGTTCGCCCTGGCCTTGCGCCATTGTCGGCATCACGGCGGCGCCCCCCCGGAAGCGCGCCATCACGGCCGGGGTCAGCAGCGGTCCGGCGGCGTGGTGGTCCCAGGCCACGAGACGGCCCTGGGCATCGAAGCCGGCACGCAGCCGCGCCACGCAGGCCGGCCGGTAGAAGTCGTGCTGCGTGTCCTGTGCGCGGCTCCACAGCACCTGCACCGGCACGCCCGGCAGCGCCTGCGCCACCCGCGCGGCCTGCTCGATGAAGTCGACGTCGAGCCGGCGCCCGAAGCCGCCCCCGGCGAGCGTGACGTTCACCGTCACCGCCTCGGCCGGCAGGCCCAGCGCCCGCGCCACCGCGCCGCGGGCCAGGTCGGGCGCCTGGGTCGGCGCCCACACGGTGGCGCGGCCCTCGTCCACGCGCACCGTGGCGTTGGCCGGCTCCAGCACCTGGTGCGCGAGGAAAGGCGCGCGGTAGGTGGCCTCGATGCGGCGTGCGGCGCCGGCCAGCGCGGCCTCGACGTCGCCACGCTCCAGGTAGGCGAAGGGGGTGTCGGGCGCGTCCGGGGCCAGCGCGGCCTCGCAGGCCTGCTGCAGGGCGGCGCTGTCGGCGATGCCCGGCCCCGTGCCCTCGTCCCACTGCACCTGCAGCGCCTGCGCCGCCTGCATCGCCTGCCAGGTGGTGTCGGCGATCACGGCCACGCCGCCGGGCCCGCCCGTGGCCGGGGGCTCGAAGCGCACGACGGCGCGCACGCCGGGCAGCGCCCGGGCGGCGCTGTCATCGACGCTGCGCACGCGGCCGGCCAGCGTGGGCGGCAGCGCCAGCGCGGCGTGGGCCAGGCCGGGCTGGCGCACGTCGATGCCGTAGCGGGCCTGCCCGCTGGACAGCGCGGCGGCGTCCAGCCGCGGCAGGGCGCGGCCGATCAGGCGCCACTCGGCGGCGGGGCGCGGCTGCGGCTCGTCGGGCAGGGGCCGTGCCGCCGCCGCCGCGGCCAGCTCGCCGAAGCGCAGGGTGCGGCCGCTGGCGGCGTGGTGCAGGCGGCCGTCGGCCAGGCTCACCGCGCCCGGTGCGACGCCCCAGCGCGCGGCGGCCTCGGCCTGCAGCATCTGCCGCGCCGCCGCGCCAGCCAGGCGCAGCGGCACCCACAGATCCTTGAGCGAGCTGGAGCCGCCGGTGAGCATGGGCGCGGCCTCGCGCATGATCTTGGCCACCAGGTGCTCGGTGACGCGGCGCAGCACCGATTCGTCGTCGGGCAGGAAGGGCAGCGAGTCGACCACCGTGCTGAGGTTGCCGTAGATCGCGTCGATGGGCGCGGGCGCGATGGCGATGCGCTCCAGGCCGACGCCCAGCTCCTCGGCCAGCAGCATGGCCAGGCCCGTGTGCACGCCCTGGCCCATCTCCGTCTTGGGGCACACGAGGTGCACGCGGTCGTCCTCGCCGATGCGCACCCAGCCGTTGAAGGCGTGGCGGCCCGGCTCGGGCGGCAGCGGCTCGGCGCCCACCAGGCGCTGGCGCACCGGCAGCAGGGCCCAGCCGACGGCGAGTGCGCCGGCCACGGCCAGCGGGGCGAGCACAAGATGACGGCGCTTCATGGACCGCGAGCTTAAGGCGGGCGACGAAGGCCCGCCGCAGCGCGATCGGCGGCCGGCGGGTAATCTTCGGCCTCCCGCATCGACGGGAGCTCCCTCCGCGCGCCATGACACTCATCGACCGACTGAACGCCCTCGGCGCCGACCGCCTGCGCGGCCTGCGCCGCGGCGTCGAGAAGGAAAGCCTGCGCGCCCGCGACACCGGCGGCCTGGCGCGCACGCCGCACCCCACCGGCCTGGGCGCGCCGCTCACCCACCCGAACGTCACCACCGACTACAGCGAGAGCCAGCTCGAGCTGATCACCGGCGTGCACGCCACGCCCGAGGGCGCGGTGGCCGAGCTCGAGCGCATCCACCGCCACGTCTACGAGGTGCTCGAGACCGAGCCGGGCCGCGACGGCAACGAGATCCTCTGGGTCGGCAGCATGCCCTGCGGCCTGCCGCCCGACGAGAACATCCCCATCGGCAGCTATGGCAGCAGCCACATCGCGCGCGCCAAGAGCGTCTACCGCATGGGCCTGGGCCACCGCTACGGCCGCCGCATGCAGACCATCAGCGGCATCCACTACAACTGGTCGCTGCCGGGCCTGGGCAACGACGAGCACTTCGCGCTCATCCGCAACTTCCGCCGCCAGAGCTTCCTGCTGCTGTGGCTGTTCGGCGCCAGCCCGGCGGTGTGCGAATGCTTCGTGGCCGGCCGCCCGCACGACCTGCTGGCGCTGGAGCCGGGCACCTTCTACCGCCCGCACGCCACCAGCCTGCGCATGGGCCGGCTGGGCTACCAGAGCGAGGCGCAGGCCAGCCTGGCCGTGAGCTACAACGGCCTGGAGGGCTACGCGCACTCGCTGCACGGCGCGCTCACGCAGCCCTACCCGGCCTACGAGGCCATCGGCATCAAGAACCTCGGCGGCGAGTACAACCAGCTCGCCACGACGCTGCTGCAGATCGAGAACGAGTTCTACGGCACCATCCGCCCCAAGCGCGTGATCCACCCCGGCGAGCGCCCGCTGCACGCGCTGCGCGAGCGCGGCGTCGAGTACGTCGAGGTGCGCTGCATGGATCTCGACCCGTTCGAGCCGGTCGGCATCAACGCCGGCACCATGCGCTTCCTTGATGTCTTCCTGCTGCACTGCCTGCTGGCCGACAGCCCGCCCGACACGCCCGACGAGATCGCGGCGCTGGGCCGCAACCAGCACCGCACGGCGGCCTTCGGGCGCGAGCCGGGCCTGAAGCTCGAACGCGGCGGCCGCGAGGAGACGCTCGTCGAGTGGGCGGCGGAGATCCTGGCGCAGTGCCAGCCGATCGCGCAGGCGCTCGATGCGCTGCAGGGCGGCACGCTCCACGCGCAGCAGCTTGCCGCGGCGCAGGCGGCGCTGGCCGCGCCCGACACGCTGCCCTCGGCGCGCGCGCTGGCCACCATGAGGGCCGACTTCGGCGGCAGCCACGCCCGCTACACCCAGGCGCAAAGCCTGCAGACGCGATCGCACTTCCGCGCCCGGCCGCTGACGGCCGAGGAGCGCGAACGCTGCACGGCCGAGGCGCGCGCCTCGGTGGAACGGCGCATCGCCATCGAACGCGCCGACACCGGCGACTTCGAGAGCTGGCGCCGGGCCTATCTGGCGCCGGAGCGGCTGCTGGCGTGAAGCGGCCGGGTTCCGTGTTACACGGAACCCGTGTAGCATCGTCGCCATGGCCAACCTCACCCTCGCCATCGACGATGAACTGCTGCGCAGCGCCCGTGTGAAGGCCGTGCAGCAGGGCACCAGCGTCAACGACATCTGCCGCGAGGCCATCGAACGCTTCGCGGCGGATGGCGTGGCCGACGACTTCCTGCGCGAGCTGCGCGCCGTGGCCGCGCGGGGCCGGCGCCGGGCCCGCGCGGCGCCTGAACCGTCGCCGCGCGATGCGCTGATGGACGAGGCCCTGCACGAGCGTCTGCCCACGCTGATGGCCGGCCGCTGAAGCCGCGATGCGCCCCTTTGTCGACACGAGCGTCGTCGTCTACGCCCTCACCGACCAGGATCCGCGCAAGCAGGCTGTTTCCCAGCGCCTGCTGGCCGAACGCGGCGCCGCCCGGCCCAGCCTGAGCACCCAGGTGCTGGCCGAGACCTACGCTGTGCTCACGCGCAAGCAGCGCTGGGCGGCCGACGACGCCCTGGCAGCCGTCACGCTGCTGAAGAGCCTGCGTGTGGTGGCGCTGACGCCCGAGAACCAGATCGAGGCCCTGCGCCTGGCCGTGGCGCACCGGCTGTCGGGCTGGGATGCGATGGTCGTGCAGGCCGCGCTGCAGGCGGGCTGCGACGTGCTGTTCAGCGAAGACCTCCAGCCCGGCCGGCGATTCGGCAGCCTGGAGATCGTGAACCCGTTCGCGCCGCAGCCCCGCGAAGCCGCCGCCGTCCCGTCCAGAAGCCGCCGAAGCGCCAGGCGCAGCTGACGCGACGTGAGCGTTCAGCTGTCCCATCTTGGATGGGGATTTGGGAGACCTGACCCCGGTTCGCTTCGGATCAGAGAGTGAGCAGAAGCCAAGATTGATCTTGAGCGCGATATGTATGTCGAGCATCGATTTTGCGCAACCAAGATCGTTCGAACACATAATCGCTCGATGGAAGCGCCCCAAGAACCGAACGATCCCATCGGTGCTGCCTGGTTCGTTCAGCGCCATGCCTTCCAGCTGGTCATGCCGCTGGCCGTCGCAAGTCGCATCGGCGGACGAAGGTCGACCCATGCCGGCCGGCCGACAACCGTCGAGACCTACGTCGAGTCCATGCGTCCGGCCCAGACGCTGCGCGGTCACCTGACATTTCACCTCAAGCACGAGGCCCCGCACTTCGAGTTGCTCTCCAGGCTCTTCGCATCCTGCGACGCTGGCGAGATCGCCGCCTGGGTGGCCGACGAACCGACCGGGCAGTACGCAAGGCGAGCCGCCTTCCTCTACGAGTTCTTCACCGGACACGAGTTGCCTGTGCCGCCCGGCATCGGCGGCGGCTACCACGATGCGATCAGTGCACAGGATCTCGTGGCCGCGAGTCCGGAGCAGGCCGAAATCAACAAGCGTTGGCGCATCCGCGACAACATGCCGGGCACGCGGGCCTTCTGCCCGATGATCGTCAAGGCGCAGGTGGGCGCCGCTGCGCTCGGGCTCGACGTGCGGGCTCTCATCCACGATCTCGAGGTCGAGTTCGGCGAAGAGCTTCTTCTTCGTTCGGCCGTCTGGATGACCCTGCGCGAAAGCCGCGCCAGCTTCGAGATCGAAGGCGAGGCGGACAAGACCGACCGGATCCAGCGGTTTGCGGACGTATTGGCACGTCGGACCGGGCAGGGAGATGGCCTGCCGCTGGACGCCACCTCCCTGGCCGAACTTCAGCGTGAGATCCTGGGCGCCCGCACGACAGTCCGAAGTTTTGGACTGCGGCGATCACCCGTCTTCGTCGGCGAAGTGGTCCGCTACCAGGAGGTCGTCCACTACGCCGCACCGCCGCCGGAAGATCTCGCGGCCATGCTGGCCGGCCTGCAGACCTTCCTCGACAGGACTCGCGGGCAGTCGCCGGTGATGCGCAGCGCAGTGGCGGCCTTCGGCTTTGTCTACATCCATCCGCTGGCCGACGGCAACGGCCGCGTCCACCGCTTCCTGGTCAACGATGTCCTGCGTCGGGACGGCGTGGTCCAGGAGCCCATGATCCTGCCGGTGTCCTCGCTCATCGCCAGCGACGCTTCGGAGCGCCGCGCGTACGACCGGATCCTCGACGTCGTCTCCCGGCCGCTGATGCGAACACTCAGCGAGACCTACCGTTTCGCCGAGACCGCGACGGCCTACCCCGACGGCATCGCGTCGAACTTCGTCTTCGACGGCGCGGACTCTGCCCGCCATGCGTGGCGGTACCTCGATCTGAGCCAGCACGTCGCGTACATGGCCGATGTCGTTCAGCGCACCGTGCGGGAGGACATGCTCGAGGAGTCCCGCTACCTGCGCAGCCATGGGCGGGCCCGCATCGCGATCAAGGAGATCGTGGAGATGCCGGATCTGCAGATCGATCGGGTCATCCGCTCGGTCCAGAACAACCGGGGCGAACTCAGCGGGGCGCTGCGCCGGGAACTGCCGATCTTCGAAGACCCCGTGCTCTGGGCGGCCGTTGTCGAGGCGGTTCATCGGTCCTTCGAGCACGGTCCGAAGAGCGATGCGGCGGACAAGTACGCTGGGGCCGGCTGAGGTTTGGCCCCGCAGGGGTCCGTTCTGGATGTCGCTTGACCCGCCGTGACCCCGATTCGCTCTGAAGCACTTGCTGTGTTTATTGCGTTTACTCGGCACCATGCCGAAGACGAAGCAGTGATGCGCGAGCCCGGGCCCTGTCCCGTCGTTCAACACCACATCCAGGAGAGCCCGCATGCGCACCCTCGAAAGAACCCGTCAGGTCCTGCCGCCCCCGCTGTCCCCGCAGGACATGGAGATGGCCCGGGTCGCCCAGCGCTGCATCATGGAAGCGCTGGACCACGCGCGCGCCGCGGCGATCACCTTCACCACCGACAGCGGCGAGCATCCGACCGTCGACCTGCCCCCCGCTGCGCTCAAGCTCATCGGGCAGTTGCTCGGCGCCATGAGCGAAGGGCGTCCGGTCATGCTCGTGCCCTCCAACCAGGAGTTCAGCACGGTCGAGGCCGCGCACTTCCTGAACGTCTCCCCGCCATTCGTGATCAAGGAAATCGAGTCCGGGAAGCTGCCCCACCGCATGGTCGGTACCCACCGGCGCGTCGCCTTCGAGGACCTGATCGCCTACGCCAGGAAGATGCGCGAGCGGCAGGAAGCCGCTCTCGAGCGCTTGGCCGAGAACTCCCGAGAGCTCGGCCTGGACTACTGACATGGCCGGGCAAGCGCGCTACACGGCGCTCCTGGACGCGTGCGTGCTGTACCCGCTGGCCATGGCCGATGCGCTCATGAGCCTCGCGACGGCGGGGCTCTTCGCCGCGAAGTGGACTGCCCGCATCGAGTCGGAATGGATCGCCGCGTTGGAGGAGAAGCGGCCCGACCTGCAAGGCCGACTGGGCTTCCGGCGCGACCAGATGCGTGAGGCGGTTCCCGACTGGGAGCTTGCCGAGACTGCGTGGAAGACCTGTGCCGGCGGGCTCTCGCTGCCCGACCCTGACGATGTCCATGTGCTGGCGGCCGCCCTGGCAGGACACGCGGACTGCATCGTCACGGCCATCCAGAAGGACTTCCCAGCGGAAGTCGTGGGTGTGCTTGGCATCGAGGTCATGCACCCGGATCAGTTCATCGTCGCGCAGTGGGACCTCGACCAACTCGGGGCCGTCGCAGCCTTCAAGCGGATGCGCGTCCGGTGGAAGAAGCCCAGTGCGAACGCCGAGCAGTTCGCCGAAGCCTTGGAACGCGGTGGACTGCCTGCCACGGCGCAAAGACTGCGCGAGGCGATCGAACTGATCTAGCCAAGGCAGCGGCGCATCGGCGAGGGAGCGCTCCCTGTGGAGCCCTCAGCTCGACGCGCACCTGCGACCTCGTCGGCCAAGGCCCGGGACCTGCGCAGCAGCGACCCAGTGGCGAGCCTTGATCGGCGCACTGGCCCTTCTCCTGTCCGACGTAGTCCACGGCTGACGCTGAGCAACCGGGTGATGGTGTGGCTTGTGGCCACGGTGGCGCAGTTCAGGCTGGTGGTGGGCTGGCCAAAGGTCCTGTCGACGATCTGGGTCAGGCCGTTGCCGCAGGGAATTGGGAGACCTGACCCCGACTCCCGGCTGTCGTAGCTGAAACTCGCCAGGCTCGTGGCCCCGGCGCTCAGCCCGGTGAGCTGGTTGCGTTCGTTCCACTGGTAGCTGTGGGTGCCGTCGGCCAGGAGGTTGCCGTTGGGGTCGTAGCTGTAGGTCTTGCCGCCCCAGCGGGTCAGGCGGTTGTTGGCGTCATTGGGCACGATGGTCAAGGCGTTCGTGCTGTGTGTACGGGCAACATGAGAGACCTGACCCCGAGGCCCCTCGCGACCTGGTGCAGCTCATCGCGGCTGCGGATGCCGAGCTTGTTGAAGTGGGTTCCGGTGGCCTCGTCGATGTACGGGTTCACGCGCCCGTCGCCTGATCGTCGCGCTTGGCGCGCTCGATCGCGGCTTGCACGGCCTGGTCGAACGTCAGCCTGCCGGCGACGACGGCTGCTTGAAGTTCGGCGACCTCGGGAGTCTTGGTGAAGCCTTCGAGGGCCATGATGGCATCGGCGCGCTCGAAAGCGCCCCTGCGTTCGGCAGCAGTGGACATGGTGACTCCTTCGACTTTGAAGACGCCCCGATTTTACCTGATATATGGCTTGATATCTACCGCCATTTGGTATATTCTTGGGTACATACCATCAGAAGGAGTACACCATGCAGACCATCAAGACCGTGGGCGACCTCAAGAGAGTGCTGTCGGTTTACGACGACGCCTTGCCCATCGAGTTCGCGAATGGTGTTCAGGCGCTGTCGTTGGGCACCGACATGCAGATAGCGCGGGTGCAGCGTGAGGGTCAGCCCTCGGCGCTGCGCGTCGAGCTGCATCCCGCAGTGACCGTGAAGCCCTCGGCTTCATGGTTGGCGCACGCCTACCCGTTGCAGCAGATCACGATCCAGTTGCAGGGGCGTCGAGAGAGTCGGCGCGAGGACGTTGCTCGCCAGCTCGATGAGGTGGCGAACCGCCTGGTGCAAGGCGACTTGCGCGGCGAGGTCAGCGATGACGACTTCGGCTATCGCTTCAGGGTTGTCGAGCAATCTGGTGGCCCGTCGTTCTTCGACGAACCGGCCTCGGCGAACTGAGTGGGGGCGATCATGGGTCAGACAGCGAAGGTCTTCACGACGGGTCGGAGCCAGGCGGTACGGTTGCCGCTGGAATACCGCTTCGACGAGAAGGAGGTCTACATCCGCCGCGATCCGGCCACTGGCGACGTGATTCTGTCGCGTCGGCCCGAGTCGTGGGATGGCCTCTTCGCGCTGGACGCGACAACTGCGGTGCCTGCGGACTTCATGAGTGCCGCCGACCGCAACCAGGGCGAGCAGACGCGCGACCCGTTCGCGGAGTCTGCGCAATGACGACGTACATGCTCGACACGAACATCGCGAGCCACATCATCAAGGGCGACATCCCGCATGTGCGGTTGCGCCTTGTGGCGGTGCCCATGCACTGCGTTGTCGTGTCAGTCGTCACGCAAGCCGAACTGCTGTACGGCGTGGCGAAGCGGGGACACCCGCAGGGCTTGACCGCCCGCGTGCGCGAGTTCCTTGCGCGCGTCACGGTCATGCCGTGGACACAGGAGGTCGGCGAGGTCTACGCCGACTTGCGTGCTCGGTGCGAAGCGGCTGGCATCACGCTCGCGCCGATGGATTTGATGATTGCCGCGCATGCAAGGACGATTGACCTTGCATCGGAGAACGTGCAGGACACGGCTGTGCTCGTCACTCGTGATCGAGCTTTCGGCCGTGTGCCTGGTTTAAGGCTCGACGACTGGACAAAGGAGGTTTCACCATGAAGGTCGCTCATCTTCGGCTTGTGGCCGACAACACCGAACGGCCCGCCGATGCCGGCCGGTCTGATCCCGGCGCGGTCAAGGCCAAGGCGCTCGCCGACTTCGAGGCGCTGGCTTCGCGTGCTCGCTACTGGTTCGCCCTGGCGCTCATGATCCTCGGTGCGCCGTTCCGCTTCGTCGCGGCCGTCGCACGCTTCGCTGTCGCGGCTGGACGGGCCTTCTTCGATGCGGTCTTCAAGATCGTCATCGGGACGATCGGCCTGACCCTGATCGTGATCGTGGGCTATGGCCTGCTGCGTGTGGTGCTGCACCCTCTGTTTCACTGAGGGGGCGGCATGGCGAACTGCACCGGCTGCACCAGGTCGCGCCCCAAGCGCGAGGAACACCTTGCCGTCGATGGCTTCATCGAGTGCAAGGCTTGCGAAGACGCTGGCACCCTCATGAAAGCGTTCGGCGAGTACGCCAGCCTTCGGCGGGCCTCGCAACCCTTCGTCATCGAGGGCGTGCCGGGGCATCCCGGCTCGGCCTGGCCGTTCCAGTTCCAACCCGATTCGATCGCTCGCTGCGACGGCTTTAGCGAGCGCGCGTAACACCTACCCAGGGAGACAAAGCACATGACATTGCAGACACTAATTTGCGGCCTGGTCGGTCGCCCCCGAGTTCGTAAACATTCGGTGAGCACGTCCCCGCTCACCCCCGCAGAACCGCAGCGTAGTCTCGTCTGAGCGGATACAGCCAGATGTCCTTGGTGGGCAGCACCTGTTCATGGACGGTGCTCTTCTTGCCCCGGCCGACCGTCTTGCCCACCAGTTGCCAGTTGGCGGCCCTGTAGCAGGTGCCCTTGTGCCGGGGGCTCTCGACGAAGGTCTCCAGCAGCACCGGTCGGTAGCCGTATCGCAATTGCCAGTCCACCGGCAGCCGGCGCGCAGCCAGGGCCAGGATCTTGGAGGCCAGCCCCTTGGACTGCACCCACGGCAGGATCAGGAAGCGCGCGTTGTTGACGATCAGCTGCAGGTTCTTCTGCCGCTGCTCCGGTGTCCAGCCGATGAAGCGTTCGCGGTCGGCCAGCTTCCACGCGCTGGCGCCGAAGCTCAACAGCGCCAGCAGTTGCTCTCCCGCATACACGTTGTAGCGGATCTGGCTGCCCGACAGTGGCGTGTAGCCCAGGTAGTGGTACCGCGCCACATACTCGTTCCACAACCGGGACTCGGCCCCGCGTCCTTGCACGATGTGCAGGCTCAGCGCCGGCAGGTCGTGCACGGCAGCCACCAGCGCGGGCTGCCCGTCGGTGGCCGATGTGGCGGTGAACTGGGCGCGCCGGCGGGGATTGGGGATCAGCGAGGGCGGCAGTGTGATCAGCCCGTCGGCTTGCATGCGCAGCATCGCCACGCGGCAGCTCATCTCCCGCAGCCGGCCATCCGGACGCCGCCACTCCAGCAGTTCGCAGACCACGCGCGACAGCGGGGTTCGCTTGAGCGCCGGGTTCGACTCGATCGTGTCGACGATCGCCTGCAAGTCCTGCGCGCTGAAGTCGCGCCCGCTGTACCGCCTCATGAGCTGTCCAGGGTGACGATGTCGCTGCCGCGCAGGGCGGCCAGCTCTGCGGCATCCATCTGCCACGGCACGAAGCGCCGGCAGTCCTCGGGTGCATGACCGCCGGCTTGCGCACAGGCTTGCAGGTAGCTGCGCAACCACAGTCGCGGGTTCAGTCCCCACATCCGGACCGTGCCCAACAGACTCATCATCGTGGCCGCCAACTGCCCGGACCACTGGCTGCCCGAACCGTAGAAGTTCTTTCGGCCCACCACCGCCGGCCTGAGCGCGCGTTCGCTGGCGTTGTTGTCCAGGTCCAGCCAGGGATGGTCCAGGAACAGCACCAAGCCGGGCCAGTACGTGCGCATCGTGCGCAGCACCTTGCGGGCGGGCTCGGCCAGATGCTCATCGGACAGGCCGGCCTGGCACTGCGCATCCAAACCGGCGATGAGCTTGCGCAGCTGGGTGTCGCTGTCGATGAACGCTGCCGAGTCAACGGCGCTGTCGTACTGCTGGCGGCGCAAGGCGTGCAGCCGGTACAACTGTGCAATCTGCTCAACCCAGCCCATGGCCCAGCCCCACAACAAGGGGCGGTCGTTGGCCAGGCGCAAGAAGTCCCGGCGCTGGTGTGCCCAGCAGATCGCCAGGCTCACGCCTGGCACTTGGCGGGCGAACTTGCGATAGGCGCCGAAGCGGTCGACGCTGAGAATGCCTTGATCAACGCCTTGCAGGGCGGCGCCGGGTACCTTCGCCGAACGCGACGGGTCGAGCACGAAGCACACCACCGTCTTGGACTTGAACACCCACAGGTACCAGCGGTGGCCGACCTTGCCTTCAAGCTCCTCGAAGACCTCCCAACGCGTCTCGTCGGCATGCCAGTGGTTAGCGGAGCGCAGCTGGGCCAGCCCGGCCTCAACCAGCGGCGCGAACATCGGCAGCAGGCAGTGCAGCCCGTCGGTGAGCGTGCCCTGGGAGATCTCCAGCCCCTTGTCGCGCCAGTCTTGGAGCAGCCGCGCGCTGGGCTGGCCGTAGGCAAACTTAGACAGCAACACTTCCGCCCAGATCGACACACCCAGCTTGCCGCGCGGGATCAACTGCGCCGGTGGTGGCGCCGTCACGATGCCGGGCAGGCGAGCGCATTGGCACAGAGGCCGGTAACGGCGGCGGCGCACGACACGACGGTAGGCCTTGACTTCGATCTCCAGCACCTCGGCGTCTTGCGTGCCGGCAAAGTCGCGAAGGCCCAGGCCGCACGCAGGGCAGCAGGCCTGGCTCGTCATCTCCTGGACCACGGCCGGCAGTGCGCGCAGTCGGGTGCGGCCGTGGCCAGGCCGGCCGCGCTGTTGACCCCGTGGACGCGCCTTGCCGGTGACCCTTTGGGGCAAACCTGGAATCGTGCGCGACTGCTCCGTCTTCTCACCGAACACACGTTGGCGAAGATCGCGGATCTGGGCATTCGCCGCCTCCAGTTCGGCCCGCAGGCTGTCCTCGCGACAGCGGGCCCGACCCAGTTCGATCCGGTGGCGCCCCTGCATTCGTTCAAGTCGCTCGACGGCCCTCGCGTGCAGGGACTTGTACTGCTTGGCCTGCATGACGAGCTCGATGTGCTCGCGCTTGGTCAGCGTCACACGTTCCAGGTCGAAGGGCTTGGGGGTAGACGACAAAGCCGGCTTGGGCGGCAAGTCGGGAGGTGATCCCCTGCTCACGGCGTCTAGAACTTCGGCGTTTTGCACACCGCCAAAGGTAGCGCAGTGGGGTAGACGTGTCCAGCGATTTCGGGGCTCTGCCCCAGCGGGGTGTTGCTTACGTGCTCACCGAATGTTTACCCGAGTTCGACACTAACCGCTGTAAGTGCTTGATCCATATAGGCCAGGCCTTGGAAAATGCCACTACAGCAGCGGCATCTGGGCGTCGATGGTCGGCTTCTTGACGTTGAGCGCGGCCAGGGCTGCGGCCTGGCGTGGTTGAACGGTGGAGACGCCGTGGATAGGGGCGCTGCGGTCAATGGTGACCGTGTGCCGCTGGATGCGACGCAAGTCCGCCAAGGCTGCCTCCGGCGACAACTCGCTGCCGGCGAGCTTCAGGCGCTGGCGCATCACGCGGTACAGGATCAAGGCCATGAAGCAGATGCTCGCATGGGCCCTGATGCGCTCGGGCAGCCGGTGGAAGACCGGCGCGATCTCGATCTCCGACTTCAGCACCTTGAAGCCGCGTTCGATGTCGGCCAGCGACTTGTAGCGGCGCACCACCTCGTTCGCGGTCATGTCGCGGACATTGGTGATCAGCATCAGCTTGCCGTCCATGAGCTGCGCCCGGGCCAGCGCGGCATCGTCGATCTCGTAGGCGAACAGGTCGGACTTCAGATCGACCCGGATGATGCGCGCCAGATGCGCGTCGCTGACCTCGTGGAACAAACGCGCCTTGGCGCCGGAATCCGAGAGCTTGCGGCCGCGGTGTACCTGGCCGGCGTCCTGCGCATCGAGCTTGCTGGCCCATTGCGCTGCGCGCTCTTCCAATGCGTGGATCCTCGCCAGCCGCTCCTGGGTCTGCTCCGTCGCACGCACGGGGTTGTGGGCGACCACCAGTCGGTGGCCCTGCCACTGCGCCTCCTCGACGACTTCGTCGGTGGCCTGGGCCATGCGTGCACTCATCGGCGCCAAGAGATCGACGAACTCCCCATAGCGCCGCCCTGGCACCGCCAGGATGAATTCCAGTGGCCGATCCCCCGCCACGTGGAGCTTGGTCAGCGCCTCGATGTTGTCCAGCGAGAGCAGCCCGCGGTCGGCCACCACGACCAGGCGGCGGATGTGCGGGTAGCGCGCCAGCACCTTCTTGAGCGTGGGCTCCAGCGTCGGCGCCTCGGCCGTATTGCCGTCGAAGACCTCGTGGTAGATCGGCATACCGTCGGCCGTCTGCACCACGCCCAGCATGAACTGGCGGGCGATGACGCCTTCCTTGGACATGCCGAAGTGCCGCACGTCGCCGTCTTGCTGGCTGTGGCCCTCGGCGCGGATGGTCGTCAGGTCGTAGAAGACCACCGAGAGGTCTTCGTCGATGAGCGGCCGCAGCAGCTGCGCCACGCAGTCATCCACGGCCTGCTGGTGGTCCATCAGCGCATCCATGCTGCGCAGCAGATGCTGGTGGCTCAGCTTGGCCACGTCGATGCCCGGCATGCTCACCGTCTGCAGCCAGCGCAGCACACCCAGCTTGGACTCCGGATCGCTAAGCCGGTTGAAGGCCATCACCCGGATCGCCTGCTCGACGGCGGTGGTGAAGCGGGCGCGCCGGAACACCGCCCCCAGGGCATTGAAGCCCAGCTCATGCCACAGCGCATCGAGGGCCCAGACATCGCCCAGGCACAGGGCCGACTCGAAGCGCACCTGGAGGTCGCCGCCCGTGGCAACTGGGCGCCCCTTGGCTCGCAACAGGCCATCCAGAAGCGAGTCGACCTGACCGCCGCGCTCGTCGATGCGGCCCAGAGTGGCTACCGTGCGCTGGCGCGGCTTGCCGTGTTCATCGCGGAACGACTCGACCAGTTGCGCGTAGGTGCGTTCGCCGGACCGGGTGAGCTTGATGAACATGGCGAGAGTGTAGCTACCTCCCTGTTGCATGCCAACACACCCGCATTCATGTCGTGCCACTACAGAAAAACTGGCGCTGCAGCGCTAACTTGTTGATTACATTGGCGCCGGGGCGAGAAAATCGCTCGAACTCGGCTTTTGGTGTCGAACTCGGGTGCCCAGGCTGTCGTAGCTGAAACTCGCCAGGCTCGTGGCCCCGGCGCTCAGCCCGGTGAGCTGGTTGCGTTCGTTCCACTGGTAGCTGTGGGTGCCGTCGGCCAGGAGGTTGCCGTTGGGGTCGTAGCTGTAGGTCTTGCCGCCCCAGCGGGTCAGGCGGTTGTTGGCGTCATTGGGCACGATGGTCAAGGCGTTCGTGCTGTGTGTACGGGCAACATGAGAGACCTGACCCCGAGGCCGTGACCCCGAGGCCGTGCCGAGGCCGCTCTGAGCAATCAGCGCGACACAGATGCTGCAGACAGCACAGTAAGCAACTCAACATTGGTCGCTAAAACCACCACAGCATCGAATGCACTTTTGCAGGCTGTTGCCCCGAGATCACCGTGGAGCACGAGCAGTCGATTGCCATCCAGAAAAATGCTAAAGCCTCCACCCTCTGTGGATCTCTTAACCCTAGCAAGATAGAGATTCTTTTTCGTCGTATCAAATGAAGTAGGAATCGAGGCAATTCGTTCAACCAACGCTCTATCAACACGCAGTAGTTTGAGGTGGCCAAGCTGAGTAAACGCGGCGACTCTATTTTTTGGGGCAATCTCAAAAAAGTCGGACGAATCAACTCGGTTTACGAAGAACCTCTCAAAGTCATTCGTTGAGATCGGATCACTGCAATGAATCGCTGAAGCAGGGACAGTCAACATCATGCAACCTAGAAAGACCAATGGAGTCCATCTAACTGTTTTGCTCGTCATGTTTACCTTCCACATCCGGCCCAAACGCCCAGCCGCATTTCGATCACCATTCGTCGGAGTCCCCAGGTGCTGTGCCATGATGTTTCCCACGTAGCCCGGGAGTGGTTTCGTGCTACGCGGGGTAGCGCCTGGAATTTCTCGATATCGGTCGGGCAACCCCATGAGATGTCCTGCCTCATGTGCCGCAACCCAGGGATCGTTGCCACCATACCAGCGTCCCGTATGGCCACCTACACCATCAACATACGAGGTTCCTGTTCCCGCAGGCACATAAATCACATTGTCGGTACCGCTTGTGACTCTAAAGTTATAGCCCGGTGCGGACCAGGCTGACTCAATTGCTCGATCCATTGCCGTCGTTATCGCTGGGGTTGCACCAGGTCCCATGTATGTAATTGGAATCGTAATATTCCAATTGCCATCGGAATCTACTGAGCAAGATGCGGCTAGCCCATAGGGATCTCTGCGGCTAATGGGGTTCCCCCCCACATATGCGTAGTTATTCGTCTGCCCCGACGCCCACCCGATGGGATCCTCGCTGATGAACCTCGCGCACCCCGGCATGTAGTACCGCGCGCGATAGTAGTACAGCCCCCCTGCATTGCCCGGGTTGTCGTTCTCCCGCCCGGTGTACTGCTGGGTGTTGCCGTTGGTGGCGTCGGCCGTGGTGCGGCCGTAGAGCCGCTCGTAGGTGTAGTCCACCACCTTGGCCTGGTTGGCGTCCAGCAGCCTGACGGTGTTGTTGTTGCCGTCAGCCAGGAAGCTGTGTCGGCTGGTGCCTTCGATGCGCAGAAAGGTCTCGTCGATGCCGCCGGTCAAGAGCTGGGCCTTCACCGCGCTGTTGCTGCTGGCGCCCAGCAGTTCCTGCACGAAAGTGTCGCCGTCGTAGACGAAGCCGGTGGTCGCCCCGGCGACGGTCTTGGCGCTTCGCCTGCCCAGGCTGTCGTAGCTGAAACTCGCCAGGCTCGTGGCCCCGGCGCTCAGCCCGGTGAGCTGATTGCGTTCGTTCCACTGGTAGCTGTGGGTGCCGTCGGCCAGGAGGTTGCCGTTGGGGTCGTAGCTGTAGGTCTTGCCGCCCCAGCGGGTCAGTCGGTTGTTGGCGTCATTGGGCACGATGGTCAAGGCGTTCGTGCTGTGTGTCCGTGCAACATGAGAGACCTGCCCCCGAGGCCCGAGGCCCCGTGACCCTGAGGCCCCGAGGCCCCCCCCGAAGCCCCCGCCGACCCCAATTCCTGTGTTTTTCACGGTCACGCCAAGTGTTGCCTGCTATCTTTCCCAATAGCTCTTGCCGCGTCGAAGAACTACAGAATCTGCACCCCCTCGATCGAAGGTAAAGACCCCGTTTATCTGATCACGATTCACACTGCCTTCAAACTTAATCAGACCATGTCGATGATTACTGAAATCAATTACTATCTGCTTTCCCTGAATCCTCACCGGCTGCAAAGTTACAATGCCTGGGCCGCCTTCCGACATTTGAACAACGGAAACATACCCATCTGAAGACAGTAGTAGCCGAATCTCATAGCCATTCAAGTCACCGGTCTGAGCGCTCATGCGCAAGTTTGTGTATGTGCCGGTAGTAATTGTTTCCGACGCAATTAGCGGCTTACCGAGCGCCCCGAGAAAAAGAATGGCGAGCAGGCAGTTTCGGACCAGTTTCATTGTACTCATGGGCATGCAATAAGCGGGGCTTCGCCGTAGTACTCTCGTTGCGCCGTTCCAATTGCTTTCGGTTTGTTCTTGGAAGGGTAGTCAAAGTGCGGTGGATCGTGGTCGCTGAAATTGCCTCCCCATCGCATACCTAGAGCCTTCGCATTAGCAATAACTCGGCTTCTGCTGTAGGGGTCTAGGCGCCGCATATTTGCATCAACAGCCCTCCCTGCCTCATGCCAACTTTTCCCCGGGGAGGCGGGAGTTATGGCATTCGGGTTGTTGCGCATTGCCGCTTGAGCCTTGCTAGTGCGGAACGCCTCATTAAAGGTTAGACTAATTCCTTCTTGCTCGTTAAGCTGTATCCACTGCCCAACCAGTCGAGCAAAGCCATCATCCAGAATAGCATTGCCCATGCCGGGTAGATTGGCGCGGCAAAGATAAAGCCCATATGGGTCTATCGAACCGATTGGATCCCCCCCCCACATACCCATAGTTATTCGTCTGCCCCGACGCCCACCCGATGGGATCCTCGCTGATGAACCTCGCGCACCCCGGCATGTAGTACCGCGCGCGATAGTAGTACAGCCCCCCTGCATTGCCCGGGATGTCGTTCTCCCGCCCGGTGTACTGCTGGGTGTTGCCGTTGGTGGCGTCGGCCGTGGTGCGGCCGTAGGGCTCGTAGGTGTAGTCCACCACCTTGGCCTGGTTGGCGTCCAGCAGCCTGACGGTGTTGTTGTTGCCGTCAGCCAGGAAGCTGTGTCGGCTGGCGCCTTCGATGCGCAGGAAGGTCTCGTCGATGCCGCCGGTCAAGAGCTGGGCCTTCACCGCGCTGTTGCTGCTGGCGCCCAGCAGTTCCTGCACGAAGGTGTCGCCGTCGTAGACGAAGCCGGTGGTCGCCCCGGCGACGGTCTTGGCGCTTCGCCTGCCCAGGCTGTCGTAGCTGAAACTCGCCAGGCTCGTGGCCCCGGCGCTCAGCCCGGTGAGCTGGTTGCGTTCGTTCCACTGGTAGCTGTGGGTGCCGTCGGCCAGGAGGTTGCCGTTGGGGTCGTAGCTGTAGGTCTTGCCGCCCCAGCGGGTCATGCGGTTGTTGGCGCCATTGGGCACGATGGTCAAGGCGTTCGTGCTGTGTGTCCGGGCAACATGAGAGACCTGCCCCCGAGGCCTGACCCCGAGGCCGTACTGGCAACATGAGAGACCTGACCCCAAGGCCCTGGGCCTGACCCCAAGGCCCTGGGCCCTGAGTGAGTGAGAGACCTGACCCCAAGGCCCGGCCGCTCAAGCTCGGTCTCGGGTATCCGCGCCATGGCATCGTCCTCAAAGATACTCGTCATCACCTTTGCGTGACGAACGGCACCGATGCGTGCTACTGTTGTCAAGACCAAGAGGTATTGACCATCACCTTACCGTCCCCTAGATTGGCCTGTCAGCACCGTTTTCAGGTGCCTTCGGTCATGGGTAGGTGACGAAATGAGCGAGATTCAAGCTGTGTTTGCCAAGCGTCTGCATGATTTGCGCCGCACCAAGGGCTGGTCACAGCCCGAGGTGGGCAAGTTGATCGGCACTTCCGGGGCCATCATTGGCCGCTATGAGCGCGGTGAGATGACACCATCCATCGAGGTGGCCAAGAAGCTGGCCGAGGCCTTCGGGGTGACGCTGGATTCGCTGGTGTCGCAGCACGAGCAAAGCGCCTTGGTGCAGGACACCACGATGATCGAGCGCATCCGCGCCATCGGTGAGTTGTCAGCCGACGAACGCGACAAGCTGCTGTATGTGGTCGATGGGCTACTGCGCGATGCGCGCGCCCGGCGTGCCTACGCGACGGCCTGAAGCGGCCAACTACCTGAGGAAGGATTTGTGATGAATGGAGTCGTGTTCGAGCATGTGCCGGTGGCCGAACTACCGCCGGCCTGGCGCGAGAAGCTGGCCAAGGCCGCCGGCGCGCTGGTGACGGTGCGCATCGAGGAAGAAGCGCAAGCCGCCGCGCCGGCCGAAGAGTTCGTCACCGACGATCCGGCCTTCGGCATCTGGCGCGACCGCGAGGACATGGCCGACGTGGCGGCCTATGTGCGCAAGATTCGTGAGCCGCGCTACAACCGCGACGGCTCGCGCAACGAACCCTGATGATGCTGGTCGATACCGATGTGCTGATCTGGCATCTGCGCGGCTACCCGCAGGCCATGCGCCGTCTCGATGAACTTGGCGCGCTCACGCTGTCGGCGGTGAGTTATCTCGAAGTCCTGCAGGGCATGCGCAACAAGGCCGAGCTCGTAGCGGTGAAGAAGATGCTGGCGCACCGCGCGGCAACCCTGCTGCCCGTGTCCGAGGCCATCACGCGGCGGGCCATCGAGTTGATGGAGGCCATCACCTTGAGCCACGGCCTGCAAATGGGCGATGCCCTTATCGCCGCCACCGCCCTGGATCATGGGCTGCCGGTGCTCACCGCCAACGTCAAGCACTTCGGGGCGGTTCAGGGATTGAAGGTCGAGGCGTTCATCCCCTGACAGCAATGCAGCGCCGGGAGGCGCTGCATGCAAGATGAGAGACCTGACCCCGGCGCCGCTGGCGCGCTGCATAACTTTGAATGGCGCCGTCCCGCATCTGGTTGCCGACCCAAATCTGCCCATGGATATCGCCAGTTCCCCGGTAGATGGTGCCCTGAGAAAGTCCACGCAAACCATCCGGATCGACGTAGCTGATCGGGTTCCCACCCACATAGGTGTACGTGTTGATGCCGCCTTCAAGCCCGATGGGATCGGACTGGGTGTAGATCCCACCAGACGCGAGGTCACCGTACCACGTGACAGGCCCGAACGCGATCTTCGGAGGCCTGTCAATACCGCAAAGACAGTCCAATGACACCTTCAATTTCTTGCCGGAACTAGAGCATCAATGATCTGCTTGCAAATACCGGCATGCGTACTGGGGCAGCGAGTGCGCGCGTTGCTCACGATCTGCGCGGCCTGTTTTTGGGGAACAGCTTCATTCAGGGCAGCCAAGACATCGGTGGCGAAGAGTTTGTGGCGGGCTGACAGTTGCGCGTACTCGTCGAGCAGCTGCCATTGCTCTGCGAAGAGCTCGCCAACCTTCTCTGTAAACGCTCCAGCTACTACCCCGTCAAGTCGACCGACAAGGCCCTTGTGTACTACCCGCAACTCTTCCCAACTTGCAACACGGAACACCCGCTCTTCGGGGGCAACATCTGCCGCTTGTGTACAGGCCGCCCCCACCACAACCAAAAAACAGACGATATTGGCGAGCCGACTCGCCCGGGCACCCACGACAAGCGGCTTCATGGCCGAATAACCGTCAGGCTACGGATCGGATCGCCGCCGAGGTGCAGCTGGCGAATTGCATCCATTGCTTCAGGGGTCGTGCGAACGCAACCCAACGTAGCGTGCGCTGCGCCACAGCGGTTCGCGAGATCACACTTACCCTGCCTGCCAGCGTGGACGCCCATGAAATCGCGCCCAGGGACTGTGAAGCCAATGAAGTTAGTACCTGTGTCGCTGCTTGCGCTTCGAGTTGGGTGCGCGTTGTAGCGTTCATACGAAAACCTCCCTTCGGGCCAAACGCCTCCAGAAGTCGAAGCTGCATTGTTGAAGGCGGGATAGGAACCTTCTGCGCCGCCCGCGCTGACGACGGTTAGTCTGTTTGTGGCCGCATTGAAGTAAAGATCGGCGAGTCCAGTCGGATCAATGCGGGAAATCGGGTTCCCACCCACATAGCTGTAGTTATTCGTCTGCCCCGACGCCCACCCGATGGGATCCTCGCTGATGAACCTCGCGCACCCCGGCATGTAGTACCGCGCGCGATAGTAGTACAGCCCCCCTGCATTGCCCGGGTTGTCGTTCTCCCGCCCGGTGTACTGCTGGGTGTTGCCGTTGGTGGCGTCGGCCGTGGTGCGGCCGTAGGGCTCGTAGGTGTAGTCCACCACCTTGGTCTGGTTGGCGTCCAGCAGCCTGACGGTGTTGTTGTTGCCGTCAGCCAGGAAGCTGTGTCGGCTGGTGCCTTCGATGCGCAGAAAGGTCTCGTCGACGCCGCCGGTCAAGAGCTGGGCCTTCACCGCGCTGTTGCTGCTGGCGCCCAGCAGTTCCTGCACGAAGGTGTCGCCGTCGTAGACGAAGCCGGTGGTCGCCCCGGCGACGGTCTTGGCGCTTCGCCTGCCCAGGCTGTCGTAGCTGAAACTCGCCAGGCTCGTGGCCCCGGCGCTCAGCCCGGTGAGCTGGTTGCGTTCGTTCCACTGATAGCTGTGGGTGCCGTCGGCCAGGAGGTTGCCGTTGGGGTCGTAGCTGTAGGTCTTGCCGCCCCAGCGGGTCAGGCGGTTGTTGGCGTCATTGGGCACGATGGTCAAGGCGTTCGTGCTGTGTGTCCGGGCATGAGAGACCTGACCCCGACACTTGACCCCGACACTCGCAGCTCTCACGTTTCGGCCCGGACTTAGCTTAAGAAGATGGCACGAAAATAGTACACGTCGCGTGGAATAGCGCCTGCAAGTTTCATAGTTTGTTCGTCGTTCAAGCTTCCAAAATTGAAACACACACTATCGTCGCAGTCTGTGGTTGGTTCTTCAATATATTTAAAGCCAAGCTCTGTCGCGATCTTGCGAACCACGTCTAATTTTGACTTCACCACTGTGATGCTTGCTGAGTTTCTTTTAGGGTATTTCTTGGACATGATCTATATCAGTGAGAACACCCAGGGAAGCGATCCGGGCCATTGAAAACTCCAGGAACAAAACCACCTTTTACAACTCCCAGGGGAACCGTTTTGTTACTCATAGATTGAATTATACCATTTCTGTAATGCAGGCGCTGTCGCAGACTGAGCTGTGCATCTCCTGTTTTTATTTCCCCAACAATGACCAAGTCTGTCCCTGGTCTTCTCGCCCAGTAATCTGCAACTGCCCAACCTTCGGCATCCGGAGACAAATATCTCATCTTTACATTCGTTGCCACAACGAAGCCTGCTCCCTGCAAGGCAAGCACCTTCTCTGCTTGCTTTAGGTTATGCCATGCCCGGTGGTCACATAGACTTGGCGCAAGTCCAAAAGGATCGGTGAAGCTAACAGGATCCCCCCCCACATACCCATAGTTATTCGTCTGCCCCGACGCCCACCCGATGGGATCCTCGCTGATGAACCTCGCGCACCCCGGCATGTAGTACCGCGCGCGATAGTAGTACAGCCCTCCTGCATTGCCCGGGTTGTCGTTCTCCCGCCCGGTGTACTGCTGGGTGTTGCCGTTGGTGGCGTCGGCCGTGGTGCGGCCGTAGGGCTCGTAGGTGTAGTCCACCACCTTGGTCTGGTTGGCGTCCAGCAGCCTGACGGTGTTGTTGTTGCCGTCAGCCAGGACGCTGTGTCGGCTGGCGCCTTCGATGCGCAGAAAGGTCTCGTCGATGCCGCCGGTCAAGAGCTGGGCCTTCACCGCGCTGTTGCTGCTGGCGCCCAGCAGTTCCTGCACGAAGGTGTCGCCGTCGTAGACGAAGCCGGTGGTCGCCCCGGCGACGGTCTTGGCGCTTCGCCTGCCCAGGCTGTCGTAGCTGAAACTCGCGAGGCTCGTGGCCCCGGCGCTCAGCCCGGTGAGCTGGTTGCGTTCGTTCCACTGGTAGCTGTGGGTGCCGTCGGCCAGGAGGTTGCCGTTGGGGTCGTAGCTGTAGGTCTTGCCGCCCCAGCGGGTCAGGCGGTTGTTGGCGCCATTGGGCACGATGGTCAAGGCGTTCGTGCTGTGTGTCTGGGCAACATGAGAGACCTGACCCCGAGGCCCAAAATTTGCCTTAAAGTGGCTCAGTTTTCAAACGCAATCAACAGCATCCCACAACTTACGACTGTGCCCGTTGATTGCCAAAAAATTCATGATTCCTTTTTACAGCATCTTCAAGCTGCACACGCAAACGCTTTGCAGCAATACGAAGATCAGCCCAGGCAGGATGGCTCATGGCCTGCTCATGTTCATGCGTCCGCTGCAATGCACCATCCGGCAGGTCTCTCAGCATTGGCAGCAATTCAGTAATCGCGGCCTTTTCAGCAGGAAGTAAATAGTCCTCGGGCCAATTTATCAATGCAGTCCCACCGTCAAGAACATCGTGCTGAATCTCCCATGCGACGTTGAAATTCCCCATGACTTCACATTGTTCCGCTGAATCTAACGACAACACATCAACAGCTTTCATAAAGTAGAAAAAAAAGTTATGGAACGACTCTTCTAGCGGCATACGCTCTTCGTTCATGGCTGAATTTTCTTGTTGTGATGCCATCAAGCAGGCCCAATTACCGGTGGAGGCGAATGCATGATGTCGCATAGTGGACATATCAACAAGTAAAAAGGTAGGCGCAATGGAATTCTTGGGTTCCCGGGATGTGCCTCTTCTGGGGTAATTGGCTTACCCTCCAAATTGTAGCGCTGCCAACCTTTTTGTCCGGGTTCCTGCGTTTTCCAATACGCTTCTTTCGCACCTTTAGGTCCGCCATTAGCTTCATCAGGCACGAACATACACATCTTACGAGGACCACCTGGATTTTTGGGGCCTTGGAATGTCCCAGGTGGTTGACCCGCCTGAGGTGTCCAAGATCCTCCAGGAATGCTTGCGGGGGGTGTTTGCCCTACATACGCCTGCAACCCCGTTGGATCGCTAAAGCTCAGCGGATTCCCTCCCACATACCCATAGTTATTCGTCTGCCCCGACGCCCACCCGATGGGATCCTCGCTGATGAACCTCGCGCACCCCGGCATGTAGTACCGCGCGCGATAGCAGTACAGCCCTCCTGCATTGCCCGGGTTGTCGTTCTCCCGCCCGGTGTACTGCTGGGTGTTGCCGTCAGCCAGGACGCTGTGTCGGCTGGTGCCTTCGATGCGCAGCAAGGTCTCGTCGATGCCGCCGGTCAAGAGCTGGGCCTTCACCGCGCTGTTGCTGCTGGCGCCCAGCAGTTCCTGCACGAAGGTGTCGCCGTCATTGATCGTCTCTGAGCCAGATCCAAGCACGCAGAAGCAGCGCGGTTGCGACGTCGGTCGCTCAGCCCGCATTCGGCGGGTCCGTAGAGAAGACGGCATGTAGAGAATGAGCGTCATTTGGAACGCTGCTCAGAAACGCGATGGCCCTGCGATCGCTTGTGGACCCAAATCGAAAGCGAACGCATGGCTGAACGTCCGTGTACGACTCTTCAGTCCACGGTAGCTTGTGATCATTGGCGATCTGCCGAACAAGCTCCGCATGCGACTGCTTCACAGAGATTGAGAACGGCAAAACTGTTGCCTTAGTGCTCTTCACCAAACACCTGCCCCTACCCAGGACAACCAGGGAAGCGATCAACACTGTGGGTGCCGTCGGGCAGCAGGTTGCCGTTGGGGTCGTAGCTGTAGGTCTTGCCGCACCAGCGGGTCACGAAGCAGTTCGGGAATCTCATTTCAGTTTCCACAGAAGGAACGAATCGCCTCTGGAACACCGAAGTGGGCTTCTGCTGCCAAGACAGGGGTTACGGCAACGCCGAGCGAGGCCTGCGCGCCCGCGCCAGCGTCTGCTCCCTGCGCCCGCTTCAGTCGGGCTTGATCTTCGCCCGCGCGATCACCGGCTGCCAGCGTTTCTGCTCGGCGGCGATGAAGGCCGCGTATTCCCTCGGCGTGCCGCCCACCGCGATGGCCGCGTCGTGCGCCAGGCGTTCCAGCGTGGCCGGTTCCTTCATCGCCTTGGCGGCGGCCTGGGCCAGCCGCTCGATCGCGGCGGCCGGCATCGAGGCCGGCACGTTCAGACCGTACCACTGCGACATCTCGAAACCCTTGTAGCCCTGCTCGGCCACCGTGGGCACGTCGGGCAGCTGCGCGATGCGCTGCGGCGTGCCGGTGGCGATGCAGCGCAGCTTGCCGGAGCGCACGAACTGCAGCACGGCCGCCGCGCCCACCGAGGCGGCCTCCAGACGGCCGGCGAGCAGATCGGTGAGCATCGGCCCCGTGCCCCGGTAGGGCACGTGGATGATGAAGGTGCCGCTTTCCTTCTTCAGGTACTCCATCGCCAGGTGGCCGGCGCTGCCGTTGCCCGCCGATCCGTAGTTCAGCCGGCCCGGCTGCTTTTTGGCCAGTGCCACGAACTCCGGCAGCGTCTTCGCCGGCAGGTCAGGGTGCACGAGGTAGAGGCTCGGCACCTTGGCCAGCAGCGACACGGGCTTGAAGTCGCGGTCGGCGTCGTAGGGCAGTTTGTCGAAGATGTAGGGGTTGACGGCCAATGTGCCGATGTGGCCCAGGATGACCGTGTGCTGGTCTTCCGCCCGGGCCACCTCCTGCATGGCCACGCTGCCGGCGCCGCCGGGCTTGTTGTCGACGAACACCGACTGGCCCAGCAGCTTGCCCATCTCGGCGGCGGCGGCACGGGCGATGATTTCCGAGCTGCCGCCCGGCGCGAAGGGCACGACCAGGCGGACGGACTTGGTCGGCCAAGCCTGGGCCCGCAGCGGGGTCAGGGCCAGGGTGGCGGCACCGGCGCTGCCAACCTGCAGCAGGCGACGGCGGGACAGGGCTCTCGGTTGCATCGTGTGTCTCCTAAAGGGGGCGTGGCGGGCTCTGGCGCGGACTCTCTGGTAGGGCTATTGTGCCGCCCACGCGCCCACGCGCCCACGCGCCCACGCGCCCAGGTTGCCCGCCCCTCAGGGCCCTTCGCCCTGTGGCCCCACGCGCGGCGGCGCCGCGGCGTCCGGCGACGAGCGCACCCAGTGGTCCACCAGCGCATCCAGCACCGCCCGGCCGCGTGCGGCGCCCTCGTCGTTGATCAGCATCGCCACCGCCCAGTCGCGGCCGTCGGCATCGCGCAGCACACCGGCCAGCCCGACCACGTTGCGCAGCGTGCCGGTCTTCAGGCGCGCCCAGCCGGCGGCGGGCGAGTCGCGCAGCCGCAGCCGCATGGTGCCGTCCACGCCCACCGTGGGCAGCGTGGCCAGCAGGTCGTGGCGGTGCGGGCCCCGCCAGGCGGCCTGCAGCAGCTCGGCCAGCAGCCGTGCGCTCACGCGCTCGCGGCGTGACAGGCCCGAGCCGTTGTCGGTGACGAGCGCGGCAGCGTCGATGCCCTGGCGCGCGAACCAGTCGCGCAGCACGCGGTCGGCGCGCTCGGCGGTGGGCAGGCTGCGCGGCGCCAGCGCCTCGGGGGCCAGCGCGCCGAGCTCGTGGAACAGCACGCGCGTCCAGGCGTTGTCGCTGGCCTTGTTCAGGTGGCGCAGCAGCTCGCCCCAGGGCCGGCCCTGGCGGCGCGCCAGCACGGTGGCGCCCGGCGGCGCGGCACCGGCGCGCACCCGGCCCTGCCACACGCCACCCAGGCCGCGCCACAGGGTGCGCAGCAGCCGTTCGGCCAGCTCGTCGCGGTCGAGCAGCTGCAGGCTCGGCCGCGCCGTGCAGCCGCGCGGAAACGCGCCGTGCAGCGCAACGGTGATGGTGCTGCCGTCGCGGGCCACGGTGGCGGGCTTCCAGTGGTCGTCCCAGTCGGCGCAGCGCGCGTCCACCAGCGTCATCGCGCGCGCATCGAGCACCAGGCCATCGAGCGCCGGCACGCTGCGCGCCACCACGCCATCGGCCGTGGCCTGCAGCTGCAGCGGCAGCAGGCTGCCGGCCAGGTTGAGCGCATCCGGGATCACGTTGTACGGGAACTCCGGGGCCTCGTCGAAGGGCGGCAGGCCGAGGTCGGCGCGCGGCGGGTCGTAGCGCGTGCGGTCCAGCAGCACGTCGCCGCGGATCTCGTGCACGCCGGCCTCGCGCAGCTCCATCAGCAGCGCCCAAAGCTGCGGCACGCCGAGCTCGACGTCGCCGCCGCCGCGCAGCACGAGATCGCCGTCGAGCACATCGCCCTGCGGCCCGGGCCGCCGCGGTGCGGCGCTCAGCAGCTCCGTGTGGCCGCGGTGGCTGGGCCCCAGCCGGTCGAGCGCGACGATGCTGGTGACGAGTTTCATCGTCGAGCCGGGCTGCAGCGATCGGGTGGCCTGGAAGCCGACTGCCCGGCCGCGGTGGCCCAGCGGCAGCGCGGCATAGGCCAGCGCGTCGGAGGGCAGGCTCGCCGCCTGCAGCGCCCGCTGCACGGGCTCGGGGGGCGTGGCGCGCGCGGCCCCGGCGGCCGCCAGCAGCGTGGCCAGCACAGCCGCCGGCCCGCGCAGGCGGCGCATCGGCAGGGTCATGGCGGCGATTGTGGGCCGCCGCCGCGACAATGCCGGGCGTGAGCGCGATCCTCTCCTCCGCCCCCTGCCACCTCGGCCTGGATGCCGGCGGCACCCAGACCCGCTGGGCGCTGGCCGACGCCGCCGGTCGCCTGCACGCCGAGGGCACGGCGCCGCCGCTGTCGGGGCTGATGCTGCTCGACGACGTCGGCCGCGCCGCGCTGCGCGCCGCGCTCGATGCGCTGGCGGCCGCGCTGCCGCCGGGCCTGGCACTGCGGCGGGCCTGGGCCGGCATCACCGGCGTCGATGCCACGCTGGCCCCGGCGCTGGCGCAGGCACTGGCCGCGGCGCTGCGGCTGGGTGCGGCGCAGGTGCACGTCGTCAGCGACATCGACCTGGCCTGCCGCGCCGCTTTCGCGCCGGGCGAGGGCGTGCTCGTCTACGCCGGCACCGGCTCGGTCGCCGCGCACCGGGCGGCCGATGGCCGCCTGCACCGGGCCGGCGGCCGGGGTGCCGTCATCGACGACGCCGGAGGCGGCCACTGGCTGGCGCGCGAGGCCCTGTGCCGCGTCTGGCGCCTCGAAGACGCCGCGCCCGGCCAGGGCCTGGCCACGCCGCTGGGGCGCGCACTGGCGCGCGCCGTCGGCGGCGCCGACTGGGCCGCCACGCGCAACTTCGTCTACGGCGCCAGCCGCGGCGAGCTGGGCACGCTGGCGCTGGCCGTGGCCGAGGCCGCCCGCGAGGGCGACGCCACCGCGCGCGCTCTGCTGGCGCAGGCCGGGGCCGAGCTGGCCCGCCTGGCACAGGCCCTGCACACGCGGTTGGGCGCAGCGTTGCCGGTGGCCCTGGCCGGGCGCGTGTGGGCGCTGCACCCGGCCATCGAGGCGGCCTTCCGTGCGGCGCTGCAGGCCAGCGCGCCGGGCGTGCCGGTGCGGCCCCTCTCCGAGCCGGCCCACGTGGCCGCCGCGCGGCTGGCCGCGGCGCAGGAGGCCGCCCCGTGAGGCCGGGCCTGCCGCTGAGCCGTGTCGCGCGCTGGATGGCGCTGTGGTGGGCCCTGGTGCTGGGCGCCTGCGCCACGCACCCGCCCGGCATGGGCCGCACCCCGGGCGGCGTGCCCGTGGTCACCACGCACACGGCCAAGGGGCAGGACAGCCGCGTGCTCTTCCTCATCCTCCACTACACCGTGGCCGACCTGCCGCAGAGCCTGCACATCCTGACCGAGCGCGAGGTCTCGGCGCACTATCTGCTCACCGACGAGACGCCGCCGCGCATCCACCGCCTGGTCGACGAGGAGCGCCGCGCCTGGCACTCGGGCCAGAGCGGCTGGAAGGGCCACCGGCTGCTCAACGCCAGCAGCATCGGCATCGAGATCGTGCACCCGGGCTACCGCAAGGGGCCGGACGGCGAGAAGGTGTTCGCGGCGTTCCCGCCGGTGCAGATCGAGGCCCTCGTGCCGTTGGTGCGCGACATCGTCACGCGCCACCGCATCCGGCCCGACCGCGTGCTCGGCCACGGCGAGGTGACGCCCTCGTACAAAGAGGATCCCGGCCCCACCTTCCCCTGGGCGCGGCTGGCGGCCGAAGGCCTGGTGCCGCCGCTGCCCGACGCCGCCCGCGTGGCCGCGCAGCGCGCCGTGTACGAGGCGGCGTTGCCCGGCGCGCTGTGGTTCCAGCAGCAGTTGCGGCAGTGGGGCTACGTGATCGAGGCCACCGGCCTGTGGGACGACCAGAGCCGCCGCGTGATGATGAACTTCCAGATGCGCTACCGCCCTGCCGACCACCGTGCTGAGATGGACGCCGAGAGCGCCGCCCTGCTGTGGGTGCTGAACAACCCCCCGGCGCCCGCAGCCGCGGCGCCCGCGGGGCGCCCGGCACCCCGGGTGCTGGGCGCCCCGGCCCCGCGATGAGTGCGCCGCCCTCGCGACGCGAGGCCCTGGGCCGGCTGGGGGCGCTGGGCACGCTGGCCACGCTGGGCCCGCTGGCGACCGGCGGTTGCGCGGGGCTCGACCGCCCGTCACCGCTGATCGAGGTCCCGGCACCGGCGCCGGCCCCGGCAGCGGCGCCGGAGCCTGCCGAGGAGGGGCCGCCCCCCAGCCCGCGCGAGCTGCGCGGGGCCTGGGTCGCCACCGTGGCCAACATCGACTGGCCCAGCCGCGCCGGCCTGAGCGGCGCGCAGCAGCGCCACGAGGCCCTGGCGCTGCTGGACCGCGCGCGTGCCCTGAACCTGAACCTGCTGGTGCTGCAGGTGCGGCCGGCCGGCGACGCCATCTACCCCTCGGCGCTCGAGCCCTGGACCGAGTTCCTCTCCGGCGAGCAGGGCCGCGCCCCCTGGCTGGCCGGCGAGCCGGCCTGGGACCCGCTGGCCTTCTGGCTCGAGCAGGCGCATGCGCGCGCCATCGAGCTGCACGTGTGGTTCAACACTTACCGCGCGCGCCACTCGGCCGCCCAGTCGCCGCCGGTGGCGCCGCACCTGGCCGTGCGCCAGCCGGCGCTGGTGCGGCGCTACGGCGAACAACTTTGGATGGACCCCGGCGAGCCCGCCGCGGCGGCGCACACCCTGGCCGTGGTGGCCGACGTGCTGCGCCGCTACGCCGTCGATGGCGTGCACATCGACGATTATTTCTATCCCTACCCGGTGCTGGCCAACCCGGCGGCCGGCCCCGGCAGCGCCGAGCTGCCCTTTCCCGACGACGACAGCCACGCCCGCCACCGCGCGGCCGGCGGCACGCTGGCGCGCGAGGACTGGCGGCGCGCCAACGTCGATGCGCTTGTGCGGCAGCTGCACGACACGGTGCATGCCGTGCGTCCCGGCACACGCTTCGGCATCAGCCCCTTCGGCATCGGCCGGCCCGAGCGGCGGCCCCCCGGCATCACCGGTTTCAGCCAGTACGACAAGCTGTTCGCCGACGTCGAGCGCTGGATCGCCGAGGGCTGGCTCGACTACCTGGTGCCACAGCTGTACTGGCCCATCGACCGCGTGGGCCAGCAGTTCCCGGTGCTGCTGGCGCACTGGCAGCGCGAGCTGGCGCAGCTGTCTCCGCCACCGCAGCGCCACCTGTGGCCGGGGCTGTTCACGAGCCAGGTGCGGCGCCGCGCCGACGACGCCCCGGGCCCGCGCGCCTGGCCGGCGGCCGAGCTGCTGGCGCAGGTGCAGCTCCTGCGGCAGCAAGGCGCGGCCGGGCACGTCCACTTCAGCCTGGTGGCGCTGATGCAGGACCGCGACGGCCTGGCCGCCGCGCTGCAGCGCGGCCCCTATGCCGAGCCCGCGTTGGTGCCGGCCACGCCCTGGCTCGACGCGCGGGTGCCGGCGGCGCCGACCCTGCAGCGCGAAGGCGCGGCGCTGCGCATCGAGCCCGCCGCCGGTGAGCCGCCCGTGGCCCGCTGGGCGCTGTGGCGCCGCGTGGCGGGCCGCTGGCGCTTTGCCGTGCTGCCCGGGACCGCGCGCACCGTCGCCCTGGAGGGCGCCGACCGCGTGGCCCTGGCCGCCGTCAGCCGCACGGGCGTCGAAGGACCGCGCCACCTGTTCACGCCCTGAGCAGCCCCAAGCCCCGATGACCCTGCCCCGCACCGAACAGCCGCACCCGGATCACCCGGGCCTGGACGGCTACGACACGGCCACTTTGCTGGCGGCCTTCGTCGACGACCAGGCGCTCGCTGCCGCGGCCGTGCGCGCCGCGCTGCCGGCGCTGCAGCGGGCGGTGGAGGCCGCCGTGCCACGGCTGCACCGCGGCGGCCGGCTCGTCACCGTGGGCGCCGGCACCAGCGGCCGGCTGGGCGTGCTCGACAGCGTCGAGCTCGGCCCCACCTTCGACTGGCCGCGGGAGCGCGCCCCGGCCCTGCTGGCCGGTGGCGAGGGCGCGATGTTCGTCGCCGTCGAAGGGGCCGAGGACAGCGCGCCGCGTGGCGCCGACGACGTGATGGCGCTGGCGCCCACCGCCGACGACGTGGTGATCGCGCTGGCGGCCTCGGGCAGCACGCCCTACGCGCTGGGCGCGGTGGACGCCGCGCGCGCGGCCGGCGCCTTCACCATCGGCATCGCCAACAACCCCGGCGCGCCGCTGCTGGCGGCGGCGCACATCGGCGTGCTGCTGGACACCGGCCCGGAGCTCATCAGCGGCAGCACGCGGCTGAAGGCGGGCACCGCGCAGAAGATCGCGCTCAACAGCTTCAGCAGCGCGTGCATGGTCCGGCTGCACAAGGTCTACGGCAACCTCATGGTGGACCTGCGCGCCACCAACGCCAAGCTCGTGCAGCGCGCGCTGCGCCTGACGGTGCGCGCCAGCGGTGCCGACGAGGCCGCCGCGCAAGCGGCGCTGCAGGCCGCGGGGCTGCGCGTGAAGACGGCCATCGTCATGCTCAGGGCCGGCGTCGACGCCGCCACCGCCGAGGCCCGCCTGGCCGCCGCCCTGGGCAGCGTGCAGCGCGCGCTGGACGGGCGCTGACGACAGAATCACATCCTCGACCTGGAGACTGCCATGAACGCACCGCTGCCCGACCACGTGCTGCCCCGCATCGAGCCTCGCCCCGTGCCGCCGGCCCTGCTGGCCGAGCTGAGGGCCCGCTTCGGCGAGCGCTGCAGCACCGCGCTGGCGGTGCGCGAGCAGCACGGCCGCGGCGAGAGCGTCTACGACGCCGCGCCGCCCGAGGCCGTGCTGTTCTGCGAGAGCAACGACGACGTGCAGTTCGCGGTGCGCCTGGCGCACGAGCACGCCGTGCCCGTCATCCCCTTCGGCGTGGGCAGCTCGCTCGAGGGCCACCTGCTGGCGGTGCAGGGCGGCCTCAGCCTGGATCTCTCGCGCATGACGAAGATCCTGGCGGTGCACGCCGAGGACCTGACCGTCACCGTGCAGGCCGGCGTCACGCGCGAGCAGCTCAACCGCGAGATCCGCGACACGGGCCTGTTCTTCCCCATCGACCCCGGCGCCAACGCCAGCCTGGGCGGCATGGCGGCCACGCGGGCCAGCGGCACCAACGCCGTGCGCTACGGCACCATGCGCGAGAACGTGCTGGGGCTGGCGGTGGTCACCGCCGCGGGTGATCTGGTGCACACCGGCACACGCGCCAAGAAGAGCAGCGCCGGCTATGACCTGACACGCCTGTTCGTGGGCAGCGAGGGCACCCTGGGCGTGATGACGGAGATCACGCTCAAGCTCTACCCGCTGCCCGAAGCGGTGAGCGCCGCAATCTGCCACTTCCCGAGCATCGACGCGGCGGTGCGCACGACGATCCAGGTCATCCAGATGGGCGTGCCCATCGCGCGCTGCGAGCTGCTGGACGCCCACGCCATCCGCGCCGTCAACCGCCACAGCAAGCTCAGCCTGGCCGAGCAGCCCATGCTGCTGATGGAGTTCCACGGCAGCGCGGCCGGCGTGCAGGAGCAGGCCGAGACGGTGCAGGCCATCGCGGCCGAGTTCGGTGGTGGCGGCTTCGAGTGGGCGACCACGCCCGAGGCGCGCAGCAAACTCTGGACGGCGCGCCACCAGGCCTACTTCGCGGCGCTGCAGATGCGCCCGGGCTGCCGCTGCCAGAGCAGCGACACCTGCGTGCCCATCTCGAAGCTGGCCGAGAGCATCAACGACAGCGTGGCCGAGGCCGAGGCCTCGGGCATTCCGTACTGGATCGTCGGCCACGTGGGCGACGGCAACTTCCACCTGAGCTATCTGATGGACCCCACCGACCCGGCCGAGGCCGAGGCCGTGGAGCGCCTGAACGTGCAGATGGTGGAGCGGGCCCTCCGGCTGGGCGGCACCTGCACCGGCGAGCACGGCATCGGCCTGCACAAGATGGGCTACCTCGTGCAGGAGGCGGGCGAGGGCGCTGTGGCGCTGATGCGCAGCGTGAAGCAGGCGCTGGACCCGCGCAACATCATGAACCCGGGCAAGGTGTTCCGGGCCTGAACGCGCTCAGGCCGACGGCGCCGGCACGCCGTAGCGCTGGGTGACCTCGCCCCGGGCGTTGACGCTCTCCAGCTGCACGCCGAAGCCCCAAAGCCGCGCCACGTGCTTCAGCACCTCGGCGGCGGTGTCGTGCAGCGGCCGGGCGTTGTGCTGGAAGTGCCGCAGCGTGAGGCTGCGGTCGCCGCGCAGGTTGACGTTCCAGACCTGGATGTCGGGCTCGCGTTGTCCCAGGTCGTACTGGCGGCTGAGCATCTCGCGCACGCGGCGGTAGCCCCGCTCGTCGTGGATGGCGGCCACCTCGAGGTCGGCCTCGCCTTCGTCGTCGCGGATGGCAAACAGGCGCATCTCGCGCATCAGCTTCGGGCTCAGGTACTGGCCGATGAAGCTCTCGTCCTTGTAGTTGCGCATGGCCTCATGCAGCGCAGGCAGCCAGGGCTTGCCGGCGAGGCCGGGGAACCAGGCGCGGTCCTCGTCCGTCGGCTGCTCGCAGATGCGCTGGATGTCGGTGTACATCGCGAATCCCAGAGCGTAGGGGTTGATGCCGCTGTACGCCGGGTGGCCCACCGGCGGCTGGAAGATGACGTTGGTGTGCGACTTCAGCCACTCGATCATCACGCCGTCGGTGAGAAACCCGTCGTCGTACATCGTGTTGAGCAGGCGGTGGTGCCAGAAGGTTGCCCAACCTTCATTCATGACCTGCGTCTGGCGCTGCGGGTAGAAGTACTGCGCCACCTTGCGCACGATGCGCACGATCTCGCGCTGCCAGGGCTCGAGCAGCGGCGCGTTCTTTTCGATGAAGTACAGCAGGTTCTCCTGCGGCTCTTCGGGGAAGCGCCGGCTCTCGCTGGCCGCGGCCTCTTTCTCGGCCTTGCGCGGCAGCGTGCGCCACAGGTCGTTGACTTGCCGCTGCGCGTGGGCCTCGCGGTCGGCACGCTCGGCCAGCTCCTGCGCCAGGCTCTTGCGCGTGGGGCGGCGGTAGCGGTCCACGCCGTGGTGGGCCAGGGCATGGCAGCTGTCGAGAAAGGCTTCGACGGTGTCCATGCCGTGCTTCTCTTCGCAGGCCGCGACATAGTTCCGCGCGTAGACGAGGTAGTCGATGATCGACGCCGCGTCCGTCCACATGCGGAACAGGTAGTTGCCCTTGAAGAAGCTGTTGTGGCCGTAGGCCGCGTGCGCGATGACGAGGGCCTGCATCGCCAGCGTGTTCTCCTCCATCAGGTAGCTGATGCAGGGGTTGCTGTTGATGACAATCTCGTAGGCCAGCCCCATGTGGCCACGCTTGTAGTTCTTCTCGGTGGCGATGAACTCCTTGCCGTAGCTCCAGTGGCGGTAGTTCACCGGCATGCCCACGCTGGCGTAGGCGTCCATCATCTGCTCGGCGGTGATGATCTCGAGCTGGTTCGGGTAGGTGTCCAGCCCGTAGCGTTCGGCCGTGGCCCTGATGATGCGGTGGTAGCGCTCGATGAGCTCGAAGCTCCAGTCGCTCGGCCCGGGCAGCGGTTCGCCGGGCCGCTCGGCCAGCGGCAGGGGATGCTCCAGGGCCAGCGGGCGGGGCTTCATGCGGCTTGGGCCCCTTCTTTCTTGAAGAGATCGCGGAACACGGGGTAGATCTGGTCGGCGCTGACGGCCTTCTTCATGGCAAAGTGCCGGTGCGTGCCCAGCAGCTGGGTGTATTCCTCCCAGAGGTTCTGCTCTTCCTCGGCCACCTGCACGTAGGCGAAGTGGCGCACCAGCGGCAGCAGCTTCTCGGCGAGCAGCTCGCGGCAGCGGCCGCTGTCATGGTGCCAGTTGTCGCCGTCGCTGGCCTGCGCGCCGTAGATGTTCCACTCGCTGGGCGGGTAGCGCGCACGGATGATCTCTTCCATCAGCACCAGCGCGCTGCTGACCACCGTGCCGCCGGTCTCGCGGGCGTGGAAGAAGTTCTCCTCGTCCACCTCAGAGGCCTGCGTGTGGTGGCGGATGAACACCAGCTCGATCTTCTCGTAGTGCCGCGTCAGGAACAGATACAGCAGGATGAAGAAGCGCTTGGACAGCTCCTTGCGCGCCTCGTCCATCGAGCCGGACACATCCATCAGGCAGAACATCACGGCCCTGCTGGTGGGCACGGGCACGCGCACGCGGCTGCGGTAGCGCAGGTCGATGGGGTCGAGGTAGGGGATGCGCTCGATGCGGCTGCGCAGCAGCTCGATGCGTTCCACGAGTGCCTTGATGAACGCCTCGGCCACGGCGTCACCGGGCTGCAAGTGGGCGCGGCACTCGGCGAGCTCGTCCTCCAGCTCCTTGAGCGTGCGGCGCGTGCCGGCACCCAGTGCGATGCGGCGGCCCAGGGCGCCGCGCATGCTGCGCACCACGTGCAGGTTGTTGGGCGTGCCGTCGCTGGAGTAGCCGGCGCGGTGCGACTTCCACTCCGGCACCTCGGCCAGCTGCGTGCGCACCAGGTGCGGCAAGGCCAGATCCTCGAAGAAGACCTGCATGAACTCGTCCTTGCTGAGCGCGAAAACGAAGTCGTCCTCGCCGTCGCCGGAGTCGCTGGCCTGGCCATTGCCACTGCCGCCACCGCCTGGGCCGCCCTGGGGCTTCTCGATGCGGTCGCCCTGCACGTACTCGCGGTTGCCCGGGTGCACCACCTCGCGGATGCCGCCGGGGCCGTGGCCGAAGACCGGCTCCGAGATGTCCTTCTTCGGGATGCGGATGTCCTCTCCGCGCTCGACGTCGCGGATGCCGCGGCCGTCGATCGCGCGCTTGACGGCTTCCTTGACCTGCTCCTTGTAGCGGCGCAGGAAGCGCTCGCGGTTGCCGACGGACTTGTTCTTGCCCGCCAGGCGTCGATCAATGATCTGCTGCATGCGCCCCCCGCCGTTCGCCCTGAGCCTGTCGAAGGGCCCGCCGCCGTTCGGGCTGAGCCTGTCGAAGGCCCCCCCGCCGTTCGCCCTGAGCCTGTCGAAGGCCCCCCCGCCGTTCGGGCTGAGCCTGTCGAAGGCCCCCCCGCCGTTCGGGCTGAGCCTGTCGAAGGCCCCCCCGCCGTTCGCCCTGAGCCTGTCGAAGGGCGTCGATAACCCACTGGGCTTCGACAAGCTCAGCCCGAGCGGTGCGCAGGGCTTCGACAGGCTCAGCCCGAGCGGTGTGTAAGGCACCGACAAGCTCAGCCCGAGCGGTGCGCAGGGCTTCGACAAGCTCAGCCCGAACGGTGCGCAGGGCTTCGACAAGCTCAGCCCGAGCGGTGAGTAGGGCTTCGACAAGCTCAGCCCGAGCGGTGCGCAGGGCTTCGACAAGCTCAGCCCGAACGGTGTGTAAGGCTTCGACAGGCTCAGCCCGAGCGGTGCGCAGGGCTTCGACAGGCTCAGCCCGAGCGGTGGCCTTCATCTCAGCTGCTCTTGCGCACGCGCAGGTACCACTCGCACAGCAGGCGCACCTGCTTCTGCGTGTAGCCCTTGGCCACCATGCGCGTCACGAAGTCCTCGTGCTTCTTGGCTTCGTCCGCACTCGCCTTGGCGTTGAAGCTGATCACCGGCAGCAGCTCCTCGGTGTTGCTGAACATCTTTTTCTCGATCACGGTGCGCAGCTTCTCGTAGCTCGTCCACACCGGGTTGTTGCCCTGGTGGTTGGCGCGGGCGCGCAGCACGAAGTTGACGATCTCGTTGCGGAAGTCCTTGGGGTTGGCGATGCCGGCGGGCTTCTCGATCTTCTCCAGCTCGGCGTTGAGCGACGCGCGGTCGAAGACCTCGCCGGTGTCGGTGTCGCGGTACTCGTGGTCCTGGATCCAGTAGTCGGCGTAGGTGACGTAACGGTCGAAGATGTTCTGCCCATACTCCGAGTAGCTCTCCAGGTACGCCGTCTGGATCTCCTTGCCGATGAACTCGGCGTAGCGTGGCGCCAGCATCTCCTTGATGAAGCCGACGTACCGGTCTTCCAGCTCCTTGGGGAACTGCTCGCGTTCGATCTGCTGCTCCAGCACGTACATCAGGTGCACGGGGTTGGCCGCGACCTCGGTGCTGTCGAAGTTGAAGACCTTACTCAGAATCTTGTAGGCGAAGCGCGTGCTGATGCCGCTCATGCCCTCGTCGACACCGGCGTAGTCGCGGTACTCCTGGTAGCTCTTGGCGCGCGGGTCGGTGTCCTTGAGGTTCTCGCCGTCGTAGACCAGCATCTTCGAGTACAGCGAGCTGTTCTCGGGCTCCTTCAGGCGCGTCAGGATGGCGAACTGGCTCATCATCTTCAGCGTGCCCGGCGCGCAGGTGGCCGCGCTCAGCGACGAGTTGCGCAGCAGTTTCTCGTAGATCCGGACCTCCTCGCTGACGCGCAGGCAGTAAGGCACCTTGACGATGTAGATGCGGTCGAGGAAGGCCTCGTTGTTCTTGTTGTTGCGGAAGGCCTTCCACTCGCTCTCGTTGCTGTGCGCCAGCACGATGCCGTCGAAGGGGATGGCGCCGAAGCCCTCGGTGCCCTTGAAGTTGCCCTCCTGCGTGGCCGTCAGCAGCGGGTGCAGCACCTTGATCGGCGCCTTGAACATCTCGACGAACTCCAGCAGCCCCTGGTTGGCCAGGCACAGGCCGCCGCTGTAGCTGTAGGCGTCCGGGTCGTCCTGGCTGTAGGCCTCGAGCTTGCGGATGTCGACCTTGCCCACCAGCGAGCTGATGTCCTGGTTGTTCTCGTCGCCGGGCTCGGTCTTGGCGATGCCCACCTGCTTGAGCACGCTCGGGAAGCGCCGCACCACCTTGAACTGCCGGATGTCGCCGCCGAATTCCTCGAGCCGCTTCACGGCCCAGGGGCTCAGGATGCGGTTGAGGTAGCGGCGCGGGATGCCGCACTCGCTTTCGAGGATGAGGCCGTCCTCCGCGGGGTCGAACAGGCCCAGCGGCGATTCGTTCACCGGGCTGCCCTTGATGGCGTAGAAGGGCACCTCCTGCATCAGCTGCTTCAGCCGCTCGGCGATGCTGCTCTTGCCGCCGCCTACCGGGCCCAGCAGGTAGAGGATCTGTTTCTTTTCCTCCAGCCCCTGTGCGGCGTGGCGGAAGTAGGACACGACCTGCTCGATCGAGTCCTCCATGCCGTAGAACTCGGCGAAGGCCGGGTAGATCTTGATCACCTTGTTGGCGAACAGGCGCGAGAGGCGCGGGTCGTTGCGCGTGTCCACGCTCTGCGGCTCGCCGATGGCCTTGAGCATGCGCTCGGCTGCGGTGGCGTAGGCCAGCGGGGTGCGCTTGCATTCGGCCAGGTAGTCCTCGAGGGACATCTCTTCTTCGCGCGTGCGCTCGAAGCGGGCGGCGAAGTGCTTGATCACGTCCATGGGCGGCCTCCGATCCCCACGCGGGCGGCTGCGGACGATTCCGCAACCCGACCCTGGCGTCTAGGGAAGTTCTGATGGAGTCCCGGCTTGACGGGCCCTGGCTCCATCAGAGCTTTCCGGAACTCCGGCGTGCCCACCGCGAAGGTGGCGCGCCGGCCCAATGCCCTGCCTTGAACGACAGCTTACCCACTTCGACAGCGCCCAAAGCGGGAACAAGGGTTTCCTGACCGGCCAATCCTGCGTCAGGTGCCCGGGCGCAACACCGATTTCGCACCGACGCAAGTGATGCAAGCCGCGTGCCGCCCATGAGGCGGTGGCATCATCGACGCCGCCGAGTGTGTGCTCAGGTCCCAAGACTCCACGGCCCGGAAGGCCGACATGCCGAAGAAGTCCGCTTGAACACCCCGCTGTTGCTGCTGGCCTTCTGCCAGGCGCTGTTCCTGACGAACAACGTCACCTTCATCGCCATCAACGGTCTCGTGGGCCTGCAGCTGGCGCCCTGGGGCTGGATGGCGACGCTGCCGGTCACGGGCTACGTGGTCGGCGCAGCGCTGTCGGCCCTGCCGGTGTCGCGGCTGCAGGCGCGGCTGGGCCGGCAGCGCAGCTTTCAGATCGGCCTGGTGGTGGCAGCCGGATCCGCCGGCTTGTGCGCGCTGGCCGTCAGCATCGGCAGCTTCTGGCTGCTGGTGGCCGCCACCGTGGTGGCCGGCTTCTACAGCGCCAACGGCGCGCTCTACCGCTTTGCCGGCACCGAGCTGGTGGCGCCGGCCTTCCGCGAGCGCGCGCTGTCGTGGGTGCTGGCCGGCGGCGTGCTGGGTGCCTTCCTCGGGCCGAACTTGGCCAGCGCCACGCGCGGCTGGTTCGCCACGCCCTTCGTCGGTGCCTACCTGGCGCTGGTGGGCGTGGCGATCGTCGGGCTGGTGGTGATGTCCTTCATCCGCTTTCCGGCTCTTGCGGTGCCGGTGGCGGGCGCACCGGCCGGGCGCACCATCGCCGAGCTCGCCCGCCAGCCGGCCTTCGTGGTGGCCGTGGCGGCAGCGGCGCTGGGTTACGGCGTCATGAACCTGCTCATGGCGGCCACGCCGATCGCCATGCAGCAGTGCCGGCACCCCTTCGAGAGCGCGGCGCTGGTGCTGGAGTGGCACGTGCTGGGCATGTTCGTGCCCAGCTTCTTCACCGGCAGCCTCATCAAGCGCTTCGGCGCCCTGCCGGTGATGGCCGTGGGCCTGCTGCTCAACATCGTGTGCGTGGCGGTGGCGCTGTCGGGCGTGGACCTGATGCAGTTCCTCATCGCGCTGGCCGCTCTGGGCGTGGGCTGGAACTTTCTCTACACCGGCGGCAGCACGCTGCTCACGCAGACCTACCGCCCCGAGGAGAAGACGCGGGCGCAAGGCTACATGGACACCTGCGTGTTCTGGACCATGGCGCTGAGCTCGGTCAGCTCGGGCGCGCTCATCACCACCCAGGGCTGGACGCTGCTGAACCTGGGCTCGCTCGTGCCGCTGGCGCTGCTGGGCCTGGCGCTGGGGTGGCTGGCGGCGAGCCAGCGGCGGGCGGCAGCGGCGGCCTCCTAGACTCTGCACCCCCGGCGCCGCCGGTGTTGACGGCGCGGCGTCGAAGCGGGTGAGCCCCTCGACGCGCCCCCTGACCATGCCGATCAAGAAATCCGACCGCTACGCCAAGCTCTGGGCCAGCTGCGACGAACTGCGCGGCGGCATGGACGCCAGCCGGTACATGGACTACGTGCTGGTGATGCTGTTCATCAAGTACGTCAGCGACAAGTACGCCGGCCAGCCCTTTGCCCCCATCCAGATCCCGCCCGGCGCCAGCTTCGCCGACATGGTGGCGCTCAAGGGCCGCAGCGACATCGGCGACCAGATCAACAAGACCATCATCCGCCCGCTCGAAGAGGCCACCATGACCACATTGGGCTACGCCTTGAACGCACCGCAGGTCGTGCGGCAGAAGGCCAGCCGGGGGCAGGGCGATGCGGTGGTTCACATCAGCAGCGCGGCACTTGGCAGTGTGTCGCTGTCAAGTGCCTGATTTCAAAGGGGTCTGGCGACCGTCTTTCCAGATCCTGCGCCCATCGTCTGCAGATCTCCGCGTCCCCCCCGCACGCGACTATTGCGTTTTATCTCGAAATCGATAAATTACCGATCTCCGGATAAAACATGATAGTCCCATGATCGTCTACCCCCGCACGGCCCTGGCCCGGGACATGGTGGCCGCCCTGCAAGGACGGGCGCTGCTGGGCGACGCGCACAACGGCCTGTTCCTGGCCGCGCCCCGGCGCACCGGCAAGAGCACCTTCTTGCAGGGCGATCTTGCGCCCGCGCTGCAGGCCGCGGGCGTGGAGGTGGTGTACGTGGACCTGTGGGCCGACCCGCGGCGCGATCCCGGCGCGCTGATCGCCGAGGCCATCGCCCGCGCGCTGCAGCCCCACCTGGGCGTGGTGGCGCGCGCCGCCCGCAAGGCCGGCGTGAAGGCCGTGAAGGTGGCCGGCGCGCTGGACATCGACACCAGCAAGATCGGCCAGGTCGACGGCCTGACGCTGGTGGACGCCCTGCGAACCCTGCTGCAGCAGGCCGGCCGGCCGGTGGCGCTGATCGTGGACGAAGCCCAGCACGCGCTCACCAGCGAGGCCGGTGAAGCCGCCATGACAGCGCTGAAGTCCGCCCGCGACCAGCTCAACCAGCCGGGGCAGGTGAACCTGATGCTCGTGATGTCCGGCTCCGACCGCGACAAGCTGCTGCGCCTGGTGGTGAGCGCTGGCGCCCCTTTCTACGGCTCGCAGATCCAGGCGCTGCCGCCGCTGGACACCGACTTCATCGCCCACGTGGCGGCGCTGGTCGAGGGCCAGCGGCCCGACTTGAAGCCGGTGGACCGCGCCGCGCTGCAAGCCGCCTTCACCCAATTTGGCCACCGGCCGCAGTTCTTCATGGCCGCCCTGGGCGCGGTGCTCAGCCCGCTGGCGGGCATCAGCGGGCGCTTCGAGCCGGCGCTGCAGCAGGCGGCGCTGGCACAGCAGCAGCAGGACGAAGCGCAGATGGAGTCCGACTACGCGGGCCTGAAACCCAGCGAACAGGCCGTGCTGTGGCGCATGCTGGAACAAGGCCCGCGCTTCCGCCCCTACGACGCCGAGGCGCTGCGCTTCTACCGCGACAAGCTGGGCCGCCCGATGAGCGCGCAGCAGGCGCAGCGTGCGCTGAAGGCGCTGCGTGAACGCAGCCCGGCGCAGGTGTGGAAATCGGCCCGCGGCGAGTACGCGGTGGAAGACGCGGCCATGCACCGCTGGTTCCAGGGCCGCGTGGCCGCAGGGACTTGGCCACCCGTGCCGCCGCAGGGGACACTGGCGCTGGAAGACGGCTGATGCGGCGCTCGCCGAGCCGGGCCCTTGCCGTCAACGGCCCCCACGGCCACGGGATCCGGCCGGGGATGGTGCAATAGCGCCCCTTCACGAGACCCCCGCCCGCCATGGCCAACCGCCTCACCCAGATCGCCACCCGCACCGGAGACGACGGCAGCACCGGCCTGGGCGACGGCACGCGCGTGCCCAAGAGCCACCTGCGCGTGGCCGCCATGGGCGACGTCGACGAACTCAACTCCAGCCTGGGCGTGCTGCTGGCCGAGCCGCTGCCGGCCGACGTGCGCGAGCTGCTCGTCACCGTCCAGCACGAGCTGTTCAACCTGGGCGGCGAGCTCTCCATCCCAGGCTACGTGCTGCTGAAGGAGGCCGCCGTGCTGCGCCTGGACGAGGCCCTGGCGGCCTACAACGAGCAGCTGCCGCGCCTGAAGGAGTTCATCCTGCCGGCGGGCGCGCGCAGCGCCGCCCTGGCGCATGTGTCGCGCACCATCGCCCGCCGCGCCGAGCGCAGCCTGGTGGCGCTGGTGGCGGACGAGGCCGTGAACGAGGCGCCGCGCCAGTACCTCAACCGCCTGTCGGACCTGATGTTCGTGCTGGCGCGCGTGCTCAACCGCGCCAACCTCGACGGGCTGGGCGGCGACGACGTCTACTGGAAGAGCGAGCGGCTGGCGCGCGAGGGTTGAAGACCGCGCCGCTCAGGGCGCGGCCTTGGCCAGTTCGCCGAAGGCGTGGGCCAGCCACATCTTCAGGCGCTGGCGCTCCATCAGGCCCAGGCCCGGGCCGTCCAGCCCGGTGAGGTGGCGCGCCGCCCAGAAGCTGGCGTTGCGCGCATCGATCTTCTGCACCACGGCGTCGTGCAGCCGGCGGATGCGCACGACCTTGGCGCCCAGGCCCAGCGCACGTTCGAGCTGGCCCGAGCGCTCGAGCATGCCGAAGTCGTCGCCGCGCAGCTCGTTGAGCACCAGCACGTGGTGCAGGCGCTGGCCGAAGCGGTCGAGCAGCCGCTCCAGCAGGTCCACCGAGTCGCGGCCGGCGTCCATCACGTGCCAGTACTGCAGCACGAGGCCGGAGAGGTCGGCCATGTCGAGCACGCCGGACTCGTCCATCCACTTCACCAGCGGCTCGTGCGTCTGCGCGGCCAGGTCCACCAGCACGCGGCGGCCGGGCTGCTCCACCGCGCTCTCGATGATCTTGTCCAGCGCCTCGAAGCGGTCGGCCAGCGCCGGGCTGGCGTAGTCCGTGTAGAAGCGCAGCAGTGAGCCGTGAGAGCGGTCGGTGTCGAAGCCGATCCAGGGCAGCTCGTTGTCGATGAAGTGCTGCGCCAGCAGCCGCGCCAACATCGACTTGCCGACACCGCCTTTCTCGCCGCCGATCAGGTGGACCTTGGTGGCAGGGGGCGTTACAAGGACGGGGACTTCCATGGCGGGGCTCGTCGGGGCTCAGTCGGGTTGGCGCGGATTCTGCCCCGCGCCCGGGGCTGCGGCGTCCAGCACCGCGAACTCCTCGCGGATCTCCGCGCGGCGCGTGGCCAGGCCGCGGGCGTAGAGGGCGTCGAGATTGCGCGGATCCTGCCGGTCGTTGGGGTGATCCCTCATGGGGGCAGCACAACCAGCCGTCAGCGCGCGCGCCGCCGTGTCTTCACCGCCTGCGCAAGCCCTTCGAGCACGCCCACCGTGTCGGCCCAGTCGATGCAGGCGTCGGTGATGCTCTGGCCGTAGGCCAGCTGCGACGCGTCGTCCTTGCCCGGGGTGAACTTCTGCGCGCCGCCGTTGAGGTGACTTTCCAGCATGACGCCGAAGATGCAGCGGTTGCCGGCGGCGATCTGGCCGCCCACGTCCTTCATCACCTCGATCTGGCGCTGGTGATGCTTGCTGCTGTTGGCGTGGCTGGCGTCGATCATCAGCCGGCACGGCAGTTTCGCGGCCTCGATCTCGGCGCAGGCCGCGGCCACGTGGGCGGCATCAAAGTTGGGCGCCTTGCCACCGCGCAGGATGACGTGGCAGTCCTTGTTGCCCTTGGTCTCGACGATGGCGACCTGGCCGTTCTTGTGCACAGACAGGAAGTGGTGCCCGCGCGCCGCCGCCTGGATGGCGTCGATGGCGATCTTGATGTTGCCGTCGGTGCCGTTCTTGAAGCCCACCGGGGCGCTCAGGCCGCTGGCCAGCTCGCGGTGCACCTGGCTCTCGGTGGTGCGCGCGCCGATCGCACCCCAGGCGATGAGGTCGCCGATGTACTGCGGGCTGATGACGTCGAGGAACTCGCTGCCCGCGGGCACGCCCTGGCGATTGATGTCCACCAGCAGCTGCCGCGCGATGCGCAGGCCCTCGTGGATGCGGTAGCTCTCGTCGAGGTAGGGGTCGTTGATCAGGCCCTTCCAGCCCACGGTGGTGCGCGGCTTCTCGAAATACACGCGCATCACCACCTCCAGATCGCCGGCATGGCGATCGCGCTCGGCCTTGAGCTTGCGGGCGTAGTCCAGCGCCGCGGCGGGGTCGTGGATGCTGCAGGGGCCGACGATCACGAGCAGCCGGTCGTCCTCGCCCTGCATCACCCGGCGGATGCGCTGGCGGGTGTCGCCCACCAGCGCCTCCACCGGGGTGTCAGCGATCGGGAAGAAACGGATCAGGTGCTCCGGTGGCGGCAGCGGCGTGACGTCGCGGATGCGCTGATCGTCGGTCTGGCTGGTGCGTTCCGACAGCGCCAGGCGTTCGTCGGGGGGGGTGGCGGATTTCGGGCTCACGGGACGGCTTCCTCGGTGGGGCCGGGGTCTGCGGCGGGCAACAAAAAACCGCCGGGGCTGCCGGCGGTTCCTGGGGGTTTGCGTCTGCTGTGTTCTGCCTACGCTTTTGCCTCTCCAGCCGCCGTGCGGTGCGAGAACCAAAAGTACGAAAAATAGAACGCCGCGGAACGCATGGCCGGGAATGTAGCACGCGCGCGGCGCTTCAGAAGCTGGAGCCCATAGCGACCGTCCGCTGCGGCGCCAGGCGCACCTTGCCCATGCCTACGCGCAGCTCGGGCAGTCCGGCGTCGATGTCGGTGAGTGCGACGCGCTGGGCCCAAGGGTCGGCGAGCGGGGGCGACAAGGTCGCGTTGCCGAGTGGGGCGCCGAGCTTGAACGAGAAGCGCAGCCCGCCGTGGCCCTGGTGGCCCCAGCCGAGGCCCAAGTAGGGCATCGACGACGGCAACCTGACCGTCACCTTGAAGCCGTCGGCCGAGGCCGTGAGGTCGCGGGTGTTGCCCACGGCGATGCTGCCGCCGGAGCCGTTGGCCAGCAGGTCCAGGGAGTACCGGCTGCGGGTGAGGCCGCCGGTGAAGCGGGCGTTGCCGTCGGGCACGAACCAGTCGCCCGGCAGCCCGCCCTTCACACGCAGCTCGCCCGCCCGGGCAGCGCCCACCGACAGCAGCAGCGCGGCGCCGATGCTGGCCACGGCCACGATGGCCGAAACGGTACGGATGACCTGCTGTTCGCGCATGGTGGCGGCTCCTGGGGCTCGACACGGGTCGATCAGGTCATTCTCGGCAGGCGCGCGGCGCGGCTTGAGCGAATCAGCCACGCGAACACGGTGCTTCTTGACGCCCAGGTTTGCCGGACGCGGGTTCCGGCGCGCTCTCGGCCGGGTGGACGACGCGGCCTCAGTGCCCCGGCGTCGTGAAGCCGGCCGCCGCCAGCCGCGCCAAGACCTCGTCGACGTGCTCGCGGTTGCGCGTCTGCAGCACCAGTTCGACCTCCACGTGTTGCGCGGTCAGCGTGCTGAAGGCGCGCTGGTGGTGGACCTCGTCGATGTTCGCGCCGGCCTCGGCCACCACGGCGGTGATGCGGGCCAGCACGCCGGGCGTGTCGCGCGCCGCCACGCGAATGCGCGCCAGCCGGCCGGCGCGCACCATGCCGCGTTCGACGATGCGGGCCAGCAGCAGCGGGTCGATGTTGCCGCCGCACAGCACCAGGCCCACGCGGCGACCGGCAAAGGTCTCGGGGTGGCGCAGCAGCGCGGCCAGGCCGGCCGCGCCCGCGCCCTCGACCACGGTCTTCTCGATCTCCAGCAGCATCAGCACGGCCTGCTCGATGTCGCCTTCATCCACCAGCAGCAGGTCGTCCACGCGCTCGCCGATCAGCGCCTGCGTCAGCCGCCCGGGCTGGCCCACGGCGATGCCCTCGGCGATGGTGCTGGCGCCCTGCGGATGCGCCGTGCCCTTGATGGCGTTGAACATGGCCGGAAAACGCGCCGTCTGCACGCCCACGATGCGGATGCCCGGCTGAATGGCGCGCGCCGCGGTGGCGATGCCGCTGATGAGCCCGCCGCCGCCGACCGCGATGAGCAGCGTGTCGAGATCGGGCTGAGCCGCCAGCATCTCCAGGCCGATGGTGCCCTGCCCGGCGATCACGGCGGCGTCGTCGAAGGGATGCACGAAGGTGAGGCCCTGCTCGTGGGCCAGCTGCAACGCGCGCTCGCTCGCGGCGTCGAAGGTCTCGCCGTGCAGCACCACCTCGGCGCCGAAGCCGCGCGTGCGCTCCACCTTCACCATCGGCGTGTGTTGCGGCATCACGATCACGGCGCGCAGGCCCAGCCGCGCGGCGTGGTGCGCCAGGCCCTGGGCGTGGTTGCCGGCGCTGGCGGCGATCACGCCGCGGGGCCGCTCGCCGCTGGCCAGCAAGGTGGCCAGCTTGTTGAGCGCGCCGCGCTCCTTGAACGAAGCCGTGAACTGCAGGTTCTCGAACTTCAGGAACACGCGGCAGCCGGTGATCTGCCCGAGCGTGAGGCTTTCGACGCAGGGCGTGTCGAGCACATGCCCGCGCAGCCGCTGCGCAGCCGCCTCGATGTGCGCCAGCGAAACCAAGTCCCCCGCCGCGGAACCGGCTTCGCCGGTCCGCTGGCGGGCGGCCCCCTCGGGGGGTAGCGAGCGCAGCGAGCTTGGGGGCTCCACGCTTCCCGCCGCGGAACCGGCTTCGCCGGGCCGCTGGCGGGCGGCCCCCTCGGGGGGTAGCGAGCGGAGCGAGCTTGGGGGCTCCACGCTTCCCGCCGCGGAACCGGCTTCGCCGGGCCGCTGGCGGGCGGCCCCCTCGGGGGGTAGCGAGCGCAGCGAGCTTGGGGGCTCCATCTACGCCGTGCCGCCCACGGTGAGGCGCTCGATGCGCAGCGTCGGTTGCCCCACGCCCACCGGCACGCTCTGGCCCTCCTTGCCGCACACGCCCACACCGGTGTCGAGCTCGAGGTCGTTGCCGATCATGCTTACGCGCGTCATCGCCTCGGGGCCGTTGCCGATGAGCGTGGCACCCTTCACCGGGTAGAGGATCCTGCCGTTCTCCACCCAGAAGGCCTCGCTGGCGGAGAACACGAACTTGCCGCTGGTGATGTCGACCTGGCCGCCGCCGAAGTTGGTGGCGTACAGGCCGCGCTTGATGCTGCCGACGATCTCTTCCTTCTTCTTGTCGCCGGCCAGCATGTAGGTGTTGGTCATGCGCGGCATCGGCAGGTGGGCATAGCTCTCGCGGCGGCCGTTGCCCGTCGGCTTCACGCCCATCAGGCGGGCGTTCAGGCTGTCCTGGATGTAGCCCTTGAGGATGCCGTCCTCGATGAGCACGTTGCGCTGGCTGGCGTGTCCCTCGTCGTCGATGTTGAGGCTGCCGCGGCGGTCGGGCAGCGTGCCGTCGTCGAGCACCGTCACGCCCCGGGCCGCCACGCGCTGACCGATGCGTCCGCTGAAGGTGCTGGAGCCCTTGCGGTTGAAGTCCCCCTCCAGGCCGTGGCCCACGGCCTCGTGCAGCAGCACGCCGGGCCAGCCCGGGCCCAGGACCACCGTCATCTCGCCGGCCGGCGCGGGGCGGCTGTCCAGGTTGGTGAGCGCCGCCGTGACGGCGTGGTCGACGTACTGCGCGATCACGGCATCGGTGAAGTAGCCCAGGCCGAAGCGGCCGCCGCCCCCGCCATTGCCGACTTCCCGCTTCAGCTCGCCCTTGACCGTCTGCTCGGCGATCACGGTCACGCTCAGCCGCACCAGGGGCCGCACGTCGGCGGCGCGCGTGCCGTCGGCGCGCGCCACCAGCACCACGTCGTACTCGGCGCCCACGCTGGCCATCACCTGCACGACGCGCGGGTCCTTGGCGCGGGCGAGCTTCTCCACCTTCTCCAGCAGCGCCACCTTCTGCGTGCTGTCGAGCGTGCCGATGGGGTCCATCGGCGCGTAGAGCAGCCGGCTCTTCGCGACCTTGGGCGCGCGCGCCAGCTTCACGCGGCGCTGCTGACCCGCCGCGGCGATGGTGCGCACCGTGCGTGCAGCGTCCATCAGCGCCTCGGGCGAGAGGTCGTCGCTGTAGGCGAAGGCGGTCTTCTCGCCGGCCACGGCGCGCACGCCCACGCCCTGGTCGATGCTGAAGCTGCCGCTCTTGACGATGCCCTCCTCCAGGCTCCAGCCCTCGTGGCGCGTGGTCTGGAAGTAGAGGTCGGCGTCGTCGACGCGGTGCTCGCCGATGAGCGCCAGCGCATGCGCCAGCGTGGCCTCGCCCAGCCCGAAGGGCTCGAGCATCAGCTGCTGGGCCAAGGCCAGGCGTTCGAGGGTGGGTTCGCGGGAGATCATCGGCACGGCCTTTCGTCAGGGCCCCGACCGGGGCTCGAATTCATTCTAGGAGTCGCTCCGTAGCCCTGCCGGCCGCGGCCTCGCGCCGCGCCGCCCAGATCGTGGCCGCGGTGATCAGCGCTCCCCCCAGCAGGGTGGTGGCCGTGGGCACGTCGGCAAAGAGGGCAAAACCCAGCAAGGCCGCCCACAGCAGCTCCAGGAACTTCAGCGACTGCGTGGCCGAGATGTCGGCGCCCCGGAAGCTGCGCGTCAGGCAGTAGTGGCCACCGCTGCCCAAGGCCCCGCACAGCAGGAAGCCGGCCCACTGCCAGGCCGTGGGCCACTGCCAGGTCCACAGGCCCATCGGCAGGCTGAACAGCGTGACGGTGAGCGCCTGCCAGAACACGATGACACCGGTGGACTCGCTGCGCGTGAGCACCTTGGTGATGAGGAAGGACGCCGCGAACACCGGGGCCGAGGCCAGCATCAACAGGTGCGCTGCGCCGCTGCCGCGCCCGTCGGCGGCGGCCACCAGCGCCGGCCCCAGCACCACCAGCACACCCGCGAAGCCGATGCCGGTGGCGGCCCAGCGCTCCCAGCGCATGGGCTCCTTGAGGAACCACCAGGCGCCGAGCATGATGAAGATCGGCGTGGTGAAGCCGATGGCCGTGGTGTCGGCCAGCGGGATGTGCGGCAGCGCCAGGAACCACAGCACCAGCCCCAGCGTGTGCACGGCGCCGCGCCACAGCTGGCCGGCGGGGCTCTGCGGCCGGTAGGCGGTCAGGCCGTGGCGCAGCACCCAGGGCAGCAGCACGGCCAGCCCAAACAGGTAGCGCAGGAACTGCGTCTGCATGGGGTCCAGCTGCTGGGCCAGCAGGCGCATCAGCGCGTTGAGCACCGTGAAGACGACGCCAGCCGCGGCCGCCCACAGCAGTGCGCGCACCGCGGGTGGCTGGCCGCGCACGTGGCGCGCGAGGGCGGCGACCATGGCCCTCAGCCGGGCTCGGCCTCGCCGCGGCGGCGCAGCGCCTCGGCGTACAGGCGCTTGCGCGGCAGCCCGGTGATGCCGGCGGCCAACGCCGCGGCCTGCTTCAAGGGCAGCTCGGCCAGCAGGGTGTCGAGCACGTGCAGTGCGGCGGGCGGCAGCGCATCGGCCGGCCGCGCATCGGGCGGCAGCGCGTGCAGCACGAGCACGAACTCGCCGCGCTCGCCATGCGGCAGGGTCGCCAGGCGCGCTGGCCAGGCGCGGGCGGGCCCCGTGGCGATGCTCTCGAACTGCTTGGTCAGCTCGCGGGCCACCGTCACCGTCCGCCCGGGTGCGGCCGCCGCCAGAGCGCCCAGCAGCGCGGCGATGCGGTGCGGTGCCTCGAACAGCACTTGCGTGTGCGGGTCGCCCACGGTGGCAGCCAAGGCGGCGTCGCGCTCGCTGCCCTTGGCCGGCAGGAAGCCCCTGAACACAAAGCCGTGGCCCAGCGCATCGCCGGCCACGCTGAGCGCTGCCAGCGCGCTGCTGGCGCCGGGCAGCGGCACCACCGGGTGGCCGGCGGCGGTGGCGGCGGCCACCACACGCGCGCCGGGGTCGCTGACGGCGGGCGTGCCGGCGTCGCTGAGGAGCGCCACGCGCTCACCCGCGGCCAGGCGCGCGAGCACGGCGCCGCTGGCCTCGGCCTCGTTGTGCGCGTGCAGCGCGATCAGCGCCAGGCCCGGTCGCTGCAGCCCGTAGGCCTGCAGCAGCGAGCCGGCCACGCGGGTGTCTTCACAGGCCACGGCGTCCACCAGCGTCAGCAGGTGCAGCGCGCGCAGCGTGATGTCGGCCAGGTTGCCGATGGGCGTGGCGACCACGTAGAGTGCGCCGTGCTCGTGGCGCTGCGAGCCGGCCAACAGGGCGGCCGCGGCGTGCAGCAGGGAGGGGTCGATGGCGGGCAAGACGGCGGCCGCGTTGCGCGGCGAAGAAGGCGAGGGCCGTGCGCTGCAATGGCTGCAGCAGCAGGGCCTCGTGCTCGTGCAGCGTCATTATCGAGTGGCGCGCGGCCCCGGCGCGCGGGCCGGTGAGATCGACCTCGTGATGCGCGAGCGCGACGGCACGCTGGTGTTCGTGGAGGTGCGCGCCCGTGCCGGCACCGGCCACGGCGGCGCGGCCGCCAGCGTGGACGCGGCCAAGCAGCGCAGCCTGGTGTACGCGGCACGGCACTTCCTGGCGCGGCTGCCGGGCCTGCCGCCCTGCCGCTTCGACGTGGTGGCCATCGACGGCGAGCGGCTGCAGTGGCTGAAGGGGGCCTTCGACGCCGGCTGACGCGGACCGGCAGGCCGGCGGAGCCCAAGGCCTATGATCCCGCGCATGCTCGAGCAGCGCATCCAGCAGCACATCTTCGACAGCGCGGACCTTCAGGTCCGCTCGGCCGAGGTCCTGGCCCGCCCGGTGGCCGAGGCCGCGGGCGCTCTGCTGGCCGCGATCACCGCCGGTGGCAAGGTGCTGGTCGCCGGCAGCGGCGCCGGTGCCGGGCTGGCGCCCCATCTGGCGCGCTTGTTCACCGGCCGTTTCGAGCGCTCACGGCCGCCGCTGGCGGCGCTGGCGCTGGCCGCGCACCCGCCGCAGGCGGCGCAGGAGCTTCGTGCCCTGGGCCTGCCGGGCGACGTGCTGCTGTTCATCGACGACGCCGAGCGCGACGGCATCGCCGTCATCACCGCGGCTCAGGCCAAGGACATGACCATCGTCGTGCTGGCGGGCCGCAGCGCGCAGGCGTTCTCGGAACTTCTGGCCGAAACCGATGTCCTCGTGCCCTTGCCGCACGAGCGCGGCGCCCGCGTCACCGAATTGCAGCTGCTGGTGCTGCACTGCTTGTGCGACGCGGTCGATTTCCAGCTCATGGGAGACCCTGAATCGTGATCTCGATCTTGCCCTGGCGGCCCGTGCTGGCCGTGACCGCTGCCGTGCTGATGTCGGGCTGCGCGCCGCTGCTCCTGGGCGGTGCCGTGGTGGGCGGCGGACTGGTGGCCACCGACCGCCGCACCGCCGGCATCCAGCTCGAGGACCAGGGCATCGAGTTCCGCGCCGCGGCCCGCGTGCGCGAACTCGCCACCCTCGGGCAGATCAGCGTGAACAGCTACAACCGCGCCGTGCTCATCACTGGCGAGGTGCCCAGCGCGGCGGAGCGCACGCGCGTCGAAGAAGCGGTGGCCCGGGTCGAGAACGTGCGGGGTGTCGTCAACGAACTGGTCGTCGCGGGCAACAGCTCGCTGTCGTCGCGCTCGGCCGACACGGTGCTGGCCACCAAGGTCAAGGCCACGCTGATGGATGCCAAGGACCTGCAGTCCAACGCGTTCCGCGTGGTGGTGGAGCGCCGCGTGGTCTTCCTGATGGGCCGCGTCACCCCGCGCGAGGCCGAGCGCGGCGCGGAACTGGCCAGCCGCGTCGGCGGCGTGGAGCGGGTGGTCAAGGTGTTCGAGATCGTGCCCGAAGCCGAGCTGGCTGCCCAGGGCGTGCCGGCGGGGCCGGCCACCGGCCGCTGATGCGCGGCGGCGCTGACGCGGGCTTCAGGCCGGCTTGAGCCGCGCGATCAGGCTGGAGGTGTCCCAGCGCTGCCCGCCGTGGGCCTGAATCTCGGCGTAGAACTGGTCCACCAGCGCCGTCACCGGAAGCTGCGCGCCGTTGCGCCGGGCTTCGTCGAGCACGAGCCCGAGGTCCTTGCGCATCCAGTCCACCGCGAAGCCGAAGTCGAAGCGGCCCTCGAGCATGGTCTTGCCGCGGTGGTCCATCTGCCAGCTCTGGGCTGCGCCCTTGCCGATGACGTCGAGCACGGCGGGCATGTCCAGCCCGGCTCGCTGCCCGAAGGCCAGCGCCTCGGCCAGGCCCTGCACGAGTCCGGCGATGCAGACCTGGTTGACCATCTTCGCCAGCTGCCCCGAACCGCTGGCGCCCAGCAGCGTGCAGGCCCTCGCGTAGGCCATGACCACCGGCCGCGCGGATGCAAAGGGCTCGGCGTCGCCGCCGCACATGACCGTGAGCACGCCGTTGACGGCGCCGGCCTGGCCGCCCGAGACGGGGGCGTCGATGAAGTGCAGGCCGCGCGCGCGGGCTTCGGCGTGCAGCACCCGCGCCACCTCGGCCGAGGCCGTGGTGTGGTCGACGAAGACCGCACCCGGTTGCATGCCGGCGAAGGCGCCGTCGGGCCCCAGGGTCACGCTCTTGAGGTCGTCGTCGTTGCCCACGCAGGCGCAGACGAGGTCGGCGCCGGCCGCGGCCTCGCGCGGGGTCGGTGCGTGGGCGCCGCCGTGTTCGGCGACCCAGGCCTCCGACCGGGCGGCGGTGCGGTTGTAGACGGTGACGTCATGGCCGGCCCTGACCAGGTGTCCGGCCATCGGATGGCCCATGACACCCAGGCCCAGGAAGGCGACGCGGCGGGAGGCAGCGCTGGCGGGTTGGTTCATGGCGCGATGCTGCCACGCTCCGGCGCCGCCGGCAGGTGCTGCGGTGCCGTCACGCCCATGCTGACGTACAGCGCCGTCACGGCCTCGACGCTGAGCTCGGCCCGCACCACCCACTCCTCGGGCACGAACATCAGTCCGCCCCCAACCGGCACGGGCGCCGTCGGCACCATCACCGGCAGGCAGCGACGGCCGTCCACGCGCACCGGCTCGGCCGTGGTCTGCAGCGCCAGCACCACGCAGCCCGGTGTGGCGCGGCCGCCGAAGCTCACCCACACGGGCTGCATGGCGCCCGCGCCGTCCTCGTCGCGCTGCGACAGCAGCGACACGAAACGCTGCACGAGGTCGTAGACGTTGCGCACCAGCGGGATGCGCCGGACCACCGCGTCGACGACGCTGGCCATGCCGCGCTGCAAGCCCAGCTCCACGAGCAGGCCCAGCAGCAGGATGGCGCCGATGATGATGCCCACCCCGACGGCATAGCCGACGATCTCGGAGCCCGTGACGCCCAGGCCAATGCCGCCGAGCAACTCGCCGAAGGCGCTGCGCGGCCCCACCCACTGCAGCAGCAGGCTGATGGCCCAGGCGAACACCGCCACCGTGGCGGCCAGCGGCAGCGCCGCCAGCAACCCCGTGACGAAGAGGCGCAGCAGATGACGCGTGGCGCGCGTCACAAGACCTTCAGGTGTTCGGTGCCGACCGCGAGATCGACGCTGCGCGCGCGCGCACTCTGCAGCTTGATCTGCAGCCGCAGGTCGTTCACCGAATCGGCATGGCGCAGCGCGTCCTCGTAGCGGATGTGCCGGCTTTCGTAGAGGTCGAAGAGGCTCTGGTCGAAAGTCTGCATGCCGAGCTCTCGGCTGCGCTTCATGAGCTCCTTGATCTCGGCCGTCTCGCCCTTGAAGATGAGCTTGCCCACCAGCGGCGTGTTGAGCAGGATCTCGACCGCCGCGACGCGGCCGCGGCCGGCCTCGCGCGGCAACAGGCGCTGGCTGATCATGGCCTTCAGGTTGAGCGACAGGTCCATCAGCAGCTGCTGGCGCCGCTCATCCGGAAAGAAGTTGATGATGCGGTCGAGCGCCTGGTTGGCGCTGTTGGCATGCAGCGTGGCCAGGCACAGGTGGCCCGTCTCGGCGAAGGCGACCGCGTGCTCCATGGACTCGCGGTCGCGGATCTCACCCATCAGGATGACGTCGGGTGCCTGGCGCAGCGCGTTCTTCAGCGCCGCCTCCCAGCTGTCGGTGTCGATGCCGAGCTCGCGCTGCGTGACGATGCAGTTCTTGTGCGGGTGCACAAACTCCACCGGGTCCTCGACCGTGATGATGTGGCCGTGGCTGTTCTCGTTGCGGTGGTCGACGATGGCGGCCAGCGAGGTGCTCTTGCCGCTGCCCGTGGCACCGACGAAGATGACCAGGCCGCGCTGGGTCATTGCCACGTCCTTGAGGACCGCTGGCAGGCCGAGGCCGTCGATCGTGGGCGGCGCGGCCGGGATCGTGCGGAACACCAGGCCCACCTGGCCCTGCTGCACGAAGGCGTTGACGCGGAAGCGCCCCAAGCCCTGCAGGCTGACGGCGAAGTTGCACTCCCGCGTGCGCTCGAACTCGGCCGTTTGCCTGTCGTTCATGACCGCGCGAGCCAGCGCCAGCGTGTGCTGGCCGCTCAGCGGCTGCGGGCTGACCTTGGCGACCTTGCCGTCGACCTTGATGGCCGGTGGGAAGTCGACCGTGAGGAAGAGATCGGAGCCGCCGCGGCTGACCATCAGCCGCAGCAGATCGTTCACGAACTTCGATGCCTGGTCACGTTCCATCACAGGCCCCCAGGCTGCGCTCGGCGCCCCCGAGGCGGCTCGAACCGGGCCGGGAGACCAGGATCCGGTTCGGCCTCTCGATTGCACGCGGCAGGGCGGTCATCCTGGGAAGTTTTCGGGGATCTTGGCTTTGCTGCGCGCTTCGGCCGGGCTGATGAGGTTGCGGCGCACGAGGTCGGCCAGATTCTGGTCCAGCGTCTGCATCCCCAGGTTCTGGCCGGTCTGGATGGCGCTGTACATCTGGGCGATCTTGTTCTCGCGGATCAGGTTCTTGATGGCGCTCGTGCCCAGCATGATCTCGTGCGCCGCGACCCGGCCCGAGTCGTCCTTGAGCTTGCACAGCGCCTGCGAGATCACCGCCACGAGCGACTCGGACAGCATCGAACGCACCATCTCCTTCTCGGCCACCGGGAACACGTCGACGATGCGGTCGACGGTCTTGGCGGCGCTGCTGGTGTGCAGCGTGCCGAACACCAGGTGGCCGGTCTCCGCAGCCGTGAGCGCCAGGCGGATGGTTTCGAGGTCGCGCAACTCACCCACGAGGATGACGTCGGGGTCCTCGCGCAGCGCACTGCGCAGCGCGTTGCCGAAGCTCAGCGTGTGCGGACCCAGCTCGCGCTGATTGACGAGGCACTTCTTGCTCTCGTGCACGAACTCGATCGGGTCTTCCACCGTGAGCACGTGCCCGTACCGGTGCTCGTTGAGGTGGTTCACCATGGCCGCCAGCGTGGTGCTCTTGCCCGAGCCGGTGGGACCGGTGACGAGCACCAGCCCGCGCGGCCTGAGCGCCAGCTCGGCAAAAACCTTGGGTGTGCCCAGTTCCTCGAGCGTGAGGATCTTGCTCGGGATGCTGCGGAACACCGCGCCGGCGCCGCGGTTCTGGTTGAAGGCGTTGACGCGGAAGCGCGCCAGGCCCTGGATCTCGAAAGAGAAGTCGCACTCCAGCGTGCCCTCGTAGTGCTTGCGCTGGGCATCGTTCATGATGTCGTAGACCATCGCATGGACCTGCTGGTGCTCCAGCGGCTCCACGTTGATGCGGCGCACGTCGCCGTGCACGCGGATCATCGGCGGCAGCCCGGCCGACAAGTGCAAGTCCGAGGCCATGTTCTTGACGGCAAAGGCCAGCAACTGGGTGATGTCCATGCGACGAAGGGCCGGGCGACGGCGGGGGCTGTCGGCGCGGCAGAGTAGGCTCGGGGCATTATGGAGAGCATCGGAAGCCGACTGCAAGCCGTGAAGGATCGCATCGCCGCTGCCTGCGAGAGCGCGGGCCGCGATGCCAAATACGTCACGTTGTTGGCCGTGAGCAAGACCTTCGGCCCCGAAAGGGTGCGCGAGGCGCATTCGGCCGGCCAGGTGGCCTTCGGCGAGAACTACGTGCAGGAGGCCCTGGTCAAGATGGGCGCGCTGGCCGACCTGAGGGCCCGGCTGGAGTGGCACTTCATCGGCCCGCTGCAGAGCAACAAGACGCGCCCGGTGGCCGAGCTCTTCGACTGGGTGCACTCGGTAGAACGCTTCAAGATCGCGCAGCGCCTGGCGGAGCAGCGGCCGGCGGGGCTGCCGCCGCTGAACCTGTGTCTGCAAGTGAACGTCAGCGGCGAAGCCAGCAAGAGCGGTGTCCCACCCGACGATCTGCCTGCCCTGGCCGCTGCGGTCGCGGCGTTGCCGCCTGCCCGGGTGCGCTTGGTGGGGCTGATGAGCATCCCCGAGCCCACGTCCGATGCCGCGGCGCAGCGTGCGGCGCACCGCCGGCTGCGCGCGCTGCGCGACGCGCTGCGCGAGCGCGGTCTGGATCTGCCGACCTTGAGCATGGGCATGAGTACCGACCTGGAGGCCGCCATCGCCGAGGGCAGCACGCTCGTGCGGGTCGGCACGGCGATCTTCGGCGCACGCTGAAGGCCGCAGCCGGCCGCGGCCGGGCGGCTGCTTCATCAGCGCCGTGCGCGGTTCATCACCACCATGCCGGCCACCGCCAGTGCGCCGCCCACCAGCAGCGAGGCCTGCAGCGGCTCGTCCAGCAGCAGGGTGGAACTGGCGACGCCGAACACCGGCACCAGGCTGATGTAGGCCGCGGCACCGCCCGCGCCCAATGCGGCCACGCCATCGAAGTACCAGGCGTAGGCCAGCACCGTGGCCCCGGCCGCCAGGAACAGCATCGCTGCCCACACCGCTGCCGATGCCTGCAGGGGCGCCGCCAGCCCGGCCGGGCCCTCGACCACGAACGCGGCACCAAACAGCAGCGCCGTGCCTGCCGTGGCGGTGACGGTGGTGGTGGTGAGCGTGTCGATGCCGGCGAGCAGCCGCCGGCCCATCAGCGTGTAGCCCACCCAGCAGGCTACGCAGCCCAGCAGCAGCCACTCACCCAGGCCGAGCGCCCCGTCGAACAGCCGCCAGGGCTCGCCCTTCGTGAGCACCGTGGTCGCACCGAGCACGGCCAGCGCCATGCCCAGGCCGATGCGGGCGTTCAAGCGCTCGCCGAACAACCACGCCGCGATCAGCGTCGTGAACACCGGGTTGACCGTGACGATCAGCGCCGCGCGGCTGGCCGGCACGTGCTGCAGGCCCCACATGAAAAAGGCGGTGTAGCCGAACACGCCCACACCGCCGGCGGCGGCCAGGCCCAGCCACTGTCGGCGCGACAACGCCGCCAGCGGTGCCCAGCCGCGCCGCGCCAGCCGCCACCACAACGCAAACAACAGCAGCGCCAGCGCGAAACGCCAGGCCCCGCCGGTCAGTGGCGGCAGCGCCTGTGCCAGCACGCGCCCGGCCGGCCACGAGGCACCCCACAGCACCGCCATGCCCAGCAGCTTGAGGTGCACGCCGGCCGCGGCCGGCGTGCGCCGCGCGTTCAGCGGATCAGCAGCACCGGCGTGCTGCACTGCGCCAGCACCTTGGTGGCCACCGAGCCGAGCACCAGGTTCTTCAGCGTGCCGTGGCCGTGCGAGCCCATCATCACGAGGTCGAACCTGCCCTTGGTGGCGGTGTCGGCGATGAGGTCTGCGGCCGGGCCTACCTTGCCCACGAAGTCGGCCTTGATGCCCTGCTTGCCAAAGAAGCTGCGGATGGGCTTCAACACCTTGTCGGCACTGTCGTCGTAGTAGCCCTTGAGCGTGGTCTTGTCGATCACCGCCGCGGCGCGCGGCGGCACGGCGGGCACGGCGGTGATCACGGTGTAGTCGTGCTGGGCACCGAGCCAGTCGTCGTGGGCCGCCAGATAGGCCAGCATCTTCTTGGTGAACGAGCTGCCGTCGGCGGCGACAAGGATCTTCATGGCGTGCTACTCCTGCAGCGGATGCGGTGGGGTCGTCGCAGCGAGTGTCTCACCGACGTGGAGCGCAGCGGCTTGACCCTGCTCAGACGGAGATTGTCTTGAGCGGCTCGAAGCCCGCGTCCTCGCCCTTTTTGGCCAGACCGCGGGCCTGGCTCAGCACGCGGCCCGGGCGGCGGCCCGCGCGCGGCACGGCGTAGTCGTGGCGGCAGTGCAGATGGCCGTGCAGCCAGAGGTCGGCGCGCTCGATCAAGTCGTCGTCGGCATTGCAGAAGCTGGCGGTGCCGGGCTGCGTGCCGTAGCGCGGGTCGGCGCTTTTCAGGCTGGGCGCGAAGTGCGTGACCACGACCGTGCGCTCGCCCGGCGCTGCAGGGCGTGCCAAGGCCTGTTCCAGCCAGGCGCGGCAACGCTGGCCTTCGTCGCGCACGGAGGCGGCGTCGAAGGGGCGGCCGTGGCGCGTGGCCTTCATCACGCGCTGGAAGTAGGCCGCGGCACGCTCGGCGCGCTCGCGGCCGGCGGCGCCGAAGAGGCCGAAGTCGCTCCAGCGCGTCGTGCCCAGGACGCGCACCCGCGTGCCGTCGGCGGCCGTGTGGCGGTGCTCGCCACACTCCAGGAAGACGAAGCCCAGGCTGTCGGTCATTCGGCGGAAGTCACGCAGCGCCTCGTCGACGTCGCGGCCGTCGAACTCGTGGTTGCCGGCCACCACCACCACCGGCACCGGCCAGCCGCGAAAGCGCCGGTAGCCGGCCCAGGTGCTGTCGATGTCGCCGGCCAGCACCAGCAACTCGGCGCCCGGTGCGGGCTCGGGCTCGAAGGATTCGGTCTCGAGGTGGAGGTCCGACAGCAGCTGCAGCTTCACGCCGGGGATGCTGCCACGGGCCCGAGGGCACGCCAGTGCACCCAGGCGCCGTGCGGGTGGGCCTCGGCCAGGAGCGTGTCGTGCCCGCCGGGCCAGGTGGTGCAGCGCAGCGACACCTGCAGCTGGGGCTGCGTGGGCTCGAAGCGCAGCCAGGCCACGGGCGACGCGGTCGTGGCCCCGGCCCCGGCGGCCTGCATCTGCGCACAGATGTCGGCCTGCTCGGCCGCGCCGATGTACTGCCAGACCACCGAGTGCATCAGCACGAAGGCCTCGCCGTCGCGGCGCCGCGCGATCTGCTCGCGCACGAAGTCGGCGGCGCACCGCGTCTGCACGGCGCCTGCGGCGGTCAGGCGCGGCCGTACCACGGCCACGGCGGCGCGCAGGCGCGCCATGCGCTCGGCCTGGTCGGCCCAGACGAAGGAGGCCAGGCGCAGGTCTTCGCCCGCTTGCGCAAGATCCACCGGCGCGGCATCGCAGCCGGCGCGGCGGGCCACCGCGAGCGGCGCATCGACGGGCGGGGCTGGTCCCCGCCAGATGGCGCGCAGCGTCAGCGCCGCCGCGGCGTCGCCCCAGGCCCAGGGCGTGTGGGCCGGCTCGCTGACGGGCTCGCTGACGGGTTCGCTGACGGGTTCGCAGACGGGTTGGCAGACGGGTTCGTGGCGGTAGCCGTCGGCCCACAGGTTGAGGCCGGCCGAGGCGCCGATCTCGGCCAGGTGCAGCGGCCGACGCAGCGCCTGCGCCAGGTGCAGCAGCCCGGGCAGCAGCGCGGCGCTGCGCATCACCTCGTTGGTTTGCGGCGGGCGCGCCAAGGCGGCGTGCAGGTGGGCGCGTTCGCTGCGCCAGGCGTGGGCGATGGCCTCGGTGAGCGCGTCGTTTTCCGGCGGCTCGGCCGGCGGCCACAGCGCCGCCCAGGGCTCACGCCCGAGCAAGGCCAGGTGGTGCAACGCCCCCAGCCAGCGCAGCGACACCGCGGCGGCCAGCGGATCGGCATCCACCGCCGACAGCAGCGCCAGCGCCGCGGGCTCGCGCTCGAGCCAGCGCCGCGACTGTGCCAGCACGCGCGCCGAAAAAGGCGACGCGCCTTGTCTGCACCACCCGACCTGCTGGTCGAAGGCGGCGAGCAGGCGCGTCGCGGCGGCGTCGCTCACGCGCGTGGCGTCAGAGCTGCTCGAGCCGCGCCTCGATCTGCGCCTTGGTGGCCGGCAGCGCCGCCGGCAGCTTGCTCTCGAGCTGCTTGAACAGCTCGGCGTGCAGCGTGAGCTCCTGCTGCCAGGCGGCCTTGTCGATGCCGATCACGGCGGCGAACTGCTCGCGCGTGAACGCCAGCCCGTCCCAGCGCAGGTCTTCGAAGCGCGGGCTGGTGCCGAACACGTTGTCGGCACCCTGCGCCGTGCCCTCGACGCGGCCGACCAGCCACTCCAGCACCCGCATGTTCTCGCCATAGCCGGGCCACACGAAGCTGCCGTCGGCCCCCTTGCGGAACCAGTTGACGCAGTAGATCTTGGGCAGCCGGGCGCCACCGGCGGCGAGCTTTTCGCCCAGGCTGAGCCAATGCTGCACGTAGTCGGCCATGTGGTAGCCCACGAAGGGCAGCATGGCGAAGGGGTCGCGGCGCACGGCGCCGTTGCCGCCGGCCATGGCGGCGGTGGTCTCGCTGCCCATGGTGGCGGCCATGTACACGCCCTCGACCCAGGTGCGCGCTTCCGTCACCAGCGGCACCGTGGTGCTGCGCCGGCCGCCGAAGATGAAGGCGTCGATCGCCACGCCCTCGGGGTTGTCCCACTCGGGGTCGAGCACCGGGTTGGCGGTGGCGGCCACGGTGAAGCGGGCGTTGGGGTGTGCCGCCGGTCTGGGCTTGCCGTTCTCGCCGGCCTCCTTGGCGAGGGCCGGTGTCCAGTCCCGGCCTTGCCAGTCGATCAGGTGCGCGGGGGGCGTGTCAGTCATGCCCTCCCACCAGACGTCGCCGTCTTCGGTGAGCGCCACGTTCGTGAAGACCGTGTCGCTCTTGAGGGACGCCATGCAGTTGGGGTTGGTGTGGTCGTTGGTGCCGGGCGCGACGCCGAAGTAGCCGGCCTCGGGGTTGATGGCGTACAGGCGGCCGTCGGCGTGTGGCTTGATCCAGGCGATGTCGTCGCCGATGGTCGTGACCTTCCAGCCCTCGTAGCCGGCGGGCGGCACGAGCATGCTGAAGTTGGTCTTGCCGCAGGCGCTGGGGAAGGCGGCGGCCACGTGGTACTTCTGGCCCGCGGGCGTGGTGACGCCGAGGATCAGCATGTGCTCGGCCAGCCAGCCCTGGGCGCGGCCCATCGTTGACGCAATCCGCAGCGCGAAGCACTTCTTGCCCAGCAGCGCGTTGCCGCCGTAGCCCGAGCCGTAGCTCCAGATCTCGCGCGTCTCGGGGTAGTGGACGATGTACTTGGTGGGGTTGCAGGGCCAGGGCACGTCTTTCTGCCCCTTGCCTTCCGAATCCACCAGGGGCGTGCCCACGGTGTGCACGCAGGGCACGAAGTCGCCATCGGCGCCCAGCACGTCGAGCGCGCCGCGGCCCATGCGCGTCATCGTGCGCATGCTCACGGCCACGTAGGCGCTGTCGGTGAGCTCGACGCCGATGTGGGCGATGTGACTGCCCAGCGGGCCCATGCTGAAGGGCACGACGTACATCGTGCGGCCGCGCATGGCGCCCTTGAACAGGGCCGGGGTTCCGTCGGGCCGGCCGGTCTGCAGCATCTCGCGCATCTCGCGCGGGTCCATCCAGTTGTTGGTGGGGCCGGCGTCGTCCTTGTGGGCGCTGCAGATGAAGGTGCGGTCCTCCACCCGGGCCACGTCGGACGCGTCGCTGCGCGCCAGGAAGCTGCGCGGGCGTTTCACCGGATCGAGTTTCATCAGGGTACCGGCGGCCACGAGCTGCTCGGTCAGGCGCTGGTACTCCTCGGCGCTGCCGTCGCACCAGTGCACGCGGTCACATTCGGTGAGCGCGGCAATCTGCGCCACCCACTCGACGAGGCGGGCATGCCGGACGTGCGTGGGCACGTTCAGGCGCAGCCCTTCCATCGCGGGACGGTTCATGGGGGATCCAATCATGCGGAAGTGAGGAAACGGGTAACCGGCATGGGGCGAGCGTCGCGCGCGACGCTCGCCCCATGGCGGCAGGGCCGGGGATTGTCGGACCACTGTAATCAGCCCGTAACCGCCTGGGGGCGGGGTCCCATGCAATATCCGCATGGCTTGATGCAAGCCGCTCGACGCGAGACGGCACGAGCCGACGCCGCGCGGGCTGTACCGCGCCCGCGTCGAAATGTCGATGACAAGGCTCGGCGGTCTATTGTCGGAGACTGCCCACGGGGAGAAGCACTCAAGAGAGCCCCCCCGTCGCTTCTCCCGGAGAACCTACGCTGCGCCACAACTTGGTCGAGGCCGGTCTTCGGTGCTTTCGTTCGACGCTGCGCTGAAGGGCCGTGAACTCCAAACATCATTGGAACCGCAGGCAAGTCGGTCAGATCCTGTAGCACAGCGGCGCCGGTTGCTTTTCTTGGATCAGTTTGGCGATGAGGTTGCCGAACGAGCCCTCCTCATCATTCCCAGTAGACCGGATGATCCCCTGAGCCTCATCGAACCTTCCCTGCTCGCGGTACAGCTCGGCCAGCGTCAGGGCGCCGAGCCCACGCCGGGATGCCACCCCCCGCTTCAGCAAGAGCTCGCTCAGCCGCTTCATGTTCTGACGCTGCTCGTCCGTGGGCTCGTAGGCCGCGAACGTGAAAGGACTGTCTGCGGGTCTGGTGTAGCTGGGCGGCTTGTGCCGGCGAAACCTGTCCCACCACGTCCTGCGATCGGGGTTGGCCGCTTCCCAAGCGGCCTTCGTGGCCGCCTCTTCCACTTTCCGGTGCTGACGGTACTCTTGCCTGTAGGGGTGGTTGAGCCGGCGCCAGTACGTCAGCCTTGCGGCGACCTCCAGGTCCTCGCTGTCAGCCGCTGCGACGCACTCCGGCACCAGGTCGTCCGGCAAGCCATCGATGTCGGGCAGGTCGCTGGTTTCCGCTGTGCCGATCTTGACCAGGGCCTTCATCAGGACGAACCGCCCGCACTGGCAGCGGCGAAGCCCCTCGTCATTCGGCATGAGCGAGCCTTCACGCCAGCCGTCCGTCCAGTACCGGGAGGCCATGAAGTTGACCGAGAGGTATCTGGGAACGGCATAGCGCGCACCGCAGCAAGGCGCGGCCACGATTCGAACCCCGCTGACGATGGTCATGGTCTTGCCTTCTTGGTGGTGTGACTGGGACGTTCACCGAACCGCTCGCAGATATCAGCGTGGTGATCTTGCTTGGTCGATCCAGCCATCTTCGGCTCTACATGGCTCACCAGGTGAGTCTGCAGGACTTCATCGTAGGCCCGGCGACGCCGTCGCGCGAAAGCCGACAGCTAGGTGACGCGATGAAGGCGCCGAAGAGCTCAACGGCAGCGGGCGGGTGACAGGGCAGCGGCTCGCACGCGGCCTGGTCCCGACGACCTTCGAGTTCGTGACCTACCGCCTTGGCTACCTCCTGAATGCCGATGGTTGTTCCGGCGGAGGTGCGCTGAACATCGACTCAGCCCGGCCCCTTCGCCCACCGCCCAGCAGCCCGGACGAAGGACGGATGGTCGGCGCGGAAGCTGACCAGTCGCACGTCCAGCCCCTCGAACTCGACGACGCGCAGTGCACGATCGGCCGAATCATCGATCCAGTTGTCGGTGTTCCCGAACACGCCTGTGGGCGCCGGTGCGAACGTGTTGAGTTCTGGCCGGTTTCGAAATGCTGAGGGGATCGCGGAGGGAGTGGCGTGATGCCGGCGCTGACGCGGCACGCAGTGGATGCCGGCGTGCTTCAGATCTCGGCGTGTGACTGGCCGCGGTAGCTCTTGCCTTCGATCACGACGGTCTCGACGTGGTGCAGCAGCCTGTCCAGGAGTGCCGAGGCCAGGGTCGCGTCGTTGTTGAAGATCCCGGCCCATTGCTTGTACGGGCGATTCGTTGTCAACAGCGTGGTGCCGCGCTCGTAGCGGTGGCTGATGATCTGGAACAGGCAGTCGGCGCCGAACTTGTCGATGGGCAGGTAGCCCAGCTCGTCGATGCACAGCACCTCGGGCTTGACGTAGGCTGCCAGCGCCCGCTTGAGGCCGCCGGCGGCCTGCGCGGTGGCCAGCGTGTTGATGATGTCGATGGCGCCGGTGAACAGCACCGAGTGCCCGCGCTGGCACGCTGCATAGCCCAGGGCCGTCATCAAGTGGCTCTTGCCCAGGCCGACGCCGGAGATGAACACCACGTTGGCGTGCCGGGCCACGAAGTCCAGGTGGAACAGGTTCTGTATCTGCGGCCGGTTGATCTTGGTGGGCCAGTTCCAGTCGAACTTGTCGATGGTCTTGAGCACGGGGAAGCGGGCCTGGCGGATGCAGCGCTGCACGCGTCGGTCCTCGCGCTGGGCGGCCTCGCCGTTGAGCAGCTCGGCGAAGTAGGCCAAGTGCGACCACTGCTTGTCGGCGGCGGCCTTGGCCAGTGGCTGGTAGTTCTCGCGCATGAACGGCAGGTTCAGCGCGGTGAGCTTGGCCTGCGCGGACAGGGCATCGGGGTGGGCGTGGCGTGCTCGCATGGTTGTCGCTCCTTCACTCACGGTCGTAGATGGACAGGTCGGGCGCGGGGATCTCGATGTCGAGCAGGTCGGCACTGCGGGTGAGCTGCAGGGCGGCGGGCTCGGCCCCGATGCGCCGGCGCGCGGCCAGGATGTGGGCGATGTACTCGGCGCTGAAGGCCTGCAGCTCCAGACCGTCGTCGATGGCGCGCTCGACGGCCTCGCGGCCGTGCATCTCGGCCAGGGCGAGGATCTGGCGCAGGTGCACCCGGGCGTTCACACGCCGGGCCTCCAGGCCCTCGCGGTAGGCTTGGGCGCGCGGCGACAGGGCCAGGAACTGCACCAGCAGGCGTTGCTCGCGGGCGCTCTTGCGCTGCTGGGCGAGTTGCTGGGCGTGCTCGGCAAGCTCGAAGTCCTTGTTGCGCTGCATGCTTCGCGCGTGGAGCGCGACGAGTTGGTCGTGGGCATAGATGCACAAGCGGTCGGCCCAGGCCTTCAGGGTCAGGCGTTGACCCACATGGCGCGAGGGCACGGAGTAGGTGTTGGAGTCCAGCGCGACGCGGAACTGCTTGTTGACGCTTGCCGTGCGCACGCGTGCGAGGTCGAACCCGACGGGGTTGAGCCGCTTGAGGCGGGCGCGCTCTTCCTCGAACATGTCCACGGGTCGGCGCTGGGTGGCGCCGTGCACGCGCACGTCGGCCACCGTGTCCACCCACAGCTGCGCGGCGGGCTGCACGGCGCTGAAGTCGATGAACTCCTGGCCGGCCAGGAAGTTCTTCTTCACGTAACCCACGCCGTTCTCCACGCGTCCCTTCTCCCAACCCGAAGCCACGTTGCAGGGGGTGATCTGGAAGCCCCAATGGCGCGAGAAGTCGAGGTACTTGGGGTTGAACACCGGCGCCTCACCGACCAGGCGCTTGAGCACGGCGGACTTCAGGTTGTCGACCATCAGCCGCGCGGGCACTGAACCGAAGGCGGCGAAGGCGTTCTCGTGGCAGGCCAGGAAGAACTCCATCTCCTGCGACACGGTGAACTCCAGGTACATGCGCCGGCTGTAGCACAGCACCATCACGAAGAAGCTCAGGCGCCGGCGCGTGTTGCCCACGGCGACGGTGCCGAACTCACCCCAGTCGAGCTGCGCGCACTCGCCCGGCTCGAAGTCCAGCTTGAGGAAGGCCGGCCGCTGTCGCGGGCGGATGCGGTGCACGTAGTCCTTGACGATGGTGATGCCGCCGCCGTAGCCGGCCTCGAGCAGCCGCTGGTAGATCTGCTGGGCGCTGTACGGGTGGGCGTCGAGCCAGCGCACGATCTGGCCCTTGAAGGCGTCGAGCTTGCTGGCGCGCAGCACGGCCTTGCGCGCTCGGAACTGTTCGGCCTGCGCCCACCGGGCGACGGTGCGTACATCCAGGCCCAGCGCTCGCGCGGTCTGCGCCACCGTGAGTTGCTGGCGCACCAGGTGGTCACGGATGCGGCAGTAGGTCTCGTAGTCAACCACGGCGCGCTCGAGCCTGCTGCAGCAGCGCGGCCAGGCTCACGGGCTGGCCGCCGGTGTTGGCCCCGGCAACGCCCGGTGGACGCGGCGCCGGGCGCTGCGCCGCCACGGTCCCCGGCAGGGCCAGCACCTGGTACAGCGGCGAGCGATAGGCGATGAGATCCAGCTCGATGAGCTGCTGGCGTGCCGCGGCGAACTGCTCGTCACTCAGGTGCAGCCGCCGGGCGAGCGTGGCCGAGCCGTAGTAGCTCAGGCCCTGGGCATCGGACACCGTGACCAGGAACAGGTACAGCGCCGCCGAGCGGGCCTCACAGCGGTCGATGAAGTGCTGCTGCACGAGCGCCTGGTCAACCCAGCTGAACTGCTCGGGGACCTGGCGCAGCCGCTCGGGCCGAAGTAGCTGCTTGATGGCCTTCACCGCACCTCCCGTTGATCACGTCGCGCCCAAGTTGTACGAGGCGCCGGGTGGTGCTGGCCATGTCATCTTGTAGCGCCGGCTGGAACAGATGGGCCACAAGCCCCGCCAGCAAAGGCGATTCGGCGATCAAGAGATCTTGTAACGCCACGGTCGGGGGCGCCCCGGGAGCCTCGACACGATTGGCCGATTCCTCAATCGAATCAGGCACTTGCAGCGGCAAGAGATCTTGTAACGCCCGCGGCGGGCGCACCCGGTCGCAGCTGTAGCCGGGATGCGCGGCGCGCCAAGCCTGGACGCGGGCGACGTGCACGGGGCCGCTGAAGTAGTCGCGGTTGGATGGCTTGGACAACCAGGCGGCCTGGCTGGCTGCCTTGCTCGCGCGCCGGCAATCGACGGCGCAGCAGTAGCGCTGACGTTCACCGCTGCGATGGTCGGGGAGGAAAAACTCCCCGCACGACATGCACTTGCGCTGTCCCGCCTTGGCCATCGTCGCTCCCCAACGAACCCGTCGAGCGCGACAACCACCTCGAGCGAACACTCGTCGGCGCAGAGTCTGAAGAAGAAGGAGAACGGAGCTGAAGAAGACCGTCAGAGACGGTGATCCGAAGAAGACGGATCAGCAAGAACACGCACGTTCAGACCGGCTGAAAGAAGACAAATTCAAGCCGGCGCCCACACACGCCGCGCCAGAGCGCCTGCGTGCGCCCGTTGAGTCTGGGCTCCGCATCCCCCCAGTGCAGCCGCTGCATAGCGTAGTGGTTGCGCCCGTTCAGTGACCCCAAAGATCGGTGACGAGTCCTGAGTCGAGCAGTGCAGCCGTTCCGGGCATGAGGATCTCGCTGTTGGAGGTGGCCACTCGGCTTCGATCAACCCCGGGCGACCCCTTTGCGTTCCAGGAGCGCTGCGTGCCTCGCATTGGCGTCGAGCCGCCACTCGCGCATCGATGCGCCCGCACAGTGCAGCCCAAGCTCAAGCCTCTCACTCCGGCCCAGGTAGCGCCGCCCACCCGCCGCGAAGGCGGTGACGCAGGCGCTGCTGCAGGTTTCCAGCACCTATTTGACATACCGGCGCCGGAGTTCCAAAGTCCCGATCACGAAACGACTTCCAGCCGGAAACTTGCCCTTGCTGCTGCCGTGCGGCCGGCCCACTATGGGGTCTCCGCTTCGTGGCCCAAATCACCGTGACCGCAGACATGACAGATGAAGCCCCGAACCCCGTTCCCGTCGAACCAAGGCACTGCCAAGACGTCGGCCCCGAGGTAGCGATCCACCCATCCCGGCTGGGAGCCTAGCTCTTCCAGATTCTTGACCGAGGGCAGTAGCGTCGGCATCCACGCCTTGCAGGTCGGACAGATCTCTGTCCCCCACGACGTAGAGCAGCTCGGGCACTGGCACGAGAATCGACGGCCTTGGCCAAGCGTGAAGTCGCGCCGACTGTCGCAGGCCACGCCGCAGGTTGGACAGGTCAACAGCGCATTCACCATGCCGATGCCCTGCTCCAGCTTCTCCGCGAAGACCTGGAGCTTTCGAATCGACTCCTCGGACTTGGTGATCAGCGCTTTGAGCTCCTTCTTCTTGGCGTTGAATTGACCGCTGGGTCCTCGATCTCTGACTGCAAGGTGCAGTTGCTCCGAAACGGCCACATGATCGGCCCGCAAGGTGGCCAGGCGAGCTTGCTCCGCGGCAAGTCGTTGGGGCAAGTTCAACTGCTCCTGCGGCTGCGGCGCCCGCCGAATGAGCACATTCCCGCCTGACACCTCCAGCCAGGGAGCTCCGTCGCATACGCCGGGCAGTGGTGACTCGCCAAGTTCCGGCGGGTACGCAAGGAACTTCGATCCGGTGATGACCCAGCGCAGCTCACGGGCAACGCGTTCGACACTCGACAGATCCCACGGCGAAACCGACAGAAATCCCGCCCGCTCCCGTCCCTGGCACGCCACCTCGTGTGGCAGAGCGTGCAAGCGCGACCGGAGCTGCCTAAAGGCATCTTCACCGCTATGGTCGGTCGACAGGCTGGGATGCAGAAGCACCACCTGTTCGCCATGACTCGCCGCGAGGTCCGCGTCAGCGATCACCGAACGGAGAGCATCCTCACCCAGCCTGCCCATCGAAGCCGCGATCGGCACGAAGCGCACTGGTCTTGCACCGGGCACATCCAGCCGCAAGGTACCCTCGGTCTCAGACCACGAAAGCTCGGCCCGCCCGCCCTGCCCGATGAGGCTCACCTTGCCTCGTTCGAGCGACTCCTCCAAATCCTCGGGTTCGAGTTGGAGCTGTTCTAGGGCGCGGATGACCAGCAGCAGTGCGAACAAGTCGAACCCCCTGCAAAGGTCCTGCATCGCCTGGAAGTACTCCTCAGGCCGTGGAGTCTGCTCGAGACCGAGCCGCGCCCAGGCCAGCCAAAGCTCCGAAACCCGTCGATAGTGAACATCGTTCGCGAGGATGTTCGTCATCTTGAGCGTCGTGCTCACGAACGCCCGCCGCGGGACTTCCTTGTACAGGGTTGAGTCCATCAGTCCTGCCACCGAGTACTTGAGGAACTTCAGCTTTTCGAGGGTACGCTCGGCCTTCCTGCGCGCTTCGCCGGCATCGAGGGACGCCCCCCACAGCTGGAACACCCGCTTCTGCCGCCAATGCGAACCCAATGAGGCTGATGAGCTGTAGTCTTCGGCCTCGCTGAAGAGCCGCACCAGCTTTGCCACCTCGCTCACCCTGCGGGACAGGTAGGCATCAAGGTGGTCTACGAGCCGCACCGCCACGCGATTCTCGTAGATGTCGAATTGCTCCTCTCTCACGAGAGCGAGAACGCGCTTGGGGATGACCGCTCGCAACGTCGGTCGGTCCCAGTCCTCGGTGTGCGAAGCCAGATACCCGGCAGCCTGTGTAGCCAATCGGCGTGCGCGACTGACCGCGGTCCGCTCGACGTCGATGCGCAGGTGTGTGCGAGGTCTCTGGCACACCTCGGTCAGGTGACCGAGTTGGTCCGCAAGCAGCAGTTCGAATTCCTGCAGGTCCGCGCGCTCCGACAATCCGGGGACCAGCGGCGAGACCGAGAGAAGGTCCAGCCACGTGCCACCCTCCTGGATGACCCGGCGGACGCTGCTTCCGACATCGACGATGCTCTTGATGTCCAGGTCATCGAGAAGCTGCGATCGCGGGATGGCACCCTGCAGACGCTCACCGCCTGCCGCCAGCAGTTGCCACTGCCCGCGAAGATCGGGGACGAAGTAAGCAGGCTCTCGGACCGGGACCGAGTTCAGAAAGAGCGGCAGGTTGCCCTCAGGCTGGACCAGGTAGCGCCCCAGGACGGCCGAACCGGGACTGGCCTCACGGGCTTCTCCCGTCACTCGATCGATCAGGTGCAGGGTCATGCCGCTTCGTCGGCACCCAGACGACGCAACTCGGACTGAACGATGCCCATCGACTTCTCGGGCTTGTCCTCCGAACGCAGGACCGGCCAGGCGTCGTCCAACGCGGTGCGAAGGACCTCCAGGTCATCCGGCCGCGTGTCGTGGCGATCTCGGATCTTCCTCAGAAGCTTGGTCGCGAGGACATGGTCTACTGCCTCTGCCACGCTGCCCCCTGCGGCCAGCACGACCGGTACGAACGTCATCATCTGCCGCTCCAGGCGGTTGCCCCAGCCCACCCTGAATCGCTTGCCGAGAACGTCAGCGAACCGATCATCGAGGAACCGATAGGCCTCGGCGGCCTTGCGCTGGTGCGTGGTCTGCGCTGCCGAGAACGCAGCTTGGAGGCCCGTCATGGCGACAGGTGCACGAGCGCGCAGCCGCTTCGGCTTGAACGACTCGCGGTGACGCGGCAGTTCCATCACGTGGGCGCGGTCGTACGTCTTGTCTGCGAAGTCCTTGGTCGTCTCGTCGTGATTGGCCGTTCCCACGAACCAGACGTTCTGAGGTAGCGGCAGCGTTCGCCCATCGCGCAGCAGCGCCGGTGCCGGATCGACGGCAGCCGTCATCAGATCGAGCTTCTGGTACTGCGGATCCTGCTCGAGCGCCGACAGCAGATCGGCAAAGTACTGCTCCGGATGCGAGAGGTTCATCTCGTCGAGCACCACGATGAACGGCAGGTCTGCATAGCGCGGGCATTGCGCGCGATAAAGCGCCTGCAGGAACTCCGACTCGTAGAAGCGCCGCTCGAACGCGTTGAAGTGCCCGATCAGATCCTGTCGATCCCGCCACCCCGCCTGCACCTCGATGAGCGCCGAACCAGCCCCAAGCGCCCGCGCAAACGCCAATGGCAGACTGGTCTTGCCGGTGCCGCTGATGCCTTGGAGAAGATGCAGGCGGCTCGAGGCCATTCCGGCGAGGAAGCAACGGATGTCGGAAAGCGAGTAGTAGAGCTCCTTGCCGGAGGCCGGATCGAGTGCGACTCGCTGCTGCAGTTCGACGCAGAAGTCGGCCAGGTTGTCGATCTCATCCAGCGCGGAAACGGTGCTCTGCAGATCGTCGTCCTCGTCCATCTGGCTGCAAGACGGGAACGGGCTGACACCGTCCGACCTGCGGATACGCTCATCGACGTCCTTTCGCAGTTCTTCCAGGGCAGCCTGCAGAAGATCCCGACTGCTCTCAAGGGCAGCCTTCTGATCCCGGAGCGATTCGAGCTCCGTCACCGCGATCGCCGATCGAGCCGTTGCCGCGCGGCTGGACAGAAGCTCCTGCGACAGGCGAGCGCGGTCGGCTTCCCACTCTTCGCGGGCCTGCTCAAGTTCCTGCAACCGGTCCATGGCGCCCGCACTGGGTTGTTCCGCTAGGCGATCCTGAAGTGACTTGTTCTCCTTGCGGAGCGCGTCGAGCTCCCGCTTGATCTCCTCCAGAGGCCTGTTACCCAGGGCGCGCACGGCGTCTTCACGTTCCCGGAGTTGGCCATAGAGGTCATCCCGCTCTCTGCGAGCCTCTTCCAGCCGCGCTTCCAGGTCACGGATCCTTGCCTGCGCCTGCTCCTGCGCTGCGCTGGCCCGTTGAGCAACCCTTGCGTCGAACGCCTCGCGATCCTCGCGAAGAATGTCCTCAACGACATCCAGATGCGCACGCTGCGTCTTCAGTTCCGCGCGCTGCCTGGAAAAATCGGCCTCGACCTGTCGCCTCTCGGCGTCGAGCCGTTGCGCGGCCTCGCCGTGCTCGGTTTCCCACTGACCACGAAGCTCGTCAATCCGAGCCCTGCCTGCCGCTTCGGCATTCCGCCACTCCTCGTCCCATCTGGCTCGTTCATCGGCAATGGTCTTTCGAGCCTCAGACATGGACTTTCGCAGAACCTCGGCCTCTTCCTCCAGGAGTGTCAGAGACTTGCGCCGCTCCTTTGCAAAGCCGGCTTCGGCGTTGAGCGTCGCAACCCGCAAGGCGTCTTCGCGTACCCGGAGTTCGTCTTCGGCTGCCTTGGCTGCAGCCTCACGTCCGGCGAGCGAGGCAAGCGTACTGTCGAGATCCTCGCGGTCCTTCGCGAGCGCCGCCCGCGCGTCGGCGAGTTTCCTCTCACCGTCTTCCAAGCGCAGCATCCGCTCGGCCCGCGCCTTGCACAGGGCGTGAGCCTCCCACAGCTCCCGAGCGGCGTGTACCAGGTCGCTCTCGGAAACAGACGGAGCTGGCGGCGCATTCGTGGCCACGGTGATGTCCGCGTCTGTAGCAGTCTCTATCGACTGCCCGTGAACCGTGCTGATCGCAGCGACAGCGAGGGTGGGTGTCGTGATGTCCTGGGAGCTTGTCGGGACAGAGACCGGCGGCGCAGGAGCCGCAGCCACAGGTGGAGGAGCCGCGACAGCCGGCTTCGGGGCCGGAGGTTGCGGAGGTCGGTGCTTGTTCTTGTGCTTCGCCATCTTCTGAAACCCTCTCCCTGATTACGCTCTGCCCTGATCCAGTCCACCCAGGATTGCAACGGACCGATAGACGGACTCGACTGCATCCCTTACCAAGACCATGTCCAGATCTCTGCCGCCCGCGTGACTCGCCTCGCCACCCAATGAGGCGATGCGATCTAGTTCCTCAAGAAGCTCCGCATCGCGTTTCGCTGCATGAACAAGCGGATGATCCGGATGTTTCGTTGCCACCATCATGGACGCAACGATTACCGCGCGCAGCCGCCAACCGGACTCAAAGCAAGCAGACTTGACGTGATTCGGAGGCGTTCGAGAAATGGCCTCAGGTAAGGGAATTCGGAAGCCCAGCTGTTTGGCATGCTCTTCATAGATACTTTGCACGTACTGCCTGTCTTGGACCGGTTTCGTCTTTCCCGTCCGGTCCGTGAAGTAGACCTGTCGCCAAATGGTTCCTAAAGGAAACCGGAGCGCGATCGTCCGGAAGGCAGATTCCATAAGACGCCGGGCGGAACCTAAGAGCCCTTTCAAACGGTCCTTGGGGCAGTGATCACCGAGGTACTCCGCATCGACGCAACCCATCTCCAGTTCGACCAGGGCGTCGAACTCCGGCAGATCTCGCGCGTTGAGCGTGAGCCGCCTCTCGACATTGGCGACGGCTAGCGCGCGGACCTCCGCGATCCATTTCTGCTGGTCCGCTGCGCGGGAGTCGAGCGAATCCCCAAGCAGTCCCTCGAGCACTTCGCGCAGACCAGACTGATTCGGCAGCTCCCGCGAAATGGCCCGGCGCAACATCGTGTTCTCCCCGAGTCCGAAGGGATCGCAGGCGTGCCAATCAGCCGACATCTCTCCTTCGACTAGGTACACGAACGTGGTGAGGAAGACGGGGACGCGGGTGTCGTCCACCATCGAGACCCGCTCCAGCGCAGGGCCGACGTCGACGTCCACCGCAGGGTCATCGTCGTCTATCTCGACCGATTCGGAGTTCCGCAGAGCCGCCTTGTACCGCCGTGTCGCACGGAGGATCTGCCTGACGTCGGGCACGGGCGGAAATGCGTCGTCGCGTGGTCGGCACATGAACGCGCGCTCGCGCCGCGGCTTGCCGCGTGTGCCAAGCATCAGGTCTGGAAAGCCGCTGTCCCCACGCTCCAGTTCCGCGAAGTCCAGCCTCTTCACGAACCGAGGCCAGAGTTCCCCAGACCATGGATCCTGGAAGACATGTCCAGTCACTGGCGGGCGCATGTCGAGGGCTTCCGCCTGGAACATTTCCTCGCCCGCCTGGCTCGGGAGACCGTCAGAGCGGATCAGTCCTCTCTGCAACAACTCGGCAAGGATCAGCGTGGCGAGATCCCGATGGATCTTCAGTCGATCCCCGATCCGTTGGGGGACGGTGATGCCCGCTCTGCACAGACCGAGGACGGCCTTCTGGAGCACATTGATCTCGCGGTCGCGGACCTCGGGGGCCACGACCCGATACGCGAGTGCAGGCCAGAGGACAAAGCGGCGCTGCGTGAATCGCACCCCCTTCGGCAGCCTTGGCCCGAAGTACAGGACGGGCGAGTCAAGCTGAAACAACGCAGCCATCCCGACCCTCACACAGTTTCCGGAAGGCGACCAGGCCGCGCAGACTGTTCTGCGCAGCCTCGCCTTGCAGCATCCCGGCATCGCCGACGACGATGAGTAAGCGCTGTTGTCGGCTCATGGCCACGCACAGGCGGTTCTCCAGCATCAAGTGGCCGAACTTACGGCGCATCGAACGTTCATCGGAAAGGCGGTGATCGTTCGAACGGGTCATCGACAGGAAGACGACATCGAACTCCTTGCCCTGGAAGGCATCGACCGTACCGACCCGGATTCGTTCCTTGCGTTGACCGTCCGAACGAAAGGTCTCGCGCCACGCGTCTGCAACGCGGAACGATCCGTCTGGCAGGAGTTCCGCGATGCCCAGGGGCTCGAGTTGCTGGAACACCTCGTCGACCTGCGCTGCATAGAAGGAGATCACGCCGAAACTCAGATCCTGCCGCATCGAGGCAAGCTTATTGAGCTCCTTGGCGATCCAGCGCGCTTCTGCTGGTCTGCGCTTGCTTTGCCCACCCTGTTCCCGCCCGGCAGAGAGCGGCACATCCACCCAGGCCGCGACGTGCGGCTGATATCCCGGCAGGTCATGCGCAAACTCATCCGCCAGCTTGCCCGAACGGAATGCCTCCCCGTAAGGCGCGTAGAAGGTGTCGCTGACGAACGAGCCCAGGACCGGATGCATGCGGTACTGAACGTCGAGCGTCACGGTTCTCTTGATGCCATCGGCGGCCTCGCGCTCCCGCATGGACTCGAACAGCCGTTGAAAAAGGCTGCGCCGCAGCGCGTTGCGGGTCTCCTCGGAGACCGAGAGCTCCAACTGCCCCTCGACATCCGGCTCCAGGATGTGTGGCAGCTGCCGGTGGTCGCCCACCAGAATGATGCGTCGCTCGGCGAGCGACATCGGGATGAAGAGATCCAGTGGGTTTGCCCGGGCCGCCTCGTCGACGATGACGTTCGCGAAGACGCTGTTGTCGCCCTTCTGCTGGCTCATCTGGTAACCAACCGATTGCTGGCAGGTCGCTGCAAGAACCACCGTGTAATCGGCAACGGCAGCCTTCACCCCGTCGATGTCGTTCTCTAGGTCGGCGAGGTATTCGTAGAGCACCGCATCTTCACCCCCAGAGGACTCCCTGACGCGAGCGTAGAGCTCGTTGACGATCTCGTTGAGAAGTTCCTCCAGTCCAGCGTGGGCTACCGGGCCCCCAACGGTCGCAGACTCCGAGAATAGGTCAATGAGGCGGCCCTGAAGGGACTTCAGGTCCTCCAGGAAATCGGGATCCTTATCCTCTGACCACTCGGCGGCGGCCGAAAGCAGACGCATGTCGACCTCTTCGTCGTACGCAACCCGCTCCAGCCGGTGGCGCAACCTCGCAGCATTGCGAGGGCCGTCGTCGCCGAAACTCGCGGCGTCCGTCCGAAGAGCCCGGATGGACTTGAGCAGCAGTTCCCGGTCATCGGTCTCGACGGATGCCATCCCCGCGGGGCCGGCAGCCAACTCCCGGCGCACCGCGGCGAGTCGGTCGACGGTGGCTGGCGCCAGATAGGGTCTGACCAAGCCCTCCACTTTGACGGCTACCCGTAGCCCCTCCTCCAACCCCAGATGAGATGCCTGGTAAGCGGCCGCGATGGATCGCACCTTATTGAGCACCTCGCTGATCGGGCGTTCGGGAAGCGCCGCCACATCGGCTTTAATGGCATCGATCCGGTCTCTTCGCCAGCGATCGAATTCGTCCCCATCCTCGCCGCGCCCATGTTTTCGGCCGATCTTGAGAGCTGGTAGCCCGAACACGAGGGTGCGCGCCGCTGCGTTCTCCACCGCATCGTGCTGATAGCTGGTCAGCAGCGTCTGCCCAGCGAGATCGGTTTCTTCGGTCAGTTCGGCGAGGCGTGCCTGCAGCGCAGCGATCGTCTTCGTCTTGCCGGTGCCCGGAGGGCCTTGAATCAACGCGATGTCGGGCGTATTCAACGCCACGCGCAAAGCTTCGACTTGCCGCGGGGTGGGCTCGCTTCCGAAGATCTCTCTAACGGCCGTAGAGAGGGGCGCTTTGGCACTTCTTCGCCCGGTCCGAACAGGAACGTTTTCCAGCAGTAGGCCCAACGTAGGCATCGGCCCGTCGGCAGAGGCAATCATCGCTTGAGCCCGCTCACGCCGCTCGAGACGTCGGCGGTCGCCGCTCAGGCTCATGAACAGCGCTCCTGGCGACGGCGGGGCGCGCTCATCGAGTTCACCCGAGGGCTGGACATCGATGTAGCGCCCTGCCACGTCGGCACCCGCGAACGATCCAACGAAGATCCTGGGGCGGCCGCCTGTCAGGCTATCCGCGAGCGCTGAGTCGCCTGGCGCGGCATCCGAGACTTCCCGTAACTCCTTGGGCGGAAAAGCCGCGGCCTCCAGCTCGACGTCATCTGCGCCGCGCAAGACATTGAACGCCGCATCCAGTTGGCGGCCGTCCGAGACCTTGAAGCGCCAGCGGCCGTCGGCCTGACGTTGGGCGTCCGAGTAGTTCAGCCAGCCAAGCGCGCGAGCGCGACGAAGGACAGACTCGCGTTCCAGCTTGTTGTATTCGCGCCAGACGTTGAGGTAGCTGCCCGCCCGCTCCACGAGTTGATCGAGTTGCGAACGCGCCGCTCCACGGAAAGCACCCGCGATCGTCGAGTCGCAGAAACGCACCCGACCGACCACGGGTGAAATCGGTCGACGGTCCTGAGCGAACTCTCCCCGCCGGGCTTCGACAAGCCGGGTCACCAGGAGCCGATCATCGGGCGTTCTCTGGACGTCGATCGCGTAGCCGCGTCCGTGCATACGAAACGGCTGGCGTTGATCACCAGTAGCAGTGGGGCTCCCAGAGATGAAGACCTTGTGGGGCGACTGCTGGTCTGCCACGACGAACCGTTCCGCCAGCCAGTTGATGACCTCGGCTGCCGAGATGCTCTTGCCCAGCTTCTTGCGGATCGCATCAACGATCTTTTCGTCGACTCCGACGTCGATGTCATCCGGCCAGGAGTACTGAACCGGGAACTCGTGCAACTGGATCTGCAACCGCTCAGCAGCCGCCTCCTTAGACGCAGTCGAGACGATCCAGCCGATCCTGGGCAGGTTGCGATCGCGCATCCTGCCGAGGATGGTCTGCTGCTGGGTGTCCCGGCCCGTGACGTTGACCGCAGTGTCCCCATAACGCAGAAGGGTCTGTCCCGACGAGTCCGAAAACAGAAGCGAGACCTCCGCCTTCTGCAGAGCGGGCGGGTCGAAGACCCGAGCATCCGCTGGGCAGACCTCGACCAGGAAGCAGGTGCCGTACGGGATCTCGTGTGCCTTCATCGCGCAGTGCCCTTGCGAAGTGAAAACGACACGACGCGATGCAACCGGTCAGCTGGACCCAGGTGGAGGGTCCATGAGGCTTCGCCTTCCTTCAACAGCATCGACGCCGGTTTGGACCCGACTTCGGCAGACCGACTTCCGCTCGGAGATGTCAGTCGATAGGCCGTACCGTCGAGCGCCTTCAACTCGACGCGGGCACCGTCGAAGCGGACCCCAACGACCTCGCGCTGGGCTTCTCGCCCCGCATGCCCGCCGGCAAGTCTGCGCGTGATCACGCGGGAATCACCTGCCCCGAGCGAAAGGATCGACAACGGCCGCTGCAGTTGACCACCGGGTCCCGATCGGACTCCGGAGCTGTGGATGAGCGCCGGATCCCACAGGCGGAACTCCGCGGTCGCGATCGCAGGTCTCGGCGAATCGCACCAGGGGCAGCGTGCGGCATTCAGGTAGTAGGTGCCATGGCACTCGGGGCACCTGACGGTTGCGTCGGCGGCGGCATGCAACCTTTCCGTCCACTCGGCAACACCAGGCCGCTTCAGTGGGTCCTTGAGCGCTTCGCCGAAGGTCCTGTGGGCGATCTCGGCCAAGCGGGGTGACAGCGTCAAGCCTCGTGGGATTCCGACGGAGCAACGATTCGAGCTATCGCTGGGGTGGTCGATCCAGGGGAGTTCGCCCGCCAAAGCCTCCTCTTCCCGCTCAGGCGCGTCGTTGGCGATGTCGTCTCCGATCAGCGGGTGGACCAATGAGAGCGTCTGAAAGCACAGCACGGCAAACGCATGTGCATCGGTGAGGGAATTCACTCCGGAAGTCCTGCGCAGCAGTTCTGGAGCTCCGAAGGTGGGGGTGAAGACCACCGAGGCGCCCGCGCTCGACGCGTAGTGAATGTTGTCGCTGTCGATGAGGCGGACTTCCGTGGCATCGACATCTTCGGAAACGAAGATGTTGTGAGGCGAGGGATCCGAGTAGACGAGCCCCTTGCCATGCAAAGCCGCCAAGACGTCCCCAGTACGCGCGAGCAGCGTGAGCCGCCTACGCAGCCCACCCGTCGCGATGTACCACTCGGCGAGCGACGAACTGGGCGGCCGGGACAAACCGCTCAAGGGCTGCATACCCGTGAGCAGCTCCATCACATAGCCGAGTGCGGGCTCGCGCAGCATCTCCAGCGGCCGAGCGATTTCCAGGTCCACCAGTTGCAGCCGCTTCACTGCGATCAGCTGGTTTCTGAGCCGCTCCCGACGAGACGGCAGTGTGTCGAAGATGAGCTTGGCCGCCAAGCGGCCTCCCTTGACTTCGAACACTGCGCCTTGTCCACCCCGCCCAAGCTGGCGCGTGAGCACATAGCGCGCGCCGTTGACGTCGGCGACCTGGCGGGACGCGGTCGTCATACGGCCTCCGCGGGTCGCCACGTCAGGACCGCGAGGGTCTTGTCGTCGAGATGACGTGGCGTGGGCCAGTCGTGAAGTTCACGGCAGAGCTGTCGCCATCTCGGCTGTGGTTGCAGTGGAGCAATGTCGTCCGTCAGCCATGCGATGAAATCGGCGATGCGATCCGATCGCAGATCATCGGAGACCCCATCGGACGCCAGAACGACCGCATCGACCTCAGCAACACCATAGCGTCGACTCGCCCAGGTCCCGGCCCCTCCGAGCGACATCGTCTCGTTCGAGAAGGCAGAGGACCCTCGAGGGAATTCGATTCGCTCGACGGCCCTGCCCGAGCGCACTGCGGCCATGCCGTCACCCAGTGCGGCCACGTAGGCTCCGCCGTCTCGATGAGCCAATGCCATGAGGCAGGTGGCCGCACAGTCCGTACGGTCGTGAGGTGCAATTTCCTCCAGCCAGAAGGCTTCGATTTGGGGGAGCAGTTGCTCGAAGCTACCTCCCCCTTCGGAGAACCAACTCCTGACCGCACGGAGCGTTGCGATGCAGGCGGCTTGAGCACCTCGGCGAGCTTGTGGCTTTGAGCCCAGCCCATCGCTCACGACGATCAGGCTGCCGAACGAGCCAGAGGCGCCGAGCCATCTATCCTCGTTCAGCTGGCGCGCCGCTCGATGCGCTGGTCCCGCAACGCTGGCTCCGAAATAGTCCACGTGCTTCTGGCTGGCCATCCGCGTCTCAGAAGTCGTATTCGTCGAGGGCCATCGGGTCGATCGCCACCACGCTGTTGGGGTTCGAGCTGCGCGTCCTCTGCGTCACGCTCATCGTGACCCATCGGAAGAAGTTCTTGATCTGCCGCGCCTCATGAGCCGAGTAAACGCGGGCGGTAGGGTCCGCCAAGAACTTGGCCAGCATTGCCGGGTCAGCGTCGTCCCCGACGCCTAGGACAAACCGCGAGGCCTTCGAAGCCCGTTCCGACGATAGAAGCCGGGCGAGCGGCTCCTCCCAGTCGTCCGTAGGCTCACCATCCGAAATGAGCACGATCGCGGGCCGGTAGGCCCGTCCCGGAACCTGCTCGGGATCCTCGATCATCTTCACGACCAGATCGAAGGCCGCTCCCATTGGTGTGTTGCCTGCCGCGGAGACCTTTTCCCACTGGACCCCGGTCGAAGGTCGCAGCGGTTGATGGATCCGCGCCCCACCTTTGCCGAAGGCGATGACGCCCACGTGGATCTCGGCTCGACTGGGATCCTCCTCGGCGAAGCTTTCGATCATCGCCTTGATCGCGTCGTTCAAGGCGTCGATCTTCCCGTTGGTGCTCATGCTTCCGCTGACATCGGCCAGCACGATGACCGGCAACGGACGGGCCGCTGCAATGGTGAAGTCCTTCAACTTGGACACGTTGCTCTCCCCTGCGATGTCTGCGACGGGCACTGGGCGCGACACTTTCCCGCCGGTTTCGGTGGCCGCCAGACTGCGCCCTTTGCTACGGCCACGGATTGCCCCTTGGCTGTCCCGGCCCTTTGACTTCCCGGTTCGTTCTTCTTGTCTATCGGGATCTGCTTCGGCGATCCGGCGGGACGGCCAGCAGATTCCGTCCGAATCTCCGTCTTGGCGTCTCGCCAAAAACGGCTGACATTATCTTCATGGTACTTCGCCCAACCCATTCCTGGCCCCCTATAACGCTGTCTGATAAGCCTCCCGGATCAGTGCCAACGGCGGTTCGACCGTGGCTTCAACCCTCTGAAGTCGCTGTTGCGATAGACCGTGATGACGGTCTCGCAGTCCGGGGTGCAGACGACCTGCACACCCTCGCAATCGCCAACGTCGACGCCTTGGCGGCTCAGCCTCTGGACCTCTTTCTTTCCGATTACATGGATCGCAGCGCCACGGACATGGACCACGCGACCGTAGTTCAGCACGGTGTCGATCGTCCGGCAGTTCAAGCCCCGTCCGCCCATCCGGGCCCAGGCATGGGCGGTAATCCGCGGCAGGTAGTCGGTGGAAGCGTGTTGCTGAATCATTTGGCTGGCTCTCTTCGGTAGAGAGGCCCGAACCGCTCGGACCCCGTACCGCCCTTACCGCGAGAGTCGTGCCAACAGGCCTCGAGATAGCCTCGCCAACAAAAAACTTCATTCTCGACAAGTACTTAGAGGGACTTCGAAGGATGTCACCAACCTACCTTCGCTTCGCAACTTCATGCGAGTCGGAGCATTGGTTCCGCTAACCGGATCAAATTTTCCGATCGGCATGCGCCGACCAGTCGCGCAGGGCACGGTCCGTCACATCACAGAGCGTCTCGGGGGCCACCCCCCGAGCCTTGGCGACGCGCCGAATTTCATCGGCGATGAACTTCTTCAGCCCCCGCTCGATGGCTCGGGTGGGAATCGGCTGGTCATCAGCCATGAGGTCGTCGAGGCCTGACGAGGCCGCAAAGGCTCGGGCCACCGCCCTCGGCAAGTCCTCGGCAATCGAAGATGTTTCATCCGACCGAAGACCTTCCAACGCGTAATCGATCGAAGCGCTCATCGACAAAGGCTCATGGCTGTCGCCACGAGCAGCGATCGCGCGATAGGCGACGCGAAACAGATCACGAAGGTTTCCCGGCAGGGGGTGGCGGGTCAGTTCCCTCGCAATCGTCGCGTGAGCCGCTTCGGACAGGCGCACGGGCCCGGCCCCAGCCCGGGCGGATGCCTGGGCGAAGACGGCTTCCCACAGCCAGGCGATCTCTTCCGTGATCTCGCGCAGAGGCGGCAGACGCAGGGTGAGCATGCTGATGCGGTCAAGAAAGTCTGGATCCAGCCGCTCACGCAGTTGCTCATTGCCGATGTTGGTGGCCGACACCAGCCGGAAGTCACTTGTCAGCCGACGGTCATCGCCCAGCCGCATGTAGCTCTTCTCTTCGACGGCCTTGATCAACAGCCGTTGCAGGTCGCGGCTGACATCGCCAACCTCGTCGAGAAAGAGCGTGTCCTTGTGGGCGATGGCGAGGAGCCCGTCGTGGTCCTTGAGCGCCCCCGTAAAGGCCCCGCGCCTGTAGCCGAACAACTCTGCGCGCATCGTCTCGGGGTTGTACTGGCCGCACGCGACGGCCGGCCAACTCGCATCCCGATCGGGTACACGGTAGGGGCTGTGCGAGCGGATCCATCCGGCCAGCGTCGTCTTGCCCGTGCCGCGCTCACCAAGCAACAGGACGGGAACGTTGACCTGCGCGAACCGTCTCGCCTCCTCGAAAACGCGCCGCATTCGCTCCGACCGGAAGCGCGCCGGATCCCAGATCACGGCCGCATCCTCGGATGACAACTCCGAGGGCCTCGCGCTGCGATAGGCCTTGTAGTAGCTGTCGATCCCGAGCTGGACCGGTACCACGGCCGGACGGCCGTGGCGCTCATCCTTGCGGTACGACTTGACGAGCGTGAACGGGGCGTCGATGAAGCCCGTCTCCCCCATCAGTACCAGCACCGTCTGCATCGATGGCGTGCCGGGGCTGACGTGGATGATCATCTCCCTGTCGGCGAACTTCCTGCGTACCTCGGGAAGGCGCTTTCTCAGGAAGTCGAAGAGCTGGCCGTGATCGGTGGGATCGTTACCGTCCCAGGGATATTGATGAATACGGAGCGAAGCATCGCGACTGTGCAGTTCCTCGAGCGTCTGCGTCACCGCCCTTGACTCTCGCGTCGCCCTGCCATCAGCGGACTGACCGAAGAACAGCACGACGTCCGATACCGTACCCGCGTACGGCGACTCAGGATCGAAGAGCAGTGTCAGCGTCGGGCCGGGTACAGGCGCGCCATCAACGAGACGAAACGAGCCGCCCGAACGTTCCCGCTCATAGGGATCGTTGTTGACGGCAACCCAGGAGACGAGTACTCGGCGCCGCATGCCTTACCCCAGCTCGGAAAGCAGTCGATCGATCGCGTCGCTGGCCTGGCGTTGCCTCAACACCCTCGCTTCGCGCTCGTCGGGGCCCGGCCGATCACCGATCTCGAACTTCGCGACGGCGACCGGCCCGTCCTTGCGGAACCCGTCGGAGGTTGCATCATCTGCGAAGCGACGCCGCAAGATGTCCAGCGCTTCGCGCAGGACATCTTGATGCCGGCCACTCAGCGCTTCGCGGAATGACGTGGCGACCGACGCCAGGCCTCCCGGTGCGTGCTCGAGGCAGTACACGAGGTCGTGAGCGTCCTTGCGCTCGAAGCGCTGGTCGAACGCGAACGCCTTCAGGCACGTGAAGCTGACGATGTCCGCGTGCTTGATGCGCTCCACCGCCAGTCCGTTCTCCCCAAGCAACTCAGCCTGGATCTCGGTGACCTGATGAAGGTCGAAGCCGATGGAGGAGTGGGGTATGTTCAGCGCAGAGATCGTGCCGGCCGTAGGTAGCGGCTGCACTCGGCCGCCCGCGATTTGAGGCGCGTCGGCGAGCAACTCCAGGACCATCAGCGCACCGTGCTCGGTTCGTGTCTGCCATCGCCACGACAGCTTCACGCCTTGCTCATTCTCGGCCCTCTCGAAGCCCATGCGACGGAGGTTATCCTCCAGGGTGTGATAGGCCTCGGTGTCTGCCAGGAGTTGAAGGTCGATGACGATGTCCACGTCCATCGTGCCGGCGTGAGCCGGTACTGCGGGCGGACGCGCTGGCACCAAGTACCGAGGTGTCAAGCCGCCCACCAGATAGACGGACTCCTTCCACGGCCCCAAGCCTCTGAGCAGCGTCACCAAGACGCGCTCGCAATCGAGCGTGTACCGGTCGCTGTAGCCTTCGGACGTGCTGGGCTTGATCATCAGAACCCGATCCTCTCCTTGCGCAAGTGCTCTGCCATCTCCTTGGCCCGACCTTCGGCGCTGAGGAGGTCCAGATAGACCTGAATCGGGCTGGCCAGCCAGACCCCGTCAACACGCTCGCGAAACTGGAGGACACCCGCTGATTTCGCGGCGAGCACGACCAGATTCGCGCCTTCTCCGACGGGCCGCGCGCCCAGCGCGGTCAGCGCCGCTGTGGTGGCGCTTGCGTCGAGCGTCCGTACCCGGAGTTGCGAAACTGATGACAGGAACGGCGTGTAGCGCTGGGCAGCGGCCTCGAAGCTCAGCGCGTACGTGGCATGTGCGGAGTCGAACGCTCGGTCGAGCCGCTCCAACACGTTGCCGCTGCCCGCAGCGGGCACGAAGTAGCGGCGAAGGTCGGCGGTGGTGTTCGAGGACGCGTCCTTCGCCCAGGCGTCGAGGAGCGCAGCCGGATCCGACAACTGCCGCTGTTTGAAGGGGCCCTGTCCCCGCGTCTGCACCCAGTCCTGCCGCTCCAGCTCGGCAAGCACCGGCGAGACGGTCGATGGCAGGACGCCCGTCCGTTCTGCGAGATCCTTCACCCCGAACCAGTCCTTGTGATGCAGGAGCATCGCGTGCAGGACTTGCGCCCGTCGGCCGGTGAACAACGAGCGCATGGCCCGGGACTGGGACTTGGGCGCAGGCTTCTGGACAAACAGATAGGCGCCAGGCGCTGGCAGGTATAGGCTGCCGCCGCCGTCGTAGTACCCCACCCGTTCTGCAGCGAGCAGTTCCTTGGCGCCCGGGGAGACCTCTTCGGCTACGACCATCGCATGCACGTTGTCTTCGGACCCATCCTGCGGCCCTCGCCCTCTTGCCGCTCGGACCCGCCAGACCAAGCCCCGTGCATCGCGCGGGTAAACGGCCTTCTTCAATTCGACAAGGACGGTGATGGGGCGGCCAGCGGCCTGCAGCAAGAGCCGCGCATGCGGCCACGACTCGACTGCTCCCGAGTTCAACCCATGCGCGGCATCCACCCGTACGTCGGGGAGGGCTTGTAGATCGGCGATGAGCCGATCCAGCATCGCGTGGTGCGAAGGTGGTGCCTGGAGCATGGGCCTGCCGGGTGATGGAGCGAACTTGTCCATCCTAGCCGACATTCACCGTGAATCTAATATTCTCTGTTCAGCGAATATCTTTGCACTGGATCCTTCGGCCGCCTGGCTCAGGCCGCCCGCCGGCCCAAGCCTTCACCCGCGTGGCCCGCGCGTTGGCGAACAGGTAGCCGTGGTGGGCATGCGCCTGGCCCAGCGAGTGCGCGTCGTCCAGGCGGCGGATGAAGAGCAGGCAGGTGATCTGCTCGATCACCTCCATCGGGTTGGAGCTGCCGCCGGTCCAGAAGGCATTCCAGATGGCATCGACTTGGCTGCGAAGTTCGCCGGTGAACATGCGGGGTTCTCGATCTGGGAAGTGAGTTCAGCTGTTCACGACGACGGGCACGGCCGCCTGCGCTGCCACCTGTTGGGCAATGGGGGTGTAGAGGTCCACGTCGGTTTCGGGTGTGCGGATGGAGACGATGAGGCTGTAGCGGGCGGGAAGGTCGTAGCGCTCTTGAGCTGGGCGGGTACGCCACCAGCCCTTGGCAGGGTAGACAGCGATGAAGCCACGGTTGGCCAGCGCGGCGGCGGTGCCTCGCCAGATGTCTTGGTGCAGCGATCCTCGGTGGCGTTGCCTGTCGCCCAGGATCCAGTCGGGGTCGCGCGGGTCGATCGGGTCGCCGTCGTCTTCTCGCTCGGCCGCAGCGTTGATGCGCGCGACGAAGTCGTCGGTCGTCGCGTCGAGAGGGCGTTGCACATCAAAGCGCAAGCGATGCGACGGGTAGTGGAACTTCGACGATGTGCCGCGCGCCGACGGGTTGGGCTCGATGAAGTAGGACAGAGTGATGCAGAGCTCTACCTGGGTGTCTGGCGGTAGAGCTTCGAGTTGCGCCTTCGGCCAGGGCAGCGCGTGCAGGTTCATGTCACGGCTGACGACGCCTTTGCCGGTGACTTTCTGAAACGGATGCACCATGTCTTCGACGACCAGCGTCAGGGAGTTGCCAGCGCTCCACAGCGCGCGCTCCAGACTGGGCACGCCCCAGCCGCAGTGACGAATCAGGTTGACGAAGTCGGACTTGCTGGGGTAACCGTGAGCCGGCAGGTAGACCGTCCGCATAGCGGCGGTCCACTCGGCCGAGTGCACGATCAGCGCCCGGATGGTCTCGGGCCGAAGCGCAGGGTAGGCGGCCATCAGTTGCGCTGCCATGCGCGCACCAAGCGCCGACGACGCACTCGTCGCGTTGGTGGTGGTGAATAGGCGCTCCTGCGGCAGGTTGTGGACGGTCAGCAGGTTCAGGCTGTTGATGCCGATGGCGCCGAGCACATCCTTGCCGGCATTGCCCCCTTCAAAGACCACGTCGGGCTTCAAGGGCCACGCCGAGTGCCAACCGTTCGACGTGCGGGTGTATGGGCTGAGGCCACCGCTCGGGGCAACCGGCACTTTGTGCTGTGCGTCAGCCTCGCTGATGGTGACCTTGTCTGTGCAGGCGCCGACCGTCAGCGCGTTCCAGGCCTGGCCGGGGTCGCGAATACCGCGTGAACTCAGGCTGTCGGGATAGGCGTTCCAAGACTGCGCGTCCTGGGTATTGCCTGCACACAGTACAAAGAGCCGGGGAAACTGGCCGTCGCCGTCGTAGTCACTGGCAAGTCGGTCAACGGTCGATGACCAGGCCGAAGGGCGGCCTCGGTCGCGTTCATCGTCGGAGGTGACTGCCGAGGTGAACACCCGCGGTCGTTTGGGGGCCGCGATCTCGGGCCTCGATACCGCCTCGGAAAAGAGGTAACCGTGCTGCCGTGAGTCGCCAGCGTTGGCGCCTTGCTCCGGGGTCAGCTTCACCGACTCCAGGCGGTGAGACACCGTCAGTAGCCCATCTGTTGCCAGCGCCGCCGACAGGTCACCCAGTGCCACGAGTCCGGCGAGGCCTGTGCCGTGGTTGGCGGTGTCGTCAACGCCCCAGGCTGGATTCACGGTGTGTAGATCCGCACTGGCGACGAACGGGGCTACCAGCGGGTGGGCTCGATTGACGCCCGAGTCCAGCAGGCAAACCCGTGGCGTCGAGTCCTCGTCGGGGGCAACGGTCAAGCGAGCGAGGGTGTCGTCCACCCACTCCTGCTGTTCTGTCGGCGTCATGCCGTCGAAGAAGTGGGCAGTTTCCTTTGCGCGGCGCAGTTCGGCGACGCAGTTCAGCGTCATGACCGAGGTTGAGAACTGCTGTTCCGAGCCGAACATCAGCACGACGGTACGCTCGGGAAAACTGATGTGGTGCTCGCTGACCTGGCACTGGGCCAACTCCGCCAGTTTGCGGAAGTCCGCGAGCACCGCCTGGCGATCGCCGCGCACGGGCAGCCAGACTTCCCACCACATCGGCTCGGTTGGGTCTTGCGGTAGCAGCTTCGGATCGTCTGTCCACAGGGCACGAACCTCGGCGCGGCGGATCGCCAGGATTGTGTCCAGCAACGCACGGTGATCGAGCGCATCGCCTCTGACGTTCTTGCGCTCGGCAAGATAGTCCTCGACGTACTTCTCGAAGTGAGCCAGCTTGCCGTCCGGAACGAAGACGTTGGCGAAGGTCGTGTCGCCTTCGACCCGCACGCTCAGCACCTCGATCTTCTTCTGCGGGTCCTTGCCAACTTCGTAGCCCAGGCTCTCAAAAGCCAGCGCTACGTCGGGTTGCCCGACGAACTGAACCTGCAGGCCTAGCCCACTTTCGAGCCCTTGCTCCTTCTGAGCAGCTACTGCCTGCTGAGCGATGGGCTGTAGCGCGAGCAGCTGGGCCTTGAGGGCACCGCCGTGCTGAGCGCGATCAAGCGCCGGAACAGCGCTCGACCCTCCGCCAGACGAAGGCGCCGTGAACGCCTGTGCGGTGGATGTATTTGCTAGAACGAGGTGTGGGCGTCTATCGAGTGGTTGATCCGGCATGGTTGGACGAGTGCTTTGCGCTTTGTGCCAACCGAGCACTGATCAGGCGGCGTTCCCCTAACGCGCGCCCCAGATCGGTTGGTTGCACTTTCGTCTGGTCATGCAGGATGGCGTCCTTGATAGACGCATCAACCGCGCGACAGATTTCAGCGTGGCTCAGGCCCTCGGCCTGGCCCTGCAGCGCTTCCTTTCGGAAGGGCTTGGGCGCGAAGTGGCCCAAGCGGGATCGAATCAGATCCACTGCTTGAGCCGGCGACGGCAGGTGGTATTCCACGACATCGTCGAAGCGGCGGAACAGCGCGTAGTCCAGAACTTCAGCGTGGTTGGTCGCCGCGATGATCAAACTGTTCGACGTGTCCTGCTCGATCATTTGCAGGAAGCTGTTCAAGACCCGGCGAATCTCGCCTACATCATTCGCCATCCCGCGCTGCGTACCGATGGCGTCAAACTCATCGAAAAAGTAGACGCCACGAATATCGGTCACGGCGTCGAAAACCTGCCGGAGTTTGGTTGCCGTCTCGCCCATGAATTTGGTGATGAGCGAATCAAGGCGGACCATAAAAAGGGGGATACCCAGCTCACCGGCTAGCGCAGCGGCAGTCATGGTCTTGCCAGTCCCCGGCGGCCCGACCAGCAACAGCTTGCGGCGCGGCGCAAGCCCATGCTCCTTGATCCGGGCAAGCTGGCGCTGTTCCTTGATGACGCGTTGGAGCTGGGTGGAAGCCACTTCGTCCAGCACCATGTCCCCAAGCCGGTTGGCAGGATGAGACACCGTCAGCAGGCTGGCCAATTCGCCGCGCGGCTTCGCCGCGCTGCCGATGGCGACCAGCTTCCCAGACGCGTCCTGGCCGACCCGGGCCTTGGCCGCGTCGATCATGTCGCGCAGTTCCTCGGCCAGCTTGCCGTGGCCCAGCTTCGCTTCGTGTGCGGCCACCTGCATGGCGACCGACAAGAACTGCCCATCATCGCGACTGATGTGCGACTTGATGAGCGCCTTGAGTTGGTCTGAACTGGCCACGGAAAGGTGTGGTGTTGGGGGCGAGGATGCCAGGGGCATTGTGCACCTTGAAGGCGTGACTCCACCTCGGGCACTGCCCTCATCCCGACTCTCTACGGGGCCCACCTCCAGAGCCACGCTCCGGCTGCCAGGGCGAACACCCAGCCGACGGACATGCCACTTGAATCGCTGCTCTGTAGACCCTTGGGGCCTCTGACCCCGGTGCCGTGGCTGGACCGCGCTGGGTAGAGAGCACTGGCTCAGACTGCAGCAGCAAACCTCCAACAGAGTTCAGCATTCAGCGTAGAAAATCCTGGGCAGTTCAGCCCTGAGCGAAGTGATGGTTCAAAAATCACCGAACTCCGCGAGCGTAAGTCGTTGATTCATGCAGTAAGGGCGTTAAGGACTGTTTGGAACTCGCCATGAGCGCCATCGCACCGGCCACCGCCACCATCGTCCACGTCTGCGTCGGCCGGACGCGGCCGGTGGTCATCGCGGGCCGCCGGGTGGCCACCGCCATCGCCAAGCAGCCGCTGGCCGGCCGTGTGGCCGTGGGCCCGCTGGGCCTGGCCGGCGACGAGCAGGCCGACCTCGCGCGCCATGGTGGCCTGGCCAAGGCGGTGTACGCCTATCCGCAGGCCCACCTGGCCTTCTGGCAGACGGTGCGCGCGCAGGCCCGCCAGGCGCTGTGGGACGAACCCGTGCCGCCGGGTCTGTTCGGCGAGAACCTGCTGCTGGCCGGCCTGCGCGAGCCCGATCTCTGGATCGGCGACCGCCTCGCCGGCCCCGACGCCACCTTCGTCGTCAGCGAGCCGCGCACGCCCTGCTTCAAGTTCGAGGCCGCGATGGGCTTCGCGCAGGCCGGCCGGCTGATGGTGGACAGCGGCTACTGCGGCACCTACCTCGCCGTGCTGCACCCGGGCAGCGTGGCCGCGGGCGACGTGCTGCGGCTGCAGCCGGGCCCGCGCGAGGTGAACCTGCGCGAGCTGTTCCGTGCCCGCATGGGGCGCGGCTGAAGCGGTCCTTGCCAGCGCCCGCCGGGCCGGGTCAGGCCGCGGCAGGCAAGGTCGGGTAGTCGGTGTAGCCCGGCGCGCCGCCGCGGTAGAAGGTGCTGCGGTCGGGCTCGTTCCAGGGCGCATTCTCGCGCAGCCGGCGGCCGAGGTCGGGGTTGGCGATGAAGGGCCGGCCGAAGCTCACCAGATCGGCCTGCCCCGAGGCCACGGCCGCGAGCGCCATCTCGCGCGTGTAGCCGTTGTTCACCATCCAGGGGCCCGCGAAGGCGCGGCGCAGCGCGGTGTAGTCGAAGGGCTGGCCGTGGACGGGCACGTCGCGCGTGCCACCGGTGGCGCCTTCCACCACCTCGACGAAGGCCAGGTCCAGCGGCGCCAGCGCCTGCAGGGCCGCGGTGAACAGGGCCAGCGGGTCGCTGTCGGCGCTGGCGCCGTTGGACGGCGTGACGGGCGAGAGGCGCAGCCCCGTGCGCCCGCCGCCAATCGCGCCGGCCACGGCCTGCATCACCTCCACGAGGAAGCGGATGCGGTTGTCGATCGGGCCGCCGTAGCGGTCCTGGCGGTCGTTGATGGTGTCGCGCAGGAACTGGTCGATCAGGTAGCCGTTGGCGCCGTGCACCTGCACGCCGTCGAAGCCGGCCTCCATCGCCAGCACCGCGGCGCGGCGGAACTCGTCCACCGCCTGCGGCACCTCGTCGGTGGTCAGCGCGCGCGGCGTCGAGCACGGCGCCATCCCGGCGTCGACGAGCGTGCGGCTGCCACTGGCCACTGCGGTGCTGCTGACGGGCGCGGCGCCCCCGGGCAGCAGGCTGCTGTGCGAGATGCGGCCCACGTGCCAAAGCTGGCAGACGATGCGGCCACCGCGGGCGTGCACGGCGTCGGTCACCTGCCGCCAGGCGCGGACCTGCTCGTCGCTGTGGATGCCGGGCGTGTCGATGTAGCCGTGGCCCATCGGGCTCACGGGCGTGGCCTCGGTGATGAGCAGGCCGGCGCCGGTGGCGGGGTCGGCGCGCTGCGCGTAGTACTCGGCCACCAGGGGCGTGGGCACCTGGCCCGGCGAGCGGTTGCGGGTGAGCGGCGCCATCGCAATGCGGGTGGCCAGCGGGATGTCGCCGAGGCGGATGGGGTCGAACAGGGAGGGTGTGCGCATGGGGCGAGAGTCTGGCGCGGCGCGCGAATCGTTGCCGGCAGTGGGAATGGCGCCGCCGGGCCCCGCCGCCGGCCGTGGCACAGTCCGCCCCCATGCTTGCCTACCGCCACGCGTTCCATGCCGGCAACCACGCCGACGTGCTCAAGCACGTGGTGCTGCTGGCCGTGCTGGAGTACCTCAACACCAAGCCGGCCGGCTGGCGCTGCATCGACACCCACGCCGGGGCCGGCGGCTATTCGCTCGAAGGCGCTTACGCGCAGAAGAAGGCCGAGTTTGCCGACGGCATCGGCCGCCTGGTGGGCCGCGACGACCTGCCGGAGCCGGTGGCGGCGCTGGTGCGGCAGGTGCAGGCCTTCAACGACGGCAGGGGCCTGCGGCAGTACCCCGGCTCGCCCGCGCTGGCGCGGGCCTGCCAGCGCGGGCAGGACCAGCTGCGCCTGTACGAGCTGCACCCCACCGAGCACAAGATCCTGCACTCCTACCTCGGCGACGAGCCCGGCGTGCAGGTGCATCTGGGCGATGGCTTCGGTGCCATCAAGGGCCAGCTGCCCCACGCCACGCGGCGTGCGGTGCTGCTGATCGACCCGCCCTACGAGCTGAAGACCGACTACGCGCGCACCTTGGCTGCCGTGCGCGAGGCGCTGCAGCGCATGCCCGAGACCATCGTCATCGTCTGGCTGCCGCAGCTGCAGCTGCTCGAGGCGGCGCAGCTGCCGCAGCGCCTGAAGGCCGCGGCCGATGCCGGCGCCAAGAAGGGATGGATCCACGCCCGGCTGACCGTGGCGCCACCGCAGGCGCGCGGCTTCGGCATGCTGGGCAGCAGCGTCTTCGTGGCCAATCCGCCGCACTCGCTGTTCTCGACCCTGCAGCCGGTGCTGCCCTGGCTGGCCCAGGTGCTGGCGCAGGTCGACGACGCGAAGAGCGCGCTGGAAAAGTCGGCGAGCGCCTGAGCTCCTGGGCCTGGCGGCTCAGATCGGCTTCAGCGGGCCCTTGAAGCGCTCTTTCAGCGGCGCGCCGGCCAGTGGCGTGAACACGATCGGCGCCGACGGCACGTTGTGCTCGGGCAGCGCGTCGATGAGGTGGCGGATCAGTGCCAGGCGCCCGCGCCGCTGGTCGTTGAAATTCACCAGCGTCCACGGCGCGTGGCTGGTGTGTGTGGCCTCCAGCATGCGGTGGCGGGCCTCGGTGTAGGCGGCGTAGCGGCTGCGCGCCTCCAGGTCCACGGGGCTGAGCTTCCAGCGCTTGAGCGGGTCGGCCAGGCGCTCGGCAAAGCGCTGCTCCTGCAAGGCCTGGTCAACGGTGAGCCAGTACTTGAACAGCAGGATGCCCTCGTCGACGAGCATCTTCTCGAAAACCGGCGCCTGCTTCAGGAAGGCTGCGGTCTGCTCGGGTGTGCAGTAGCCCATGACGGCCTCGACGCCGGCCCGGTTGTACCAGCTGCGGTCGAACAGCACGATCTCGCCGGCGCCGGGCAGGTGCGACACATAGCGCTGGAAGACCCACTGCGTGCGCTCGCGGTCGTTGGGCTTGGGCAGGGCCACCACGCGGCACATGCGCGGGTTCAGCGGGTGGCTGATGGCGCTGATGACGCCGCCCTTGCCGGCGGTGTCGCGGCCCTCGATCAGCACCACCAGGCGCCGGCCCGTGTGCTGCAGCCAGCGCGCCAGGGTGTCGAGCTCCAGCTCCAGGGGCGCCAGGCCTTCGAGGTACTCGGCCTTGCCCATCGGACGTGGGTCGTCCGGGCTGGCGGCGCGGCCTTTGTGCTTGGAGTGGTTCTTGCCCATCCTGGCTGCCCTTGGGGGGGTGGGGACGGTGCAGTCTGGGTGCTGGGCCTGATCCTCGTCAAGGAGGCGGCGGCGGCGCCTCGTCAGATGGCCTTCCACCCCGACCGGGCGGCGGGCTCGGGGCGCCTGGCGGCCTCGGGCGCCGTCCGGTGCGCGGGCCGCGCCGTGCCGGCCGCCCGCGCGAGCGCCTGCTGTGCCAGCCTGGCTGGGGTTTCCTGTCCGGCGTCGCCGCACGGGAAGACCGACACCGCCTCAAGCAGCTGGCGGGCCTGCTCCCGCAGACTCTCGGCGGCGGCTGAGCTCTGCTCCACCAGGTCCGCGTTCAGCAGGGTCACCTGGGCGCCGGCCTTGACGTCAGTGCGTTGCAGTCCCAGTTCTGCGACGTTGACGAGCGAGGCGATCCGCCTCGTTCATCGACGGAGCAGCAACCATGGACACGACCCACCGAGCGGGTACCCCGCTGCGTCATCGCATGCTCAACGCCACACTCACGGGCCTGAAGTTCTTCTTCGTCGTGCCCGGTGGCGAACTGGCACCCGATGGCAAAACCTGGGTCGCGTGCAGACCGGCGTTTTTCCCGCCGGTGCGCGTGCTGTTGCGCCTGCTCAGACGGTGCTTCCTGAAGGAACTCCAGCGGCTGCAACAGGACGGCAAGCTGAGGTTCTTCGGCGAGCAAGCCGGCCTGGCCGACACCCGGGCGTTCAAGGCCTGGCTCACGCCGCTGCGCAAGGTCGCGTGGGTGGTGTATGCCAAGCGACCGTTCGCAGGACCCAGGGCCGTGCTGGCTTTCCTCCCCCGAGGCTTGTGCGACGCCTGCCCTCAGGTCATCGCTGTTCGATGCTCGGTGGTGCGCGCCGGGCAGGCATCCCACATGCCTCAACAACATCAGCCATGCGTTGCGCACCCCGCTGCAGTCGATCATCGGCTTTTCGGAGCTGGGCCTGCGACGAGCCGGCGAACAGGCGCGGCTGGCGACCATGTTCGGTGACATCCACGCCTCTGGCCATAGCGCGGCGACCTGCGGCTGCCGGTGGCCGACCGCGGTCCGGGCATTCCCGACGGCGAGCAAGAGGCCATCTTCGAGGCCTTCGTGCAGAGCAGCCGCACCAAGGACGGCTCGGGCGGCACGGGCCTGGGCCTGGCCATCAGCCGCACTCTGGTGCAGGCCCACGGCGGCCAGATCAGCGCACGCAACCGCGCCGGCGGCATCGGGGCTGGCGCTGAGCGACCCTACTTCTTGCGCAGCTTCTGGATGGCCGCCAGCTGCGCGGCCATGGCGGCGAACTCGCCCTGCGCCGCTGCCAGATCGATGTCGCTCTTGGCGTTCTTCATCGCCTCTTCGGCCAGCTTCTTGGCCTCGGTGGCCTTGGCTTCGTCGAGGTCGTGGCCGCGGATGGCCGTGTCGGCGAGCACCGTCACCACACCCGGCTGCACCTCGAGGATGCCACCGGCCACGAACACGAACTCTTCTTCGCTGCCGTCTTTGTCAGGCTGGGCGCGCTGGATGCGCACGGCTCCGGGCCGGATGCGCGTGATCAGCGGCGTGTGGCGCGGCAGGATGCCGAGCTCGCCGTTTTCGCCCGGAAGGGCGACGAACCTGGCCTCGCCGCTGAAGATGCTCTCTTCAGCGCTGACCACGTCCACGTGCAGGGTAGTAGCCATGGGGTCTCCGCTTACTCCGTTCGCGCTGAGCCTGTCGAAGCGCCTGTGGTGAACCGGGCTTCGACAAGCTCAGCCCGAACGGCTGATGTTCAGCCTACTCCGTTCGCGCTGAGCCTGTCGAAGCGCCCGTGGTGAATCGGGCTTCGACAAGCTCAGCCCGAACGGCTGGTGTTCAGCTTACTCCGTTCGCGCTGAGCCTGTCGAAGCGCCTGTGGTGAACCGGGCTTCGACAAGCTCAGCCCGAACGGCTGATGTTCAGCTTACTCCGTTCGCGCTGAGCCTGTCGAAGCGCCTGTGGTGAACCGGGCTTCGACAAGCTCAGCCCGAACGGCTGATGTTCAGCTTACTCCGTTCGCGCTGAGCCTGTCGAAGCGCCTGTGGTGAACCGGGCTTCGACAAGCTCAGCCCGAACGGCTGGTGTCCAGCTTACTCCGTTCGCGCTGAGCCTGTCGAAGCGCCTGTGGTGAACCGGGCTTCGACAAGCTCAGCCCGAACGGCTGATGTTCAGCCTACTCCGTTCGCGCTGAGCCTGTCGAAGCGCCTGTGGTGAAACGGGCTTCAACAAGCTCAGCCCGAACGGCTGGTGTTCAGCTTACTCCGTTCGCGCTGAGCCTGTCGAAGCGCCTGTGGTGAACCGGGCTTCGACAAGCTCAGCCCGAACGGCTGATGTTCAGCCTACTCCGTTCGCGCTGAGCCTGTCGAAGCGCCCGTGGTGAACCGGGCTTCGACAAGCTCAGCCCGAACGGCTGGTGTTCAGCCTACTCCGTTCGCGCTGAGCCTGTCGAAGCGCCTGTGGTGAAACGGGCTTCAACAAGCTCAGCCCGAACGGCTGGTGTTCAGTTGATTTTCTTGGCCTTCTCGAAGGCTTCGTCGATGGTGCCAACCATGTAGAACGCCTGCTCGGGCAGGTGGTCGCACTCGCCGGCCACGATCATCTTGAAGCCGCGGATGGTTTCCTTCAGCGGCACGTACTTGCCCGGGGCGCCGGTAAACACCTCGGCCACGTGGAAAGGCTGGCTCAGGAAACGCTGGATCTTGCGCGCGCGCGCCACGGCCAGCTTGTCTTCGGGGCTGAGTTCGTCCATGCCCAGGATGGCGATGATGTCGCGCAGTTCCTTGTAGCGCTGCAGCGTGGCCTGCACGGCGCGCGTGGTGGCGTAGTGCTCTTCGCCGACCACGTTGGGGTCGATTTGGCGGCTGGTGCTGTCCAGCGGGTCCACGGCGGGGTAGATGCCCAGCGAGGCGATGTCGCGGCTCAGCACCACGGTGGCGTCGAGGTGGGCGAAGGTGGTGGCGGGCGACGGGTCGGTCAGGTCGTCGGCGGGCACGTACACGGCCTGGATCGAGGTGATCGAGCCCACCTTGGTGGAGGTGATGCGCTCCTGCAGGCGGCCCATTTCCTCGGCCAGCGTCGGCTGGTAGCCCACGGCCGACGGCATGCGGCCCAGCAGCGCGGACACTTCCGTGCCGGCCAGCGTGTAGCGGTAGATGTTGTCGACGAAGAACAGCACGTCACGGCCCTCGTCGCGGAACGACTCGGCGATCGTCAGGCCGGTGAGCGCCACGCGCAGGCGGTTGCCCGGCGGCTCGTTCATCTGGCCGTAGACCATGGCCACTTTCGACTCCGGCAGGTTGTCCTGCACCACGACCTTGGAGTCCGACATCTCGTGATAGAAGTCGTTGCCCTCGCGGGTGCGCTCACCCACGCCGGCAAACACCGACAGGCCCGAGTGCGCCTTGGCGATGTTGTTGATGAGCTCCATCATGTTCACGGTCTTGCCGACGCCGGCGCCGCCGAACAGGCCCACCTTGCCGCCCTTGGCGAACGGGCAGATCAGGTCGATCACCTTGATGCCGGTTTCGAGCAACTCCTGCGACGGGCTCAGCTCGTCATAGGCCGGGGCCTTGCGGTGGATGGAGGCGGTGAGCTCCTGGCTCACGGGGCCGCGCTCGTCGATCGGGCTGCCCAGCACGTCCATGATGCGGCCGAGCGTGGCCTTGCCCACCGGCACCGTGATCGGCGCGCCGGTGTTCATGACGACGAGGCCGCGCTTGATGCCGTCGGACGAACCGAGCGCAATGGTGCGCACGATGCCGTCGCCGAGCTGCTGCTGCACCTCGAGCGTGAGCGCGCCACCTTCGGTCTTGAGCGCGTCGTAGATGTGCGGCATCTGATTGCGGGGGAACTCGACGTCGACCACGGCGCCGATGCACTGGACGATCTTTCCTTGCGACATTGTTGTGTCCTTCTAAATCGAAATCGGGGGTGGGCGTCAGCCAGGGAACGTCAGCCCGAGATGGCGGCCGCGCCGCTGACGATCTCGGAGAGTTCCTTGGTGATCGCGGCCTGGCGCGTTTTGTTGTAGATGAGCTTGAGCTCACCGATCAGCGTGCCGGCGTTGTCGGTGGCGGCCTTCATGGCCACCATGCGCGCGCTCTGCTCGCTGGCCATGTTCTCCGCGACGGCCTGGTAGACCAGGGCCTCGATGTAGCGCGTGAGCAGGTCGTCGATGACGGTGGGCGCGTCGGGCTCGTAGATGTAGTCCCAGCCGTACTGCGTCTTCTCGGCGGCACTCTGCTCCAGGCGCGCGGCGGCCAGCGGCAGCAGCGGCTCGACCAGCGGCTCCTGCTTCATCGTGTTGATGAACTTCGTGTAGCACAGGTACACGGCGTCGAGCTTGCCCTCGACGAAGGCGTCGAGCATCACCTTCACCGGGCCGATGAGCTTATCGAGCTGCGGCGCGTCGCCCAGCTGCGTGGCGTGGCTCACCACGGTGGCGCCGATGCGGTTGAGGAAGCCAAAGCCCTTGTTGCCGATGGCCACCGTGTGGATGGTGCAGCCGGCGGACTGCACTTCCTTCATCTTGTTCGTCACCGCGCGCAACACGTTGGTGTTGAGGCCGCCGCACAGGCCCTTGTCGGTGGTGACGACGATGAAGCCCACGGCCTTGGGCTTGTCGGTGGACCGCAGGTACGCGCTCTTGTACTCGGGGTTGGCTTCCGAGAGGTGCGCCGTGATGTTGCGGATCTTGTCGGCATAGGGCCGCGCCGAGCGCATGCGCTCCTGCGCCTTGCGCATCTTGCTGGCGGCGACCATTTCCATGGCCTTGGTGATCTTCTTGGTGTTCTCCACCGACTTGATCTTGCCGCGTATCTCTTTGCCGACCGCCATGGTCTTGCTCCTTCGCTGCGCCGGCGTTTAGACGAACGACTTCTTGAACGACGCGATGGCGCCGGCGAGCTCTTCTTCGGCGGCCTTGTCCATGGCCTTGTCGTTTTCGAGCTTGGCCAACAGGGCGGCGTGGCTGCTCTTCAGGTGCTGGTGCAGGCCATGTTCGAAAGCGAGCACCTTCTTGGTGTCGATGTCGTCCACGTAGCCCTTGTTCACCGCGTACAGCGTGGCGGCCATCAGGCTGATGGGCAGCGGGCTGTACTGCGCCTGCTTGAGCAGTTCGGTCACGCGGGCGCCGCGGTCAAGCTGCTTGCGGGTGGCGGCGTCCAGGTCGGATGCGAACTGCGCGAAGGCGGCCAGTTCACGGTACTGCGCCAGGTCGGTACGGATGCCGCCGGACAGGCTCTTGATCAGCTTGGTCTGGGCGGCACCACCCACGCGCGACACCGAGATACCGGCGTTGATGGCGGGGCGGATGCCGGCGTTGAACAGGCTGGTTTCCAGGAAGATCTGGCCGTCGGTGATCGAGATCACGTTGGTCGGCACGAAGGCCGACACGTCGCCGGCTTGCGTCTCGATGATCGGCAGCGCCGTCAGCGAACCGGTCTTGCCCTTGACCTCGCCCTTGGTGAAGGCCTCGACGTAGTCGGCGTTCACGCGCGCGGCACGCTCCAGCAGGCGCGAGTGGAGATAGAACACGTCGCCGGGGTAGGCTTCGCGGCCCGGCGGGCGGCGCAGCAGCAGCGAAACCTGGCGGTACGCAACGGCCTGCTTGGACAGGTCGTCATAGATGATCAGCGCGTCCTGGCCGCGGTCGCGGAAGTACTCGCCCATCGTGCAGCCCGAGTAGGCCGACACGTACTGCATCGCGGCCGATTCCGAGGCGCTGGCGGCCACGACGATGGTGTACTCCATCGCGCCGGCCTGCTCCAGGCTGCGCACCACGTTCTTGATCGACGACGCCTTCTGGCCGATGGCGACGTAGACGCAGGTCATGTTCTGACCCTTCTGGTTGATGATCGTGTCGATCGCCACGGCCGTCTTGCCGGTCTGGCGGTCGCCGATGATCAGCTCGCGCTGGCCACGGCCCACGGGCACCATCGAGTCGATCGACTTGAGACCCGTCTGCACCGGCTGGTCCACGCTCTTGCGCGCGATCACGCCCGGGGCGACCTTCTCGATCACGTCCGTCATCTTGGCGTTGATCGGGCCCTTGCCGTCGATCGGCTGGCCGAGCGCGTTGACGACGCGGCCGATGAGCTCCGGACCCACCGGCACCGACAGGATGTTGCCGGTGCACTTGACGGTGTCGCCTTCGGAGATGTGCTCGTACTCGCCCAGGATCACCGCGCCGACCGAGTCGCGCTCGAGGTTCAGCGCCAGGCCGTAGGTGGCCTGGCCGCTGGCGGTGGGCGGGAACTCGAGCATTTCGCCCGCCATCACGTCGGACAGGCCATGCACGCGCACGATGCCGTCGGTGACGGACACCACCGTACCCTGGTTCTTGATGTCCGCCTGGGCCGAAAGGCCCTCGATGCGGCTCTTGATCAGCTCGGAGATTTCAGCGGGATTCAGGTTCATGGGGTGCTCCTATTGCTTCGCTCGGCTCAGCTGGCGAGCGAAAGCTTCATCTGTTCGAGACGGGCCTTGACCGAGGTGTCCAGCACTTCGTCGCCCACGGTGACGCGGATGCCGCCGATCAGCTCGGGCAGCACTTCGACGCGCGCATTCAGGCGGCGACCAAAGCGCTTTTCCAGCGTGGCGAGCACGTCGGGCAGTTGCCCGGCGTCGATCGGGAAGGCGCTTTCGACGAGCGCATCGGACACGCCGCCCTGGGCGTTGACGAGGGTCGAGAACTGCGCCGCGATCTCGGGCAGCACCGACAGCCGGCCGTTTTCAAGCACCGCACGCAGCAGGTTGCCGGCCTTGGCATGCAAGGACAGGCCTTGCTGCAGCGCGATGCCGGCGATCACGTCGAAGACCTGGTCCGTCGACACCTTGGGGTTGTCGGCGAACTGCTTCAGCAGCGGGTCGGCGGCCAGTGCGGCCAGGTCGGTGACCTGGCTCTTCAGGGCCGCGGCGTCCGCGCCAGCGGCCTTGAACAAGGCCTCGGCGTAAGGCCTGGCGAGGGTGGCGATCTCGGCCATGGTTCGCCTCAGAGCTCGGTCTTCAGGCGCGACAGCAGCTCGGCGTGCACGCCGGCGTTGACCTCGCGCTTGAGGATGGCTTCGGCACCCTTGACGGCCAGCCCGGCGACCTGGTCGCGCAGCGTCTCGCGGGCCTTCACCGACTCCTGCTCGGCCTCGGCGCGGGCGGCGGCGATGATCTTCGCGGCCTCTTCCGACGCGCGGCCCTTGGCCTCTTCGACCATCTGCTGAGCCAGGTGCTCGGCGTCGGCCAGGCGCTTGGCCGCGTCGGTGCGCGCGGCAGCCAGTTGCTGCTCGACACGCGAGTTGGCAGCGGCGAGGTCGGCCTTGGCCTTGTCGGCGGCCGACAGGCCTTCGGCGATCTTCTTCGCGCGCTCGTCCAGCGCCGCCGTGATCGGCGGCCAGATGTAGCGCATCGTGAACCAGACCAGGATCGCAAAGACGATCAGCTGGAAGAAAAGTGTGGCGTTGATGCTCATGGCATGCCTCGGTCGCAATTAACTTCCCAAGCGAACGCCGCGGAACCGGCTCCGCCGGGCCCCTGGCGTTGCCCCCTTGAGGGGGAGCGGCGAAGCCGCTCCGGGGGTGGGCGACATTACTTCGGCAGGTTGGCGATCTGGCCCAGGAACGGGTTGGCGGTGGCAAACCACAGCGCGATACCGGTGCCGATGATGAAGGCCGCGTCGATCAGGCCGGCCAGCAGGAACATCTTGGTCTGCAGCTCGCCCATCAGTTCGGGCTGGCGCGCCGCGGCTTCGAGGTACTTGCTGCCCATGATGCCGATGCCGATGCAGGCGCCGACGGCACCGAGACCGATGATCAGACCGACGGCGATGGCGGTAAAGCTGATGACTTCCATGTTGTGCTCCGTGAGTAGGAAGGTTGGTTTGGAGAAGAAGCGGATGCGATCGAAACGAGGCCGTGCTGAAGACCGGGCTTCGGCGCGGCCGAGGGGTCAGTGGGCGTCGTGGGCCTGGCCGACGTAGACCAGCGTGAGCATCATGAACACGAACGCCTGCAGAGTGATGATCATGATGTGGAAGATGGCCCACACCGTGCCGGCGACGATGTGGCCTATGCCCAGAAAGATGCCGGTGGCCGACAGCGTGAAGGCCCCGCCCATGAGCGCGATCAGGAAGAAGATCAGTTCGCCGGCGTACATGTTGCCGAACAGCCGCATGCCGTGGCTCAGCGTCTTGGCGAAGAATTCGATGATCTGCATCACCAGGTTCACCGGCCACAGCAGCGGGTGAGCGCCGAACGGGGCCGTGACCAGCTCGTGGGCCCAGCCGCCGATGCCCTTGATCTTCATGTTGTAGAAGAGGCAGACGATCAGCACCCCCATCGCCAGCCCCATCGTCACCGACAGGTCGGCGGTGGGCACGACCCGCATGTAGTCCTTGGCGCCAAACACCGCGTGCAGACCCATGTGGTCCCAGACGTACGGGAGCAGGTCGACAGGCAGCAGGTCCATCGCGTTCATCAGGAAGATCCAGACGAACACCGTCAGGGCCAGCGGGGCCACGAGCTTGCGGCTTTGGGCGTTGTGCACGATCCCCTTGGCCTGGCTCTCGACCATCTCGACGAGGATCTCCACCGCCGCCTGGAAGCGGCCCGGCACGCCGGCCGTGGCGCTCTTGGCGGCACGCCAAAGGATGAAGCAGCCCAACACGCCCAGCAGCAGCGACCAGAACGCCGAATCCAGGTTGAGCACGGTGAAGTCGGCGACCGCGCTCTGCTTGCCGGTCTGCAGATGCCCGAGGTGGTGGCGGATGTACTCGCCCGCGGTGAGTTCCTGGCCTGGCGCTGACATGACGTGACGAGTCCCTCTAGCTCTTCGGCGACGGGCGCCACAGCAGCGCCCACCAGTAAACCTTGATGCACACCACCAGGCCCACCAGCAGCGCTGGCCAGCTCAGCGGCTCGACCACCTTCGGCGCCAGCGCAAGCAGGGCGATCGAGGCGACGATCTTCACCATCTCCCACAACATGAAGCTGACGCCGCTGACGCCGGGCGACATGCTGCTGAGCCGGCTGGTCATGCCCCGGGCCATCAGTGCCCCCGGCAGCACCACCGTGGCGGCGCCGTAAAGCACCGACCACGCCAGCTCGACCCGGCGCGTGAGCAGCACCGCGAGCAGCGCCACCCCCACACCCACCGCCACTTGCACCATCAGCACCCGCCACGGTGACAGCGGCGGCTGCTTCTGGCGCAGGGCCGACGCCTCCTCGCGCGTCAGCGGCTTGAACGCCTGCCGGCCCGAGCCGTCTTCGGTATCGTCCCAAGGCACGGGGTGCAGCCCGGTGCGGGTTTGCGGAAGCTGCGCCATCTGGAACGACTTGCGGCTGTGGGTAGCAAAGCCTGTCGATTATACGAAGAAACCCGTGGTGCCCCAGAATGCCCCCTCGCCGCCGGCCCTGGAGGACAGCGGCGGAACTTCAGCCGCGCCTCACCGTCTGTACCGGTGCTGCCCCCTCTGCGACCCCGGGTCGCCCGTGCCCGTCACTGCATGCGATTCCAATCCGTCACGCTCGCCGCACTCGCCGCACTCGCCCTGGTCGCCCTGGCCCCCGCCGCGGCAACAAGCCCGCGTTCGGCTGTCGTCACCACGCCACAGGTGCGGGCGGAACTGGTGGCGCACGCGCCCGAGGGGCTGCAGCCCGGCAGGCCCGCCTGGCTGGGCCTGAAGATCGAACACAAAGAACACTGGCACACCTACTGGAAGAACCCGGGCGACTCGGGTCTGCCCACGACGCTGGCCTGGACGCTGCCGGCCGGCGCGGCGGCCGGCGATATCGACTGGCCCACACCCCAGCGGCTGCCCATCGGCCCGCTGATGAACTTCGGCTACGAGGGCAGGCTGCTGCTGCCGGTGTCGCTCTCGGTGCCCGCAGGGCTGCAAGGCGACAGCCTCACCGTCAAGCTGGCCGCTGAGTGGCTCGTGTGCAAGGACGTGTGCATTCCCGAGAGCGGTGAGTTCACGCTGCAGCTGCCGGTCAACGCCGCCACGGCGGGGCACGCGGCGCTGTTCGAGGCTGCGCGCGCCGCGCGCCCGCAAGACCTGCCCGGCGCCCGGGCCGAGGCCGCGCTCGAGGGCAGCGAGCTCGTCGTGCGCATCGCCGGCCTGCCGGCGGCCTGGCAGGGCCGCGAGCTCGGCTTCCTCCCCGAGACGCCCGGCGTCATCGTCAACGCCGCCAAGCCGGCCACGGCCTGGGCCGACGGCACCTGGACGGCGCGCGTGGCGGTGGATCCGATGCGCAGCGAATCGCCCGCCACGATGCCGGCGGTGCTGATCAGCGAGGGCCAGCCCGCCGGGCTGCGCGTGGCCGTGACGACGCCCTGGCCTGCGCTGGTTGCGGTGACGGTGCCCGCGCCGGTGCTGGGCAACGCCGAGATCACGGTGGTGCCCGCGGCTGTGCCGCCGGGTTTCGTGCTCGCCGTGGCCTTGGCCTTGCTGGGCGGGCTGATCCTCAACCTGATGCCCTGCGTCTTCCCGGTGCTGTCGCTCAAGGTGCTGGGCTTTGCCCGCACAGGCGCAGACCGGCGCGCGCAGCGGGCCGGCGGCCTGGCCTACACGGCCGGCGTGGTTCTCAGCTTCATGGCCCTGGCCGGCCTGCTGCTGGCGCTGCGCGCCGGGGGCGAGCAGCTGGGCTGGGGCTTCCAGCTGCAGCAGCCGGCGGTGGTGGCGGTGCTGGCGGCCCTCTTCACGCTGATCGGCTTGAACCTGGCGGGCGTGTTCGAGGTCGGCTCGGTGCTGCCGTCCTCGTGGGCCGGGGTGCAGGCCCGCCATCCGGTGGCCGATCACTTCCTGACCGGCGTGCTTGCCGTGGCCGTGGCCAGCCCCTGCACGGCGCCGTTCATGGGCGTCTCGCTCGGCGCGGCCCTCACCATGCCCCCCATGCAGGCACTGGCCGTGTTCGCCGCGCTTGGCGTGGGCATGGCGCTGCCCTTCCTGGCCGCCAGCGTCTGGCCGGCATTGACGCGCGCGCTGCCGCGCCCGGGCGCCTGGATGCAGCACTTCAAGTCGCTGATGGCCTTCCCGATGTTCGCCACCGTGGTGTGGCTGGTGTGGGTGCTGGGCGTGCAGGTGGGCATCGACGGCGCGGTGGCGCTGCTGGGCCTGCTGGTGGCGCTGGCCTTCGTGGCCTGGGCTCTGGGCTCGCCGACGCTGGGCCCGAAGGCCCGGGGCGGCTTCGGCACCGCGGCCGTGTTGCTGCTGGTGGCGGCGCTGGTGTGGGCGCTGCCCTCGCTGCGCCAGGACGCGCTGGCCGGTGCCGCGCCGGGCGGCAGCGCTGCGGCGGCCGATGCGGCCTGGCAGCCCTGGAGTGCCGAGCGCGTGGCGCAAGGGCAGGCCGAAGGCCGCACGGTGTTCGTCGACTACACCGCGGCCTGGTGCGTCACCTGCCAGTTCAACAAGCGCACCACGCTGGCCGCGGCCGATGTGCAGGCCGCGTTCGACGCGAAGAACGTGCTGCTGCTGCGCGCCGACTGGACGCGGCGCGACCCCGCCATCACCGCGCAGCTCGCGCGCTACGGCCGCAGCGGCGTGCCGGTCTATGCCGTCTACACCCCCGGCGCGGCAGGGCCAAGGCTGCTGAGCGAGATTCTCAGCATCGACGAGGTGCTCGGCGCCCTCGGCGCCGCGCGCTGACCCACCATCGCCAGGCGCCCGCATGCACGCCTACACCCGCCGCGCCTTCACCGGTGCCGCCCTCGCGCTGGCCGCCAGCGCGGCCTTCGCCAACGCCACCGTCGGCCAGCCCGCGCCGGCCTTCACGGCGCTGGACACCGCCGGCAAGGCCGTTTCGCTGGCCGACTTCAATGGCCGCCATGTCGTGCTGGAGTGGGTGAACCCGGGCTGCCCCTACGTCGTCAAGCACTACGGCAGCGGCAATATGCAGGGCACGCAGCGCGAGGCGGTGGCCAAGGGCGTGGTCTGGCTCAGCGTCAACAGCACCGCCGCCGACTCGCGCGACTTCCGCAAGCCCGCCGACATGGCGGCCTGGATGCAGCAGCAGAAGGCCGCTGCCACGGCGACGCTGATGGACGCCGAAGGAAAGGTCGGCCGCGCGTACGGCGCCCGCACGACGCCGCACCTGTACATCATCGATCCCGCCGGCAAACTGGTCTATGCCGGCGCCATCGACAGCAACCCCAGCAGCCGGCAGGCCGACATCGCCACCGCCACCAACCACGTCAAGGTGGCGCTGTCCGAGTCGCTGGCCGGCAAGCCGGTGAGCACGCCGGTGACGCGGCCCTATGGCTGCTCGGTGAAGTACTCGTCGATGTGAGCGCAAGGCCTCACGGCAGGCGCGTGTACTGCGCAGCCAGCGCCGTGAAGGCCTGGAGCGCCGGATCGCGGCCGGTCTCCTCGCCGACGATGGCCGCGACGGCGGGTGCTGCCGCGGCGGCCACGGCGGCATCGAGGAACAACAGGCGCGAGCGCCTTGCCAGCACGTCGGTTGTCGTGCGCGCGAACTCGTGGCGTACGGCAAAGCGCACCATGGCCTCGCTCAGCACGCCGACCCCGGTTTCGCCATCGTGCGCGAGCCAGCGGTCGGCGCCGGGCAGCACCCGCAGCGCAGCGGCCTCGGCACCGTAGAGGTGCTCGCCCGGCGGCGCGGAGAGCGTTCGCGCCGGATCGCTGACGGCGGGTGTGCCCAGCAGGCGCAGCGCCGTCGTCGCGCCCGCCGGCCGCTGCGGCAGCAGGCCGGCGGCCATGCAGCGTGCCAGCACGTCCTCGGCCATCGCGCGGTAGGTGGTCCACTTGCCGCCCGTCACGCTGACGAGGCCCGAGCGCGACACCCACACGGTGTGCTCGCGCGAGATCGACCGCGTGTCGCCGACCGCGCCCGCTGCCCCGGCGCCAGGCCTGACCAGCGGGCGCAGCCCCACCCACACCGAGCGCACGTCGGCCGGCCGTGGTGCCCGCGCCAGGTAGCGGCCGGCCTCGCGCAGGATGAAGGCCACCTCGTCGGCGCGCGGCTCGGGCTCGGCGGGGGCGTCGGGGCGCGGCGTGTCGGTGGTGCCCAGCACCGTCTTGCCCAGCCAGGGCACGGCGAAGAGCACGCGGCCGTCCTCCGTCTTGGGCACCAGCAAGCCATGAACCTGGGCGCCGGGGCCGGGCAGGAAGGCGCGGTCGACCACCAGGTGCACGCCCTGGCTGGGCGCCACGCGCGGCGCGGCGGGCGCGGCGGGCTCCGCCTCGTCGTGGTCAAGCGCGGTGATCCCGTCGACCCACACGCCGGTGGCGTTGACGACGCAGCGTGCCGTCACGCGGTGGGCGCTGCCGGTCTCGGTGTCGTGCACCACCAGGCCGCGCACCTGGCCGCGCTCGCGCAGCAGCGCCGTCACCCGCGCATGGTTGAGCAGCAGCGCGCCGCGCTCGGCGGCGGTGCGCGCCAGCAGCAGCGCCAGGCGCGCGTCGTCGAACTGGCCGTCCCAGTAGCGCACGCCGCCTTGCAGCGTGCCGGCGGGGCCCTGCGCGCGCACGCCGGGCAACAGGGCCTGCGCGCGGCGCGCATCGAGCCACTCGGTGGTTCCGAGGGCCCGCGAGCCGGCCAGCAAGTCGTAGGCCTTGAGGCCGGCGCCGTAGAAGCCTTTCTCCCACCAGCGGTAGGCCGGCATGACGAAGGGCAGCGGCGCGGCCACGTGCGGCGCGTTGGCCAGCAACGCGCCGCGCTCGCGCAGGGCTTCGCGCACGAGGCCGAGGTCGCCCTGCGCCAGGTAGCGCACGCCGCCGTGCGCCAGCTTGGTGGCGCGCGACGAGGTGCCGCAGGCAAAGTCGCCGGCCTCCAGCAGCAGCACCGAGAAGCCGCGCGCCGCGGCGTCGAGCGCCACGCCCAGGCCCACCGAGCCGCCGCCGATGATGGCGAGGCCCCACTCGCGCGGCGCGGTCAGCCGCGCAACGAGCTCGGCCCGGGGGTGTGGCGTGGCCACGCTCAGCCGCGCGCGAAGTTCACCGGCAGGCCGGCCACCGGTGCCCGCGCCATCAGCACGCGGCCCGCCCAGGGCTGGGCCGCCAGCTCGGCCGCTGGCCGGTTGATGCAGGCGGTGGTGACGTAGAGGGTGCGCCCGTCGGCCCCGCCGAAGCAGGGCATGGTCGGGCAGCGCACCGGCAGCGGCACGCTGGCACGCAGCGTGCCGTCGGGCGCGAGGCACACGAGGCGCTGGCCTTCCATCATCGCCACCCAGTAGCCGCCATCGACGTCGATGGCTGCGCCGTCAGGGCGGCCGCCATAGTGGTCGAGTGGAGCGCCAGAGACCTTGGGCTCGAAACGATGCAGCACGCGCGGCGCCACCAGGCGGTCGGTGCCGCTGTCCAGCGTGTGCGCCGTCACCGCGTGCGTGGGCGTGTCGGCGGTGAGCACCGTGCGGCCGTCGGCGCTGAAGGCCAGGCCGTTGCCGATGGTCAGGCCGCCGAGCAGGCGCTCGAGCGTGGCACCGTCCCATCGGTACAGCGCTGCCGCGGGCTTGTCGCGCGGCTCGTAGATGGTGCTGACCCACAGCCGGCCGGCGGCGTCGGCCTTGCCGTCGTTGAAGCGTTCGGTGGCGGGCTCGTAGGGCGGCGCGGCCAGGCGCTCGGCCGTGGCCGTGGCGGGGTCGACGCGGAACAGGCCGTCGCGCCGCGCCATCAGCAGCCAGCCGCAGGGCAGCGGCGCAATGCAGCCGGGCTCGGCAGGCAGCTCCCAGCGGCGGTGTGCGCCCTCAGTGCCGGGCGCTGGCTGCCAGCGGTGCAGCGCGCGGCCGGGGATGTCGAGCCAGTACAGCGCCTGCTCGTCGGGGTGCCAGAACGGCGACTCGCCCAGCAGGCCCGGGGGTACGGGCAGCGGTTGCCAGTCGAGCTGCAGCACCGGGCCTGTCATGCGCAGGCCACCTCCAGCCGCATCCAGCCCTCCAGCGTGGCGCCGGGCAGCAGGTCGACGAGGCCGTGCGTGGGCGGTTCGGCCATGTGGATGGCGTTGCTCACGTGGCTCACGGGCTCGACGCACCAGTAAGGCCTGGTGGCCGGCGTGTAGACCACGAGCCGCGTGCACGAGGACGTGAGCCTGAGCGACAGCCGCTCGTCGCGCAGCCGCGCCGCGCCTTGCCAGCCGTCGAAGCAGTGGTCGAAGCCCAGGTGGGCGACGTCGCCGTCGATGCCGGCCTGCGGCAGCTGGCGCACGGGCAGGCCGCTGGCGTCGGGTTCCCAGCGGCTGCTGACCTCGGCGTGCAGCCGGCTGCGCGAGCGCTTGGGGAAGTACGGATGCCAGCCCAGGCCCGCGGGCTGCGCGCGCTCGTCGGTGTTGGTGAGGGTCAGGCGCAGCGTGAGCGCGCTGCCGTTGAGCTCGAAGCGCTGGCGCGCGGCGAAGGCAAAGGGCCAGTGCGCGTCGGGCACGTGGGTGTAGCGCAGCTCGGCCTCGGTGCCGGCCTGCGACGCTACGGCCCAGGGCCGCAGCCAGCCCACGCCGTGCACGGAGTGCGGGTTGTCGTCGAAGTTGGGCGCGGTGGCGTGGTCCTGCCCGTGCCAGCGGAAGCGCCGGTAACCCAGGCGGTTGGAGTAGGGCACCAGCGGGTAGCAGGCTGCGGCGCGGCTGCTGGTCAGGTCGGCGGGCTCGGTGCTGCGCAGCACGGCCTGCTCGCCATGGGCGTCGGTGAACCACAGGCCGGCGATCGCACCGCCGAGGTCGGGCCGCAGGGCCAGACGCAAAGGCCCGGCGTTCAGGGTGAGGGTGGGCGTGATGGTCGTCTCCGGCAGGGGTGTCCGTGCGGCGATGATGCCGCAGGCCAGCCCGTCCGGGCTGCGCCTGCGGATGCCGCGGTGTGTTGCGGGGCGCTTCGACCGGCACCGCGCGACCGGGGGCGCGGGATCACAGCGTCCAGGGCGCGGGCGTCGGCGCCAGGCCCCAGCGCGTGCGGGCCTCGGCCGGCACGCTGGCCGGCAACGCGCGGTCGTCGGCCAGCGCCACCAGCGCACGCAGTGCGATGTGGCGCGCATCGACCTCGAAGAAGCCGCGCACGGCCTCGCGGCTGTCGCTGCGGCCGAAGCCGTCGGTGCCCAGCGTGGCGTAGCGGCGGCCGGCCGGCAGGTAGGCGCGGATCTGCTCGGGCACCGCGCGCACGTAATCGGTGGCGGCGACGATGGGGCCGGCCGTGGCCGCCAGCTGTGCCGTCACCCAGGCCGCGGCGGGCTCGGCCCCCAGCACGCGCCCGCGCTCGGCGGCCATGCCCTCGCGCGCGAGTTCGCTCCACGAGGTGACGCTGGCCACCGTGGCGGCCACCCCGAACTCCGCCGCCAGCCGCCGCGCGGCGGCCAGCGCGTCGTGCAGGATGGCGCCGCTGCCCAAGAGCACGCAGCGCGGGGCATCGGCCGGCAGCGAGGCCACCTCGGGCAGCGCCGGCAGCACATGCAAACCGCGCAACACGCCCTCGGCCGCCCCCTCCGGCATCGGCGGCTGCTCGTGGTTCTGGTTCATCACCGTGAGGTAGAAGAACACGTCGTGCTGCTGCTGGAGCATGCGCTGCATGCCGTGCTCGACGATCAGCGCCAGCTCGTAGGCGAAAGCCGGGTCCCAGGCCACGCAGTTGGGCACGGTGGCGGCCACCAAGTGGCTGCTGCCGTCCTGGTGCTGCAGGCCCTCGCCCGACAACGTGGTGCGGCCCGAGGTGGCACCGAGCAGGAAGCCGCGCGCGCGCTGGTCGGCGGCGGCCCAGATGAGGTCGCCCACGCGCTGGAAGCCGAACATCGAGTAGTAGATGTAGAACGGCAGCATCGCCAGGCCGTGCGTGCTGTAGCTGGTGGCCGCGGCCGTCCACGAGGCCATGGCGCCGGCCTCGCTGATGCCTTCTTCCAGGATCTGGCCGTCGCGGCTTTCGCGGTAGCTGGCCAGGGTGCCGGCGTCCTCGGGCTCGTAGCGCTGGCCCTCGGGCGCGTAGATGCCCAACTGGCGGAACAGCGCCGCCATGCCGAAGGTGCGTGCCTCGTCGGCCACGATGGGCACGATGCGCGGGCCGAGCCCGGGCTCCTTCAGCAGGTTGCCCAACAGCCGCACGAAGGCCATCGTGGTGCTCATGGCCCTGCCCCCGGCCTGCAGCGCGAAGGCCGCCACGCGCGTGGCCGACGGCACCGGCAGCGGCGGCTCGGCGGCCTGCGGCGCGCGCACCGGCATCGGCCCGCCGAGTGCGGTGCGGCGCTCGCGCAGGTAGTGCGCCTCGGCGCTGTCGGCCGCCGGCCGCACAAAGGCCTGGGCGCGCGCGGCCTCGTCGCTCATCGGCAGGCGAAAGCGCCGTGCGAAGGCCACGAGGTCGTCGCCGTCGAGCTTCTTGTGCTGGTGCGTGGTCATGCGGCCCTGGGCCGTCTGGCCCATGCCGTAGCCCTTCATGGTCTTGGCCAGGATGACCACCGGCGCGCCGCGGTGCCGCACCGCCGCGGCGTAGGCGGCGTGGATCTTCACCAGGTCGTGGCCGCCGCGGTGCAGGCGGTCGATCTCGTCGTCGGTCATGGCGCCCACCAGCGCGCGCAGCTCGGGGCTCTGGCCGAAGAACCTCTCGCGGTTGTAGGCGCCGTCGTTGGCGCTGAAGGTCTGGAACTGGCCGTCCACCGTGCGCGCAAAAGCCCGCGCCAGGGCCTGCGTGGTGTCGCGCGCGAAGAGGGCGTCCCAGTCGGAGCCCCACAGCAGCTTGATCACGTGCCACCCGGCCCCAGCGAACACGGTTTCCAGCTCGTCGACGATGCGGCCGTTGCCGCGCACGGGGCCGTCCAGGCGCTGCAGGTTGCAGTTGACAACGAAGACGAGGTTGTCGAGCCGCTCGCGTGCGGCGATGCTCAAGCCGGCCAGCGACTCGGGCTCGTCCATCTCGCCGTCGCCGAAGAAGCCCCAGACGCGGCGGTCCGTCGGCGGTGTGAGGCCGCGGTGCTCCAGGTACCGCAGGAAGCGCGCCTGGTACACCGCCGAGATCGGCCCCAGGCCCATGCTGCCGGTGGGGAACTGCCAGAAGTCGGGCATCAGCCAGGGGTGCGGGTAGGAGCTCAGGCCGCGCACCGTCTCGCCCCGCGCGCGCGCCGCGGCGGCGGTGACCTCCTGGCGGTAGTGGTCCAGGTCAGCCTCGGTGAGCCGGCCCTCCACAAACGCGCGGGCGTAGACACCGGGCGCCGAGTGCGGCTGCACGTAGACGAGATCGCCGCCGTGGGCCGCACCGGGCGTGTCCGATCGGGCGCGGAAGAAGTGGTTGAAGCCGACCTCGAACAGGTCGGCCGCCGAGGCATAGCTGCTGATGTGGCCGCCCAGCTCGCCCTGGCGCAGGTTGGCGCGCACCACCATCGCCAGCGCGTTCCAGCGCATCAGCGCGGCCAGGCGCTGCTCGATCTCGAGGTCGCCCGGGAACGCCGCCTGCTCGTGCAGCGCGATGGTGTTGACGTAGGGCGTCTGCCGCGCCGGCTGCCAGGCCAGCGCGTGGCGGCGGGCCTCGTCCTGCAGCGCGTTGAGCACGAAGCGCGCGCGCTCCGGGCCGCCCTCGCGCACCAGCGTGGCCAACGCGTCAAGCCACTCGCGGGTTTCTGCCGGGTCCGCGTCGGCCGGAAATCGCACGGCGTGAAGCAGCGCCTCGAACTCGGGCGTGCCGGGGGCGGGGAAGGCGGTCATGGCGGGTGTCCGGGAGCCGGGCTCACCACCGCATGCCGGGCCTGTCGAGCTCGACCTTCAGGTAATGGGCCCCGGGGATCGGGTTGTAGTAGTACGGCGGGATCTCGACGAAGCCCAGCGAGGCGTACAGCCCGCGCGCGGCCTCCATGTCGTCGAGCGTGTCCAGCAGCATGCAGCTGTGGCCGGCCTGTGCGGCCCTCTCCATCAGCTGCTGCGCGAGCAGCCGGCCCAGGCCGAAGCGACGGAAGGCACGCCGCACGTACAGGCGCTTCATCTCGCAGGCGTTGGCGTGGTCGGACTCGGGCAGCGGACGCATGGCCACGCAGCCGGCCGGCTCGCCATCGACCAGCGCCAGCAGCAGCGCCCCGTGCGGCTGCGCGTACACCCCAGGCAGCGTGGCCAGTTCGCGTTCGAAGTTCTGGAAACACAGGTCAACGCCCAGTGCGGCCGCGTATTCGCGGATCAGCGTGCGCACGGCACCCAGCGCCTCGGCGCCTTCGGCCGTGACGAGCTGGATGTGCGGACTGGCGGGCTCCATCGACGGTCGTGCCTGCGCTACAGGCCCAGCCGCGCCAGCCACCAGGCCAGGCCGCCGGCCGCCGCCGCCAGCACCAGCGCGAGCGTGCGCTGTGCCAGGCCGTCGGCGCTGGCCGGCGTGCCGGCGGGCAGCGCCTTGTCGCCGTCGATCATGGGTTTGACGAGGTTGCGGCGCTTCACCAGGTACACCGCGATGGCCAGCACGTGCAGCACCGCCAGGCCGATGATCAGCCACTGGCCCCAGGTCTTGTGCAAGCTGGTGGCCAGCAAGCCGGTGTCGGTGCTGACGTAGCGGTTGAGCGGGCCGACGAAGGCGATCTCGTCGTCGGAGATCAGCCCCAGGCCCACCTGCGCCATCAGCACCGCCAGGATGGCAAAGACGCTGAGCGCGCCGGTGGGGCTGTGACCGACGTCGAGCCGCTCCCCGGGTTGCACCTCGCCGCGCAGATAGCGCAGCAGCGTGCCGGGTGCGTAAACGAAGCGCGCAAAGCGGCTCCAGTGTCCGCCGACGAAGCCCCAGGCCAGGCGGAACACCAGCAGCGCCAGCACGCACAGACCCAGCCGCGTGTGCCAGACCATGGCGCCGCCGCCGACCTTGGCTGTGACGACGCAGCCGATGACGGCCGCGGCCAGCAGCCAGTGAAAGAGGCGCGTGGGCAAGTCCCAGACGCGGGTGGGTACGGAATCGGCGGACATCTTGCGGGCCAGGGCAGGTTGGGGGTGGCGTAGCCTGCACCATACCGCGCCATGCCGCGATCCCGCCAGCGACCGGCCCGTCCCCGTGCAAACCCGGGGGTGCTTGGGCCCCGGTGACGGCCGTCACGCACCTGTCGGTGCTGGGCTCGCTACACTGACCCGGTCCTGCCAACCACTCCCCCAGGAGGTTTCCATGTCCCGTGTGATGCTCGTGTGTGCGGCCGTCGTCGGCCTTGCGACGGCGCTGCCTGCCGCCGCGCAGTTCCAGAAGCCCGAAGACGCGGTCAAGTACCGCAAGGCCGCCTTCACGGTGATGGCCACGCACTTCGGCCGCATCGGCGCCATGGCCAACGGCCGCGTGCCCTTCAACGGCCCCGCCGCCGCGGCCAATGCCGATATCGTGGCCTTCGTGGCCAACCTGCCGTTTGCCGGCTTCGTCGAGGGGACCGCGGGCACCGAGAAGGGCGCACCCCTGGCCAAGGTCTGGACGGAGCGTGCCAAGTTCGACGCCGCCGCGAAGAAGATGGTGGAAGAGTCGGCCAAGCTGGCAGCCGCTGCCAAGGCCAACAACCTGGATCAGCTCAAGGCCGCATTCGGCGCCACCGCCGCCTCCTGCAAGGCCTGCCACGACGACTTCCGCGTGCAGTAAGCCGCCGCACCCGTGTCCCCCGAGGCCCGCCACCGGCGGGCCTCGTCGTTTGTGGCTGATCAGACGCCGCGCGCCCGGTCGGCGTGGAACTGCGCGCGCCAGGCCTCGAAGCGGCCCTGCTCCAGCGCCTCGCGCAGCTCGCGCATCAGGTTCACGTAGTGGTGCAGGTTGTGGATCGTGGACAGCATCGGCCCGAGCATCTCACCGCAGCGGTCCAGGTGGTGCAGGTAGGCGCGGCTGAAGCCGCCGTGCACGCTGCCGTCGGTGTCCGTCCAGCCCTGGCAGGCGTGGCAGCTGCAGCTTTCGTCGATGGGCCGCGGGTCGGTCTTGTGGCGCGCATTGCGGATCTTCAGGTCGCCGAAGCGCGTGAACAGGTGGCCGTTGCGCGCGTTGCGCGTGGGCATGACGCAGTCGAACATGTCGATGCCGTTGGCCACGCCTTCCACCAGGTCTTCGGGCGTGCCCACGCCCATCAGGTAGCGCGGCTTGTGAGCCGGCAGCAGGCGCGGCGTGTGCGCCATGATCTTCAGCATCTCGGCCTTGGGCTCGCCCACGCTCACGCCGCCGACGGCGTAGCCGGGCAGATCCAGCTCCGCCATCGCAGCCGCGCTTTCGGCGCGCAGGTTCTCGAACATGCCGCCCTGCACGATGCCGAAGAGCGCATTGGGGTTGGCCAGGCGGGCGAACTCGGCCTGTGATCGCTTCGCCCAGCGCAGGCTCAGCTCCATCGAGCGCCGCGCCTCGGCCTCGGTGGTGATGCGACCCGCGGTCTCGTAGGGTGTGCACTCGTCGAACTGCATCACGATGTCGGCGTTCAGCACCGTCTGGATCTGCATGCTGACCTCGGGCGTGAGGAAGAGCCGGTCGCCGTTGACGGGCGACGCGAACTTCACGCCTTCTTCGCTGATCTTGCGGCTCTTGCCGTCGGCGCCGGCCAGGCTCCAGACCTGGAAGCCGCCGCTGTCGGTGAGCATGGGCTTGTTCCAGCCCTCGAAGCGGTGCAGGCCGCCGAAGGACTGGATGACGTCCAGCCCCGGCCGCATCCACAGGTGGAAGGTGTTGCCGAGGATGATGCGGGCGCCCATCTCGTGCAGGCTCTTCGGCATCACGCCCTTGACGGTGCCGTAGGTGCCCACGGGCATGAACACGGGCGTCTCGACGATGCCGTGGTTCAGCGTCAGCGTGGCGCGGCGCGCGAGGCCCTCGGTGCGGTGGATGTGGAACTGGAGCATGGCGGGATTGTCGGCTGCGCCCGCAGGGCTTCGACAGGCTCAGCCCGAACGGATTCCCTGACCGTTCGCCCTGAGCTTGTCGAAGGGCTGGTCGGTGAGCGGACGGGGCTTCGACAGGCTCAGCCCGAACGGATGCAGGCTCAGCCCGAACGGGGGCCTTCATGCCCACCACCCGTTCGCCCTGAGCTTGTCGAAGGGCTGGTCGGTGAGCGGACGGGGCTTCGACAGGCTCAGCCCGAACGGATGCAGGCTCAGCTCAAGCGGGCCAGCTGCATTGAGTCGCCGTAGCTGAAGAAGCGGTAGCGGCTCTCGATGGCGTGGCGGTAGAGGGCCATCACATGGGCGTGGCCTGCGAAAGCGCTCACCAGCATCATCAGCGTGCTCTTGGGCAGGTGGAAGTTCGTGATGAGCCGGTCGACGACGCGGAACTGGAAGCCCGGCGTGATGAAGATGTCGGTGTCGCCGGTGCAGGCCTGCAGCGCCCCAAGGCGCGCGGCGCTTTCCAGTGAACGCAGCGTGGTCGTGCCCACGGCCACCACGCGGCCGCCGCGGGCCTTTGTGGCCGCGATGGCGTCGACCGTGGTCTGCGGCACCTCGAACCACTCGCTGTGCATGCGGTGCTTGCTGATCCGCTCCACGCGCACCGGCTGGAAAGTGCCGGCGCCCACGTGCAGCGTCACGGCCGCGCGCTGCACGCCGCGCCCGGCCAGCGCGTCGAGCACGGCCTGGTCGAAGTGCAGCGCCGCCGTGGGCGCGGCCACGGCGCCGGGGCGGGCGGCGAACACCGTCTGGTAGCGGCGCTCGTCGTCGGCGCTGTCGGGGTGTTCGATGTAGGGCGGCAGCGGCACGTGGCCGTGGCGCTCCAGCAGCGCCAGCGGCTCCGACGGGAAGCGCAGCACGAAGAGCGCTTCGTCCGGCCCGGCGCGGCCCAGCACCTCGGCGTCGAAGCCCTCGGCGCCACCCAGGCGCACCAGGCCGCCAGCGCGCGGCGACTTGCTGGCCCGCAGGTGCGCGTGCACCACGTGGCCGGGCAGGAGGCGCTCCACCAGCACCTCCACAGCGCCGCCCGTGGGTTTTTCGCCGAAGAGCCGCGCCTTGATCACCCGCGTGTCGTTGAACACCAGCAGGTCGCCGGGCTGCAGCAGCGCGGGCAGCTCGCGGAACACGCGGTCCACCGGAGCGGGGCCGGTGCCGTCGAGCAGGCGCGAGGCGCTGCGCTCGGCGGCGGGGTGCTGGGCGATGAGCTCGGGCGGGAGCTCAAAGTCGAAGTCGGCGAGCGCGTACTCGCGGTGCGGCGCGGAGGGGGTGGCGGGAGCAGACATGACCCGGGGCTTGACCGGCCCTGGAAGCGCTGCGCGGCAGCGGGGCCAAAATTCTTCCATGCCCACCCCTGCCGCGCCAAGCCAGGCCCCGAAGGCCCCCGGGCCGACGGCGGCATCCGCGCCAGCGGGCAAACCCCTGTCGGCGCCGCAGCGCGCGCTGCGCAAGCTGGGCCTGGTGCGCGACATCGACCTCGCGCTGCACCTGCCACTGCGCTACGAGGACGAGACGCGCCTGGTCACCATCGCCAGCCTGCGCGACGGCGTGAGCGGCCAGGTGCAGGGCCAGGTGGTGGACAGCCGGGTGGAGCAGCGCACGCGCCGCCAGCTGCTGGTGCGCGTGGACGACGGCAGTGGCGAGCTGCTGCTGCGCCTGCTGCACTTCTACCCGAGCACGCAGAAGACCCTGGCCCCGGGAACGCTGGTGCGTGTGAAGGGCGAGCTGCGCGCGGGATTCTTCGGCCGCGAGATGGTGCACCCGGAGTTCCGCGCCGTGCAGCCCGAGACGCCCCTGCCCGCGGGCCTGACGCCCGTCTACCCCAGCAGCGCGCAGTTGCCGCAGGCCTACCTGCGCAAGTGCGTGGCGGCAGCGCTGGCGCGCGCGCCGCTGCACGAGCTTCTGCCCGAGGGCACGGTGCCGGCGGGGCTGCCGGCGCTGCGCGAGGCGGTGCAGTTCCTGCACAACCCGCCGCCCGGCACCAGCCTGGAGGCGCTGGAGCAGCGCCAACATCCGGCCTGGCAGCGCCTGAAGCTCGACGAGCTGCTGGCCCAGCAGCTGGCCCAGGCCCAAGCCCGCGCCGAGCGCGCGCGGCTGCGCGCGCCAGTGCTGGCGGCGCGGCCGGGCGGTCTGGCCGAGCGGCTGCTGGCCGCGCTGCCGTTTGCGCTGACCGGCGCCCAGCAGCGCGTCGTGGCCGAGATCGCCGCCGACCTGGCGCGCCCGCAGCCCATGCACCGGCTGCTGCAGGGCGACGTCGGCTCGGGCAAGACGGTGGTGGCCGCGCTGGCCGCTGCCGCCGCCATCGACGCCGGCTGGCAGTGCGCGCTGATGGCGCCCACCGAGATCCTGGCCGAGCAGCACTTCCGCAAGCTGGTGCAGTGGCTTCAGCCGCTGGGCGTGGGCATCGCCTGGCTCACCGGCAGCCGCAAGGGGCGCGGGCGGCGCGAGCAGCTCGCGGCGGTGGCCGAAGGCCGCGCCGGCCTGGTGGTGGGCACGCACGCCGTCATCCAGCACGACGTGGCCTTCGCGAAGCTCGGCCTGGCGGTGGTGGACGAGCAGCACCGCTTCGGCGTGGCGCAGCGGCTGGCGCTGCGTGACAAGCTGGCGGCCAGCGAGGTCACCCTCGAGCCGCATCTGCTCATGATGAGCGCCACGCCCATCCCGCGCACGCTGGCCATGAGCCACTACGCCGACCTCGACCTTTCCACCATCGACGAGCTGCCCCCCGGCCGCACGCCCATCGTCACCAAGGTCTTCGAGGACGGCCGCCGCGCCCAGGTGCTGGCGCGCGTGCGCGATGCCGTGGCCGCCGGGCAGCAGGTGTACTGGGTGTGCCCGCTGGTGGAGGAGAGCGAGCACCTCGATCTGCAGAACGCCACCGCCACGCATGCCGAGCTCGCCGCGCTCATGACAGCGGCCGTGCCGGGCGCCCCTGGTGGTGCGATGGTGGGCCTGCTGCACGGCCGCATGCCGCCGGCCGAGAAGGCGGCCGTGATGTCCCTCTTCAGCGCAGGCACGATGAAGCTGCTGGTGGCCACCACCGTGATCGAGGTCGGCGTGGACGTGCCCAACGCCAGCCTCATGGTGATCGAGCACGCCGAGCGCTTCGGCCTGGCGCAGCTGCACCAGCTGCGCGGGAGAGTGGGCCGAGGGGCCGCGGCGAGTGTGTGCGTGCTGCTCTACACCGCGCCGCTGTCGCCCACCGGCAAGACGCGCCTGAAGGCCATGGCCGAGACGACCGACGGCTTCGAGATCGCGCGCCGTGATCTCGAGATCCGTGGCCCCGGCGAGTTCATGGGCGCGCGGCAGAGCGGCGACGCGCTGCTGCGCTTTGCCGACCTGGCCACCGACGAGCCGCTGCTGCAACAGGCCCGCGCCGCCGCCGTGCGGCTGCTGGCCGAGCACCCGGCGCGCGCGCAGCAGCAGGTGGACCGCTGGCTGGGTGCCAAGACCGAGTTCCTCAAGGCCTGAGGCCACGTCGCGCGCGACAATCGCCGCATGACGCTCACCGAGCTCAAGTACATCGTCGCCGTGGCGCGCGAGCGTCACTTCGGTCGCGCTGCCGAGGCCTGCCACGTCAGCCAGCCCACGCTGAGCGTGGCGGTCAAGAAGCTCGAGGAGGAGCTCGACGTCAAGCTGTTCGAGCGCGGCGCCAGCGAGGCGAGCACGACGCCGTTGGGCGCACAGATCGTGCGCCAGGCGCAGCAGGTCATCGAGCAGGCCGCCGCCATCCGCGAGATCGCCAAGACCGGCAAGGACCCCGTCACCGGCCCGCTGCGCCTGGGCGTGATCTACACCGTGGGCCCCTACCTGCTGCCCGACCTGGTGCGCCAGGCCATCGAGCGCGTGCCGCAGATGCCGCTGGTGCTGCAGGAGAACTTCACCGTGCGGCTGCTGGAGATGCTGCGAACCGGCGAGCTGGACTGCGCCATCCTGGCCGAACCCTTTCCCGATGCGGGCCTGGCCGTGGCGCCGCTGTACGACGAGCCCTTCCTGGCCGCCGTGCCGCGCAGCCACCGCATGGCACAGCGCGACAGCGTCACCGCCGAAGAGCTCAAGAACGAGACCATGCTGCTGCTGGGCACCGGCCACTGCTTCCGCGACCACGTGCTCGAGGTCTGCCCCGAATACGCGCGCTTCTCCAGCGGTGCAGAGGGCATCCGCAAGAGTTTCGAGGGCTCGAGCCTGGAGACCATCAAGTACATGGTGGCCTCGGGCATGGGCATCACGGTCGTGCCGCGCCTGAGCGTGCCGGCCGAGCGACAGCCGCACGTGGCCTATGTGCCCTTCAGCGAGCCCGTGCCCACGCGCCGCATCGTGCTGGCGTGGCGCCGCACCTTCCCGCGCTACGAGGCCATCGCGGCGCTGCGCAACTGCGTCTACGCCTGCTCGCTCCAGGGTGTGCGGCGCATGTCATGAGCCAGTGTCCACGCCGCCGCCGCGGCCACTTGCTGGCCTGGGATGCCCCACAACGCGCTCACTCCGGGCGAGGCCAGGGCTCTCTCAGGGTGGACGGCCGCAGCGCTGATGCGACAGCGGGCACCAGCGACTCGAAGGCGTCCTCTTTGGGCACCAGCCGGACACCGAGCGCCGCTGCGCCGCTGCGCAGGGAGCTGTCGATGTAGCCCGTGACGATGATCAGCGGCAGTGAGGGCAGCTGCAACCGCGCAGCGCGGCAGAGATCAAGGCCGGACATTTCGGGCATCGTCTGGTCGCTCACCAGTGCGCCCAGTCCGGCACCGTGGCGATCGATCTCGCGCAAGGCGCCGTGAGCGCTGGTTGTGCGCAGCACGTGGTGGCCGGCACGTGTCAGCAGTGCGGCGTGGGCCAGACCCACCGTCTCGTCATCGTCCACGAGGAGCAAGGTGGCGGCGGGCGCCCCGGCGGCGGCCGGCTCCTCGGCCCGGGCGGGTTCCGCTGCCCCGGCCGGAGCCTCGCACAGAGGCAGGGTCAGCGTGAAGACACTGCCAACGCCCGGCTCGGAGCGCACATCGACTCGGCCGCCCATGCGCACGGCCATGCCGTGAACCTGGGCCAGCCCCAGTCCGGCACCTTCGCCGACCGGCCGCGTGGTGAAGAACGGTTCGAAGATGCGCTCGCGCAACTCTGCGGGGATGCCGCAACCGGTGTCGGCCACCTGGATTTCGGCGTTGCCAAGGCCTGCCGCGCGCAGCGCCACTGTCACCGTGCCGGGCCGTCCCTGAAGCGCCAGCCAGCCGTTGTGCACCAGGTTCATCAGCGCCTGCTGAAGGTCGGTCGCATCGCCTCGCACCCACAGCGCCTCGGCGCCGGCCGCCACTTCCAGGGCCAGCCCCGCCCCGGCCGGGCGGCTGGTGGCCAGCAGTGCCAGTGTCTCTTCCAGCAGCGGTGCCAGGGCCAACGGCTCGGCTGTCGTGGCAGGCCCACGCCCGAACGCGAGGACGCGGCGCACGAGGTCGCGCCCGCGCAGCGCGGCGCGCTGGATGTGCCGAAGCGGCTCCTGCTCTTCGCCGTGTTCCGGCGGGCCCTCCAGCAGCAGCGCGGTGTGGCCGAGCACGGCGCCCAGCACGTTGTTGAAGTCATGCGCGATGCCGCCGGCCAACGCGCCGAGGGCCTCCAGCCGCTGGCGCTCGCGCTCGCGAGCGTCGGCCAGGCGTCGCGCCGTGACGGACTGGTGCGACACGACCACGCGCCCGGGCCCCGGGCCTTCAATCAGCGCCGCCGCAGCGACGAACCAGCGCAATTCGGTGGGCGAATGACAGGGGTACTCGATCTCGAAGTGTGCCCGCCGGCCCGCCAGCACTTCGCGCAACAGGGCACCGAAGGCAGGCGCCTCGGTGGACTGCATGCCGCTGGCCGAGTCACACACGGCCAGATAGTTGCTACCTTCTACCGTGGCAGTCTCGTTACCACCGTTGCAGGCGCTGAACTGGCGCCAAGCGCGGTTGACCCACAGCACGGTGGCGTCGGCGGCCAGCACGCACACATGCGACGGAAGAGCATCGAGCGCGCTGCGCAGCAGATCGGGCAGGGCATCTTCCCGGCTGGGTCGGGCTCGCCTCAGATCCCGCGGGTGGGACCCACGGCGACTCTTGTCTCTGACTCGCATCTTGCTGCTTCTGTTCACGCAGATGTTAACGGCGGGACGGGCAAGCCGCACCAAGCCAGCGCATGTCGGCGTACAACGCTTGGCGATCTGCGGCAGCAGCTCGAGAGTTGGGCTTGCTTCGCGCGGCGCGGGTTCGCCCACCGCACGAGACTCAGGGACCGGGAGTCCTGACCGCGGGCATTGCAGGCGGCCCGGCGCACCCACCGGATAATGAGCGACCTCCTGGAGCCTGCTGCCATGCCCGCCGCCGCCCCCGAGCGCATCACCCACGAGGTGAAGCGCCGCCGCACCTTTGCCATCATCAGCCACCCCGACGCGGGCAAGACCACGCTCACCGAGAAGCTGCTGCTGTTCAGCGGCGCGATCCAGATCGCCGGCTCGGTGAAGGCGCGCAAGGCCACACGGCACGCAACCTCGGACTGGATGGAGATCGAGAAGCAGCGCGGTATCTCGGTGGCGAGCTCGGTGATGCAGATGGAGTACCGCGGCTGCGTCATCAACCTGCTCGACACGCCGGGCCATCAGGACTTTTCCGAGGACACCTACCGCGTGCTCACCGCGGTGGACGCGGCGCTGATGGTGATCGACGCCGCCAACGGCGTGGAGCCGCAGACGCGGCGCCTCCTGCAGGTGTGCCGGGCGCGGAACACGCCCATCCTCACCTTCGTCAACAAGATGGACCGCGAGGTGAAGGAACCGCTGGCGCTGATGGACGAGATCGAGCGCGAGCTGGGCATGACAGTGGTGCCCTTCACCTGGCCCGTGGGCATGGCCAAGTTCTTCGGCGGCGTGCTCGACCTTCGCCGCGACCAGATGCGCGTGTTCGCGCCTGGCGAGGACCGCGTGGCGGGCACGGAAGAGGTGATCGACGGCCTTGGTAATCCGCAGCTGGCCGAGCGCTTCGGCGGCCCGTACGAGCAGGCGGCCGGCGAGATCGAGCTGGTGCGCGAGGCCGCGCCGGCCTTCGACGAGGCGGCTTTCCTGGCGGGCCAGCAGACGCCGATGTTCTTTGGCTCGGCCGTCAACAACTTCGGCGTGCAGGAGGTGCTCGACGCGCTGGTGGACCTGGCCCCGCAGCCCGGCGCCAAGCCCGCCATCCAGCGCAGCGTGCAGCCCACCGAGCCCAAGCTCACGGGCGTGGTGTTCAAGATCCAGGCCAACATGGACCCGGCGCACCGCGACCGCATCGCCTTCGTGCGCGTGGCCAGCGGCCACTTCGAGCGCGGCATGCGGCTGAAGGTGTCGCGCAGCGGCAAGGAGCTGCGGCCGAACTCGGTGGTCACCTTCATGAGCCAGAAGCGCGAACTGCTGGAGGAGGCCTTCGCCGGCGACATCATCGGCATCCCCAACCACGGCGTGCTGCAGCTTGGCGACACGCTCACCGAGGGCGAGGTGCTGCAGTTCACAGGGCTGCCGTTCTTCGCGCCCGAGATGTTCCGCTCGGTGGAGGTGGCCGATCCGCTGAAGACCAAACAGCTGCGCGCCGGCCTCACGCAGCTGGGCGAGGAGGGCGCGATCCAGGTCTTCCGCCCGGTGGCCGGCAGCGTGCTGCTGCTGGGCGCGGTGGGGCAGCTGCAGTTCGAGGTGGTGGCGCACCGGCTGGAGCACGAGTACGGCTGCAAGGCGCGCGTGATGCCGGCGCGCTACAACGTCGCGCGCTGGGTGACGTGTGACGAACCCAAGGAGCTTCAGCGCTTCATCGACGGCAACGCCCACCGCGTGGCGCTGGATGCCGTGGACGCACCCTGCGTGCTGCTGGAGTACGCAGGCGAGCTGCGTGCCATGCAGGAGAACTGGCCGAAGATCAGGTTCCACGCCCTGCGCGAGCACGCGGGTTTGGTGTTCCAGAAGCAGCTGGAGGGCTAGGAGCGTGGGCGGCAGAAATCCAGCCCCGCGTTGGGCCGACTTCGGGGCCCAGGCCAGGCGCCGCGCGCAGCCCGGGCTGTGCGCCCGGGCCAGCGTGGCAACGCCGCATGGGCCCCGAAATCGGCCCAACCCGAGGGGCCGGGGCGGCCAAAGCCGCTGGCGGGTGTTGCGCCGCTGGCGCGGGCGTCAAGCCCGCGCTGCGCGACGCGCCTACGCCAGTGGCTTTGGCCGCCCCGGCGCGGGGCTGGATTTCTGCCGCCCACACTCCTAGGAGCGTGGGAGTGTTGCCGCCGGCGGCAGCGTCCCCAGGTGTGGGCGTGGCCGAGTTTGCCGGCTGGGTGCCGGGCGGCCAAGAGATGCTGGTGGCTCGCGAGTCGCGCGCGGAGGGCCGCTACCGGCGTACCTTCGAGCTGGTCTCGCTGGCGACCTTGCAGCCTGAACGGCAGGCGACAGAGCCGACCGGGCTGGGTGTTTTCCAGCGTTGGGCCGACACCGGCTGGCTGAACGCCTCGCCGGCGACCCGGTGAAGCTGGGAGCTGCACGTGCGCAGCTTGCCGGCTTAATCAGAGGCGTGCGATCGTGCGCACTTGGCGCAGCAGGCTTGCAATCGCTTCGCAACCTTCCGTACCCAGGCCAGCAACCGCCAGCGTGCAGCATCATCTGCGGCGGCCTCGCCTTCGGTCGGCGCGGCCCGCCAGCCGCTGGAGACCCCCTTTGCCGCAGAGCCTGCAGAACAAGCGCATCCTGATCGCCGAGGACGAGCCCGAGATCGCGGCCATCCTGCAGGCCTTCTTTGCCCGCGAGCAGGCGCAGGTGCTGATCTCGCCCAATGGCGCTGATGCGATCCAGGCCGCCCAGCACTGGCGCCCTGACCTGGTCTTGCTCGACATCCACTTGCCGCAGCGCGACGGCCTGTCAGTGCTGGCCGAATGGCGCGGCCGCGGGGGGGCCCCCGTCATCATCGTCACCGCGATGGGCGAGGATGTCGACCGCTTGCTCGGCTTTCGCCTGGGGTGCGATGACTACGTGGTCAAGCCCTTCAACCCCTTGGAGGTGGTGGCACGGGCCAAGGCCGTTCTGCAGCGCGGGGCGACTGTGGCGCAGCCACCGAGCCGTCTGCACCTGGGCGGCCTGAGCATCGACCTGGAAGCGCACACGGCCACGCTGCACGGTGCGGCCCTGAATCTCACGCCCACTGAATTCAGGCTGCTGCGCCTGCTGGCCGAACGTGCCGGCAGGCTGGTCACACGCAGCCAGTTGGTGGAAATCGCGATGGGTGAAGACGCTTTCGACAAGTCGGTCAACCCGCACATCAGCCGGCTGCGGCAGAAGCTGGAAGACGGCGGCACGCCCGGGCAGCGCCCGCAGCTGCGGCTGGTGAGCGTGCAGCGCGAAGGCTACCGGCTGGACGTGATCGAAGCCGCCTGAGGTGCCCCGGATGTCTACACCGTCGACTTTGCCGCTGAAGGTTCAGATCGCGCTGCTGGCCGGTGCCATTGCCGTTGCCGGTGCCCTGGCCACCTCCACCCTGCCCAGCGCGGTGTACGCGCTGCGCGACATGCTGTTCGATGCCAGCCTGAGCGAGGCTGCGCGGACGCAGCTGCGTGCAGCCGAGACGCAGTTCGGCAGTTGCGGGCCGCAGTACATCATGCTGCGCAATCAGTTCGGCTTCGAAGCCTGGCGGCTGAATTACCACGTCGTGGAGGGGGTGTTGGCTTTCAGCGTGGCGCTGCTGATGGCCCTGCTGGCGTGGTGGTCCGCGGCCCGGGTGGCCCTGCCCATCGAGGCCTTGGCACGGGCGGCGCGCCGTGTCGCTGCGGGCGAACGGGTGGCGGCGCCAACGCCGCCGCCGGCCTCCGGCGCTGAGGTGTTGGCGCTGCACGCCGACTTTGTGCGCATGACGGCCGCGCTGAAGTCGGCCGACGACGACCTGCGCTTGCGCTCGGCCGCGCTGGCGCACGACATCCGCACGCCGCTGACCATCATGAAGGGCCGCTTGATCGGGCTGCGCGAAGAGGTGTTCGCGGCCGACGCGGGTTTTGTCGATGGCCTGCTCCAGCAGGTGGCCTTCATCGACCATCTGGTCAGCGAAGTCAACGCGCTCAGCGATGCACGCGCGGCCCAGGCCTCAGCGGCCGTGGCGGTGGACTGGTCGGCGCTCACTCGGCAGGCGCTGGCCGCCATGGCGCCCGAGTTCCAGGCGGCAGGCATCGCCGTGCAGACCGACGTGGAACCCGCTGTGGTGGTGCAGGCCGACACCTTGCGCCTGAACCGGGCGCTGATGAACGTGCTGCGCAACGCGCTGCGCTACGCCCCTGATGCGCCCATGCATCTGAGCCTGCGCCGGCAAGGCCCAGAGGCCGTGCTGCGTTGCGAAGACGGCGGCCCTGGTTGGCCGCCCGGCGACCCCATGGCCCTGGCCGAGCCCTTCGCCCGTGGTGAAGGCTCTCGCTCGGCCGAAACCGGCGGCAACGGCTTGGGTCTGTCCATCGTGCAGGCGGTGGCGCTGGCCTATGGAGGCCGCCTCTCGCTGAAGCGCGGTGATGGCGACGGCGCCGTGGTGGAACTGCGCCTGCCCCTGGCAGCGGCCGCGACGCAACAGGTCTGAACCAGGCGCAACCACACGCCAACGGTTCGGTCGCCGCCCCGCACGAAGTCTTGGTCACAGTGAGCTGCATGCCCACTGCCGGAATTGCCATGCGCCGAATGGCCTGTCTTGCCCTGGTTTGCCTTGCTGCTGCGGGCCCTGCGAATGTTCAAGCCGCAGTGCGCGCAGTGGTGCAGAGCTACGACGCCAGCTTCTTTGCCCCCTTCACACCGCAGACGGCGCTGGACATGGTGAACCGCCTGCCTGGCTTTGTGCTGGACAGCGGCACCGAGCTGCGCGGCTTTGCCAACGCGGCCGGCAATGTGCTGCTGGACGGCGAGCCGCCGTCTTCCAAGTCGGGCGGCGTGCTGGAAGCCCTGGCCCGGGTGCCGGCGGCCCAGGTCGTTCGTATCGAGCTGGTGCAAGGCGGTGATGGCGGCCAGGGGTCGGGGGCCACCGTGCTGGCCAACGTGGTGCGGCGCGAGGTCGGCCTCAGCGGGCGCTGGGAACTGGTGGCCGAGCAGAATGGACGCCGTCCTGAGCAGTATCTCGAACTGAGTCTGACCGCGCCGGTGCAAGGCTGGCAGGCCGCCTTCGGTGTGTCGGGCTATGCGTCACGCCAGCAGATCGGGGGCACACGAACGCGCCGCGCGGCCGACGAAAGCCTGTTGCTCTTCGAGCAGCAGGACATCAACAGCACCTACCGCGGCCTCACGCTGTCCAGCGAGGCTTCCCGGGCCTGGCGTGCCGGCCAGCTGACGCTGTCGGCCCGCGCCGATGTGGCCACCGAAGACACCACCACGCGCCGAGACGGGTTCGGCGCCATCGCACCCCCAGGCGCGCTGCTGCAGGTGCAGCGTTTCGGGCTGGACAGCCGCACCACCACCAGCGAGCTGGGCGCCACGTGGAACGGTCTGCTGAACCCGTCCTGGCAGCTGAACCTGCTGTCGCTGGGCAAAGGCCGGCGTGCCGAGAGTCGTTCGGCGGGCTTGCGCAGTGCGGCCGATGGGCAGCCGCTGTTCATCAACAGTTCAACGCAGACCGACGATGCACTGGAGCTGATTGGTCGCGCCAGCATCCGCCGCAGTGAAGAGACCACCTTGCGCCCGGAGTGGGGCGTGGAGCTGGTCTTCAATCGCCTGGACAGCACGCTCGAAGGCGCCATGACCACGCCGCCGGCCGCGCCGCAGACGGTGCCCGGCCAGGCCGTGCGCGTGGAAGAGGGCCGTGGCGAGGTCTTCGGCCGGCTGGCTTGGACGGTCTCGCCACAGTTCAGCGCCGAGGCCGGCGTCGCTCTGGAGGCTTCGCGCATACGGGTCTCGGGTGGTGCACAGCGCGAACGCGATTTGCGCTACGCCAAACCCAGCCTCAGCGCCACCTGGCGCCCGGCCGAAGGCCTGGAGCTTCGCGGCAGCGTGAGGCGCAGCGTCGGCCAGCTCAACTTCAACGACTTCGCCGCCTCGGCCGAACTCGCCAGCGACCGCACCCAGACCGGCAACCCCGAACTGGTGCCCGACCGTCGCACCCGGGCCACGCTGGCGCTGGACCTGCGCGGCCAGGAGGGCGCCGCGCTGAACCTGCAGGTCTTCGCCGAGCAGCGGAAAGACGTGGTGGATGCCGTGATCCTGGGCCCGGGGCAAGGGGGTACGGGCAACGCCGGTTCGGCGCGGGTGTGGGGCCTGTCGGCCAGCGGCGCGCTGCCCCTGGACGGGTTGGCTGCGGGCCTGAGGCTCAGCGCCAATGGGCTGTGGCAGGACGCACGCTTCACCGACCCGGCCACCGCCCAACGGCGCCTGCTCAACGACTTCGAGCCCCAGCGCTACAAGGTCGAGCTGCGGCAGGACCTGCGCGCCCAGAAACGGTCCTGGGGGCTGACGCTGGACGGCAGCCTTCAGCGCACCAGCTACTTCTCCAACCAGTCATCCAGGCTAGACTTCGAAAGCCGCTGGGGCGCCTTCGTGGAGACCAGCGAGTTCACCGGCCTGAAGGCCCGGCTGGCGGTCTTGAACATCGGCGGCTACGACGTCGTGCGTGAAAACCGCTTCTTCACGCCCGACCGCACGGGTGCGCCCGCGGGCCGGCAGGCCCTGATGTTTCTCCATGGGCAGACAGTGCAGTTCAGCTTGGCGGGGACTTTCTGAATGCCAACCGCGCACCCGGCATCTGCCGCAACCACCTTCCTTTCCACAACGTTTGGTGGGGTCTTGCCGTGACTAAGCCACAGTTCATTCTGAGCGCCCTCGTCCTCTGCTTCGCCTGGGCCCCGTGCAGCGTGCCGGCGCAGGTGATCGGCAACCCTTCGCTTCAGGTCTCAAGCCCAGCAGCGGCTGCGCCGGAAGGCTGGCAGGCTGATGGCCGGGCTGAGCGCATGGCGCCGGACCCGGCGGTGCTTGTCGAGGGCCGGCCGGCGTGGCGAGTCGACTACCTCGTTACGGCACCGTACGCTGGTCTGGTGCAGCGTCTGGACGCTGCCGCACTGCGTGGTCAGCGCCTGGCGCTGGAAGGCTGGGTCGCCAAGGAGCAAGAGGCGGCCACCGCAGGAATCTGGGTGCGGGCTTTCGATGCGCAGCGGCAGAGCATTGCCTACGCCAACACCTACGAACAAACCTTGCCTGCGGACCGACAGTTGCGCAAGCAAAGACTCGAGTTCGCAGTGCCCGCCGAAGCCGCCTTGGTCCTTGTGGGTGCTTCGATCTACGCCGCCAGTGGCAGCGCTTGGTTCGGGGGCATTGACGCGCGCCTGATGCCCGCAGAGCCCATCGCTCGCGGGGCTCAAGCCGAAAAGCCGCCGCCAATGACGAGGTCGGCACCCGTCATGAACGCCGCTTCCGGGGTAGCCAGGTAGACCCGCAGGCTGGCGATCTCGTCCACCTGCGCGTGGCGCGGGATGGCCATCAGCCCAAGCAGCGCGGCGGCGAAGTCGCCCGAAGCGGGGTTCATCTCGGTATCCACCGGGCCGAGCGACGCGGGCGAAGTGTTTCCTGTCCAGAAGCGAGCTTCAAGCTGGCTGAGATCCGTTGAGCGTTGACCGCGCAGCCGAAGGGTGCATCTGGCGCCCGCTAGGAGCGTGGGCGGCAGAAATCCAGCCCCGCGTTGGGCCGACTTCGGGGCCCAGGCCAGTCGCCGCGCGCAGCCCGGGCTGTACGCCCGGGCCAGCGTGGCAACGCCGCATGGGCCCCGAAATCGGCCCAACCCGAAGGGCCGGGGCGGCCACGCTCATCACACCGAGAGCAGACGCGAAGAGCTGCCCGCGTGCGAACGCATGGGCTGCGCCCGAGCCCGAGCCTCAGCCCGACAATCCAAACAGCGCCCCGTCTTCGTCGGCGCTTTGTGCCACACCACCATCAGGACAAGAACCATGAGCTCAGACATGTACATCCAATCGGTTCCAGTCTTCAAGCAAATGCTGAATGCAATGAAGGCCGTGCTGGCAAAGGCTGAAGCACATGCCGTGGCCCACGCCGTCGAGCCCGATGCGTACCTGCAAGCGCGGCTGTTCCCCGACATGTTTCCCTTGCTCAAGCAGGTGCAGATTGCGGCCGACTTTGCGCGCGGCGTTTCTGCTCGTCTTGCAGGGGTTGCGGTCCCTGCCGGTGAAGGGCAAGAGAAGAGCTTTGCCGATCTGACCGCCATGCTGGATGAGAGCCTGGTGTTCCTGGACAGCTTGCAGGCCGCACAGTTCGACGGCAGCGACAAGCGCGAGATCGTCCTGCGCCCTGGCACGCCGAAGGAGAGGAGGTTCAGCGGCCAAGCCTATCTGGCCCACTACGGATTGCCGCAGTTCTTCTTTCACGTCACCACGGTCTACGCCATCCTGCGGCACAACGGCATTCAGATCGGCAAGAAGGACTACATGGGCGCGTACTAGGTAGGCAGCTTGCACAGTGTCGCGACCGGCCACTTCGGGGCGACGAGTGATGAATCCGCGGCTGAGGCAGGTGTTCGGACGACGGTTGTCCGAGATGCAGCGGTCGGCCGCCGTCGCGCCCGTTGGGGGTGTCGCGCGGCGACCCGAACCCGCCTACTGGAGCTGCTGCGGCGCCTCACGCAAGGCACACGGGAGAGCCTGCGCCCTGGCGAATCGTTCGAGGGTAAATGCTGTCACCCACCGGCGCGCCAGCGTCGAATGATCGGCGTCCGGACTCCACCCCAACGGCCGGTGGGGCCGTCAGCAGGAGACACCTGGATGACCGACCTTGCGTCCCACCCTAGCCAGGCCGCCAGCGCCTGGTTTATCGACTTCGAGCAGGCGCTGCGTGCGCACAACCTCGAAGCGGCGATGGCCCTGTTCGACGCCGACTGCTACTGGCGCGATCTGGTCAGCTTCACCTGGAACATCAGCACACAGGAAGGGCCGGCGGCCATCAGAGCAATGCTCCAGGCAAGGCTGGCAGATGTGCAGCCGCACCACTTCCAGATCGAAGGTCAGGCGACGGAAGCCGATGGCGTGATCGACGCCTGGTTCACCTTCGAGACCGCTGTGGCCCGCGGCCGCGGCCACGCGCGTCTGAAGAATGGCAAGTGCTGGACGCTGCTGACCACGATGACTGAGCTGAAGGGCTACGAAGAGAAAAAGGGCGCGCAACGCATCAAGGGCGCAGAACACGGTGTGCACCCGGGCCGCAAGACCTGGCTCGAAGAACGCCAGCACGAGCAGGCGACGCTGGGCTTCGAGACCCAGCCCTATGTGTTGATCGTCGGCGGCGGCCAGGGCGGCATCGCGCTGGGTGCGCGGCTGCGCCGGTTGGGCGTACCGGCCCTCATCGTCGAGAAGAACGAGAAGCCCGGGGACAGCTGGCGCAAGCGCTACAAGAGCCTGTGCCTGCACGACCCGGTCTGGTACGACCACCTGCCCTATCTGCCCTTCCCGGATGACTGGCCCGTGTTCGCGCCCAAGGACAAGATCGGCGACTGGCTCGAGATGTACACCAAGGTCATGGAGCTGAACTACTGGGGCAGCACCACGGCCAAGAAGGCGCGCTTCGACGAGGCCAGCCAGACCTGGGAAGTGGTGGTCGAGCGCGGTGGCAAGGACATCACGCTGCGGCCCACGCAGCTGGTGTTCGCACTCGGTGTGTCGGGCTACCCGAATGTGCCGCAGATCGCCGGCGCCGAGACCTTTCAGGGCGAGCAGCACCACAGCAGCAAGCACCCTGGGCCCGAGGCCTACAAGGGAAAGAAGGCCGTGGTGCTGGGCAGCAACAACAGCTCGCACGACATCTGCGCCGCGCTGTGGGAACACGGCGCCGACGTGACCATGATCCAGCGCAGCAGCACCCACATCGCGCCCTCCGATTCGCTGATGGAGCTGGCGCTGGGCGGCCTCTATTCCGAGCAGGCGGTGAAGAACGGCGTGCACACCGACATGGCCGACCTGATCTTCGCCAGCATTCCCTACAAGATCATGGCGCCGATGCAGGTGCCGGTCTACGACGAGATGAAGAAGCGCGACGCCGACCTGTATGCGCGGCTCGAAAAGGCAGGCTTCATGCTGGACTTCGGCGTCGACGGCTCCGGCCTGTTCATGAAGTACCTGCGCCGCGGCTCGGGCTACTACATCGACGTCGGGGCTTCAGAGCTGGTAGCCAATGGCAGCATCAAGCTGAAGAGCCGCGTCAACATCGACCGCATCAACCCGAACAGCGTGACGCTCTCGGACGGGACCGAGCTGCCGGCCGACCTGATCGTCTACGCCACCGGCTACGGCAGCATGAACGGCTGGCTGGCCGAGCTGATCTCGCCCGAGGTGGCCGACCAGGTCGGCAAGGTCTGGGGCTTGGGCAGTGACACGCCCAAGGACCCCGGTCCGTGGGAGGGCGAACTGCGGAACATGTGGAAACCCACGCAGGTTCCGCAGCTGTGGTTCCACGGCGGCAATCTGCACCAGAGCCGGCACTACTCGCAGTTCCTGGCTTTCCAGCTGAAGGCGCGGATGGAAGGGCTGGATACGCCGGTCTACAGGCTGGCGCCGGTGCACCACAAGCGCTGAAAGGCGTAGGCGGTGGCGCGTGATCCGCGCCTCCGCCGAGCTCAGAGCTGCACGCCCTTGGTCAGCGCGCCATCGACCACGAGATTGGTGCCGGTGATGAAGCTCGCCGCCGGGCTGGCCAGGAAGACCGCGGCATTGGCCATCTCCTGCGGGGTGCCCATGCGGCCTGTCGGGTTCAGGCCCAGCGCCATCTTGAACAGATCGGGGTTGCCGTGCTCGATCTGCTCCCACACGCCGCCCTTGAAATAGGTGTTGCCCGGCGACACCGTGTTGGCGCGGATCTTCTTGCCCGCCAGGTGATAGGCCAGGCCCTGCGTGTAGTGGACGATGGCGGCCTTGAAGGCGCCGTAGGGGCCGGAGGCAAAGTCGATCTCGCGGCCCGAGACGCTGCTGATCGTGACGATGGAAGCGGCGCTGCTTTGCTCGAGGTAAGGCATGGCGGCATTGACGAGCCGCACCGTGCCCATCATGTCGACCTCGAAGGTCTTCTGCCAGTTGGCTTCGTCGTTCGGTATCGCCAGTGCGCTGACGTTGGCCACGACGATGTCCAGCCCGCCGAAGGCGGCCGCTGCGCCATTGACGAAAGCGGCCAGACCGCCCGCGTCGCCAACATCGGCGACCGCCCCGTGCACCTTGATGCCGGGATAAGCGGCGGCGAAGTCCTTGCTCGTCTGCTGGACTTCATCGGCGTTGCGCGCGCAGAAAGCGATGTGCGCGCCTTCTGCCGCCAGCGTCTGCGCGATCGCGCGGCCGATGCCCTTGGTGCCCCCAGTGACGACGGCCTTCAGGCCCTTGAGTCCGAGATCCATGCGACGTGCTCCTTGCGGTTGAGATCAGGCGTTCAGGGGGTCAGGTACTTCTTCTCGATGCCTGCGCCCACCGTGTACTTCGGGTCAACAAAATTCCCCAGTCGCACCAGGCCGCACTGGCTGAGCATCATGTAGGCGTCCCAGCGGTCGTAGCCGAACTCGGCTTCCATCCACAACACCAGTTCCTTGTAGGCGATGCGCGCCGCGTCTTCCAGCGGCCGTGCGCTTCCGATGGCCATGATGCGGGTCTCGTTCTCCAGCCGCGGCCACTCGAGGTTCCAGCCCTTGATCAGGTCGACCTGGATGGTCGTCGTGCTGGCGTATTCGACGGCGGTGCCGCAGACCTCGCCATCGCCCTGGCAGGCGTGTGCGTCGCCGATGAACAGTCGCGCACCGGCCGTGCGCACCGGCAGGTAGGTGATGCTGCCAGGGCCCATGTCGGGCAGGTCCATATTGCCGCCGTGCGAGTCGGGCGTCAGTGTGTTGATGCTGTCGATCTCGGGACTGCAGCTCAGCGTGCCGATGTGCGGTCGATAGGGCAGCGTGACGCGCTTGCTCCAGTAGACGCCGTCTTCATCGAGGTCGATCTTGCGCACGATCTCGGGCAACGAGTCGTGCAGCATCGCCGTCAGTGACGTGGCGCTGAGCGCGCCGAACTGGGGAATCATCGCGCAGGTGCCGCGCGGGTTGGGGCCGCGCGGCGCCATGCTCTCGATGTAGACGGCCACCACGTCGCCCTTCTCGGCGCCCTCGATGAGGATGGGCCCGCTCTGGGGGTTCACGAAGGGCATGCTCAGCACTTTGGACGGCAGGTCTTGCTCGGTCTTGACCTTGCCTTCAAAGGCGTCGCGGGTTTCGACGATCACGCGGTCGCCGGGCCTCACCTGCATCACCGGCGTGGAGTAGGGGCCGATGGTGTAGTGGTAGGTGCCCTGCCTGGCTTCGGTCAGCGCGTGCGTGTCGGGCGTTCGGCCCTGCGCGACGCCGCGTGTGCGCATGATCGAGGTGCTCAGCCAACTCATGTTTTCGCTCCTTTTGCACCGCCGGGCACCGGCACAACAAGCCGGATGGCCCGGTCAGTGTAGCGAGCCCGATGATCACCAACGATGTCACCCCCGGCAAGGGGATGGAGGCGCGCGATCAATGGGTTGTCACGCGATGAGCCAAGAGCAGGAGACGGATGCCCCGTGCCCGTCGATGACTCCTCTTCGGCTGCCAGTCTCAGCAATGACGGCGCCCAACGACAGTGGCGGCGAGTCAGTTCACGCAGCGCGCTGCGCTTCTCTGCGCTTCAAGATGATGCCGCATCCCCGCCCGCCGAGCGCAGGGGGTCGCTGCGAACGGCCGCCAAGTGTCGGCAGCGCCAGCTCGCCGGACGAGGTCTGGGAACCGGCTTGACGGGCAGTCCATCAGGTAATACATTGGGTATTACGCTGGATCATCCCGCCGCAATCATGACCGTCACCATCAAGCTTGATCCCTCGCTCGAGGAGCAGCTGCGCCAGCGCGCTCAGGCCAGCGGCCGAAGCACGAGCGAGGTCGTGCGCGCCGCGCTGAAGCTGTACCTGGCGCAGGACGAGGCTGTCGGCGCGCCACGCTCGGCGTACGACCTCGGGGCCGACCTCTTTGGCCGCCACGCCGGGCCCGCCGACCTCGCCACGCGGCGGCGGCTGGGATTCGCAGCCGGGGTCGCCGAGCGCCACGCGCGCCGGGGCTGATGCGCCGTGCCTGCTCGCAAGCTGCCCACGGCTGAGCCATCGCCGCGCTACCTGGCCCACCGCGGCCCGGTGCTGGTGGACAGCGGGCCATTGATCGCGCTGTTCAACGGGGCCGACCGCTGGCACGCCCGGGTGCGGGACTGGCTGCGCGACAACCCGGGCGCCGAGCTGTGGTCCACCTGGCCGGTGGCCACCGAGGTCTGCGCGCTGTTGGCGCGTCGCATCGCCAACGACTGCGCGCTGGACTTCCTGCGCTGGGTGCAGCGCGGCGCCCTGGTGCTCCAGCCCGCGGCGGAGGGCTCCGTGACGGAGGTGCTGCGCATCAGCGAGCACTTTGCCTACCTGCCCTTCGACCTGGCCGACGCCTCCATCGCCGAGGCCGCGGCGCGGCTGAAGCTCCGCCACGTGCTCAGTCTGGACGCCGACTTCGATGTCTACCGCGACCGCGGCGGCCGGCCGCTGCTCAACCTGCTGCGCTGAACCTGCGCCCAGGTGCAGAAGCGCCTGCGGATAATCGCCGTGTGGCTGCCGCTGCTCCGCCGCCGCCGGGCCCGCCGCCTGGCCGCCTGGCCCTCTACCTCGACCTCGTCCGCTGGGACCGCCCCGCTGGCTGGCTGCTGCTGCTGTGGCCCACGCTCGGCGCGCTGTGGATCGCCGCCGACGGCTGGCCGGGCTGGCACCTCCTGGGCGTGTTCGTGGCCGGCACGGTGCTCATGCGCAGCGCCGGGTGTTGCGTCAATGACGTGGCCGACCGCGAGTTCGACCGTCACGTCAAGCGCACCGCCCAGCGCCCTGTCACGCGCGGCGCAGTGTCGCCGCGCGAGGCGCTGGCGGTGGGTGCGGTGTTGGCGTTGGTGGCCTTTGGCCTCGTGCTCACCACCAGCGCGCCGGCCATCCTGCTCAGTGTCGCGGCGCTGGCGGTGACGCTGCTGTATCCCTACGCCAAGCGCGTGCTGGCCATGCCGCAGGCGGTGCTGGGCGTGGCGTTCAGCTTCGGCATTCCGATGGCCTTTGCGGCGGCGCAGGGTGGGCGCGAGTGGGGCCTGCAGGCCATTGCCGACGCCGTGCCCTGGCAGGCCTGGGCGCTGCTGGTGAGCAACCTGTTCTGGGTGCTGGCCTACGACACCGAGTACGCCATGGTCGACCGCGACGACGACCTCGCGATAGGCATGAAGACCAGCGCCATCACGCTGGGCCGGTTCGACGTGGCGGCGGTCATGGCCTTCTATGCCGTGTACCTGCTGGCCTGGGGGTGGTTCGGCCGTGCCCTGGGGCTGGGTGGCTGGTTCCTGGCCGGTCTCGCGGTGGCGGCGATTCAAGCCGCGTGGCACTGCACGCTCATCCGCGACCGCAGCCGCGAGGGCTGCTTCCGCGCCTTCCGCGCCAACCACTGGTTGGGCTTCGCCGTGTTTGCGGGCACGGTGGTGGACCTGGCGCTGCGCTGAGCCGCCGCCCTCTTCATCCGCGACCAAGCTCCTCGGCGCGCGCCCGCGCCGCGTGCAGCGCTTTCACGAACCGGGTCTTCACGCCGTCGGCGTCGAGCGAGGTGATGGCGGCGTGCGTGGTGCCGCCCTTGCTCGTGACCTGTTCGCGCAACGCCGCAGGCGACAGATCGGAGCGCATGGCCAGCGCCGCCGCACCGGCAAAGGTGGCCTGCCCGAGTGCGCGGCCCTGCTCCGGGCTCAGGCCCATCTCAACGGCGGCCTGCATCATGGCTTCCAGAAAGTAGAAGACATAGGCCGGCCCCGAGCCGGACAGCGCCGTCACGGCATCCAGGTCGGCCTCATGCGCCACCCACAGCACGCCGCCGGTGGGCGCGAGCAGGGCCTCGGCGCCATCGCGCCCGGCCGCGCTGACCGCCGGCTCGGCGTACAGGCCCGCGATGCCCTGGCCAATGAGGGCGGGTGTGTTGGGCATGCTGCGCACGATGCGCAGGCTGCCGGTGGCCGCGGCGATCGTGGCGCAGCGTACGCCGGCCATCACGCTGAGCTGCAGCGCGCCGGCCACGTGGGCTGCGCAGGGCGCGGCGGCCTGGGCAAAGAACTGCGGCTTCACCGCCCAGACGACGGTGTCACAGCCGGCGAGCCGGGTGTCGGCAGCGGCCTGGGCGCGCACGCCGTGCGCGTGCAACAGCCGCTCGCGCGCCGCCTCGTCGGGCTCGACGACGACCAGCGCCGCCTGGTCGTGCCCGCTGCGCACCAGGCCACCGATCAGGGCCGCGGCCATGTGGCCGCCACCGATGAAGCCGATCCGCTGCGCCGCCACTGTGTCCATGGCGCGGCAGTGTAGGGCGGCACCGTGGCCGCCGACAGCGGCTAAGCCTGGCGGCCGGGCACCTGGAAGGCGGCCCTCGTGGCGGCGAGCTCGCGGGCCGACTTCGACGGTTCGAAGACCCGACCGCCCACGCTCCTAGGAGCGTGGGCGGCAGAAATCCAGCCCCGCGCCGGGGCGGCCAAAGCCACTGGCGTAGGCGCGTCGCGCAGCGCGGGCTTGACGCCCGCGCCAGCGGCGCAACACCCGCCAGCGGCTTTGGCCGCCCCGGCCCCTCGGGTTGGGCCGATTTCGGGGCCCATGCGGCGTTGCCACGCTGGCCCGGGCGCACAGCCCGGGCTGCGCGCGGCGCCTGGCCTGGGCCCCGAAGTCGGCCCAACGCGGGGCTGGATTTCTGCCGCCCACGCTCCTAGCCATGCCGCGCCGCGCGGCCTGCACCCGCCGCCGCCATGCGCAGCCCCATGCAAAGCCGGCATGAGGCGCCGTGACAAATCCAGCGGCACCGCGCCTACAGTGCGTGCCACGCCACCGCCGCCGCCCCGCCGTCCACGAGAGGCGGCAGCGGCCGCCGCGGGGGCCCCACCACCGGAGACACCCTTCATGGCCGCCTCGCGCACGCCCCTCTCGCCGACCCCGTTGTCCTTCGTCAGTCCCGGGCCCGACAGCCCCTGGGGCACCTACATCAGCCAGGTCGACCGCGTCATCCCCTACCTTGGCCACCTGGCCCGGTGGGCCGAGACGCTCAAGCGCCCGAAGCGCGCGTTGATCGTGGACATTCCGATCGAGCTCGACAACGGCGATGTCGCTCACTTCGAGGGTTTCCGCGTCCAGCACAACCTGAGCCGCGGCCCGGGCAAGGGCGGCGTGCGCTACCACCCCGACGTCACGCTCGAGGAGGTGATGGCGCTGGCGGCGTGGATGAGCATCAAGAACGCGGCCGTCAATCTGCCCTATGGCGGCGCCAAGGGCGGCATCCGCGTCGACCCGAAGCAGCTCAGCAACAAGGAGCTGGAGCGCATGACGCGGCGCTACACCAGCGAAATCGGCATGATCATCGGGCCGCAGCAGGACATTCCGGCGCCCGACGTGAACACCAACCCGCAGATCATGGCGTGGATGATGGACACCTACTGCATGAACACCGGCAGCAACGCCACCGGCGTCGTCACGGGCAAGCCGGTGCACCTGGGTGGCAGCCTGGGCCGCGTCAAGGCCACCGGCCGCGGCGTGTTCGTCACCGGCCGCGAGGCGGCGCGCCGCCTGAACCTCGATCTGAACAGCGCCCGCGTGGCGGTGCAGGGCTTCGGCAACGTCGGCTCGTCGGCGGCGGAGCTGTTCGCGCAGGCCGGCAGCAAGATCGTCGCCGCGCAAGACCACACCGGCACCATCGTCAACGACCGCGGCTTCGACATGGCCGACCTGATGGCGCACGTCAAGGCCACCGGCGGCGTCGGCGGCTTCAAGGGTGGCGAGTCGTGTGATGCCGAGGCCTTCTGGGACGTGAACTGCGACATCCTGATCCCGGCCGCACTTGAGGGGCAGATCACGGCCGAGCGGGCGCGGCGCATCACCGCGAAGCTGGTGCTTGAGGGCGCCAACGGCCCGACGGTGCCCAGCGCCGACGACATCCTGGCCGACCGCGGCGTGCTCGTCGTGCCCGACGTCATCTGCAACGCCGGTGGCGTGACGGTGAGCTACTTCGAGTGGGTGCAGGACTTCAGCTCGTTCTTCTGGACCGAAGACGAGATCAACGTGCGCCTGGACAAGATCATGATCGGCGCGCTGAAGAAGATCTGGGACACCGCCGACCGCCACCAGATCACGCTGCGCACCGCCACCTTCGCGGTGGCCTGCGAGCGCATCCTCACGGCGCGCGAGGAGCGCGGTCTGTATCCCTGATCCAGGGTGAGTGCTGGGTGGGCTGCCTGCCATGGTCCCGGGGCAGCTTCCGGCCCGTAGCGGCCAAGGGGCGCTGCGGGCCTTGAGCCCGAAACCGCGGCCTGACCCGGCCGCGGCCGGTGCGGGTCCGGATTGGCCACAATCGGCCCATGAACACGCCGCACAACCCGTTCGCCGCCCACGACCCCTACGCCACCGGCGCCGCCCCGACCTCTTTCGGCGCGCCCGTGCCGGCGGCGGCGCAGGCCCCCTTGGTTTACGACGTCACCGAGGCCGACTTCCAGGCCCGCGTGCTGGAGCGCTCGCTTGAGGTGCCCGTGCTGCTGGACTGCTGGGCGCCCTGGTGCGGCCCCTGCCGCAGCCTGGGCCCCCTGCTGGAGCGCCTGGCCGAGGCCTACGGCGGCGCCTTCGAGCTGGCCAAGATCAACACCGACGAGGCCCCCAACCTCAGCGCGGCGCTGCGCGTCCGCAGCATTCCGCTGGTGGTGCTGTTCGTGGGGGGGCGGCCGGTCGACCAGTTCACCGGCGCACTGCCCGAGGGCCAGATCCGGGCTTTCCTCGACAAGCACCTGCAGCCGCCGGCCGATCCCGTGCAGGCCCTGCTCGACGAAGCCGCAGCGGCCCCGGCCGAGGATGCCGAGGCCATGCTCACCGAAGCGCTGCAGATGGTGCCCGGCCACCCCGACGTGACGGCGGCGCTGGCCGATCGGCTGCTCGCGCGCAACGCCGAGATCGCCGAAGTGACCGCGCTGCTCGACGCCGTGCCCGAGGCTGAGCGCGGTGAGCGCGACGACGCGCTGCGCAAGCGCCTGGCGCTGCTGGCCAACCGCCCCGCCGGCGATCCCCAGGCCCTGGCCGCGCGTGTGGCCACCAACCCGCGCGACTTCGAGGCCCGCTTTGCCCTGGGGGCCTGGCAGGTGTTCGAGGGCGACTGGAAGGCTGCCTTCGACAACCTGCTCGAGGTGGTGTTGCGCGACAAGGCCGAGGGCCGGCCCGACCGCGAACGGGCGCGCCAGCAGCTCATCGAGTGGTTCGGTGCCTGCCCCGACGCCGAGGCCGTGAGCCACGGCCGGCGCTATCTGGGCATGTACCTCAATTGACGCGCACGCCCCCGCGCGTCACGCCGGCCCCGCCAGCAGCTCGGCGTTGCCGCCGGCAGCAGCGGTGTTGATGCTCAGCGTCTGCTCGGCGCAAAAGCGAACCAGGTAGTGCGGCCCGCCGGCCTTCGGGCCGGTGCCGCTCAAGCCTTCGCCGCCAAAGGGCTGCACGCCCACGACGGCGCCGATCATGTTGCGATTGACGTAGACGTTGCCCACGCGGGCCTGCGCTGCGATGCGCTCGGCGCGGGTGTCGATCCGCGTCTGCACGCCCAAAGTGAGGCCGTAGCCCAGCGCGTTGATCTGCACCACGACCTCGTCGATCGTCGTCGCCGCCTGGCCCGGGCCCCAGCGCACCACGTGCAGCACGGGGCCGAAGATCTCGGCCTCCAGGTCCGCGATGCGGCCGATCTCGAAGGCCACCGGCGCCAGCAGGTTCGGCACCGCGGCCGCGGGCATCGGCGCGCGACCCAAGAGGCGCGCCTCGCGCTCCAGCCGCTGCACGGCCGCGCCGATGGCGGTGTGCGCTTCTTCGTCGATCAGCGGGCCCACGTCGGTGGCGAGCATGGCGGGGTCGCCCACCACCAGCTCGGCCATCGCGCCCTTGAGCATCTCGATCACGCCGTCCGCGGCTGCCGAGTGCAGCACCAGCAGGCGCAGCGCACTGCAGCGCTGGCCGGCGCTGCGGAAGGCGCTCTGCACGACGGCGTCCACCACCTGCTCGGGCAGCGCGGTGCTGTCCACCACCATGGCGTTCAGGCCGCCGGTCTCGGCGATCAACGGCACGATGGCGCCATCCTTTGCGGCCAGCGTGCGGTTGATCAGCCGCGCCACTGCCGTGCTGCCGGTGAAGCACACGCCCGCGGTGTGCGGGTGCGCCACCAGCGCGGCGCCCACGGTCTCGCCCGGGCCGTGCAGCAGGGCCAGCGCGTCGGCCGGCACGCCCGCGCGGTGCAGCAGCTCCACGAAGCGCGCCGCCACCACCGGCGTCTGCTCGGCCGGCTTGGCGGCCACGGCATTGCCGGCCACCAGCGCGGCCACCACCTGGCCGGCGAAGATGGCCAGCGGAAAGTTCCACGGGCTGATGCAGACGAAGACACCGCGGCCCTTCAGGCGCAGCACGTTGCGCTCGCCGGTGGGGCCGGGCAGTTCCTGCTCCGCCAGGCGCGACTCGGCCTGGTCGGCGTAGTAGCGGCAGAAGTCCACGGCCTCGCGCACCTCGGCCACGCAGTCGCCGAGCGTCTTGTGCGCCTCCTTGACGAGCAGGCCGCAGAACTCGGGCAGGCGCGCGTCCAGCGCGTCGGCAGCGGCACGCAGGAGGGCGGCGCGCTCGGTCAGCGCCCGGGCGCGCCAGGCCTCGAAGCCGTGCGCCAGGCGCTGCATGGCGGTGTCGACGTCGGCCGGCGTGTCCATCGGCGGCGGCGCGATGCGCGTCAGCGCCACTGCGGCCTCCAGCGGCGCGCGCTGGGCGACGCAGGCGAGATCCGCACCCGTGCTGTTGGCGCGGCCCGCGCCGTACAGCGCCACCGGCAAGGGCAGCGCCGATGCGGCCTGCGTGGCGACGGCGGCTTCCACTGGCGAGGCCAGCAGCTCCTCGGCGGCCACGGCCTCGTCGGCCAGCTGGTGCACGAAGCTGCTGTTGGCGCCGTTCTCCAGCAGCCGGCGCACGAGGTAGGCCAGCAGGTCGTGGTGCTCGCCCACCGGCGCATACACCCGGCAGGCCACAGGCCCGCCGGCCAGCACCTCGCGGTAGATGCCCTCGCCCATGCCGTGCAGCCGCTGCATCTCGAAGGCGGCACCCCGCTCGGCGGCCATCTGCACGATGGCCGCGATGGTGCCGGCGTTGTGGGTGGCGAACTGCGGGTAGATCACGGCATGGTGCGCGATCAGCCGCGCCGCGCAGGCCAGGTAGCTCAGGTCGGTGTGGTGCTTGTGCGTGAACACCGGGTAGCCGGGCAGGCCGGCCTCCTGCGCGCGCTTGATCTCGCCGTCCCAGTAGGCGCCCTTTACCAGCCGCACCATGAAGCGCAGGCCGTGCCTCTGGGCGATGCGCGCCACCTCGTCCACCACCTCCAGCGCGCGCGTCTGGTAAGACTGCACCGCCAGGCCGAAGCCCTGCCACTGCGGGTGGGTGGCGGCGATGTGCGCAGCCAGCTGCTCGAACAAGGCCAGCGAGAGTTCGAGCCGGTCGCTTTCTTCGGCGTCGATGGTCAGGTTCAGGTTGGCCGCCGCGGCCTCGTCGACGAGCATGCGCACGCGCGGCAGCAGCACGGCGGACACGCGCTCGCGCTGCGCGTCTTCATAACGGCTGAAAAGGGCGGAGAGCTTGATGCTGATGCCATCGGCGGCCATCGGCGAGGCGGCCACGCGGCCACCAGCGATGCTGCGCAGTGCGTGGCGGTAGCTGGCGAGGTAGCGCTCGGCGTCCGGCTCGGTGCGGGCGCCTTCGCCGAGCATGTCGTAGCTGAACGTCAGGCGCGGCTGGGCCTTGCGTTGCGCCGCCGCCTCGTCCATGGCTTCGCCGATGGTGCGGCCGAGCACGAACTGCCGGCCCAGCAGCTGGATCGCGCGCACGGTGGCCGCCAACACGGTGCGCGAGCCCAGTCGCCGCAGCACCCCGGGTGGGTTCTCGTTGTCCGGGAGGAACTTCTTCGACAGCGCGATGGCGCTGGCCGAGATCTGCGCCAGCATCCTGTGCGGACCCTCGGCCGGGCCGCCCCCGCCTTCGAACTCGGCACGGCCCAGCTGGTCGGCTGTCAGCGCGATGGCCGTCTCGGCGTCGGGCACGCGCAGCAGCGCCTCGGCCAGCCGCATCAGTGCCAGGCCCTCGTTGCTGGAGATGGGGTATTCGCGCAGCAGGCTCTCGAGGGCCCAGAACGGCGCCGGCTTCTCGCGAACCGCCTGCACCCAGGGCCTGGCCTGCGCCACCACGGCAGGCCAGGCCAGCCGGCCGTTCAGCTGCTGCAGCAGGGCGGCCACCGCCTCGGGCTCGGGCCGGTAAGGGAAGGGCAGGCGTGGGGCGGGGTCGAGGTGGGTGCGCATGGAGGGGGTGGCCGGCGGGTGTGGACGATGCGCAGCTTAGGCCGCCAGAACCTGCACGCGATTCGGTTTTGCGCCCGCCTGCCGGAGAATCCTGCGCCATGGACACCCGACCCTCCCCCGGCATCGACAGCGACGCCGCCGGCCGCGACCGCGGCCTTGACAAGATCGACCGCCGCATCCTTCGTGTGCTGCAGGCCGACGGCCGCATCAGCAATCTCAAGCTCGCCGACGAGGTGCACCTGTCACCCACCGCGGTGCTGGAGCGCGTGAAGCGCCTCACCCGCGACGGCTACATCCTCGGTTACGAGGCGCGGCTGAACCCCGTCAAGCTGGGGCAGGGGTTGCTGGTGTTCGTGGAGATCCTGCTCGACCGCACCGTGCACGACGTGATGGACAGCTTCAAGGCCGCCGTCCAGGTGCGCCCCGAGATCCTGGAGGCCCACCTCGTGGCCGGCGGCTTCGATTACCTGCTGAAGACGCGTGTGGCCGACATGGCCGCCTACCGCGAGTTCATCGGCAGCGTCATCTGGACGCTGCCCGGCGTGCGCGAGACCCGCACCTATGCGGTGATGGAAGAGGTGAAGAGCACCTCGCTGCTGCAAGTCTGAACGCGGGCCGCGCCGGACTCAGCCCTTGGGCGCCGGCCGCAGGCCGTTCCAGCAGGTGCGCTGCACGAGCTCGACGATCTTCGCGTCGGCGTACGCGCCGCCGGCCTTGAGGTAGGCGGGCACGGGGTCGCAGGCGCGGGCGTAGATGGTGTAGAGCACCAGCTCGGGGGGCAGTGTGGGGTCGATGTCGCCATCGGCCTGGGCCTGCAGGATCCACGCGCCCATGCGATCGGAAACCTGCACCAGCAGCTCAAGGTAGGTCTTGTGCGCCACCAGTTCGGCGCGCAGCGAGCTGTTCTGCGAGGGCACGGTGGGCATCTCGCCGCCGAGCTGCATCTCCAGCGCCCAGCGCGACAGGGCCATCAGGCGATCGATCGCGCTCGCGCCCTCGCGCGCGGCCTGCTGGTCGATCATCGCCAGTGTGCGCTCAAGCAGCCGCACCATGGCCGCGGCGGCCAGGGCTTCCTTCGACGGGAAGTGCTTGTACAGGCTGGCCTTGGCGATACCGACATCGGCGGCGACCTCGTCCACCGTCATGAGGTCGAACCCCTTGTCGGCCAGCAGCCGGTTGACGGCAGCGATGATGGCGTCCTCGCGGACGCGCAAGACTTGTTCCTTGAAAGACAGACGGCTCATGGCGCGATTCTAAGATTCGCAGGTCGAAAAGCGACCTCGCGGTCACCAAAAGACCGCGGCGTCTGCCCGGTGGCGCTCAGGCCGCGCGTCGCCGCCGTGCCCAGCGAGCGCGCCAGCCCTGACCTGCTGGCGGCGCCGTCCGGGTGACAGGCTCCGCGCACGGGAGGCTGAGTTCCAGCCCGAAGGTGGTGCCGAAGTCGGCCGGGTCCAGCGTGGCGGCAGCCTTCGGGCGAGCACGCCAGGCCGTGAACCAGCGGGTGAAGGAGCGTTCGGCCTTGTTCATCGGGCACCTTGGCGGGGTGGGTGTTGGGTGTGTGACCGAAGTGTCGATCTCCTTGCCCTGGCGTGAGCAACCGAACAAGGCTGGCGATGTGGCCCAGTTCACGGGCTCCTGGCCTTCGTGCGCGGGGCGGGTCCTAGAATCGCGTGCCTTCTGGGTCCCCGGGATGCGGCGATGGCGGGTTTCGTGGCGATCGACTTCGGCACCTCGAACTCCGCGGCGGCCCTGCCCGCACACGGCGGCGGCGTCGAGCTGGTGCCCCTCGAGGGCGCCGAGCGCACCATGCCGACCGCGGTCTTCTACCGCGCCGACACGCCGCCGCAGCAGCTGGAGCCCGAACGCCTGGTGGGCCGCGCCGCCATCGCCGCCTACGTCGAGGGCGTCGATGGCCGGCTCATGCGGTCCATGAAGAGCCTGCTCGGCTCCAGCCTGCTCGACCAGCGCACCGAGGTCGGCGGCGGCCGGGCGGTGCGTTACCACGAGGTCGTCACCGGTTATCTGCGCGAACTGAAGACGCGGGCCGAGGCACGCGCTGGCGTGCCCCTGCGGCGCGCGGTGCTCGGGCGGCCGGTGTTCTTCGTCGACGACGACCCGGCGCGCGACGCGCAGGCGCAGGCTGCGCTGGCGCAGGCGGCGCGGGCAGTGGGCTTTGCCGAGTTGGAGTTCCAGTACGAGCCGATCGCCGCCGCGCTGGACCACGAGTCCACGGTCGGAAGCGAGCGCCTGGTGCTGGTGGCCGACATCGGCGGCGGCACCTCCGATTTCACGCTCGTCCGTGTCGGCCCGGAGCGCCGCGGCCGGCCCGATCGGCGCGACGACATCCTGGCCAGCCACGGCGTGCACAGGGCCGGCACCGACTTCGACCGGCAAGTCGAGCTGGCCGCGATCCTGCCGCTGCTGGGCCACCGCTCGCGCCGCGCGCCGCGTGCCGGTGATGCGCCCGGCGTGCCCACCGCCGAGCTGCCCAGCGGCCTGTACTTCGACCTCGCCACCTGGCACTTGATCAACACCGTCTACGCCCCGGCCCGGCTGGCCGAACTGCGCGGCATGAAAGCCTGGTACGCCGAGCCCCGCCACCACGCGCGGATGATGACGGTGCTGGAAGAGCGACTGGGCCACGCCCTGGCCGCCGCGGCGGAGGCGGCCAAGATCGAGGTCGCCCAACGCGGCCTGGCGCCGGTGGACCTGGGCCTCGTCGAGCCCGGGCTGGCCACGCTGCTGCGCGAGGCCGACGCCGCCGCGGCACTGGAGCCTGATCTCGGCGCCATCGTGGCCGCCGCGCGCGAGACGGTGCGCCTGGCCGGTGTGGCACCGGGCGCCGTGCAGGATCTCTACTTCACCGGCGGCTCCACCGGGCTGGCGCCGCTGGTGGACCGCATCGCGGCCGAATTCCCGGCCGCCACGCGCGTGCGCGGCGACCGCTACGCCAGTGTTGCCCAGGGCCTGGGCCTGCACGCACGCGCCGTGTTCGGCACGGCCTGATCAGACGCGCATCAGCGGCCACTACCGGTTGGCGGCCTTGTAGGCCGCGACGGCCTTCTTCAGCGTCTCCAGCGGCTCGCAGGGGCTGGCGATGCCGCAGGCGCGCTGCAGCCGCGCCAGGTAGGCCTCGGCGGCGGGCAGGTCCTTGTTCATCAGCGCCAGCTCGCCCACGTACTCCAGCGCACCCAAGTGGTTGGGGTCGATGCGCAGCGCGGCGTCGTAGAAGCGCTGCGCGCCCGCGAGGTCGGGCGTGGCCTGCTTGCGCAGCACAAAGCCCATCAGGTTGTTCCAGTCCGCGCTGCGCTCCTGGTTCAGGCGTCGCAGCTCGGCCAGTGCCTCGGGCCAGTGCCCGGCCTTGATGTGGCCTTGCACGGCCGCCAGCGGCGCGGCGGCCGGGGCGCTGTAGCGCGGCGGTGGTGGCGGCTCGGGGGTGGTGTCGGCCGCCTGCGCCTGCGGCGCCAGCAGCGCCAGGCTGGCGAGCACGCCCACGGTGGCCAGGGATCGGTGGGGTGTCATCGTGGGCTCCGGATCGGTCGGCGGGAAGGGCGGGGAACGGGGTGGGACGCAGCGCGGCCGGTGGGCCCGCGCCGCACGGGCGTTGCGGCGCGCGGCCGCGTGACGTCGGCCATCAGCATCAGCGCGCGCACGGTGTCCTGCACGGCCTCGGCCAGGTCGGCCGGTGGCTCCAGCGTCTCGATCACCGCGGCCAGTGCGTCGGCGTCCTCGAGGTCCTCGCGTGGCACGTGCATGAACAGCAGCGCCAGCGGTTCCACCAAGGCCGGGTCGTCTTGGGCCATCAGCGCGGGGAACAACTCGGTGGCGGCGGCAAAGCCGGCCACCCAGGGCAGCAGGCAGTCCGAGGGCGAAGCCGGCTCGCCGTCGTCGTCTTCGAGCGGGTAGACCCAGGGGTCGAACCAGTCGCGGCGGCCGATGGCCGCGTCGATCTCGGCGTGGCGGCGCGTCACCAGCGCACGGATCTCGTCGCTGGCCGCCCCCGGCGGGGGCGCCTGGCCGTCGAGGTCGAACACCGCCGGCAGCCAGGCCGTCAGCGGCACCGGCTTCGGCTGCAGCAGCACGCCACACAGATAACCGTCGATGGCGCTCACGTCCAGCGCCTGCAGCGGGGCCGGCAGGTCGTCGAGCAGGCTTTGCAGGCGGAGCAGGTCTTGGTCGGAAAGCGTCGGCATGAACGTTGGCGTGGTCAGCGGGGGGGGGGGGGGGGGGAGGGAAGCGTCGATGGTGGCAGACCCGGCGGCACCGCGTCCGGCGCCCTTGCCGCGGACGCCGGCTTTGGGGGCTTGACGGCAGCCCCATAAACTCACCGGTTTGGTGTTCATCACCGCCGCCGACCGACCGCCATGGGTGCCCCAGAAGCCTACACGCACAAGCTCGACGTCACGCATTGGATCGGCGGCGCGCCGCAGCGCGGCAGCGGCAGCCGCTCGCAGACGGTCTGGAACCCGGCCACCGGCGCCGCCGCGCGCCGCGTGCTGCTGGCCGAGACCGCCGACGTCGACGCCGCCGTGGCTGCCGCACGGGCCGCGCAGCCGGCCTGGGGCGAGATGCCGCCCATCCGCCGCGCCCGTGTGCTCAACCGCTTCCTCGCGCTGATGAACGAGCACAAGGACACGCTGGCTGCGATGATCACCGCCGAACACGGCAAAGTGTTCTCCGACGCGCAGGGCGAGGTGATGCGCGGCATCGACATCATCGAGTTCGCCTGCGGCGCACCGACCCTGCTCAAGGGCGACCACACCGAGCAGGTCTCCACCGGCATCGACAACTGGACGCTGCGCCAGCCGCTGGGCGTGGTGGCCGGCATCACGCCGTTCAACTTTCCGTGCATGGTGCCGTGCTGGATGTACCCGGTGGCGCTGGCCTGCGGCAACGCCTTCATCCTCAAGCCCAGCGAGCGCGATCCGAGCCCCAGCCTCTTCATGGCCGAGCTGCTCAGGCAGGCCGGCTTGCCCGACGGCCTGTTCAACGTGGTGCAGGGCGACAAGGTCGCGGTCGACCGGCTGCTCGAGCACCCCGATGTGGCCGCCGTCAGCTTCGTCGGCAGCACGCCGATCGCCCAGCACGTCTACGAGACGGGCGCCCGGCACGGCAAGCGCGTGCAGGCCCTGGGCGGCGCCAAGAACCACCTGGTGGTGATGCCCGACGCCGATCTCACGCAGGCGGTCGACGCCTTGATCGGCAGCGCCTACGGCAGTGCCGGCGAGCGCTGCATGGCCATCAGCGTGGCCGTGCTGGTGGGCGACGTGGCCGAGCGCATCGTGCCGCTGCTGGCCGAGCGCGCCCGGGCGCTGAAGGTGAAGAACGGCCTGGAGCCCGACGCCGAGATGGGCCCCATCGTCACGAAGGAAGCGCGCGACCGCATCGAGGCCGCCATCGGCCGCGGTGTCGAAGAAGGCGCGCGGCTCGTCGTCGACGGCCGCAGCCTGCGAGTGCCCGGCCACGAAGGCGGGTTCTTCACGGGCGGCACGCTGTTCGACCACGTCACCCCCGCGATGGCGTTGTGGCGCGAGGAGATCTTCGGGCCCGTGCTGGCCTGTGTGCGCGTCGCCAGCCTGGACGACGCGCTGGCGCTGATCAAGGCGCACGCCTACGGCAACGGCGTGGCCTGCTTCACCCGAGACGGCGGCGTGGCGCGCGAGTTCGCGCGGCGGGTCGACGTGGGCATGGTGGGCATCAACGTGCCGATCCCGGTGCCCATGGCCTGGCACGGCTTCGGCGGCTGGAAAAAGAGCTTGTTCGGCGACCACCACGCCTACGGCGAGGAGGGCGTGCGCTTTTACACGCGGCAGAAGAGCATCATGCAGCGCTGGCCCGACCCGAACGCCGCGGCCGGTGCCGAGGGCGCCAGCTTCGTGATGCCCACGGCGCGCTGAGAAGCCCTGAACCCGATGCCGAGATGCCGTACGCCGCCCTCTCGCTGAGCGACGGGCTGGACGAGTTGCTGGCCGCCACCGCCGGCCCCGACGTCCTGCCCGAAGACGGGCTGCGCGCGGCGCGCCAGGCGGCGGCCTGGGCGGGCGAGCTCGGGCTCGAGGCTGAGGAGGTGCTCGCCGACGCCTGGGCCTGCACGCACCTGTCGCGGCTGGGCCGGCTGGCCGAGGTGCTGGAGCAGGGCCCTCGCGTGCTGGCGCGCTGGCCGGACGGGCTTCACGGCGAGCGGCGGCGCGAGTTGCTGCGCCACTTGACGCTGGCGGCCAGCGAGCTGGGGAGCTTCGGCGTGGCGCTGGACGCCGCCTACGAGCTGGCGGCGCTGGCGCAGGCCAGCGGTGCGCCGGACGACATGCTGGCCGGCAGCTTCCTGCTCGCGGCCACGCTGGAGCGCATGGGCGACTCCTGGCGGGCCCTGCGCCTGATGGGCGACGCCGTCGCGGCCTACGGCGCCCGGCCGCCCAGTCACGCGCTGCTGGTGGCCAGCAACGCCATCTGTGCCATCTGTGTGGGCCTGGCGCACCGGCTGCGCGATGCCGGCGACGACGACGAACGCGCCACGCTGCTGGCCCAGGGCCGGCTGTGGGCGCCGGTGCGAACGTGTTGAGTTCTGGCCGGTTTCGAAATGCTGAGGGGATCGCGGAGGGAGTGGCGTGATGCCGGCGCTGACGCGGCACGCAGTGGATGCCGGCGTGCTTCAGATCTCGGCGTGTGACTGGCCGCGGTAGCTCTTGCCTTCGATCACGACGGTCTCGACGTGGTGCAGCAGCCTGTCCAGGAGTGCCGAGGCCAGGGTCGCGTCGTTGTTGAAGATCCCGGCCCATTGCTTGTACGGGCGATTCGTTGTCAACAGCGTGGTGCCGCGCTCGTAGCGGTGGCTGATGATCTGGAACAGGCAGTCGGCGCCGAACTTGTCGATGGGCAGGTAGCCCAGCTCGTCGATGCACAGCACCTCGGGCTTGACGTAGGCTGCCAGCGCCCGCTTGAGGCCGCCGGCGGCCTGCGCGGTGGCCAGCGTGTTGATGATGTCGATGGCGCCGGTGAACAGCACCGAGTGCCCGCGCTGGCACGCTGCATAGCCCAGGGCCGTCATCAAGTGGCTCTTGCCCAGGCCGACGCCGGAGATGAACACCACGTTGGCGTGCCGGGCCACGAAGTCCAGGTGGAACAGGTTCTGTATCTGCGGCCGGTTGATCTTGGTGGGCCAGTTCCAGTCGAACTTGTCGATGGTCTTGAGCACGGGGAAGCGGGCCTGGCGGATGCAGCGCTGCACGCGTCGGTCCTCGCGCTGGGCGGCCTCGCCGTTGAGCAGCTCGGCGAAGTAGGCCAAGTGCGACCACTGCTTGTCGGCGGCGGCCTTGGCCAGTGGCTGGTAGTTCTCGCGCATGAACGGCAGGTTCAGCGCGGTGAGCTTGGCCTGCGCGGACAGGGCATCGGGGTGGGCGTGGCGTGCTCGCATGGTTGTCGCTCCTTCACTCACGGTCGTAGATGGACAGGTCGGGCGCGGGGATCTCGATGTCGAGCAGGTCGGCACTGCGGGTGAGCTGCAGGGCGGCGGGCTCGGCCCCGATGCGCCGGCGCGCGGCCAGGATGTGGGCGATGTACTCGGCGCTGAAGGCCTGCAGCTCCAGACCGTCGTCGATGGCGCGCTCGACGGCCTCGCGGCCGTGCATCTCGGCCAGGGCGAGGATCTGGCGCAGGTGCACCCGGGCGTTCACACGCCGGGCCTCCAGGCCCTCGCGGTAGGCTTGGGCGCGCGGCGACAGGGCCAGGAACTGCACCAGCAGGCGTTGCTCGCGGGCGCTCTTGCGCTGCTGGGCGAGTTGCTGGGCGTGCTCGGCAAGCTCGAAGTCCTTGTTGCGCTGCATGCTTCGCGCGTGGAGCGCGACGAGTTGGTCGTGGGCATAGATGCACAAGCGGTCGGCCCAGGCCTTCAGGGTCAGGCGTTGACCCACATGGCGCGAGGGCACGGAGTAGGTGTTGGAGTCCAGCGCGACGCGGAACTGCTTGTTGACGCTTGCCGTGCGCACGCGTGCGAGGTCGAACCCGACGGGGTTGAGCCGCTTGAGGCGGGCGCGCTCTTCCTCGAACATGTCCACGGGTCGGCGCTGGGTGGCGCCGTGCACGCGCACGTCGGCCACCGTGTCCACCCACAGCTGCGCGGCGGGCTGCACGGCGCTGAAGTCGATGAACTCCTGGCCGGCCAGGAAGTTCTTCTTCACGTAACCCACGCCGTTCTCCACGCGTCCCTTCTCCCAACCCGAAGCCACGTTGCAGGGGGTGATCTGGAAGCCCCAATGGCGCGAGAAGTCGAGGTACTTGGGGTTGAACACCGGCGCCTCACCGACCAGGCGCTTGAGCACGGCGGACTTCAGGTTGTCGACCATCAGCCGCGCGGGCACTGAACCGAAGGCGGCGAAGGCGTTCTCGTGGCAGGCCAGGAAGAACTCCATCTCCTGCGACACGGTGAACTCCAGGTACATGCGCCGGCTGTAGCACAGCACCATCACGAAGAAGCTCAGGCGCCGGCGCGTGTTGCCCACGGCGACGGTGCCGAACTCACCCCAGTCGAGCTGCGCGCACTCGCCCGGCTCGAAGTCCAGCTTGAGGAAGGCCGGCCGCTGTCGCGGGCGGATGCGGTGCACGTAGTCCTTGACGATGGTGATGCCGCCGCCGTAGCCGGCCTCGAGCAGCCGCTGGTAGATCTGCTGGGCGCTGTACGGGTGGGCGTCGAGCCAGCGCACGATCTGGCCCTTGAAGGCGTCGAGCTTGCTGGCGCGCAGCACGGCCTTGCGCGCTCGGAACTGTTCGGCCTGCGCCCACCGGGCGACGGTGCGTACATCCAGGCCCAGCGCTCGCGCGGTCTGCGCCACCGTGAGTTGCTGGCGCACCAGGTGGTCACGGATGCGGCAGTAGGTCTCGTAGTCAACCACGGCGCGCTCGAGCCTGCTGCAGCAGCGCGGCCAGGCTCACGGGCTGGCCGCCGGTGTTGGCCCCGGCAACGCCCGGTGGACGCGGCGCCGGGCGCTGCGCCGCCACGGTCCCCGGCAGGGCCAGCACCTGGTACAGCGGCGAGCGATAGGCGATGAGATCCAGCTCGATGAGCTGCTGGCGTGCCGCGGCGAACTGCTCGTCACTCAGGTGCAGCCGCCGGGCGAGCGTGGCCGAGCCGTAGTAGCTCAGGCCCTGGGCATCGGACACCGTGACCAGGAACAGGTACAGCGCCGCCGAGCGGGCCTCACAGCGGTCGATGAAGTGCTGCTGCACGAGCGCCTGGTCAACCCAGCTGAACTGCTCGGGGACCTGGCGCAGCCGCTCGGGCCGAAGTAGCTGCTTGATGGCCTTCACCGCACCTCCCGTTGATCACGTCGCGCCCAAGTTGTACGAGGCGCCGGGTGGTGCTGGCCATGTCATCTTGTAGCGCCGGCTGGAACAGATGGGCCACAAGCCCCGCCAGCAAAGGCGATTCGGCGATCAAGAGATCTTGTAACGCCACGGTCGGGGGCGCCCCGGGAGCCTCGACACGATTGGCCGATTCCTCAATCGAATCAGGCACTTGCAGCGGCAAGAGATCTTGTAACGCCCGCGGCGGGCGCACCCGGTCGCAGCTGTAGCCGGGATGCGCGGCGCGCCAAGCCTGGACGCGGGCGACGTGCACGGGGCCGCTGAAGTAGTCGCGGTTGGATGGCTTGGACAACCAGGCGGCCTGGCTGGCTGCCTTGCTCGCGCGCCGGCAATCGACGGCGCAGCAGTAGCGCTGACGTTCACCGCTGCGATGGTCGGGGAGGAAAAACTCCCCGCACGACATGCACTTGCGCTGTCCCGCCTTGGCCATCGTCGCTCCCCAACGAACCCGTCGAGCGCGACAACCACCTCGAGCGAACACTCGTCGGCGCAGAGTCTGAAGAAGAAGGAGAACGGAGCTGAAGAAGACCGTCAGAGACGGTGATCCGAAGAAGACGGATCAGCAAGAACACGCACGTTCAGACCGGCTGAAAGAAGACAAATTCAAGCCGGCGCCCACACCGGCGCGAGGGCGAACGCGCGCAGGCCCTGCTGCAGCAGGTGCGCGGCGACTCCTACGACGTGGCCGTGCCCGGCAACCTGGGCGAGCTGCGGCTCATGCAGGGCGAGACGCAGGCCGCGCGCCCGCTGCTCGAGTCCGCTTTGGCGCTGGCGCACGCGCGCGGGCTGCGCGCCCACGCCTGGCGCATCACCGCTTCGCACGCCGACTGGCTGCTGGCCACGGGGCAGGCAGGTGTGGCGCGCGACCAGGTGCTGGCGCTGATCGCGGAGATGGGCGAGCAGGCGCCGCAGCAGACGCTGATACGCGCCCACGACACCGCCTACCGGGCCTGCCGTGCGCTGGGTCGCTCCGGCGAGGCGCTGCACCACCTGGAGCAGGCCGAGCGGCTGGATCGCAAGCGCTCCATCGGGCAGCTGCGTTCGCAGTCGCAGCTCTTCGTCACCCGCACCGAGGCCGACGCCGCCCATGCCGACGCCGCGCGCCAGCGCCAGCGCGCCGCCGAGTTCGCCGCCGCGGCCGAGCGCGACGCGCTCACCGGCCTGGGCAACCGCCGCCATCTCGAGCGCCGTGTCGCCGAGCTGCTGCCGCGCGCGCTGGCCGAGGGCGCACCGCTGGCGCTCGCCGTGCTCGACATCGACCACTTCAAGCTGGTGAACGACCGCCAGGGCCACCTGACCGGCGACCAGGTGCTGGTGCAGCTGGCGCAGCTGCTGCGCGACAACATGCGCGCATCCGACGTGCTGGCGCGCTACGGCGGCGAGGAGTTCGTGGTCGTGCTGCCGAGCATGACGCTGGGCGCCGCGACCGAGGTTTGCGAGCGCCTGCGCGAGCGCGTGCACAGCGCCCGCTGGCCCGCGACGCTGCCGATCAGCGTCAGCATCGGCCTGGCGGTGCCGCCGCCGCACGATTGGGTCGATCTGCTGCAGCGGGCCGACGAGGCGCTGTATCGCGCCAAGGCCGGCGGCCGCAACCGCATCGAAGCCGCCTGAGGCGCCCGCGAGGGCGCACTCCTCAGACCCTGGCCACCAGCGCTCAGGCGCCGATCACGCCGCCGTCGCGCCGCCGCACCACCACGGTGGCGCTGCGCGGCCGCCCGGTGGGCCGGAAGTCGGGCCAGTTGCTGTAGCGCCGCGGGTTGGCGGGGTCGTTGCGTCCGCGCGGTGCCTCGCCCGGGTGCTGCACGTTGACGAACATCGTGCGCCCGTCGGGCGTGAAGCACAGGCCGGTGAGCTCGCAGTTCGCCGGGCCGACGAGAAAGCGCCGCGTCGTGCCGGTGCTCACGTCGCAGGCCAGCAGCGCGTTGTGGCCCAGGCGCGAGTGTTCGCCGCGGCCCAGCACCGAGCTGCCGATGTCGCTGCCGATCCACAGCACGCCGCGCGGGTCGAAGGCGATGGTGTCGGGGTTGGCGTAGGCGTCGCCGACGATGTTCCCGCGCGCCTCGGCGCGCTCGTTGGCGGGGTCGCCGGCCAGCGCCAGGTGGTTCCACTCGAAAGCGAGGCCGTCGAAGTCCCCGTCTTCGCGCCAGCGGATGATCTGGCCCATGGTGTTGTTGGCGCGCGGGTTGGCGGCGTCGACATCGGCCCGGCTGCCGGGGCCGCGCTGCGTGTTGTTGGTGAGCGTGCAGTAGACCCAGCGGCTGGTGGTGTCGATGGCCAGCCACTCGGGGCGGTCCATCATCGTCGCGCCCAGCGCGTCGGCGGCCTGGCGCGCCTTGATGAGCACCTCGCCCTGGTCGGCGAAGCCGTTGGCGGCGCTCAGCGGGCCCTGGCCGTGCACCAGCGGCAGCCAGCGGCCGCGGCCGCCCGCGTCGAAGCGCGCCACGTACAGCGTGCCGTGGTCGAGCAGCGCGCGGTTGGCCCGCGCCGCGCTGACATCCCGGCCACCCGGCTGGATGCGGTCGCGGCTGACGAACTTGTAGATGCACTCGAAGGCCGCGTCTTCGCCGCTGTAGACGACGGCGCGGCCGTCCTGCGTGACCGCCACCCACGCGCCCTCGTGCACCGCGCGGCCCAGGGCCGTGCGCTTGACGGGCGTGCTCGCGGGGTCGGAGGGGTCGATCTCCACCACCCAGCCGAAGCGGTGGGGCTCGTTGGGGTGGCGCACGGTGTCGAAGCGGCTGTCGTGCGCGGCCCACTGGTACACGCTGCGCCGGCTCAGGCCCCAACGCTGCTCGTGGCGCGTGGGCGTGTCGGCGGTGACGAAGTAGTCCTGGAAGTTCTCCTCGCCCGCGAGGTAGGTGCCCCAGGGCGTCATGCCGGCGGCGCAGTTGGCGAAGGTGCCGAGCACGCGGGTGCCCGTGGGGTCGGCCGCGGTGCGCATCAGCGCGTGGCCGGCCGCCGGGCCGCCGACGGCGAACGGCGTCGCCGCGGTGATGCGGCGTGCGCGCGGCGACGGGCGCACCGGCTGCCAGGCACCGCCGTTCAGCACGACCTCGACCACCGAGATGCCGTGCGCGGCCTGGCTCTTGGCCACCTTCTCGGCGCTCCAGTCGGCGGTGCCGGTGGTGTGCAGCAGCCCGTCGTCGACGTACTCGTGGTTCATCACCAGCAGGCCGCGGCCGCTGCCTTCCAGCGGGAAGTACTGCATGCCGTCGTGGTGCATGCCCAGCTGCAGCGCCTGCTCGGAGGCCGGGTTGCCGGCATCGTCGCGCCAGGCCGGCATCGGCACCCCGGCGATGCCCACCGGCTCGCCCCAGGCCAGCATCGGCGTGGCGGTGTAGCCCTCGGCCACCACCAGCCCGTCGGTGCTGGAAGGCGGCACCGACGCGAAGCCCAGCGTCGGTGCGCGCGCCGACGTGGCGGCGCAGCCGGCCAGCAGCGGGGCGAGCGCACCGGCCAGGCCGCCGCGCAGCAGCACGCGGCGGTCGGCGTCGAGGGGCAGGCGGCGGTGGAGCGGCGCGTCGGTGGTCACGGGTGGCGGGTCGGTCAGGGCGGCGGCGCCGCATTCTCCGCCGCCGCCATGCCCCCGGCCCGCGTCAGGGCCCGGGCAGGGCCGCTCAGGTGCCCACCAGCCCGCCGTCGGCCTTGGTGATGACGACGGTGGCGCTGCGCGGCCGGCCGTCCGGCCGCTGGTCGGGCCAGTTGCTGAAGCGGCGCGGGTTGGCCGGATCGCTGCGCTCGCTGGGGCTTTCGCCCGGGTGCTGGATGTTGACGAACATCGAGCGGCCGTCGGGGCTCATCGTGGCCCCGGTGATCTCGCAGCCCGCCGGGCCGGTGAGGAAGCGGCGGATCTCGCCCGATTTCGGGTCGGCCGCCAGCATGGCGTTGTTGCCCAGATTGGCCAGGTCGCCGCGGCCCATGGCGCTGGTGGACATGTCGGTCTGGATCCACAGCACGCCGCGCGCATCGGTCCACAGGCCGTCGGGGCAGGCGAAGGCGTCGCCGCGCACATTGCCGCGGGCCTCGGCGCGCCCTTGCGCGGGGTCGCCCGCGAGCACGAAGTGGTTCCACTCGAAGCGCTCGCCGTCGAAGTCGCCCCGCTCCTTCCAGCGGATGATGTGGCCCATGGTGTTGTTCTCGCGCGGGTTGGCGGCGTCGGTGTCGTAGGTGCCGGGCCCGCGGTTGCTGTTGTTGGTGAGCGTGCAGTAGACCCAGCCGTCCTTGTCGATGTCGATCCACTCCGGGCGGTCCATCTTCGTGCCGCCCAAAGCGTCCGAGGCCTGGCGCGCCTTGATCAGCACCTCGCCCTGGTCGGCAAAACCCATCTGCGGGATCAGGAAGCCCTCGCCGTGGCGCAGGGGCAGCCAGCGGCCGCTGCCGTCGGCGTCAAAGCGCGCCACGTACAGCGTGCCGTGGTCGAGCAACTCGCGGTTGGCCTTGGCACCACCGGGCTTGATGCGGTCGCGGCTGACGAACTTGTAGATGTACTCGAAGCGCGCGTCCTCGCCGCTGTAGACCACGGCGCGGCCGTCCTTGGTGACGGCCACCGTCGCGCCCTCGTGCGCGGCGCGGCCCAGCGCCGTGCGCTTGACGGGCGTGCTGCTGGCGTCGGTCGGGTCGATCTCGACGATCCAGCCGAAGCGGTGCGGCTCGTTCGGGTGCTTGCCGGCGTCGAAGCGCTCGTCGTGCTCGTGCCAGCGGTAGCCCACGGGATCGCCCGGGCGCAGTCCCCAGCGCGCCTCGTGCACGCTGGGCTGCTGCGGGCCCCGGAAGTAGAAGATGAAGTTCTCCTCGCAGGTGAGGTAGGTGCCCCAGGGCGTGATGCCGCTGCCGCAGTTGTTGAGCGTGCCCAGCACGCGGCGGCCCGAAGGATCGGCCGCGGTCTGCAGCAGCCGGTGGCCGGCGGCCGGGCCGCCGACGGCGATCGGCGTGCTGGCCGTGATGCGCCGCGCCCAGGGGCTGGGGCGCACGATGTCCCAGCGGCCGTCCTTGCGCTCGACCTCGATCACGCTGACACCGTGCGCCGCCTGCGCCTTGCGCACCTTGGCCGCGTTCCAGGCGGCCATGCCGTCGGGGTGCAGCAGGCCGTCGTCGGCGTACTCGTGGTTCATCACCAGCAGGCCGGTGGCGGGGTTGTCGGGTGTCAGCGGGTGGCGGTAGAAGTGGATGCCGTCGTGGTGGGTGCCCAGCTGCGCCTCCTGCTCTGCGGCGCTGTTGCCGCCGTCGAAGCGGAAGGCCGGGTTCTCGCCCGACAGGCCCACCGCCTCGCCCCAGGCGGCGATCACCTGCACGCGGTAGCCCGGGGGCACCGTCACGGTGTCGGCGACGGACACCGGCACCGACTGGAAGCCCAGCAGCGGCGAGCCCCGACCCTGAGCCTGCACGGGCGCGGCCAGCGGCGCCAACAGCGCCGTCACCGCGCCGGCCAGGCCGCCGCCGAGCACGCGGCGGCGCGCGGGGTCGGAGACCTCGTGGATGCCCGGGTTGGCCGAGCGGTTGCTGTCTTCCATCGTGCTGAAGTCCTTGGCCACGGCGGGGTGCTCCTGGATTTGAGGGGGGCTGGGATGCGGCAACAAACCCGCCAGCGTGCAAACGCCCGGTGACAAAACGATGAACCCCGGAGTTGCGGGGGCGGGGCGTCACCGGCGTGTCACGGAACCGTCGCACCATGGTCTGCATTCCGATTCCTGCCGAGGCCTGCGGCCCCGGCCCGCGATGAGCGATTCCTCCAACCGCGCGCCGCTCGATGCCGAGCTCGGCCACCTGAGCGCCCAGCTGCTGGCGATGGGCGGTCTCGCGGAAGCGCAGCTGTCGCAGGCGCTGTACGCCGTCACGCGCGCCAGCGGCGAGACCGCGAGCCAGGTGCTGGAGCTGGAGCACCGCCTCAACGCCAGCGAGGTGGACCTGGAGCGCGAGTTGTGGGCCCTGGTGGCGCGCCAGCAGCCTGCCGCGCGTGACCTGCGGCTCCTGATCGCGGTGTCGAAGATGGTGCGCGACCTCGAACGCATTGGCGACGAGGCCTCACGCGTGGCGCGCGTGGCGCACCGGCTGTTGAGCCACGGCGTGCACGGCCCGCTGCGCGAGCCGCTGAAGGCCATCGCCGCCACGGGGCAGCTGGCACTGCAGCAACTTCGCCAGGCACTCGATGCCTTTGCGCGCCAGGACGTCGAGCTCGCGCTGGCCGTGCTGCGCAGCGACGAGCTGCTCGACGCCGGCTTCGAGCAGCTGCTGCGTGCGCTGGTGGCGCTGATGGGCGACGACCCGCGCACCATTTCCAGCGGCATCGACCTCGTGTTCGCCGCCAAGGCGCTGGAGCGCGTGGGCGACCACGCCAAGAACCTGGCCGAGCAGGTGATCTATTGCGTCAAGGGCACCGACGTGCGGCACACGCCGCTGGGCGGTGTCGAGGCGCTCGTGAACTGAAAGTGAAGGCCGCCATGCCCCGCATCCTGATCGTCGAAGACGAACCCGCCATCGCCGAACTGGTGGCGCTGAACCTGCGCCACAGCGGCTACGAGACGCAGTGTGTCGGTACCTGCGCCGACGCCGACACCGTGGTGCGCGCCGCGCTGCCCGATCTGGTGGTGCTGGACTGGATGCTGCCCGGCGAGAGCGGTGTGGCGCTGGCCCGTCGCTGGCGTGCCGACACGCGCACGCGCAACCTGCCGATCGTCATGCTCACCGCGCGCAGCCAGGAGGCCGACCTGGTGCAGGGCCTGGATGCGGGCGCCGACGACTACCTCGCCAAGCCCTTCAGCAACGCCGAACTGCTGGCGCGCATCCGCGCGGTGCTGCGCCGCAAGGCGCCCGAGAGCACCGACGTGGCCGTGCAGGTGGGGCGCCTCTCGCTGGACCCGACCACCATGCGCGCCTCGGCCGACGGCGTGCCGGTGCACCTGGGCCCCACCGAGTTCCGCCTGCTGCGCTTTCTGCTGTCGCACCCCGAGCGCGTGCACACCCGCGCGCAGCTGCTCGACCGCGTCTGGGGCGACCATGTCTTCATCGAAGAGCGCACGGTCGACGTGCACATCAAGCGCCTGCGCGAGGCCCTGACGGCGGTGGACTGCGCCGCGATGATCGAGACGGTGCGGGGCGCCGGCTACCGGCTGGCGCGGCCGGGGGCGGTGCTGGGCGCCTCGGCGGCCTGAGCACCGCACAGCCGCCGTGCCGTGGGCACGGCGGGCGCCTGCTGGTGCCGGGGTGGGCTGCTCCACCACGGGCCGGCGGCGCACGCGCTACGATGCACGCATGGCATCGGCAAACACCCCCTCCACCCCCGACCGCGGCCCTCGGCGCCGCCTGCTCGTCACGGGCGCCGGGCGCGGCATCGGCCGCGCCGTGGCGCTGATGGCGGCGCGGCGTGGCTGGGACCTGGCCCTCAACTACGCGCGCGACGCCGCGGCCGCGGAGCGCACCGCCGCAGAGGTGCGCGCCGAAGGTGCCCAGGCCCTGCTGCTGCCGGCCGACGTGGCCGACGACGCCGCGGTGGTGGCCATGTTCGCCGCGCTCGACGCCGCCTGGGGCGGGCTTGACGGGCTGGTCAACAACGCCGGCATCGTCGACGTGGCGCAGCGCGTCGACGAGTACTCGGCCGCGCGCGTGCAGCGCATGTTCGCCGTCAACGTGTTCGGCAGCTTCTCGTGCGCGCGCGAGGCCGTGCGCCGCATGAGCACACGCCATGGCGGGCGCGGCGGCGCCATCGTCAACATCGGCTCCGTGGCCAGCAAGCTCGGCTCGGCCGGCCAGTACGTGGACTACGCCGCCGCCAAGGGCGCCATCGACGTCTTCACCGTGGGCCTGAGCCGCGAGGTGGCCGCCGAGGGCGTGCGCGTGAACGCCGTGCGCCCCGGCATCACCGACACCGAGATCCACGCCAGCGGCGGCCAGCCCGACCGCGCCCGCGCCCTGGCGCCGCAGATCCCGATGCAGCGCCCGGGCACGGCCGACGAGATCGCCGAGGCCGTGCTGTGGCTGCTTTCGGACGCGGCGGGCTACACCACCGGGGCGCTGCTGGACGTGACCGGAGGGCGCTGATGAGCGGGGCGGGCAGCGTGGCCGGCAGACATCCAGCCCTGCGCCGGTGCGGCCCCCGCTCCTAGGAGCGCGGGGCTGGATTTCTGCCGCCCCCGCGCCTAGGGATCGAGCAGCGCGCGTGCGCGCTCGGCGCTGCCCTGCAGCGAGCGGATCTCTTCGGTCGTCAGCCGCCGCACCTGCACCGGTGCCACGTTGTTGAGCACACCCAGCCGAAGCGCCGCCACGTAGCTGAGGTCGATGATGCGCCCGTCGACGAAGGGCCCGCGGTCGTTGACGCGCACGATGATCTCGTGGCCGTTGGCCGGGTTGCGCACGCGCGCATAGCTCGGGATGGGCATGGTCTTGTGCGCCGCCGTCATCGCGAACATGTCGTAGGGCTCGCCGTTGCTGGTGGGCCGGCCGTGGAACTTGCGGCCGTACCAGCTGGCCAGGCCGTGCTCCACCAGCGGGCGGTCATCGGTGAAGGGCACGTAACGGCGGCCCAGCGCCTCATACGGCTTGTTGGGGCCGCCCGCGCGGATGGGCTCGACGCGCGGTTGCGCGTCGGGCGTGCGGTGCAGGTCGGCCGGCACCTTGAGCGGCGGCCCGTCGCGCTCGCCGGGCGGCGGGGTGGATGCGCAACCTGCCAGCAGCGCGATGAGGCCCAGCGTGGCCGTGGTGCGCGTGGTGGCCGGACGAGGGCGCAGGCTCGTGGCGCTGGCGCGGGGCGGGGCCGGTTGGCCTTGGCCGCCGGGGCCGGGGCCGGCAGTGCGCGGTCGGGTCAGGCAGAACAGGGCAGGAAGGGAACGCAGGCTCATGGGCGGTCACGGTGCGCTGCGCAAGCCAGGCCGCCGAAAACCCCCGCCCGCCTCGCGGCGCACCGAGTGTAGCCACGGGCCCGCAAGCCGGTGACCGGATTTGGTCTGGGGTGAAGCCGTTGGGGCGGCGTGCGGCCGCATGGACAAAGGCAAGGCGGTCACGGCTGCGGCCCACAAGTTGGCGCGCCGGTTCTACGCGCTGATGACCCAGGGACAGGAGTGCGTCGACCAAGGTCAGCGGTACTGCAAAGAGCGCTACCGGCAGCGGGTCATCCATCACCTGCAGCGCCGCTCAGAGCCTAGGCATGGGTCTGGCGCCGACCGCACGACGCCGAAAAAACACAAGCGAATCAGCTACTTGGAAGGAGTTTCTTGAGAGGCATCGGTGCGCAGGTACCAAATTGGTACCATAATGGTTTTGGCCGGCCAGCAAGGTTGTTGAGATGCCTATGAACCTGACTCTCAAGGGCGTGCCCGATGAGGTGTACGAGCGCTTGAAGACCTCTGCGACGGTGAACCACCGCAGCCTGAACAGCGAAATCATCGCGCGGCTTGAGGCGCAAGTGCTTCCCCGGCGCTCTGCTGCGGAGCAACTTGCAGCCGTCCGAACGGCGAGAGCTCGGCTTACCAGGGATGCCTTCGATCATGAAGTGATTGACGCGGCGAAGCGTGAGGGCAGGGCGTGATCGTTGTTGACGTCAACGTGCTGGCGTACCTGCTGATGCCGGGCAAGTACACCCAGGCCGCTGAGCGACAGCTTGAGGAGGACTCGGTCTGGGTGGTGCCAAGGCTCTGGCGCAGTGAACTACGCAATGTCCTGGCGAACTATTTGAAGGCCGGTCAGATGAACATGACCGACGCGTCTGTTGTGTTCCAGAAGGCCGAGGAGTTGGTTGGAGCCGAGGAGTACGAAGTAGAGACGACCCACGTCCTGCGGCTGTGTGCGGAGAGCAAGTGCTCAGCCTACGACTGCGAGTACATCGCGCTCGCAGAGTTTTTGGACGTGAAGATGGTGACGAAGGACGGGAAGCTCGCGAGAGCGTTCCCGCGGCGCACGGTCTTGCTTCCTGATGCCTAACGAAGAAAGGGAAGCCCTTGTAGTTCGAGCCAAGGCAACGCCAGATAAACATGCGCAAAGCTGCACTCCCGGCGCCGCCCGCGTGGGCGCCAGGGCCAGAGTTGCGCATCACAGTGCGTTGCGCCACGTCATGGGCAACTTCACAGTGGTTGGCCTACAGCCACCCCACACGTCCTGGCGCGACCGGCAGGGATCGAACCTGCAACGCAGCCTTCGGAGGGCTGCATGATATCCATTTCACCACGGTCGCCAGCGCGGCTGAGCCGGCGATTCTAGCCCGCGGTGGCGGGGTGTCCGGTGGGCGTGGGGCCGGCTTCTATAATCGACCGGTTTTGTCCGGCGCAGCCCCTGTGTGGGCCCCCGGGCCCGCTGGGCCCGCGCCGCCCGCAGCACCCGAGCAGCATCACGGCACCACGATGAGCGAGCAGCACTCCGCGCCCCATTCCCAGGGTGAGTCCCACGACGGCCCCCACGAGGGCCCGATCCGCACCCCGAAGCAGCTGATCGCGACCGTGGTCGCGTCCTTCGTGGTGCCGGTGGTGGTGATCATCCTGCTCGTCAACTATGTCGACTTCGGCGCCAAGCCGGCGGCCGGCACCAATGCCCTGGCCGAAGAGGCGGTGGCCAAGCGCATCCAGCGCGTGGGCTCGGTGGAGATCCGCGATGCCTCGGCCCCCGCCGTGCTGCGCACGGGCGAGCAGGTCTACCAGCTGGCCTGCACGGCCTGCCACGCCGCCGGCGCCGCCGGCGCGCCCAAGACCGGCGACGCCGCCGCCTGGGCGCCGCGCCTCAAGACCGGTTACGAGGCGCTGCTGAACTCGGCGCTCAAGGGCAAGGGCGCGATGGCCGCGCAGGGCGGCGGCGAGTACAGCGATCTCGAGATCGGCCGTGCCGTCGTCTACCTGGCCAACAAGGCGGGCGGCAACCTGCCCGAACCGGCCGTGCCGGCGCCGGCCGCCGCGGCCTCGAAGTAAGCACCCTGCGCCGGCCCGGTCAGGCCTGCGGCAGCAAGCGGTAGCCGAAGCGCGCAGGCATCTGCGCAAACGGCAGTTCGGCGGGCGCCCAGGCGCCCGTTTCCTTTTGCCCGGCGCCTTCTTGCTGCGCCGCCTCCACCGCGCGCGCGGCCACCTCCATGTCGGCCGTGTGCACGAGCCCGAAGCCCAGCGCGGTGTGGGCGAACAGGCGGCCGTGTTCGTCGAGCCAGGCCTGGTGCAGCGCACCCGCGGCTTGCCCCGTGTGGGCCGTGAGCGGAAAGCCCGGCGCATCGTGCACGCGCCACACGTAAGGCGCGGCCTCGAGCTGCACGTACACGCGCTGCGGGCCGTTCTGGAAGAACCAGGCGCCGTGCTCGTCGGCGGCGTAGTTGCGGTGGATGAACTCGCGCAGCTTCTCGTGCGTGATGCGGCTGCCCTTGACGGCCGGGAAGGGCCCGGCGCGCTGCACGCGCTCATCGCGCATGCACCACTCGCCGCGCGTGTCCAGCGCCAGCCAGCCGTGGCAGTGCGGCACGTTGGGCCACTTCTTCAGCGCCGCCTTGACGATCTCGTCCATGCGCCGATGCCCGCTGCCAAATGCTCAGGCGTGGGCGGCGAGCCAGCCCGCCACCGCCGAGGGCATCTGCTGCACGCGCCCCGGAAAGCCGCCGTGCGGGAAGCCCACGTGCCCGCCGCCGGCCGGCCGCCAGAAGGTGACGAAGCGCCCGGCCTGCTGCGGCCCGGGCAGCTCGTGCGCCGGCACGAAGGGGTCGTTGCCGGCGTTGAGCACCAGCGCCGGGATGCGCAGCCGTGCCAGGTGCGGCGCCGCCGAGGCCCGCGCCCAGTAGTCGGCCGTGCCGGCAAAGCCGTGCAGTGGCGCGGTGAAGGCGTCGTCGAACGCAAAGATCGTGCGCGCCGCCGCCACGCGCTCGCGGTCGAACAGGCCCGGGTGCTGCTGCCACTTCTTCAGCGCCTTGGGGATCATGGTCGACAGGAACATGCGCGCGTAGACGAGCCGGTTGAAGCCGCGGTCGATGGCGCGGCCGGCCGAGGCCAGGTCGATCGGCGAGCACACCGCGGCCACCGCGGCGGCCGTGGCGGCGGCGCCCTCGCCGGCCTCCTGCGCCCAGCGCAGCAGCGCGTTGCCGCCCAGCGAGATGCCCACCGCCAGCAGCGGCTGCGGGCCCGAGGCGCGCAGGCGCTGCAGGATCCAGCCGATCTCCTCGTAGTCGCCCGAGTGGTAGGCGCGCGGCGCGGGGTTGAGCTCGCCGCTGCAGCCGCGGAAGTGCGGCACGCTGCAGGCCCAGCCGCGCGCGCGCGCCACGGCCGCGAAGGCCTGTGCGTACTGGCTGGCGCTGCTGCCTTCGAGGCCGTGGAACAGCACCAGGCGGAGTGGCGCCGCGGCCGAGCCGGGCAGGTGGTCGACGTCGATGAAGTCGCCGTCGGGCGTGGCCCAGCGCTCGCGCACGAAGCGCGGCGGCTCGCCGTCGAAGCGGCGGGCGTGCAGCGCGGCCCAGATCGTCTGCGCGTTGCCGCCGGGCAGCCAGGCCGGCGGCCGGTAGTCGAAGGCCACCGCCATCAGTGCAGCGTGGTGGACGCGTCGTGCACCACCGGCACGGCCGGCACCTGCGGCTCGGCGGGGCTGGCGTGGTGGGCCACGATCCGCCAGCCCCGGGGCGACTTGAGGTACACGTTGGTGGCCACCCCCCAGCCGACCTGCCGACCCTCGGGCGTGAGGATCTCGATGCGCTCGACCAGGTGGTGCACCGAGGCGCCGATCTGCTGCAGCCGGTGCACCTGCTGCGGCGCCACCGGGATGCCGCCGTTCGCGAAGATGGCCTCGAAGCTGGCGCGGATGGCCGCCGGCCCCACCAGCCGCCCCCCGCCGCCAGGGTGCACGCAGACGATCTCGTCGTCGTCGGCCCACAGCGCCATCAGCGCCTCGATGTCGCCGCGCTGCAGCGCCTCGTAGAACTGCGCCTCGACGTCGTCGGGGCTGGTGTGCAGGGCGGCGGCGGGCGGGCGCGGCATGGGTGTCGGCCTCTCACACGCTCAGCGCAAGACCACGCACTTGCGGCCGTTGACGAGCACACGGTGCTCCAGGTGCCAGCGCACGGCGCGCGCCAGCACCATGCACTCGATGTCGCGGCCGGCGGCGGTGTAGTCCTCGGCCGACATCGCGTGGTCCACCCGCTGCACGTCCTGCTCGATGATCGGGCCTTCGTCCAGGTCGGCCGTCACGTAGTGCGCCGTGGCGCCGATGAGCTTGACGCCGCGGGCGTGCGCCTGGAAGTAGGGCCGCGCGCCCTTGAAGCTGGGCAGGAAGCTGTGGTGGATGTTGATGGCACGACCGGCCAGCGCCGTGCACAGCTCCGGGCTCAGGATCTGCATGTAGCGCGCGAGCACGACGAGGTCGATCTTCTCGCGCGCCACCAGCGCCTCGAGCCCGCGCTCCTGCGCGCGCTTTGCTTCGGCGCCGCTGCCGGCCTTCAGCGGCAGGTGGTGGAAGGGGATGCCATAGCTCTCGGCCAGCGCGCGGTGGGTCTCGTGGTTGCTCAGGATGGCCGGAATGTCGGCGGCCAGCGAGCCGCTTTTCCAGCGGAACAGCAGGTCGTTCAGGCAGTGGCCGTGCTGGCTCACCATCAGCAGCACGCGCGGCCGGGCCGCCAGGGCATGGAACCGAGCCGTCATGCCGAACTGCTGCACCGTGTGGGCGAACAGGCCCTGCAGCGTGGCCTGGCTGGCCAGCTGCGGCGGTGCTTGGAAGTGCACGCGCATGAAGAACAGGCCCGTGGCGTCCTCGCCGTCGAGATCGCCGAACTGCTGCGAGTCGACGATGTTGCAGCCGGCCTGGTACAGCAGCCCGGAGACCGCGTGCACGATGCCCTTGGCGTCGGGGCAGGTCATCGTCAGCACAAACTGGTGGTCCAGGCTCATGGGCGCGGATTCTAGGTTTTGGCCTGGATGCCGCTCGTCCGGGCGCCCAGGGCCGCGTCGACGGCACCGACCGCCGGGCCGCCGCGGCTGTGGCATCCTGCCGGCCTCGCCCAAACAGGGCGGCAGCCGAGCCGGGGTGCCCGATGAACAGCATGGACGTGGACGTGGTCCGCACCGCGATGGACTGGATGAACCGGGGCCATCGTGTCGTGCTCGGCACCGTGGTGCGCACCTGGGGCTCGAGTCCGCGCCCGCCGGGCAGCCTGATGATCATCCGCGACGACGGTCAGGTGGCCGGCTCCGTCTCGGGCGGCTGCATCGAGGACGACCTGATCGGCCGCATCCAGCGCGGCGAGCTGGCACTGCGCCTGCCGCAGGCCACCACCTACGGCGCCAGCGCCGAGGAGGCGCAGCGTTTCGGCCTGCCCTGCGGCGGCACGGTGCAGATCGTGCTGGAGCCTCTCAACGCCGGCAGCCGGCTGCGCGAGCTGCTGGCGGCCATCCAGGAGCACCGCGTCGTGCGCCGGCGGCTCGAGCTCGCCACGGGTCTGGTCACGCTCGCGCCCAACACCGAGGGCGACGAAGTCCGCTTCGACGGCAAGGCGCTCGAGACGGTCCACGGCCCGCGCCTGCGCCTGCTCATCATCGGTGGCGGCCAGCTCAGCCGTTATCTCGCGGGCTTCGCCGGCATGCTCGACTACCGCGTGACGGTCTGCGACCCGCGCGAGGAGTACCACGAAGGCTGGGACGGCCTGGAGGGCGTGACGCTGTCGCGCCAGATGCCCGACGACCTGGTGATCGCGATGAACCTCGACGCCATGAGCGCCGTGGTGGCCGTGACGCACGACCCCAAGCTCGACGACCTGGCGCTGATGGAGGCGCTCAAGACGCCGGCCTTCTACGTCGGTGCCCTCGGCTCGCGGCGCAACAACGACAACCGGCGCCTGCGCCTGCTCGACTTCGACGTGAGCCGCGCCGAAGTGGCGCGCCTGCGCGGCCCGGTGGGCCTGAACCTCGGCGGGCTGACACCGCCGGAGATCGCGATGAGCATCGTCGCCGAGATGACGGCGCTGCGCCGCGGCATCGACCTGGCCGGCCCGCTCGCGGACTGGGCGGCGTCCGACACGGCCTGCCGCACGGCCTGACCCCGCGGGCCCGGGGCTCAGCGCAGGTCCGCCGCGTCCGGCAGCTCGTTCGGGTTGGCCTGCCCCGCGGCCAGCGGGAAGTGCGCCACGAGCAGGGCGTCCACCCGGTCCACGGCCTGCGCCAGGCCGTCCTCGAAGCGCCCGCCGCGGAAGGCTTGGCGCATGCCGCCCACCAGCTGCTGCCAGGTCTCGGGCGGCACGGCACGCGCCAGGCCGCGGTCGGCCACCACCTCGATGGCGTGCTCGGCCAGCAGCAGGTAGATCAGCACGCCGTTGTTGTGCTCGGTGTCCCACACGCGCAGCTTGCCGAACACCGTGACGGCGCGCTCCCGCGCCGTGGCGCCGCGCCACAGGTAGGACAGCGGCAGCCCGGCCTCCACACACAGGCGGATCTCGCCGCTGTGGCGGCGCTCGCTCGTCGCCACGCGCTGCTCCAGGCGCTGCAGCGCCTCGGGGCCGAGCGCGCGCGCGGCGTCGGTCTCGTCGGTCCAGCGGTGCTTGAGGATGCGCAGCCAGCGGTTCATCTTGTCCGTCCCTACCAGTCGCCGGAGGCGCCACCGCCGCCGAAGTCGCCGCCGCCGCCCGACGAGAAGCCGCCACCGCCACCGCCACCGCCCCAGCTGCCGCCGCCCCAGCCGCCGATGTGCGGCAGGCTGCGGCTGCCGCGGCCCAGGCGCCGCGCCACCGCGCCGACGCCCACGATGCCCACGAGCACCAGCGCGGCCACGGCGGCACCGATGGCAATCAGCACGCTGGCCGTGATCCACCAGCCCAGGCCCCCGGCCACGCCGGCCGCCAGCAGCGCGCCCAGCTTGCGCCCGAAGAGGGCCGTGAGCACCTGCCCGGCCACGGCCACGGCAATGAAGAAAAACACCGCCAGGCCTTCGAGGTCCGGGTCGCTGTCCCCCGCGCGGTCGCCGCGGGTGTCGTGCCCGGGGTCGGGTGCGGGCAGGTTCTCGCCGCGGATGCGCGCCTCGAGCTGCGCCACCGCCGCCATCAGCCCGTCGCCATAGCGGCCCTCGCGGAACGGGGCGCGCAGGGTGCGGTCGATGATCTGGCGCGCGGCCAAGTCGGGGATGGCGCCTTCCAGGGCCTTGGCCACCTCGATGCGCACGCGGCGGTCGTCGCGCGCCACCACCACGAGCACGCCGTCGCCCACCTCACGGCGACCGATCTTCCAGGTGTCGGCCACGCGCTGCGCGTAGGCTGCGATGTCCTCGGGCGCGGTGGTGGCCACCATCAGCAGCACGATCTGCGGGCCGGCCTGGGCCTCAAAGGTGGCCAGGCGCTGCTCCAGCGCCTCGCGCTCGGCCGCCGCCAGCGTGCCGGTGGTGTCGATGACGCGGGCCGTCAGGGCCGGCACCGGCTGCACGTCTTGCGCGTGCAGCCCGCCGCCGCCCAGCAGGGCCGCCAGCGCCCACACCGCCAGCAGCAGGGAGCGCCAGTGGCGCATCACGGCCGTGCCCGCCGCGGCCGCGTCAGCGCGACGCCGCCGGTGCAGCCGGCGCCGCGGGCTTGTCAAAGCTCACGGCCGGCGGCGCGCTGATCGCGGCCTCGTTCTGCACCGCGAAGCTGGGCTTGACCTCGTAGCTGAAGACCATCGCCGTCAGGTTGCTGGGAAAGCTGCGCGTGAGCACGTTGTAGGCCTGCACCGCCTTGATGTAGCGGTTGCGTGCCACGGTGATGCGGTTCTCGGTGCCTTCGAGCTGCACGCGCAGGTCCTGGAAGCCCTGGTTGGCCTTCAGGTTGGGGTAGTTCTCGGTCACCATCATCAGCCGGCTCAGCGCGCTGCCCAACTCGCCCTGCGCGGCCTGGAAGCGCTGGAAGGCCTGGGGGTCGTTCAGCGTCTCGGGCGTCACCTGGATGCTGGTGGCCTTGGCGCGCGCCTCCACCACCTTGGTGAGCGTCTCCTGCTCGAAGTTGGCCTCGCCCTTGACGGTGGCGACGATGTTGGGGATGAGGTCGGCGCGCCGCTGGTACTGGTTGAGCACCTCGCTCCAGCCGGCCTTGGCTTCTTCGTCGAGGCGCTGGAAGTCGTTGTAGCCGCAGCCGGCCAGCGCGGTGGCCAGCCCGAGCACGGCGGCCAGCCGCAGGGCGCGGGATCGGATCGAGGCGCTTGGGGTCATGGAGAGGCTCCTGGCGGGCCGGTGGCCCGCATCGACGGGCGGCGCGATGCCGCCCACAACGGCCTGACATGGGGGCGCGAGAATCGGTTTTCAAGGACACGTGATCAGGGGGTGGCCGTGGGAGATGCGCTGCAGCAGGCGCTGCGGGGCGCGCGCCATGAAGCCGCGCCCGGGGCCGACGCGCTGGCGCCGCGGCTGGCGCTGGTGGTGATCGGTGCCGGCGGCGCACTCGGCTCGGCCGTGCTGGCCGAGGCGCTGGTGGCCGGCCGCTTTCGCCAGGTTGCGGCGCTGGTGGCGGCGCCCCTGGCCAGCACGCTGCGCGGCTTGCTGCCGCTCACGCTGGCTGCGCTGCATGCAGGCCAGGGCCCGGCCTTCGACGCCGCCGTCGTCGTCTTTGACCGCGAACGCCGCAGCAACGGCCGCGACGACGCCTTCGCGATGCCCGGCCCCGAGCAGCTGCTGCCGCTGGCGCAGGCCCTGCACGCCCGCGGCACGCGCCGGCTGGTGGTGCTGATGCCGCACGCGCCCGCCCTGCTGCCGCAGGCACTGGCGGCGGGGCTGGCCTCGGTGGACGAGGTGGCGCTGGCGGCGCTGGGCTTCGAGCACCTGGTGATCCTGCGCGCGGCGCGCGCCGACGGCTCGGCGCGGCCCCTGCGAGGGCTGGACCGCGTGGCGCAGCTGTGGCTGCAGCAGCTGCGCTGGATGGTGCCCACGCGCCTGCAGGCGCTGCGTCCGGCTGCGCTGGCGCGCTGCGTGGTCGAGCTCCTGATGGCGCTGCCGGCCAGCCCGCCGGGCACCCGCGTGGTATCGCCCGAGACGCTGTGGCAGTGGGTGCAGGACATCGAACAGCGCCAGCGCCCCGAGTGAACCCGGCCCGGCGCCGTCAGGGCGCTGGTGATAATGCCCCGCATGTGGCCGACCCTCATCAACGACACCTTCCTGCGCGCCTGCCTGCGCCAACCCACCGCCCACACGCCGATCTGGCTGATGCGCCAGGCCGGCCGCTACCTGCCCGAGTACCGCGCCACCCGCGTGAAGGCCGGCAACAGCTTCATGGGGCTGGCCACCAACGTGCAGTACGCCACCGAGGTGACGCTGCAGCCGCTGGATCGCTACGCGCTGGACGCCGCCATCCTTTTCTCGGACATCCTGACCGTGCCCGATGCCATGGGCCTGGGCCTGAGCTTCGGGGCCGGCGAGGGCCCGAAGTTCGCGCATCCGGTGCGCGACGAGGCCGCGGTGGCGGCGCTGGCCGTGCCCGACCTCGACCGCCTGCGCTACGTGTTCGACGCCGTCACCAGCATCCGCCATGCGCTGAAGGGCCGGGTGCCGCTGATCGGCTTCTCGGGCAGCCCCTGGACGCTGGCCTGCTACATGGTCGAAGGTGGCGGCAGCGACGACTACCGGCTCGTCAAGAGCATGCTCTACGGCCGGCCCGACCTGATGCACCGCATCCTCGATGTCAACGCGCAGGCCGTCACGGCCTACCTCAACGCGCAGATCGAGGCCGGCGCGCAGGCCGTGATGGTGTTCGACAGCTGGGGCGGCGTGCTCGCCGACGGCGTGTTCCAGCGCTTCAGCCTCGAGTACACGCGCCGCGTCGTCGCAGGGCTGAAGCGCGAGCACGAGGGCCAGCGCATCCCGGTGATCGTGTTCACCAAGGGGGGCGGGCCCTGGCTCGACGAGATTGCGGCCTGCGGCGCCGACGTTGTCGGCCTGGACTGGACGGTGAACCTCGGCGCCGCCCGCGCCCGCGTCGGCAGCCGCGTGGCGCTGCAGGGCAACCTCGACCCGGCCGTGCTGTTCGCCCCGCCGGAGGCCGTGGCGCGCGAGGGCATGGCCGTGCTCGACAGCTTCGGCCCGCCGCAGCGGCCCGACGGCAGCTGGGACGGCCACATCTTCAACCTCGGCCACGGCATCAGCCAGCACACGCCGCCCGAGCACGTGACGGCGCTGGTCGAGGCGCTGCACCGCCACTCGCGCACGCTGCGGCGCTGAAGCCCGCCGCCTTGGCGGCAGGGGCAAAGACGGTGGGCTTGTCAAGGGGTGAGTGAGCGCTCAGGGCTTGACTTATCCCCAGTTTCGATGCTGCGGTGCACCGCAAGGCCGGAGGCCGCCGCGCACCGCAGAAAATCACCGGACTACGTAGCAAATCCTTGATTCATATGGAATCCTGAGCCTGCCCTGAATTGAGGCAAGCAGCCCCACAGCCCGCAGAATCAAGCACTTGGCGCGGCTGGGCGCAGGTTTCGCACAAAGTTATCCACAGAAACCGGGTGCAAGTCGGAAAGTGCCTTGAAATCATGAACTTGGAGCACTTATCTGTGGCAATGCCTGAACAGCGGCGGGGCCGCGCGGCGGCGTGAGCGGGATCATCGCCGTGGCGTTGGAGACGCCGCGCCATGTGGCGCTGGCGCCCTGCCTGAGCTACCGGAGTGAGCGTGCGCTCGCGCCCGGAACCCTGCTGCGGGTGCCACTGGCACGGCGCGAGGTCCCGGGCCTGGTGTGGGACACGGCGCCGCAGCCGGTCCCCGAGGGCAATGAGCTGCGCGAGGTGCTCGAAGTCTTCGATGCGCTGCCGCCGCTGCCCGCAGAGTGGCGGGCGCTGGTGGACTTTGCCGCGGCCTACTACCAGCGCAGCGTCGGCGAGCTGGCGATGGCGGTGCTGCCGCCGGAGCTGCGCAAGATGGACAGTGCGGCGCTGGCGCGGCGCATCGGGCGCCTGCGCGGCCGCGTTGGCGCGTCAGTGGCCGCCGAAGGCGGCACGGCGCCGGCAGCAGGCGCATCCGCAGCCGGCGTGGCGCCCGAGCTGGCCGCCGAGCAGCGCCTCGCGCTCCAGGCCGTGGCCGAGGCGCGCGCGCGGCTCGACCTGCGCCCCCTCCTGTTGCATGGCGTCACCGGCAGCGGCAAGACCGAGGTCTATCTGCACGCGGCCGCCGAGGCGCTGGCCGCCGGCCGGCAGGCGCTGGTGCTGGTGCCCGAGATCAACCTCACGCCCCAGCTCGAGGCGCGCTTTGCGGCGCGGTTTCCGGGGCGCGTGCTGTGCAGCCTGCACAGCGGCCTCACGCCCGCGCAGCGGCTGCGCCACTGGCTGCAGGCCCACCTGGGCCTGGCCGACCTCGTGCTCGGCACGCGGCTGGCGGTGTTCGCGCCGCTGCCACGGCTGGGCCTGATCGTCGTCGACGAGGAGCACGACGCCTCGTTCAAGCAGCAGGAGGGTGCCCGCTACTCGGCGCGCGACCTCGCCGTCTGGCGCGCCCACCAGGCCGGCGTGCCGGTGTTGCTGGGCTCGGCCACGCCGTCGATCGAAACCTGGCACCGCGTGCAGCAGGGCCGCTACCGGCGCGTGCCGCTGGCCACGCGCATTGGCGGCGGCGCGATGCCCCAGGTGCGGCTGCTCGACATGGGCCGGCTGCCCAAGGTGGCCGGCGCCGAGCGCGTGCTGGCCCCGGCCCTGCAGGACGCCATCGAGCGGCGCATCGCGCGGGGCGAGCAGAGCCTGCTGCTGCTCAATCGCCGCGGCTACGCGCCGGTGCTGCAGTGCGGCGCCTGCGGCTGGAAGAGCGGCTGCCCGCACTGCAGCGCCTGGCGCGTGTTCCACAAGGGCGACCGCACGCTGCGCTGCCACCACTGCGGCTACACCGAGCGCGTGCCGCACGCCTGCCCCGACTGCGGCAACCTCGACATCGCGCCCATCGGGCGCGGCACCGAGAAATTGGCCGAGCAGATCGGCGCGCTGCTGCCGGCGGCGCGTGTGGCGCGCGTCGACGCCGACACCACCCGCGGCGCCGGCAGCCTGGAGCAGCAGCTCGCCGCCGTGCATGCCGGCGAGATCGACGTGCTGGTGGGTACGCAGATGGTGGCCAAGGGCCACGATTTCCGCCGCGTCACGCTGGTGGCGGCCGTCAACCCCGACACGGGCCTGTTCAGCAGCGACTTCCGCGCCCCCGAACGGCTGTTCGCCTTGCTGATGCAGGCTGCCGGCCGCGCCGGGCGCGATGCCGCGCAGTCTGCCGCCGCCGAGATGTGGGTGCAGACCTGGAACCCGGGCCACCCGTTGTATGCCGCGCTGGTGGCGCACGACTACGGGCGCTTCGCGCTGCAGCAGCTTCGGGATCGCGAGGCCGCCGGGCTGCCGCCGTTCGCGGCGCTGGCGCTCATCCGCGCCGACGCGAAGACGGCCGCGGCGGCGCAAGCCTTCCTGGCCGAGGGCGCGGCCGAGGCCGAGGCCGAGGCCTCGGCGCTCGGCCTGGCCGAGGCGGTGCGCGTCTACCGCCCCGTGCCGCCGCCGGTGGCCAAGGTGGCCGATGTCGAGCGCATGCAGCTGCTGCTGGAGTCGCCGTCGCGCAGCGCGCTGCAGCGCCTGCTCGCGGCCTGGCTGCCGCGGCTGGACGCACTCAGGCCCCGGCACAAGGGCCTCCTGCGCTGGGCGGTGGACGTCGACCCGGTGGCGATCTGAGCGCCCGCAGGCTGGCAGCGCCCAGCCCGGCCCGGGGACAGCCCTCCAGCCCTCAGCCGCCCGACAACACCCGTTGCAGCTGCAGCGCCTCGGCCACGTGCACGAGGCCAATGCGGTCGGCACCCGCCAGGTCGGCGATGGTGCGCCCCACCTTCAGGCAACGGTGCAGACGCCGGCCGCTCCAGCCCAGGCGCGCCGCCGCCTGCTGGACGAAGCGGGCGGCGGGCTCGTCGAGCGGGCACAGGGCGTCGATGCGCGCGGCGCCCAACCTGGCGTTGGCCTCGCCCTGCCGGGCCTGCTGGCGCTGCCAGGCCGCGGCCACGCGTGCAGCCACTGCCGCCGAGGGCTCGCCGGCCGGCGCCGCCATCAGCTCTTCGGGGCTGGCGGCGAGCACCTCCACCTGCAGGTCGATGCGGTCGAGCAGCGGGCCCGACAGCCGCCCCTGGTAGCGCGCCACTTGCTCGGGTGTGCAGCGGCACGCGCGGCCGACACGGCGGCCGCTGCCGAGCCAGCCGCAGGGGCAGGGGTTCATCGCGGCCACGAGCTGGAAACGCGCCGGAAAGCGCGCCTGCCGCGCGGCGCGCGAGATCGTCACCATGCCCGTCTCCAGCGGTTCGCGCAGCGCCTCCAGCGCCGCACGTGGGAACTCCGGGGTCTCGTCGAGGAACAGCACGCCGCCGTGGGCCAGGGAGATCTCGCCCGGCCGGGGCGGCGAGCCCCCTCCCACCAGCGCCGGCGCGCTGGCCGTGTGGTGCGGGGCGCGCACCGGGCGCTGGCCGCTGCCGGCCGTGGCCTCGTCGGTGGTGGTCCGCAGCCCGGCCACCGCGGCGGCGGCCAGCGCGTCGGCTTCGTCCAGGGGGGGCAGGAGGCCGGCCAGGCGCTCGGCCAGCATCGACTTGCCGCTGCCCGGCGGGCCCACCATGAGCAGGCTGTGGCCGCCGGCGGCGGCGACCTCCAGCGCCCGCTTGGCGGCCGCCTGGCCCTTGACGTCGCGCAGGTCCGGCCTCGGCTGGGGTGCGGCCGGCACAGCCGGCAGCGCCCGCGGCAGTGGGGTTGCGCTCTCGCCCGGCACCAGCGAGGCCACCACCTGGGCCAGTGAGCTGGCGGAACGCACATCGAGCGCACGTACCCTGGCAGCTGAGCTAGCGCTCACGTCAGGAAGAACCAGCATGCGGCTCGGCGCGTCGGCCTCCAGGGCCAGGGCCAGCGCCAGTGCGCCTCGCACCGGGCGCAGCTCGCCGGCCAGCGACAGCTCGCCGGCCCACTCGGCGGCATCCAGCCGCGCCCCATCGAGCTGACCGGCCGCCGCCAGCACGCCCAAGGCGATGGGCAGGTCGAAGCGACCACTCTCCTTGGGCAACTCGGCCGGCGCCAGGTTGACGGTGATGCGCTTGTTGTGCGGGAAGGCAAAGCCGCTGGCCTGCAGCGCCGCGCGCACGCGCTCGCGCGACTCCTTCACTTCCGTGTCGGCCAGACCCACCAGCGTGAAGCTGGGCAGGCCATTGGCCAGCTGGACTTCCACCTGCACGGGCGGCGCGTTCAAGCCGTCCAGCGCCCGACTGCGCACCACCGCCAGTGACATGACCTCTCCCTCGCTCAGGGCCGACGATGCTGCCCATGCACCATCGCCGTGCGACGCACCACGCGGGTGCACCCGGCCGAGGGATTGGTGCGGGTGCACCCCTGAAGGGGACAGCGGACGGGCCCCTGGCCCGCGCAGCCCGAACGCAGGCCGGCGCCGCCGCGAGCGGCGCATGGCACAGGCCTTGCAAACCTGGGCTTGATCGGCCGTGGGAGGCAGGGGAGTTCGTCGTTCGCCACGCCGTGGGCCCACGCCCTGTTCGTTGGGATCTCTTTTTCTGGTTTGCGACTTGAGGAGTCCGCGCAATGAAGATGGTGACTGCCATCGTCAAGCCCTTCAAGCTTGACGAAGTGCGTGAAGCCCTGAGCGGCATCGGCGTTCAGGGAATCACGGTGACCGAGGTCAAGGGCTTCGGCCGACAGAAGGGCCACACGGAGCTGTACCGTGGCGCCGAGTACGTCGTCGACTTCCTGCCCAAGGTGAAGATCGAGGCCGCCGTCGACGAGAGCATCGTCGAGCGCGTGATCGAAGCCATCGAGAGCTCGGCCCGCACGGGCAAGATCGGCGACGGGAAGATCTTCGTCACCGCGCTGGAGCAGGTGGTGCGCATCCGCACCGGCGAAACCGGCAAGGACGCCCTGTGATGCGCGCGCCGAGCCTGAGCCTTCCGAAAGAAGACGACATGAAGAAACTCCTCACCACCTTCCTGGCCGGCGTGCTGCTGGTCTTTGCCGGCCTGCTGATGAGCGGCACGGCCTTCGCGCAGGCGGCTTCCGCGCCGGCCGTGGCGGCCTCCGCCGTGGCCGACGCCGCCTCGGCAGCGGCTTCCGCGCCGGCCGCCGCGTCTGCCCCGGCCGAGGCCGCGTCCGCCGCCGCCGCGCCGGCTGCGGTCACGCCAGTGCCCAACAAGGGCGACACCGCCTTCATGACCATCGCCACCGTGCTCGTCATCCTGATGACGATTCCTGGCCTGGCGCTGTTCTACGGCGGCCTCGTGCGCAGCAAGAACGTGCTCAGCGTGCTGATGCAGGTGTTCTGCGTCTTTGCGCTGATCTCGGTGCTGTGGGTCGTGTACGGCTACACGCTGGCCTTCACGGCGAGCAACCCCTACATCGGCGGCCTGAGCAAGATGTTCCTGAGCGGCGTCACGCCCGAGTCGATCGCGGCCACTTTCAGCAAGGGCGTCTACATCCCCGAGCTCACCTTCGTGGCCTTCCAGGGCACCTTTGCGGCCATCACCACGGCGCTGGTCGTCGGGGCCTTTGCCGAGCGCATGAAGTTCTCGGCCGTGCTGCTGTTCTCGGTGATCTGGTTCACCTTCGCCTACCTGCCGATCGCGCACATGGTCTGGTACTGGGACGGCCCGGATGCCATCACCGACGCCGCCAGCCTGGCCACCGTGACGGCCAACGCCGGTGCGCTGTGGGCCAAGGGCGCGCTCGACTTTGCCGGCGGCACCGTGGTGCACATCAACGCCGCCATCGCCGGCCTGGTGGGCGCCTACGTGGTGGGCAAGCGCGTGGGCTACGGCAAGGAAGCCATGGCGCCGCACAGCCTGCCGCTGACGATGATCGGCGCCTCGCTGCTGTGGGTGGGCTGGTTCGGCTTCAACGCCGGCTCCAACCTCGAAGCCAACGGCATCGCTGCGCTGGCCTTCATCAACACCGTGGTGGCGACGGCCGCCGCCACGCTGGCCTGGATCGCCGGTGAAGCGCTGATGCGCGGCAAGGCCTCGATGCTGGGTGCCGCCTCGGGTGCGGTGGCCGGTCTCGTGGCCATCACCCCGGCCTGCGGCTTTGTGGGCGTGGGTGGCGCGCTGGCCATCGGCCTGATCTCCGGTCTGGTGTGCCTGTGGGGCGTCAACGGCCTCAAGAAGATGCTGGGCGCGGACGACTCGCTCGACGTGTTCGGCGTGCACGGTGTGGGCGGCATCGTGGGCGCGCTGCTGACCGGCGTGTTCGCCAGCCCGGCCCTGGGCGGCACCGGCATCTGCGACTACGTGGCCAACACCTGCGGCGGCTTCGGCGGCATCGGCAGCCAGGTCTGGATCCAGCTGCAGGGCGTGATCTACACCATCATCCTCTCGGGCGTCGTGGCGTTTGTGGCCTTCAAGATCGTCGACCTGACGATCGGACTGCGGGTGGCTGAAGACGAAGAGCGCGAAGGCCTGGACATCGCCAGCCACGGCGAGACCGCCTACAACAAGTGATCTGCCGCGAGCCGGCGCGCTGAGCGCGCCGGTGCAAAGAGACGGGGCCCGTGCTGCGCACGAGGCCCCGTTTGTCCATCTGGGCAGCCCTCTGGACGGCCGTGATTTGGGCGGAGAATGGTCCGTCTGGCGAGGTGACCATGGTTCCGCATCTGACGACCGCCCTGACGGGCCCCATCAACGAACTCGAGCAGCGCATCCTCGAGTCCATGCCGGCCATCGAGCGCTGGTTCCGGCTCGAGTGGATGGAGCACACGCCGGCCTTCTACGCCGCGGTGGACCTGCGCAATGCCGGCTTCAAGCTCGCACCGGTGTCGACCGACCTGTTCCCGGGCAGTTTCAACCACCTCACGCCCGAGATGCTGCCGCTGGCCGTGCAGGCCGCGATGGCGTCCATCGAGAAGATCTGCCCAGAGGCGCGCAACCTGCTCGTCGTGCCCGGCGACCTGGGCGACGACCCGTTCTACCGCGCCAGCGTGGGACGCCTGATGCAGATCTTCACCCAGGCGGGTCTGAACGTGCGGCTGGGCTCGACCGATCCCGCGCTGGCCGGGCCGCAGCGGCTGCCGCTGCCCGACGGCGGCGAGCTCTTGCTGGAGCCGCTGCTGCGCAGCAAGACGCGCCTGGGCCTGAAGGAGTTCGACCCCTGCACCATCCTGCTCAACAACGACTTCGCCCATGGCATCCCGCGCGAGTTCCACAACCTGCACGAGCAGTACCTGCTGCCGCCGCTGCATGCCGGCTGGACGGTGCGCCGCAAGAGCCGTCACTTCGAAAGCTATGAAGAAGTCGCCAAGAAGTTCGCCAAGCTGCTGGGCATGGACCCCTGGCTGATCACGCCGCTGCACAGCCGCTGCGGCGAGGTGGACTTCGACGACGCCGCCGGCCTGGACTGCGTGCGCGCCAACGTCGAGGCCGTGCTCGGCAAGGTGCGGCGCAAGTTCAAGGAGTACGGCATCAACGAGCGGCCTTTCGTCGTCATCAAGGCCGACCACGGCAACCTGGGCCGTGGCGTCGTGACGGTCCGCGACCTGCGCGATCTGGCGCATGCTGCCGCGCTGCGCGACCGCATGGGCCTGGCCAAGGACGGCCAGGCCATCACCGAGGTGCTGATCCAGGAGGGCGTGCCCAGCTTCGAACGTGTGCATGGCGCCGTGGCCGAGCCGGTGGTGATGACGATGGACCGCTACGTGGTCGGTGGCTTCTACCGCGTGCACGCCGAGCGCGGCGCCGACGAGAACCTCGGCGGCCCCGGATCGAGCTACGTGCCGCTGGCCTTCGCCGAGGGCAGCGCCCTGCCCAGGCCCGGCGCCAAGCCCGGCGCCAGCCCGCCCAACCGCTTCTACATGTACGGCGTCATGGGCCGGCTGGCCATGCTGGCCGCTGCCTACGAGCTGGAGGCCACCGACCCCGAGGCCGAGAGCTTCGAATGAGCGGTGCACAAGGTGGCCAGCGCGCGGCGCTGCCGGCGCTGACCCTGGCTGCCATCGGCGTCGTCTATGGCGACATCGGCACCAGCCCGCTGTATGCACTGAAGGAGGTGTTCGCGCACGGCCGCGTCGCGATGACGCCGGAGCACGTGCTGGGCATCCTGTCGCTGGTGTTCTGGACAGTGACGGTGGTGGTCACGCTCAAGTACGTGACGCTGATCCTGCGCGCCGACAACCACGGCGAAGGCGGCCTCATCGCGATGCTCGCGCTGGCCTCGCAGGCCGTGAAGGACCGCCCCGTGCTGCGCTCGCGCCTGCTGCTGCTGGGCATCTTCGGCACGGCGGTGTTCTTCGGCGATGGCGTCATCACGCCGGCCATCAGCGTGTTGTCGGCCGTCGAAGGGCTGGAGGTCGCCGCGCCGGGGCTGCACCGCTATGTGGTGCCGGTCACGCTGGCGGTGCTGACGCTGCTTTTCGCGCTTCAGCGCTTCGGCACCGCGGCGGTGGGGCGCTGGTTCGGGCCGATCACGCTGGTGTGGTTTGTGGTGCTGGCGGTGCTGGGTGTCGTGCACATCGTGCGCCATCCCGGCGTGCTGGTGGCGCTGTCGCCGCACCACGCGCTGGGTTTCATGCTCGCCGAGCCCGGCGTGGCCTTCGTCGCGCTCGGGGCCGTCGTGCTGTGCGTCACCGGCGCCGAGGCGCTGTACGCGGATCTCGGCCACTTCGGCAAGCGACCGATCCGCCTGGCCTGGTTCACCGTCGTGATGCCGGCGCTGCTGCTGAACTATTTCGGCCAGGGTGCGATGCTGCTGCAGCACCCCGAGAACGTCGCCAACCCCTTCTATGAGATGGCGCCGCAGTGGGCGCTTTTCCCGCTGATCGGGCTGGCCACGGCAGCCACCGTGATCGCCTCGCAGGCGCTCATCACGGCGGCCTTCTCGGTGGCCAAGCAGGCGGCGCAGCTGGGCTACATCCCGCGGCTGCGGCTGCTGCACACCAGCGTGCGTGCCAGCGGTCAGGTCTACATCCCGTTCATCAACTGGAGCCTTTACGGCTGTGTCGTCTTCGCCGTGGTGGTGTTCGGCAGCAGCAGCGCGCTGGCCTCGGCCTACGGCATCGCGGTGACGATCGACATGACCATCACCACGGTGATGACCTTCTTCGTCATCCGCCACGCCTGGCGGCTGCCGCTGTCGCTGTGCCTGGCGGCCACCGGCTGCTTCTTCGCCGTCGACCTGGTGTTCCTGTCGGCCAACCTCGTGAAGGTGCTCGACGGTGGCTGGTTCCCGCTGGCCATCGGCGGCGTGGTGTTCGCACTGATGACCACCTGGCACGCCGGCCGGCGGCTGATGGCCGAGCGGCTGCGCGACGAGGCGCTGGAGCTCGGCCCCTTCATCGAGAGCCTGTTCCTGGCGCCGCCGCTGCGCGTGCCGGGCACGGCGGTGTTCCTCAGCGCCGAGCAGGGCAGCACACCGTTCGCCTTGCTGCACAACCTCAAGCACAACAAAGTACTGCACGCGCAGAACCTGTTCGTCACCGTGGTGCACCATGAGCAGCCCTGGATCGGCTTCGACCGGCGCGTCGAGGTGCAACCGCTGGGCCACGACTGCTGGCAGGTGACGTTGCACTTCGGCTTCAAGAACGAGCCCGACGTGCCCGAGGCGCTGAAGCTGCTTTCCGGCCGCGGCATCGAACTCGACGAGATGGAGACGAGCTACTTCCTCAGCCGCGACAGCGTGATCCCGACCCTGGGCCGGGCGCGTGGGGGCATGGCACCCTGGCGCGAGAAGCTGTTCGCCAGCATGCACCGCAACGCCGCCGCGGCGGCCGACTTCCTGCACCTGCCGACGAACCGCCTCGTCGAGCTGGGCACGAAGATCGAGGTGTGACTACGCCGCCAGCAGCGGGGTGAACAGCCTGGTCTGCCGCGGCCGGAAGGGCTTGAGCCGCCGGGCGATCTCGGCGATGTGCTCCGGTGTGGTGCCGCAGCAGCCCCCGGCGATGTTGAGGAAGCCGCTCTTGGCGAACTCCTCCAGCAGCGCGGCCGTGACCTCGGGCGTCTCGTCGAAGCCGGTGTCGCTCATCGGGTTGGGCAGGCCGGCGTTGGGGTAGCAGCTGATCCAGGTGTCGAAGGCCACCTTCGACAGCTCTTCGATGTAGGGCCGCATCAGCGCCGCACCGAGCGCGCAGTTCAGGCCCACGGCCAGCGGCCGGGCGTGGCGCACGCTGTGCCAGAAGGCGGCCACGGTCTGGCCGCTGAGGATGCGGCCGGAAGCGTCGGTGACGGTGCCGCTGATGATGACCGGCAGCCGCTCGCCCGTGTCCTCCATCAGCTCGTCCAGCGCGAAGATGGCGGCCTTGGCGTTGAGCGTGTCGAAGATGGTCTCGACCAGGAACACATCGCAGCCGCCTTCGAGCAGGCCTTCGGCCTGCTCGCGGTAGGCGGCGCGCAGCTCGTCGAAGCTGACGTTGCGTGCACCGGGGTCGTTGACATCGGGGCTGATGCTGGCGGTGCGCGGCGTCGGGCCCAGGGCGCCTGCCACGAAACGCGGCTTGTCGGGCGTGCTGTGGCGGTCGCAGGCCACGCGGGCCAGGCGCGCGGCGAAGACGTTCATCTCGCGTGCCAGGTGGGCCAGGCCGTAGTCCTCTTGCGCAATGCTGGTCGCGCCGAAGGTGTTGGTCTCGATCAGGTCGGCGCCGGCGGCGAGGTACTGCTCATGGATGCCGAGGATGACATCGGGCCGCGTCAGCACCAGCAGGTCGTTGTTGCCCTTCAGGTCCTTGGGGTGGCCGGCCAGCGCCGCGTTGCGGAAGTCCGCCTCGCCGAGCTTGTGGCGCTGGATCATCGTGCCCATGGCGCCATCGATGATGGCGATGCGCTGCTGCAAAATGGCGGGCAGGGCGGCTGCTCGGGTGTAGCGAGCGGTCAGGGGGGCCGGGACGGGCGAGTTCGGCGCGTTCATCATCCGATTGTAGAAAGCCCCACCACGGCGCACCACGCCGAGCGCATGAAACACCTCACTCCCCTACAGACCTGGCGTTACCTGCAGTCGAACCCTGACGCGTTGTTCGTCGACGTGCGCATGGAGATCGAGTACCTGTACGTCGGCCACCCGCCCGGCGTGGTGCACATCGCGTGGTACGAGTACCCGGAGATGCAGGCCGACCCTGGCACCTTCGTGCGCCAGGTGCGGCTCGAGGGTGGTCGCGAAGACCGCCCGGTGGTGCTGATCTGCCGCTCCGGCAAGCGCACCGTCGAGGCCGGCCAGGCGCTCGAGTCCGCCGGCTTCCGCGAGGTGGTCAACGTGCTGCACGGATTCGAGGGCGAACTCGACGAACATTTCCAGCGTGGCCGCCTCAACGGCTGGCGGCACGACGGGCTGCCCTGGGAGCAGCTCTGAGAGCGTAGCCCCGCCCCGGGCCGCCCGTCACACCAGCGGCGCCGGGGCCGTCGGGTCGAACAGCGAGGGCCTGAACGCCGGTGGCGCTGCCGGGCCGTCGCACATCGCCCACAAGGCCAGCGCCGAGGGCGACATGGGCCTGGCGAACAGGAAGCCCTGCAACTCGTCACAGCCCAGCGTCACCAGCGCGTCGCGCTGGGCCTCGGTCTCCACGCCCTCGGCCACCACGTGCAGCTGCAGCGAGCGCGCCATCTGCACGACGGCGCGCACGATCGCGCGCGCCGCCTCGCTGTCTTCGATGTCATGCACGAGGCCGGCGTCAATCTTCAGCTCGGCCGGTGCCAGGCGGCGGATGTGCGCCAGGCTGGCCGAGGTGCCGGCGCCGAAGTCGTCGATGGACACGTGCAAACCGGCCCTGCGCATGCGTTCGAACGCGCCGCGCGTGGCCGGCGTGTCCTCGATGGCGATGTTCTCGGTGATTTCGCAGGTCAGACGGTGCGGGGGTATGCCGTGGTGGCGCAACGAGTGCAGCAGCTGGTCGACGAAGTCGGGGCTGCGCAGCTGGTGGCCGGAGATGTTGACGGCGATGCGCATGCGCAGGCCAGCCTCGCGCCACTCGGCAGCCTGGCGGCAGGCCTCCTCGATGACCCACGCGCCGATTTCGCGGATCAGGCCGTGGCGCTCGGCCAGTGGCACGAACTGCGCCGGGCTCACGAGCCCGCGCCTCGGGTGCTGCCAGCGCAGCAGCGCCTCGGCGGAGGTGACCTGCAGCGAGCGGGCGTCGATCTTGGGCTGGTACACCAGCTGGAGCTGGCCGCGCGCCAGGGCCTGGCGCAGGTCCAGCAGCAGCTCGGCGTGCTCGCGGTGCTTGACGCTCATCGTCAGGTCGTAGCGGGTGTGGCCGTTGCCGCCGGTTTGCTTGACGCTGCGCATCGCCAGCGCGGCGTGCGCCAGCAGGCGAGGCCCAGCGGCATCGTCGGGGTAGACCGCGAAGCCGATGGAGGCGCTGATCTGCAGGTTCAGGGCCCCGGTCTCCAAGGGCGCGTTCAAATGCTTTTGCAGCTCGCGAGCGAGGGTGTCAAGCTCGCCGACGCCACCCTCGCGGAACAGCACGAACTCGTCGCCGCCCACACGCGCCACCTGCGGCCGGTCATCCACCCAGGCCGACAGGCGCGCGGCCAGCTCGCGCAGCACGACGTCGCCGACGCCGTGCCCGTAGGCGTCGTTGATGGCGCGGAAGCCGTCCAGGCCGATGCAGGCCAGGCACAGTGCGCGCTGTTCGCGATCAGCCCGCTGCACCGCCATGCAGAGCTCCTGCTCCAGGGCCTCGCGCGAGATCAGGCCCGTGAGCGGGTCGCGCTGGCGCAGGTCGCTCAGCTCGGAACAGGCCGCGTCAAGGCGGCGGCGCAGACGGCTGTGCGCCTGCCATTGGCGCGCCGCCATCATCAAGGCCAGGGCCAACAGCGAGACGACCAGCCCGAACGATGCCACCGTGTGGTCGCTCAAGGACTCGCTCAAAGCCTCTATCAGGGATCCCATGCCCGGCTTATCGGAGCCGCGCGAGCCAGCTTGACACCTGTCTTTCAGATCGGCGGAAATCGGCACCCGCGCCAGGGCCGCCCGTTCCCCCGCCGCAGGCGGGCCGCGCCGCGCGGCCCCCGTGGCGTTCAGTGCAGCGCCAGCGGCTGCAGCGCGGCGTGGGCGAAACCGGCAATGAACTCGTCGAGCGACTCCGGGTTGGAGCCCTGCCGCACGAGCGCCTGCACGCCGCGTTCGAAGCGTTGGGCCACCGCACCCTGGAGGTAGACCTCCCGGCGTGCGAACTTGTCCACGATTTCGTAGCCACCCGCCGCGCTGCCCGGCTCGCCACCGGAGTTGTCGAAACGGACGACCACGAAGTTGTCGGAGTTGTAGAGCATCTGCATGGCACCGCAGGTGGGGCCCCCAGGGCCGGCTTCAAGGCCGCGGGGCGGGGCGGGTCAGCGCCAGGCCAGCTCCAGGCGCCGCAGTTCGACCACCGGGCCCTCGCCGTCGTGGCGCCAGGCGGCACGCAGCGGCAGGTGGTGCGCAGCGGGGTCGAGCCAGACGCGCACCTCGGTGTCGAGCTGGCGGTCGGCCTTGCGCTGCAGGGCCAGCGCCGGCTGCGGCCGGCCGTCGTCGCCGCGCAGCGACTCGGCGCCGGTGATCTCGAAAACCCAGACGTCGGCGTCGCCGCGCGGGCTCACCACCCACATCGACACGCGGGCCCCGGGCTGGCGCAGCGCGGGGTCGGTATCGACGATCGCCGCCAGCTGCAACAGCCAGCTCAGGCGGTCCTGCACGCCCTCGGGCAAGGGCAGCTCGTGGGCCGGGCCGCTGAAGCTGATGCGCGCGCCACCGGGCGCGTCGCGCTGGAAGTTCACGGCGCGCCGGTCGCGGCCGCGCCGGCCATCGACGAAGCGCACGGGCTCCAGCCCGGCGCGGCCCATGCCCCCCTCGCTGCGCAGGTGGCTGATGTTCTGGCCCAACACACTGGTCTGCAGCTCCAACTGGTAACGCCCGCCGACGTTGCTGAAGCGCCAGTCCGCCTGGCCTCCGAAGGCCCCGCGGCGCATGTCGAAGCGGGCCTCAAAGGGCGGCGGCAGGCTGGCGCGGTAACGCGGCAGGGGCGGCGCCGAGGGTGCCGCAGGCGCAGCCGCTGCTGGCGGCGTGGCGGCGGCCACCAGCCTGGGCTCGGGCGATCCCGGTGGGGGGGTGCTGCCCGGCTCGGTGGCCGCTGCGGCCGGCAGGGCGGCGGCCGTTGCGCCGGGCGTTGCGGATGGCGGGCCGCTTGCGACAAAGGGCTCGCCGGTGGCCACCGGCGCGTCGGGCCGGGTCGGCTGCGGACGGGGTCGGTCAGCCGGCGGCTCCTGCGGTGCGGCGACGGGCGCCACGACGGGTTCCGAAGGCGCCGGCACCGTACGCACCGCCATGGTCGCCCCACGCGCAGGCGGTGCCTGCCCCGCGATGGCCGGCGTGCCCCCGCCGGCCGCCACCAGGCCCATCAAGGCCAGCGCGTGCACCAGGGCTACCGTCACCAGCAGGGCCGCCGCCAGCGGCCAGCGACGCGCCGGGGGTGCGCCCTCGGGCTGCGCAAAGGGACTGGGGTCGGGAGCGCTCACCCCACAATAGTGCCATCGACACCCGCTCCCCATGAAACTCGCCACCCTGATGGACGGCTCGCGCGATGGCCAGCTCGCCGTCGTCTCGCGCGACCTCACGCAAGCCCACTTTGCTGCCGGCATCGCCACCACGATGCAGCAGCTGCTGGACGACTGGAACTTCGTCTCGCCGCAACTCGAGGATCTCTCGGCCATCCTCAACGGCGGCAAGGCGCGGCACGCCTTTGCCTTCGACCCCGCTCGCTGCCTGGCGCCGCTGCCGCGGCCGGTGGCCTGGCTGCGCACGGTGGGCGATGGGCTCGAGGCCGGCGCCGGCGGCGCGCTGGCCGGCGCACGGCTGTCGCTGCCGGCCGATCCGCCTTTCGAGCTGCAGGCGCAGCTGGCGGTGATCACGGCCGACATCCCCTGCGGAGCCGACGCCGACACCGCGCTGGAAGCCGTTCGCCTGCTGCTGCTGGCCGCCGAGGCGCCGCAAGCCGCGGCCGACCTCGCGGCCTGGCGGCTGCACACACAGGCGTGGGCCGCCTTCGGCCCGGTGGCGGTGACGCCCGACGAGCTGGGCGCCGCCTGGCAACGCGGGCGCATCGACGGGCTGCTGCGCGTGTTGCGCGCCGGCCGTGAGGCCGGGCGGGCCGACACCGGCAGCGCCATCGGCGGCTTCGGGCGCTGGCTGGCCGCGGCGGCGCAGTGCCGGCCGCTGGCTGCAGGCACCTTGCTGGCCCAGGCAGTGCCGCTGTCGGCGCAGAACGGCGCCGCCGACGGCCCGACCGGTGCCTTGCGTCTCGCCCTGGGCGACAGCTGCACGCTCAGCCTGGAGACCGCCCAGGCCGAGGCGCCGCTGGGGCGGCTCATGGTCGACGTCGACACGCCCGCGGCGACGGCAGCCTGAGAGCCGGGCGCGAGCGGCGATGAACGAGCTGCCGGGCTGGCTGAAGCACGCCACGGTTTGGCTGCTGCTCGGGTTGTTGATGTTCCTGGGCGTGCAGGTCTGGCAGGCCCGTGAGCGCCAGACGCGCTTCGCGATCGAAGGCCAGCTGGTCGAGATCCGCCGCAGTGCCGACGGCCACTACCACTGGCTGGGTCGGCTGGCCGGCCGCGAGGTGGAGTTCCTGGTTGACACCGGCGCCACCGGCACCGCCATCCCGTCGCGCCTGGCGGACGAGCTGGGCCTGCCGACCGTGGGCGCGGTGCAGTCGGCCACGGCCGGCGGTGTGGTGCAGGGCCGGGTCGTCGTCGGCGACCTCGAACTCGAGGGTGGCGTGCGCGCCGAACGGCTGCGCATCACTGCGCTGCCGCAGCTGCACGCGCCGCTGCTGGGCATGGACGTGCTCGGCCGGTTGCCGCTGCAGCAGGACCGCGGCGTGCTGCGCATCGACCTCGGCGGCGCCCGGTGATGCCGCGAGCGGCGGGCGCGCCTGGGAGCGTGGGCCGCTGGAATCCAGGCTCGCTGGCGCACAATGGAACGGCGGCCGCTGCGCGCCGCGACTTGCACCCCGAGGGAGACCGGTGATGAGTTCCGCGGCCGACTTCGCCCGCCACGTGCCGGGCTTCGACTTCCTGCAGGGCCTGCTGAAGAACGCGGGTGCCGGGCTGCCGAACGTTGGCCAGTGGATCGCACCCACCCTGGACCCTGCCGAGCTCGACAAGCGGATCCAGGAGCTCAAGACCGTGCAGTTCTGGCTCGAGCAGAACGCGCGGCTGCTGGCCACCACGATCCAGGCGCTCGAGGTGCAGCGCATGACGCTGAACACGCTCCAGGGGATGAACCTGCCGATGGCCGAGCTGTCGGAGTCGCTGAAGATCAAGCCGTTTGCAAAACCGGCGCCTGAGCCCAAGCCCGCGGCGCGGCCGCGCCGCAAGGCCGCGCCGCGTGCCAAGGCTGCCGGGCCGACCGCTGCGGCCGTCGACCCCATGCAGTGGTGGGGCGCGCTCACGCAGCAGTTCAGCGAGCTGGCTGCGCAGGCCCTCAAGGACACGGCCCAGGACGGCGCCCGGTCGCTGGCCGGCACCGTGGTCAAGCGCTCGGTGGACGCCGCCGCCAGTGCGCTCGATACCGCGGCTTCGTTGCCGGGCAAGGCGGCCAAGGCCGCCAAGACGGCAACCCGAAGCGCAGGCCGTGCGGCGCCCAGGCGTCGTTGAGCGGCAGCCCGAAGCGCTGTCATGCACGCCTTTCTCGTCGGTCACGCCACCCACCCCGACTGGCGCGGCGCCCTTGCGCTGGCCGCGGCGCAGGTGGAGGCGCGGCGCGCCGAGCACGAGGCCAGCGCGCGTGGGCCGCTGTCCTTGGGTTTCGTCTATTTCACCGACCACTTTGCCGGTGACGCCGACGCGCTGGTGGCCGCCCTGCGCCAGCGCTGGCCGGGTGTGGCCTGGGTGGGCAGCGTCGGCGTCGGCGTGGCGGCCATGGGGGTGGAGTACTTCGACGAGCCGGCGCTGGTGCTGATGTTGGCGGCGCTGCCCGCCGGGCGCTTTGAGGTCTTCTCGGGCGCCCGCAAGCTGCACCGCATCGAGCCCTTCAGCGCGCTTGTGCACGCCGACCCGGCCACGCCGGACCTGGCCGAGCTGATTGGCGAAATGAGTGACCGCCTCAGCTCGGGCTACGTGTTCGGCGGCCTGGCCTCCTCGCGCAGCGCCGCCGTGCACGTGGCCGACGGCGCCTGGCGCGGCGGCCTGTCGGGCGTGGCCTTCACGCGCGATGTGGCGCTGGTGTCGCGCGTGAGCCAGGGCTCGCAGCCGCTGGGCCCGGTGCGCCGCGTGACGGCCGCCGAGCGCAACCTGGTGCTGGCGCTCGACGGTGAGCCGGCACTGCCCTGCCTGCTGCGCGACATCGGCCTGGCCGATCTCTCCGAGCCGCGCACCGCCCTGGCCCGGCTGCGCGCCACACTCGTGGCGCTGGCCGACGCCGATGCCACGATGCTGGGCCGCGGCGGCCAGTTTGGTGCCGATACGCGCGTCCGTCACCTCGTGGGGCTCGATCCCGCCCGCGAGGCCGTGGCCGTGGCCGACCTGGTGGAGCCCGGCATGTCGCTGGGCTTCTGCCAGCGCGATGTGCAGGCGGCGCGGCGTGATCTCGTGCGCATCTGTGCCGAGATCCGCGACGAGCTCGAGTCGGCGCAGGCCCCGGTCATCATCGCGGGCGATGGACCCGACAGCCTGGCGCCCCTGGACGACGGCCCGTCCGGCGCGCCGAGGCGCATCGCCGGTGGCCTCTATGTGTCGTGCTCGGGCCGTGGCGGGCCGCACTTTGGCGGGCCCTCGGCCGAGCTGCAGCTGGTGCAGCACGCCTTGTCGGGCGGTGGCCCGGAGGTGCCGCTGGTGGGGTTTTTCGCCGCGGGCGAGGTGGCGCGCCACCATGTCTACGGCTACACCGGGGTGCTGACAGTCTTCACCGCAGCGGGCTGAATCACCGCCGGGCCGGGCGCTACAGTCTGTGCATGAATGCGCCGCTGCCCACCGTCCGCGCCGATCCGGCCGAACGTGCCGCCCGCCAACGCCTGCTGGTTGACGCCCTGGCCCCTCTGCTGCCGGCTCACGCGCTGCTCTGGCAGGCCGAGGACACCGTGCCCTATGAATGCGACGGGCTCACCGCCTACCGCCAGCTGCCGCTGGCGGTGGCGCTGCCCGAGACCGAGGCCCAGGTGAGTGCCGTGCTCGCGGCCTGCCACCGGCTGGCCGTGCCCGTGGTGGCGCGCGGCGCCGGCACCGGGTTGTCGGGCGGCGCCATGCCGCACCCGCTGGGCCTGACGCTCAGCCTGGCCAAGTTCAACCGCATCGTGCAGGTGGACGTGCACGCGCGCACGGCCACCGTGCAGTGCGGCGTGCGCAACCTCGCGATCAGCGAAGCCGTGGCGAAGCACGGCCTGTACTACGCCCCGGATCCGTCCAGCCAGATCGCCTGCACGATCGGCGGCAACGTGGCCGAGAACTCCGGCGGCGTGCACTGCCTGAAGTACGGCCTCACGCTGCACAACGTGCTGCGCGTGCGCGGTTACACGGCCGAGGGCGAGGCGGTGGAGTTCGGCTCCGAGGCGCTGGACGTGCCGGGCCTGGACCTGCTGCCGCTGGTGGTGGGCAGCGAGGGCATGCTGGCCGTGACGACCGAAGTGGTGGTGAAGCTCACGCCCAAGCCGCAACTGGCGCGCTGCATCATGGCCAGCTTCGACGACGTGCGCAAAGCCGGCGATGCGGTGGCCGCGGTCATCGCCGCCGGCATCATCCCCGCGGGCCTGGAGATGATGGACAAGCCCATGACGGCGGCGGTGGAAGACTTCGTGCACGCCGGCTACGACCTCTCGGCCGAGGCCATCCTGCTGTGCGAGAGCGACGGCACGCCCGAAGAGGTGGCGGAAGAAATCGACCGCATGCTGGAGGTGCTGTCGGGCTGCGGCGCCACACGCCTGGAGGTGAGCCGGGACGAGGCCCAGCGCCTGCGTTTCTGGAGCGGCCGCAAGAACGCCTTCCCGGCCAGCGGCCGCATCAGCCCCGACTACATGTGCATGGACTCGACCATCCCGCGCAAGCGCCTGGCCGACATCCTGCTGGCCATTGCCGAGATGGAGAAGAAGTACCAGCTGCGCTGCTGCAACGTCTTCCATGCCGGCGACGGCAACCTGCACCCGCTGATCCTGTACGACGCCAACGATCCCGACCAGCTGCGCCGCTGCGAGCTGTTCGGCGCCGACATCCTGGAAACCAGCGTCGCCATGGGCGGCACCGTCACCGGCGAACACGGCGTGGGCGTGGAAAAGCTCAGCAGCATGTGCGTGCAGTTCAGCCCCGAGGAGCGCGAGGCGATGTTCGCCGTGAAGCGCGCGTTCGATGAAGCCGGCGGCCTGAACCCCGGCAAGGTGATCCCGACGCTGCAGCGCTGCGCCGAGTACGGCCGCATGCACGTGAAGAAGGGCCTGCTGCCCTTCGCCCACCTGGAGCGCTTCTGAGCACCATGGCGCTGCAGGATCCGGCGCTGGCGCGCCTCGTCGAACGCATCCGCGCCGCCGCGGCCGACCGCCAGCCGCTGGCGCTGCGCGGCGGCGGCACCAAGGACTTCTACGGCGGCGAGCCCGTGGGCGACGTGCTCGACCTGCGGCCGCTGGCCGGCATCAGCCGCTACGAGCCCAGCGAGCTGGTGGTCACCGTGCGCGCCGGCACGCCGCTGGCGGCGCTTGAGGCGGTGCTCGCCGAGCAGGGCCAGAGCCTGGCCTTCGAGCCGCCGCGCTTTGTGTCATCGGCGGGTGAGGGCGGCACCGTGGGCGGCATGGTGGCCGCGGGCCTGGCCGGCCCGGCGCGGCTGGCCGCCGGCGGCGTGCGCGACTACGTGCTCGGTGCGACCATGGTCAACGGCCGCGCCGAGGTGCTCAGCTTCGGCGGCCAGGTGATGAAGAACGTTGCCGGCTACGACGTCTGCCGCGTCCTTGCCGGCAGCCTGGGCGTGCTGGGCCTGATCGCCGAGGTGTCGCTGAAGGTGCTGCCGCTGCCGCGTGCCGTGGCCACGACGCGGCTGGAGCTCGACGCCGGCACGGCCATCCGCCGCGTCAACGAGCTGCTCGGCCAGCCGCTGCCGCTGAACGCCAGCGCCTGGTGGGACGGCATGCTCGTGCTGCGCCTGGCCGGCGCCGAGGCCGCCGTGCAGTCGGCACTGGCCCGCATCGGCGGCGAGCGGGTCGATGACGCGATGGCCGCACCGTTCTGGCTCGGGCTGCGCGACCACACGGACGAATTCTTCGCCGGTGCGGCCAAGGCCGTGATGGCCGGGGCCGCACTGTGGCGGCTGTCGGTGCCGGCAGTGACGCCGCCGCTCAAGCTCTCGGGCGAACAGCTCGTGGAATGGGGCGGCGCGCAGCGCTGGATCTGCACCAGCGCGCCCGCGGCCACGCTGCGCGAGGCCGCGGCGGCGGTGGGCGGGCACGCGGTGCTGTTCCGCGCGCAGGACAAGTCGGCCGGCAGCTTTGCCACGCCGCCGCCCGCGCTGCTGCGCATCCACCGCGCCCTGAAGCAGCAGTTCGACCCCGCCGGCATCTTCAACCCCGGTCGGCTGCTGCCGGGGCTGTGAGCGAGCCGCCGATGGACATTACCGATCAGATGCGCGGCTACTACGCGCAGCGCGCCGCCTACTACGAGCGCGTCTACGCCCAGCCCGAGCGCCAGGACGAGCTGCGCGCCATCGAGGCCGCGCTGCCGGCGGTGTTTGCCGGCCGGCGCGTGCTGGAGATCGCCTGCGGCACCGGGTGGTGGACGCCGCACGGCGCGCGCGACGCCGCGTTCTGGCTGGCCACCGACGCCCAACCCGAAACGCTGGCCGTGGCGCGCGCCAAGCCCATGCCGCCGGCTGTGCGCTTTGCCACCGCCGATGCCTACTCGCTGGCCGAGCTGGGCGTGAAGCGTTTCGACGCCGCCTTCGCCGGCTGCTGGTGGAGCCACGTGCCGCTGGCGCGCCTGCGCGCCTGGCTCGACACGCTGCACGCGCGGCTGCTGCCTGGCGCGCGCGTGCTGATGCTCGACAACAGCTTCGTGCAGACCCGCAGCACGCCCATCTCGCGCGCCGACGCCGAGGGCAACACCTACCAGCTGCGCACGCTCGACGACGGCAGCCAGCACGAGGTGCTGAAGAACTTCCCCTCGGCCGCCGAGGCCATCGCCGCACTCGGCCCGCGGGCCTGCGCCCCGCAGTGGACGGCGCACACGCACTACTGGCTTCTGAGCTACACGCTCGACTGACAACCCGAGCCACCGGATGCAAACCCACCTGGCCCCCGAGTTCCAAGGCACGCCCGACGGCCAAGAGGCCGAGGCCATCCTGCGCAAGTGCGTGCACTGCGGCTTCTGCACCGCCACCTGCCCCACCTACCAGCTGCTCGGCGACGAGCTCGACGGCCCGCGCGGGCGCATCTACCTGATGAAGCAGGTGCTGGAGGGCGCCGAGGTCACGCGCAAGACGCAGCAGCACCTGGACCGCTGCCTCACCTGCCGCAACTGCGAGACCACCTGCCCCAGCGGCGTGGACTACGGCCACCTGGTGGAGATCGGCCGCCGCGTGGTCGAGGCCAAGGTCGAGCGCCCCAAGGGCGAGCAGGCCGTGCGCTGGCTGCTGAAGGAGGGCCTGACCTCGCCGCTGTTCGGGCCCGCCATGAAGCTGGGCCAGGCCGTGCGCCCGCTGCTGCCCGCGGCGCTGAAGGCCAAGGTGCCGGCGCCGGCCCGGGGCGCGGCCGCCGCCCGCGCCCACCGCTGGCCCACCCGCGAGCATCCGCGCAAGGTGCTCTTGCTGCTGGGCTGCGTGCAGCCGGCCATGATGCCCAACATCAACAGCGCCACTGCGCGTGTGCTCGACGCCGCCGGCATCCAGACCCTGGTGGCCGACGGTGCCGGCTGCTGCGGTGCCATCCGCTCGCACCTGAACGACCACGAGGGCGGCCTCGCCGACATGCGCCGCAACATCGACGCCTGGTGGCCGCTGGCGCAGGGTCTCACGTCACAGGGCAGCGTCGAGGCCATCGTGATGAACGCTTCCGGATGCGGCTCAGCAGTGAAGGACTACGCCCACGCGCTGGCCCACGACCCCGACTACGCCGACAAGGCCGTCGCCATCAGCGCGCTGACGAAGGACCTCTCGGAGCTGCTGCCCGCGATGCTGCCAGCGCTGACGCCCAAATTGAGCGCCGCCGCGCAGGGTCGGGGCAATGCACTGAGCCCGCGCAAGCTGGCCTTCCACCCGCCCTGCACGCTGCAGCACGGCCAGCAACTGCGCGGCGGCGTCGAGCAGGCGCTGGGCGCGCTCGGCTTCGAGGTCTCGCTGGCCACGGCCGAGAGCCACCTGTGCTGTGGCAGCGCCGGCACCTACAGCGTGCTGCAGCCCGAGCTGGCCACGCAGCTGCGCGACCGCAAGCTGGGCCATCTGGCGCCGCTGGAGCCCGAGGTCATCGTCAGCGCCAACATCGGTTGCATCCAGCACCTGCAGTCGGGGACGGCCACGCCGGTGCGCCACTGGGTCGAGGTCCTCGACGAAGCCCTGGGTTGAGCGGGCCGGCGGGCCAGGCCCGGCGCGTGGGCGACGGAAAGACCATGAGGTCCACTTGAGAGCAAGAGGAAGGTCGACTTCCCGTTTGCCGATCAGGTGCTCGAGCGCGCTGGCCTGCGACTGCGACGCCGCCGCCTTCGGGCGCCTGTTCCAGGTGCTGGTGCACCACGCCGCCCGCGTGCGTGAGACGGCCTGCGAGGCCCGCGGCGACGATGCCTGCGGGTTCGGACTGCGCTGGTGACAGCGACCCCCGAAGACGCTCCCTCATGGCGGTGATCGGGCAGCCTCCCGGAAGAACCGCACCCGCTCCTCGTCTGCCGGGTGCGAGGCAAACGCGATCGGCAGCCCGCCCGCGGTGCGGTCGCCTTTGCTGCGGGCCTGCAGCCTCTCGAACAGCACCACCATCGCCGCCGGGTCGCGGCCGGCAGCCCGCAGCACGCGGGCGGCATCGGCATCGGCCTCGCGCTCGGCGTCGCGCGAGTAGCCCAGGTGGGCCAGCAGGGCCGGCACGCCGGCCATCAGGCTGCTGAAGTCGCCCAGCGCCACCGAGGTGGCGGCCGAGACGAGGCCGAAGCGCACCACCGCATGCAGGCCGTGGCGCCGCCGCACGTGGCCGTGCTCGTGCGCCAGCACGCCCAGGACCGCGTCGTCAGCCCCCTGCAGCAAGGCCAGCAGCTCGTCGGTGATGACGATGTGGCCGCCGGGCAGGGCCAGGGCATTGGCCCCCAGGTGGCCGCCACCGACGAAGTGCAGTTGCCACGCTGCCGGGCCCTCGGGGTAGGCCTGCCGCAAGGCCGCATCGAGGCGGCTGCGCCACGTCGCCTGCTGTTCCGGGGGCGTCTTCGTGGGCTGGAACAGGCCGTCCTTGATCTGCTGCAGCGCCGTGTCGCCCAGGGCCTGTTCGACCTCGGCCGGCGTCACCGCCACCACGCCGGCCGTCAGGGCCGGCACGCCCCAGATGTAGCCCGCGGTGCCCAGCAGCAGCAGCGCCGCCAGCGCCGCCAGGGTGCTGCGCCAGCGCTGCTGCGTGCGCACGACCCAGCTCTCGCGCTGGCCGATGCCGTGCCACCAGGCGTCGAAGGTGGCCGCGTCGGCAAAGGCCAGCGAACCCCCGTCGGGCAACTGGGCCACGCGCTGGCCGTGGCGCGTGCGCTCGGGCCACTGCACACGCGTCAGCGCCAGGCCCTGGCGCACGCCGGCCTCGTCGCAGAGCCACAGCGTGCCGCCCTGCACCGAGGCACGCACCGTCCGGCCCCGTGCCGTCCGGCCGTCGTACCAGGTGGCGCTGATGCCCTCGCCCATCGGGATGTCGGGGGCGCTCAGAGCCCGATGTCGAAGCCCAGCAGATCGCCCGCCGCGTCGCCCGCTGCGGCCTCGTCGGCCTGCGCGGCGCTGGCGGCCAGTTCGTCCGGGTCGACGTCCGAGATCACCGTCATGGCCTCCAGCCGCAGCCGGGCGCTGGCAACCTGGGCGAAGGGCATGTACAGCCCCAGTGTCAGCAGCACCAGCAGCGTGTTCTTGAACCACAGCCCGGCCAAGGCGCGCGCGCGCAGCGAGCTGTCAAATCGCAGCCGCGGGCTCGCGGTGTGGCCCCAGACCAGGTTCTGCAGCCGGGCCGTCCAGTAGCCGCCGGCTACAGGGAACACCACGAGGTAGGACACGAAGACCGTCAGAACGCCGATCAGGATGCCGGCTCTGTGTGCATCCTCGAAGCTGCCCAGCATGAACGAGACCGCGGTCACCACCGCCACCACGGCTGCGATGGCCAGCAGGCCCACGCCCAGGGTCTTGAAGGCCAGCCCGTAGAACGAGCCCAGCCGGCCCGTGAAGTCTGTGCGCTCGCCGCCCAGTGCGTAGTTCGCGTGCTGCAAGAGCTTGAGCAGCCAGAAGAACAGCGGCAGCAGCACCAGCAGCAACAGCCCCGGCGACACCGCCAGGAACAACTCGGTGCCCGAAGGCGGGGCCGGCGGGTCCGTTGGCTTGTCGGGCTGGATCAGCAGCGCCGTCAGCACAAACAGCATGCTCACGCCCAGCGGCACGGCCATCACGGCGTAGGCGCCACCCAGCGGCCCGGTGTAGCGGAAACGCAGCCCGCGCCAGCCGGTGTTGGCCAGCCGGAAGCGCATCGACGAATGCCACAGCGCCGGCCACAGCGCCGCGACGATGAGGAAGGCGATCGCCCCGGCGGTGGCTGAGAACTGCCCGGCGCCGGTGTAGACGCCGAGCAGCACCGCCACCAGCACATAGCCGCGCAGCATCTTCCAGGGGTCGGCGTGAAAGCTCAGTGGCGAACCCCCCACCTCGGTGGCGCCGTGGAAGTAGCGCAGCCGCCGCACCTTGGCGAAGGGGTAGTACAGCCCGAGTGTCACCAGGGTCAGCAGCAGGTTGACGATCCAGATGCGGAAGTACTCGCTTCCCGAGCCGACGAAGCGCAGCGGCAGCTCGCGGGGGGCAGAGGACGGAGGGACCGAAGGGGTGTCATTCATGCGTCATCTCCCTGTGTGCGGCTCGGGCCCATCGTGACGGCCGCAGGCCCTGCTGGCCGCATTCGACGACTGTAGCGCCGGGCGGGCAAACCCGCCCTCGGCAACGCCCCTGACTCCTACAATGCCAGCCCGATGAACGTGCCCGCTGCCGCCGACCTGCCGACACCGCTGACGGCGCTGTCCCCTCTGGACGGCCGTTACGCGGCCCGGCTCGGCGCGCTGCGCCCGCTGCTGTCGGAGTACGGGCTCATGCGCTGCCGCGTGCAGGTGGAGGTGGAGTGGTTCGTCGCGCTGTCGGAGCTGGGCCTGGCGGAATTCGGGCCCTTGTCCGAGGCCGCGCGCACGGCGCTGCGCACCCGCGTGGCCGGCTTCTCGCTGGCCGATGCCGCACGCATCAAGGCCATCGAACGCACCACCAACCATGACGTCAAGGCAGTGGAGTACTTCATCCGCGAGGGCTTCACCGGTGTGGTGGAGCTGGAGCGTGCGGCCGAGTTCGTGCACTTTGCCTGCACCAGCGAGGACATCAACAACACCAGCCACGCCCTGATGCTCGGCGCGGCACGGCGCGAGGTCCTGCTGCCGGCCCTCGACGGCGTCATCGCGCGCATGGAGCGCATGGCCGCGGCCTTTGCGGCCCTGCCCATGCTCAGCCGCACCCACGGTCAGACCGCCAGCCCCACGACGCTGGGCAAGGAGGTCGCCAACGTCGCGCACCGGCTGCAGCGGGCCCGCGCGCGCATCGCCGCGGTGGTGCTGCCGGCCAAGATGAACGGCGCGGTCGGCAACTACAGCGCCCACCTCGCGGCCTACCCGGATGTGGACTGGGAGGCCTTTGCAAAGAAGGTCGTCGAAGAGCGCCTGGGCCTGGTCTTCAATCCGTACACCATTCAGATCGAGCCGCACGACGGCATCGCCGAGCTGTTCGACGCCATGGCGCACGCCAACACCATCGGCATCGACTGGGCGCGCGACGTCTGGGGCTACGTCAGCCTGGGCTATTTCAGACAGCGCGTGAAGAAGGACGAGGTCGGCAGCTCGACCATGCCGCACAAGGTCAACCCCATCGACTTCGAAAACGCCGAGGGAAACTTCGGCCTCGCCAACGCCCTGCTGGTGCACATGAGCGGCAAGCTGCCCACGAGCCGCTGGCAGCGCGACCTCACCGACAGCACGGTGCTGCGCAACATGGGCGTGGCGCTGGGCTATGGTGTGCTCGCGTTGGACAGCTTGGCCCGCGGCCTCGACAAGCTCGAGGTGAACGAGGCCGCGCTCGCCGCCGACCTCGACGACGCCTGGGAGGTGCTGGCCGAGCCCGTGCAGACCGTGATGCGCCGCCACGGCCTGCCCGACCCCTACCAGCAGCTCAAGGGCTTCACCCGCGGCAAGCCGATCACACGCGAGCTGATGCAGGGCTTCATCGCGGCGCTGGCCATCCCGGCCGACGACAAGGCACGGCTGATGGCGATGACGCCGGCCTCCTACACCGGCAAGGCGGCCGAGCTGGCGGCGCGGCTGGGCGCGGCCACCCCCACCCGTTCACCCTGAACGGGCACCGGTGCCCCCACCCGTTCACCCTGAGCGGGCACCGTTGTCCCCACCCGTTCACCCTGACCGGGCACCGTTGCCCTTACCCGTTCACCCTGACCGGGCACCGTTGCCCTTACCCGTTCACCCTGAGCAGGGGACCGAGCTTGTCGAGGGCCCCGTGTCGAAGGGCGATGGCCGAGAAGACCCTGGCATCCCCCAGCCGGCCCCATCGCTAACATGCCAGCATGAGTGAACGTCGCCCTCCCGCCAAGGCCGCCACAGGCGCAGCGAAGGGCGACCCGGGCCCCATCCTCAACGGCCCCTACGACGAGCCCCAATTCCACTACGCCACCGGCACCGACGGCCATCTCGACTACCGCGACCGCCGCCCCGGCCGCCGCATCTTCGCCCCCGACACGCCCCAGGTGCCGCTGGCCAGCGCGCCGCAAAGCGAGCTGTACGACCTCAACGAGCTGGCCGCCAACTACCGCGACCACCTCGTCAACCTGCTGCGCGAGCAACTCGGCCGCTGGCGCAGCGAAGGCTACCCGGGCGTCACCAGCCGCGTCACGCGCGAGCTGCTGAGCCACTGGTTCGACAACCCCGAGCGCGCCGACCACCACCGCCTCTTCTTCGCCCAGCGCGAGGCCGTCGAAGCCGCCATCTGGCTCAACGAGGTGGCCGACAAGAGCAACCCCGGCACGCACGTCCTGAACCTGCTCGCGCGTGCCCAGGCCAGCAGCGGCGACCCCGGGCTCACGCTGCCGCGCATCGCCTTCAAGATGGCCACCGGCACCGGCAAGACCGTGGTCATGGCCTGCCTGGTGCTGTACCACTACCTCAACCGCCAGACCTACGGCCAAGACCCGCGCTACGCCGACTACTTCTTGCTCGTCGCCCCGGGCGTGACCATCCGCGACCGGCTCGGCGTGCTGCGCGTCGACACCCAGACCCTGGCCGACCACGACGCCGCCGACTGCTACCGCCAGCGCAAGCTGGTGCCGCCGGCCTATGCGCCGCTGATGGCCGGCCTGAACGCGCGGCTGGCCATCACCAACTTCCACGGCTTCGAGCCGCGCCTGATCGGCGGCAACAAGAAGAGCCCGCTCGACGGCAAGCTGGGCCCCGACGGCCGCAAGGTCGAAGCCCGCGAAGACGACGCCGGCGTGCTGCGCCGCCTGCTGCCCGGCTTCAAGGCCGGCCGGCGGCTGCTGGTGCTCAACGACGAAGCGCACCACTGCTACCTGCCCAGGGCCAAGGGCCGCGACAGCGACGACGAGCACAGCGCCACCGAGAACGAACGCGCGGCTGTCTGGTACAGCGGCCTGTGCGCCGTGACCCGGCGCTGGCAGGTGCGGGCGGTGTACGACCTCTCGGCCACGCCCTACCACCTGTCGGGTTCGGGCTGGCCGGCGTACAGCTGCTTTCCGTGGGTGGTGACGGACTTCGGCCTCATCGAAGCCATCGAGGCCGGCCTCGTGAAGATTCCGTTCCTGCCGGTCGACGACAGCGCGCAGCACCTCGAAGAGCCCGTGCTGCGCAACCTGTACGAGCACTGCAAAGACCTGCTGCCGCGCAAGGGCCAGCGCACACAACGCAAGGACGACAAGGCCGAAGAGGCCGTCCCGCCTGCAAAGCCCGGCAAGGCGGCCAAGCTCGCTGCCGAGCCGCCGCCGCAACTGCCTTCGCTCTTGCTCCACGCGCTCGAACAGTTCTACCGCCACTACGAGGGCTACGAGAAAGGCCAGCGCGAGAAGGGTGAACGCGGGGCCGATCTGCTCACCAGCCCGCCGGTGTTCATCGTCGTGTGCAGCAACACCACGGTGTCGAAAGAGGTGTTCAAGAAGATCGCGGGCTACGAGGGGGCTGACGCCGAAGGCCGGCCGTTGGTGGTGCCCGGCGTGCTGCCGCTGTTCTCGAACTTCGACCCCGCCACGCGCACGGCGAGGCCGCGCCCGCCCTCGCTGCTGATTGACTCCGACGCGCTGGAGCACTCCGGCCAGATCGACGACGACTTCAAGCGCGTGTTCGCCCCCGAGATCGAGGCCTTCAAGCGCGACTGGCGCATCGCCCACCCCGAGCAGTCGGTCGATTCGCTCACCGACGCGCACCTGCTGCGCGAAGTGGTCAACACCGTCGGCCGGGCCGGCAAGCTGGGCCAGCACGTGCGCTGCGTCGTCAGCGTGGGCATGCTCACCGAAGGCTGGGACGCCAACACCGTGACGCACATCGTCGGCGTGCGCGCCTTCGGCTCGCAACTGCTGTGCGAGCAGGTGGCCGGCCGTGCCCTGCGCCGCCGCCACTACCTGCTGGACCCCAAGACCGGCCGCTTCCCGCCCGAGTACGCGCACATCATCGGCGTGCCCTTCAAGTTCTTTCGTGGGGGCGAGATCGATCCGCTGCCCGTGGTGGAGCCCAAGCCCATCCGCGCGCTGCCCGAGCGCGCGGCGCTGGAGATCCGTTTTCCGCGCCTGCTGGGCTACAAGCTCGCACACGCGGCCGATCGCGTGGAGGCCGACTTCGATGGTGTGCCGCCCTTCCGGCTCGACCTCACCAGCCACCCCGCGCACACCGAGCTGGGCAGCGCCTTCTCAGGCGAGCGCGAGGCCCTGCGCCTGGATCTGGACCGCCTGCGCGACCAGGAAGTGGTGTTCTGGGCCGCCGCGCAAGTGCTCTCGCGCTACTACCGCGGCGACGACGGCCGCGTGCGGCTGGAGCATTTCGGCGACCTGCGCCACATCGCGCAGACCTGGTACGAGCGCCAGGTTGACCTGATCGGCGAGCGCGACCCGCGCTTCAAGCGCCTGCTGCGGTTTGAGGACGCCACCCGCGTGGCGGCCAGTGTGTTCATGGGCATCGAGCAGGCCGCGCGGCGGCACCCGGCCGCGGCGGCCGGCGGCCCCAGCGTGCTGCCGCTCTTGAACCACCACAACCCGCGCGGCAGCACGGCGCATGTGTCGGGCAGCACCACCAAGCCGGTGTTCGCCACCACCAAGAGCCACGTCAACCGCGTCGTGGCCGACACCGACAGCTGGGAGCAGATCGCCGCCAAGACGCTGGAGCAGAACCCGCGCGTCGAGAGCTACGTGAAGAACGCCTTCCTCGGCTTCGAGGTGCCGTATGTCGACGCCGCCGGCACCGAGCGCCGTTACCTGCCCGACTTCATCGTGCGCGTGTGCACGCCGCAGGGCCGCTGCTTGAACCTGGTGCTGGAAGTGACGGGATTTGCCAAAGACAAGGCCGAAAAGCGCTACTTCATGCGCGAGCGCTGGCTGCCCGCCGTCAACGCGCACCTCGAGCTGCTGCAGACCGAGCCCTGGCACTTCTTCGAGGTGACCGAGATCGAGCGCGTCAAGGAGCAGCTCGAAGCCGAGCTGGAGCGCCTGGCGGCCGGGCTTGATGCGCCCGCGCCAGCGCAAGGCAAAACCGCCTGGGACGTGTTCCAGGTGCTGCTCGCCATGCCGGACGAGATGTTCGTCAGTGTGAAGAATACCGCGCCCCCCGAACACCGCCCCGGCCTGCTGGACGACGACGAGTACTAGCCCCAACACGATGCCCACGTACCTGCTCGACACCAATGCCTGCATCGGCATTCGCCAGCATCTGAAAGGCCGACCGCCACGGGACGTGGCTCGGCAGGTTCGACACCAGCGGCTGGTGCAGCGGCTTCAAGCCGTGCCGGCCTCGGACCTGGCGATGTCGCTCATCTCCCTGGGTGAGCTGCGCTATGGCGCCGAGAAGAGCCTCGACCCCGAGGCCAGCCGCGCGGAGCTGGATCGCCTGCAGGCCCTGGTGCCCGTGCTCGACCTCACGCCGCCCGTGGCCACGCGCTACGGTGAAGTGCGCCGCGCACTGGAGCTGGCGGGGCAGCCGATCGGCCCGCAAGACCTGTGGATTGCCGCCCACGCCCTGGCTGCCGGGCTGGTGGTGGTGACGCAAAACACCCGCGAGTTCGCCCGCGTGCCGGGCCTGCGGGTTGAAGATTGGACGGAGGCTTGACCATGCTGACCCGCTTGTCGCTCCGCAACTTCAAGCGCATCTGCGAGGCGCAGATCGAACTGGGCGGGCATGTCGTCTTTGTAGGCCCCAACAACTCCGGCAAGACGAGCGCACTGCAGGCGCTGGCCTTGTGGCACACCGGGCTGCAGCAGTGGGTGCGTCAGAAGTCCGACGATGCCAGCGGTCGCAAACGCCAGGGCGTGACGCTCAACCGGAAGGACTTGTTTGCCCTGCCGGTGCCCCACACCAACTTGTTGTGGAAGGATCTCCATACGCGTACCGGCGGCCAAAACGCTGAGGGCAAGCCCACGACGGAGTCCATCCTGGTCACGGTCGCGTGCGAGGGTGTGCTCGGCGACGAGGCATGGTCCATCGCGCTCGATTTCGACTACGCCAACGCCGAGTCGCTGTTCTGCCGACCCTCGGCCGCCCAGCCGCTGGACGAGGCTCAGATTCAGCGCATGAAGCGTGTGTCTGGCGCCTTGAATGTGGCCTTTTTACCGCCGATGTCGGGCCTTGCCACCGAGGAGCCGCTGCTGCCGCCCGGCCGTGTGAATGTGCTCATCGGCCAGGGTCGCACCGCGGAGGTGTTGCGCAACCTGTGCTATTCGGTGGCCGAGACCTCACCTGCCGACTGGCAGCAGGTCGTGAGCCGGATCGAGCAGCTGTTCGGCGTTCAGATTCAAGTTCCTGAGTTCGATGCCGTCCGCGGCGAACTTCGCCTGGCCTATCGGGCTGCAGGCCGGGCGCTGCTCGACATTTCTGCTGCGGGGCGTGGCCTGCAGCAGACGCTGTTGCTGCTGACCTACCTGTATGCCTACCGGGGCAGCACCATCCTGCTTGACGAGCCCGACGCGCACCTCGAAGTGCTGCGCCAACGCCAGAACTACGACCTCATCACCGAACTGGCCAACCGCACCGGTTCCCAGCTGATTGCTGCCACACATTCGGAAGTGGTGCTCAACCGTGCCGCGGGCCGCGATACGGTGATCGCCTTTCTGGGAGCGCCACACCGCATCAACGACCAGGGCTCGCAGCTGAGCAAGGCCCTGCTGAGCATCGGCTACGAGCATTACCTCCAGGCCGAGGCACGAGGCTGGGTGCTGTACCTGGAAGGCTCCACCGATGCCGCGATCTTGCAGCGCCTGGCCGCGCGGTTGGGGCACCCGGTGGCGCCGCTGCTCGACGCGGCCTATGTGGACTATCTGGACACCAACTCGCCACCGCTGGCCCGCGACCGCTTTCATGGCCTGCGCGAGGCAGTACCCGACCTGCGCGGCCTGGCGTTGTTCGATCGCTTGCAGCGCGCACTACCCGAAGACGCGGTCCTGCAGATGGTGGCATGGCGCAAGCGCGAGATCGAGAACTACATCTGCACGCCCGAGGCCTTGCTGGCCTATGCCGCGGCCGACGGCCGACCCGAGCTGGCCGTACCCGACGCCGGTGATCTGATCGACCAGGCTGAGGCACCCCAAAGGGCAGAAGCCATGCAGCGCGCCATCTCGGCCATGGAACAGGCCCTCGAGCGCCTGCGCAAGCCCTCGCCGTGGACTGGCGACCTGAAGGTCAGCGACGAGTTCCTGGAGCCTCTGTTTGCCAGCTACCACCAGAGCCTGGGCCTGCCCGAGGCGCTGATGCGCAAGAAGCGCTATCACCTGCTCGCCGACTTCGTGCCGTTGGAGCAGATCGACCCCGAAGTGCTGGAGAAGCTCGACGCGATCCTGGCCGTGGCCCAGGCGGCCCACCCCACCGACTGAACACGCCATGCCGACCAAGAAGACGCCCGCCACCAAGCCCGCTGCGCCTGCTGCGGCGCCGGCCTCTGCCCCCGTGGCGCAACCGGTCGACGCCCTGGTGCATGCCGGCGACGGCCGCCTGTTCATCCCCAGCCGCGAAGAGGCCGGCCAGGAGGCCGAGGCCCTGGCCGGCCGGCCCACCGAGAAGACGGTGCCGCTGAACCCCGTCACGACGCGCGGGCAAGACCCCGAGCTGTACTGGATGCACAAGTACGGGCCGGGCGACGACCAGCGCGCGCTGCGCATCGACATCCGCAGCCTCTACCGCCACGAGCACGTGGAGCCCGAGCGCCTGATTGCGCGGCTGTATGCGCTCAAGGCCCAGGCCGCGAGGCAGAACGACCTGTTCACGGCCGAGCTGCACGGCAACCCGCTGGCCATCGACGAGCTGGAAAAGCCCGCCAGCTGCTACAAGCGCCACGACGCCTGGCGCAACCGGCTCATCCAGGGCGACAGCCTGCTGGTGATGACGAGCCTGCTCGAACGCGAAGGCATGGCCGGGCAGGTGCAGTGCATCTACATCGACCCGCCGTATGGCATCAAGTACGGCAGCAACTGGCAGATGCGGCAGAACGACCGCAACGTGAAGGACGGCGCCGACGACCACTTGAGCGGCGAGCCCGAGGTGATCAAGGCCTTCCGGGACACCTGGGAGCTGGGCATCCACAGCTACCTGAGCTACCTGCGCGACCGGCTGCTGGTGGCGCGTGAGTTGCTCAGTGCGAGCGGGTCTTGTTTTGTGCAGATCAGCGACGAGAACGTGCACTTGGTGCGCTCGCTGATGGATGAGGTATTCAAGAGCGAGAACTTCTGTTCGCTGATTGCGTTCAAGAAGACATCTGGCGCTGGCAGTCTGGCGCTCGGCACTGATGTGCTCGCCTCGACTTGTGACTACATCATCTGGTATGCCAAGGACAAAGAACAAGCGAAAAGCAAGTTCCACCAGCTCTACACCGAGAAGACATCCGCTGAGGGTGAAGGCGCGTACACATGGCTTGAGCTGGCCGATGGGACGCGTCGCAAGATGAGCTTGGAGGAGCGCAGGGAGCCGAGTCTGTGGCCAAGCAATTCAAGAGTTTTCCGCGCGGATAACCTGCAATCGCAAAGCGGTGTTGACACGACGCGCTACCCCGTTGAGTTCGAAGGCCGGACCTTCGTACCGACGAAAGGGGTCTGGAAGACGAGCAAAGCGGGCATGGCTGCATTGAAGGCGGCCAAACGACTGATCCTTATCGGCAACACGCTTTCGTACCTTCGCTACTTTCAAGACTTCCCCGTTCAGTCAATCAATAACTTCTGGGACGACACAACGGTCGCCGGATTCGCTGACGAAAAGGTGTATGTCGTCCAGACCACCGCGAAGGTGGTCCAGCGCTGCCTCCTGATGACCACCGACCCCGGCGACCTCGTGCTCGACCCCACCTGCGGCAGCGGCACCACTGCCCACGTGGCCGAGCAGTGGGGCCGGCGCTGGATCACCAGCGACACGAGCCGCATCGCGCTCAACATCGCCAAGACGCGGCTGATGACGGCCACCTACCCTTGGTACACGCTCGAAGACGCGGCCGGCGGCGACATCCGCCACGGCTTCAAATACAAGCGCGTGCCCCACGTCACGCTCAAGTCCATCGCCAACGGCGAGCCGCCCGAGACCGAGACGCTGTTCGACCAGCCCGAGGTCGACAAGAAAAAGCTCCGCGTGGCCGGCCCCTTCACGGTGGAAACGCTGCAGGGCTTCGAGCCGCTGCCGCCCGAGGCGCTGGCCACGGCGCACACCCGCGCTGCCGACGTGCAGCGCTTTGCCGACCGCGTGTTCGAGCACCTCAAGCACGCCGGCATCAAGAACGGCCTGAAGAACGAGACCGCGGTGTTCAACCGCGTCGACGCCATCAACGAGCAGATGGGCGACGGCGGCGCGCTGCACGCCGAAGGCTGGTATGAATCACGCAAGGACGGCGCCGCCCGCGAGAGCAAGGCCTACTTCCACATCGGGCCGCAGTTCGGCACCGTCAGCAAGAAGGCCGTGAACGACGCCATCCTGGCCTGCCGCCGCCGCGCCGACGCCGACTGGCTGGTGATCCTGGGCTTCGGCTTCGAGAGCGATGTCGACAACCGCAGCGTCACCGTCAAGCTCGGCAGCTTCGAGGTCACCAAGGTGCGCATGCACGATGACCTCATGCAGGACGGCCTCATCAAGAAGGACAAAAAGGCCGCCAGCTTCGTGACGATCGGCGAGCCCGACATTGCCACCGTGCCGGCCGCCCTGGCCGACGGCAGCAAGGGGGTGGCGGTGGAGATCCGCGGCCTGGACCTCTACGACCCCATCACCGACGAAGTGAAACCGCGCAATGTGGCCGACATCGCCTACTGGATGGTGGACGAGCACTACGACGGCAGCAACTTCGTCGCCACGCAGGTGTTCTTCTGCGGCGGCGACCACGACGAGTTCGAGAAGTGGAAGAAGGGCCTGTCAGCGCTGGCCCTGGCCGACACCAAGGCCCGGGTGGAGAAGACGTTGAAGCTCGAACTCGACGACGAGGCCTTCGGGCGCGTGTACGGCCACCGCTCGCACCCGATCGAAGTGCGTCCGGGCCGGCGCGTGGCGGTGCGGGTGATCAGCCAGTTTGGTGAGGAAAGTACCAAGGTGCTGACGCTTTAGCAGGGGCCGCGAGAGAGCAGGCGGCGGGCACAATCGCCGCATGAGCTTTCGTGCGCAACTGGACGCCGCCACGGCCCGCCACGCCTCGATGCTGTGCGTGGGTCTCGATCCCGAACCGGCCCGGTTCCCGCTCGCCTGGCGCGGCGACGGGCGCCGCATCTTCGACTTCTGCGCGGCCATCGTCGATGCCACGGCCGATCTGGTCTGCGCCTTCAAGCCCCAGATCGCGCACTTTGCCGCTGCACGTGCCGAGGAGCAGCTGGAGCGGCTCATCGCCCACATCCACACCCGCGCCCCCGGTGTGCCGGTGATCCTGGACGCCAAGCGCGGCGACATCGGCAGCACCGCGGCGATGTACGCGCGCGAGGCTTTTGTGCGCTACGGCGCCGATGCGCTCACCCTCTCGCCCTTCATGGGCCTGGACAGCCTGGAGCCCTACTCGGCCCTGGCCGAAGGCGGCGCTTATGCCGGCAAGGGCCTGATCCTGTTGTGCCGCACCAGCAACCCGGGCGGCGCGGATCTCCAGGGCCGGTGCCTGGAGGGCGGGGAGCACCTGTTCGAGCGTGTCGCGCGGCTGGCGGCGGATGAGTGGCCCGGGCGCCTGGGCGGCAGCGAGCTGGGCCTCGTGGTCGGCGCCACCTACCCGGAAGAGATCGCCCGCGTGCGCGCGCTCGCGCCGACGCTGCCGCTGCTGATTCCCGGCGTGGGTGCGCAGGGCGGCGACGCCGAGGCCACCGTGCGCGCCGGCTGGCGCGAGGGCGGGCCCATCGTCGTCAACAGCTCGCGCGCCGTGCTGCACGCCGGGGGCGATGCCCCCGACATCGCGGCGTTCGCCAGCGCCGCCCGGGCTGCCGCCGAGGCCACGCGGGCGCTGCTGCAGCGTGCGCTGCCGGCCGCCCAGGGCCCTCGGCCGGCCCAGCGGGGACGAGATTCATCGCCTCAAGGGGTCTGAGCCGCATGGCCGCGGTGCCGCCGCCGCCCGGACCGGTCGTCTCGCCCGAGCTGCTGCGGCTGTACCTCATGCTGGGTGCGGTCGCCCTGCTGATCGGCAGCGTGCTGATCGCGTTGGAGCACCCGCGCCAGCCCTGGGCCCTGCCCATCGCCCTGGTCTACGCTGTGGTCGGCCTCGCCGGTGCCGGCATGCGCTGGGCGTCCTCAGCCTGGCTGGCGCGCTGGGGCGCACGCGCGCTGCTGCTGGTGGTGGCACTGGCCATCGTCGCGGCCAGTGTGGGTGCCGGCGTGCGGGGCTACGGCGTGGCCGCGCCGTCGATGCTCCTGGTGCCGGTGCTGGTGTTTGCGATCGCGGCCTTGCTGGGCTGGCGCGCCGCTGGGCTGATGGCCCTGCTGGCGGCGCTGTCCGTCGGCCTGGCGCAGGCGCTGGCCGAACTGGTGCCGCAGGCCGTGCCCTGGTCGTCGCTGCTGGCGGGCCAGGCCGTGGCGCTGGCGGTGGCGGTGCTGGCCGGTGGCGCGCTGCACGCACGCATCCACGACGCCGTGCAAAGCGCCACGCGACGCGAGCAGCGCTTCCGGCGCCTGCTCGGTCTGGCGGCCGACGTGTACTGGAAGGTCGACGACGAGCTGCGGCTGGTGACTGTCGGCCTCTACGACAAGAGCTGGCGCCCGCTGGCTGCCCGGCAGTCCTCGGGCCAGCGATTCGACACGCTGCCGGGCTTCGTGATGCAGCCGCCCGACCGCCAGAAGCTCGATGCCGACGTGGCGGCGCGGCGCGCCTTCCGCGACGTGCCCGCGGCCCGGCGCAACCGCGACGGCCAGCCCCGCTTCTACCTGCTCAGCGGCGAGCCGCGGCTGGGGCCCGACGGCCGCTTCCGCGGCTACTGGGGCGTGGCGCGCGACGTCAGCGCGCTGGAGGCCACGCGCACGGCGCTGGCTGACTCGCACACACGCTTCGAGGCGCTGTTCCGCCACGCGCCGCTGCCGCTGATGGTGCACGTGGACCGCCACATCGTGGACGCCAACCCGGCGGCGGCGCGGCTGCTTGGCTTCGAGTCGGTTGATGCGATGCAGGGTGTCTCGTTGCTGGCGTTCTACCCCGACCAGGCCGACCGCGACAAGGTCGAGGCCCGGTTGCGCAGGCTGGCCGCGCAGCCGGCCGGCGTGCGGCTTCCGATCGCCGAGCTGCGCATGCGCGCCTGCGACGGCCGCATCGTTGTGGTCAACGCCACCGCGGTGAGCGTCGAACTCAAGGGCGAACTGGCCGTGCTGGCCATGTTCGTCGACAACACCGAACGCCACGAGGCCGAGCAGGCCCTCCGCCGATCCGAGGCGATGCTGTCGCATCTGGTGAACACCAGCCCCGACCTGATCACGCTCACCGAACAGGCCAGCGGGCGTTACCACATGGTGAACCCGGCCTTCGAGCGCATGCTCGGCTGGTCGCAGGCCGAGGCCGTGGGCCGCACCGCACTGGATCTCGGCGTCTGGGGCAGCGCGGCGGCGCGCGAGCAGTTCTTGCAGCGCCTGCGGGTCGAGGGTGGCGTGTCCGACCTGCCGATCCCGTTCCGCTGCCGCGACGGCAGCCCGACCACCCTGATGATCTCGGCGGCGAACTTCGCGCTCGAGGGCCGTGACATGCTGGTGATCAACGGCCGCGACGTCAGCGCCGGCGAGCGCGAGCGCCTGGAGCGAGCCGCCATCCTTGACAACGCCAGCATCGGCATTGCCGTCACGCGCGAGCGGCGCTTCGTCATCGCCAACGCGGAGTTCGAGCGCATGATCGGCTGGCCCTGTGGCAGCCTGCTGGGGCAGAGCGGATCCGTCGTCTGGAAGAGCGAGGCCGACTATGCCGAGGTCGGCCGCCTCGTCGGCCCGGCGCTGGCCCGCGGTGAGACGGTGGAGCTCGAGCGCGAGGTGCAGCGCCGCGACGGCGGCCGCTTCATCGCGCGGGTGCGTGCCGGCGTCGTCGACGCGCAGCGGCCCAGCGCCGGCGGCACAGTGTGGATCGTCGAGGACGTGACCGAGCGCCGCCTGTTCGAGGAGGCGCTGGCGCGCGCGCGCGATGCCGCCGAGGCTGCCAACCGCGCCAAGAGCGCCTTCCTGGCCAACACCAGCCACGAACTGCGCACGCCGCTGAACGGTCTGCTGGGGCTGGCGCGGCTGGCGCGCGACACCGGCGTGCCCGAGGCGCAGCGTCAGCAGTACCTGTCGCAGATCGAGGACAGCGCGCAGACCCTGGCGGCCATCATCTCCGACATCCTTGACCTGTCCAAGATCGAGGCCGGCCGGCTGCCCATCGACTCGGCGCCCTTCGACCTGGTGGAACTCTTGCAGTCGCTGGCCCGAACCTACAGCACGCTGGCCGAGGCCCGGGGCCTGCAGCTCCTGCTCGACATCGACCCCGCGCTGGGCCCCGGCGTGCACGGCGACGCGCTGCGCGTGCGCCAGATCGTCACCAACTACGTCGCCAACGCCATCAAGTTCACCGAGCGCGGCTTCGTGCGCCTGTCGGCGCGGCGCCTGCCGGGGCGGGGCGGCGGGGTGCGGCTGGAGTGCGAGGACACGGGCCCGGGCATCGCCGCCGAGGTGCTGCCCGAGCTGTTCAAGCCCTTCACGCAGGCCGACCAGAGCACAACACGGCGCTTCGGCGGCACGGGCCTGGGCCTGTCAATCTGCCGCGAGCTCGCGGCCTTGATGGGCGGGCAGGTGGGCGTGGCCAGCGAGGAGGGCCGCGGCAGCCGCTTCTGGGCAGATCTCCCGCTGGCGCCCGCCGTGGCACCCGCGCCGCCCGCCCCGCCGGCGGCGTCAGCCGACGCCATGGCGGCCCTGGCTGGTCTGCACGTGCTGCTGGTGGAGGACAACGCGGTGAATATGCTGATTGCCGCGGCCACCCTGGAGCGCTGGGGCGTGCACGTCACGCAGGCGCAGGACGGCGTGGAGGCGCTGGCCGCGATCGACCGCGCCCCGCGACCCTTTCACCTCGTGCTGATGGACGTGCAGATGCCCGGCATGAGCGGCTACGAGGCGACTCGGCTGCTGCGCAGCCGGCCGGCCGGCCGGGCGCTGCCGGTGGTCGCGCTCACGGCAGCGGCCCTGGTGAGCGAGCGCGAGCAGGCCCTGGCCGCCGGCATGGACGACTTCCTGACCAAGCCGATCGACGCCGAGCGCCTGCAGGCGGCGCTGCTGCGCTGGCGGCGCGGGCGCGAGGCCTGATCAGGCCGCCGCCGGGCCGGGCAGCGCCGAGGGCGGCATCGGCTTGCCGGCGATGTCGAACAGCCGCCCCGGCGGCAGCTTCAGCCGCGGGCATCGATGACGAGATCGCACTGTGCGTCGCGGCCGATGCGCAAGCGCAGCTTGGTGATGCCGTGGCTCACGCGCGAGCCGTCGGCTGCCACGGGCTCCAGGAACCAGCGTCTCATGCCCTCTACGCCACGTTCGTGCCCGCGGTGCGGGCGGCGCTGCGGCGCCATGCAGACCCGGGGCGCGGCGCCCCACAATTGCAGGGATGCAGGCCGCCATCGTTCACCGCGCGGAACAGCAGGCCTTCGTGGCCGAGATCGACGGCCGCACCGCCGTCTGTGCCTACCGCCGCGACGGCGACACGCTGCTGCTGCACCACACCGAAGTGCCCGCGGCGCTGCAGGGCCGCGGCCTGGCGGCGGCGCTGGTGCAGGCGGCGCTGGCCTGGGCCCGCGCCGAGCGGCTGCGGGTGCGGCCCACCTGCAGCTACGTGGCCGCCTACATGCGCCGCCATCCCGACACGCAGGACCTGCTCGCGCCCCGCGGCTGAGCCGCCGCAGCCGGCCCCGTGGGCGCCGCTACAGCACGCGCGGCAGCTCGCGCCGCACGCACTGGCGGTCGCCGTGGTCGAAGTGCCACCACTCGTTGGGGATGCCCTCGAAGCCGCCGGCGCGCAGGGCGGCGGCCAGCAGCTCGCGCTCGGCCACCTGGGCCGGCGTGAGCACGCCCGCGGCCAGCAGCTCGGCGTGCAGCGCCGGGTGCGAGCGCGGGCTCATCTCGTCGAAGCCGCTGCCCATGTCGGCCTCGCGGTCGTCGGGGCCCAGCAGCGTCGCGTCGATCGCCATGCCGTAGCTGTGGATGCTGCCGCGCTCGGGGTTGGCGAAGTACTCTTGCGCCGGCGTGCCGGCCACGTCGAGCCAGATCGCCTCCTGCACGCGCTGCGGGCGCAGCGCGTCGAGCACCAGCAGCCGCCAGCCCGGCCGCGCCTGCGCGAGCCAGCGCGCGGCCGCCTCCAGCCCCGCGGCCGCCTCGCGGCGCAGCCAGGCGCAGTCGAGCCGGCCGTAGAGGTTGCGGCCGGCGAAGTTGTGGGTGCCGGCGTAGCGCAAGTCGACCGCGATGCCGGCCAGCGTGCCCAGGTGGCGGTAGTCGGCGTGGGCCGCGATGTCCTCGACGCGGATCATCGGGCGCGGCGGCGGGCGGGCGGCAGACGGAACGTCATGCGAACCATCATAGCCAGCGCCCGCTGTGGTGAATCTTCACCGGTCGCTACGAAGCGATTCACCCCCCCGCGCGGGGTCGTCTGCCCACCATCGGGTGGATGACGCACGGCCGTGCGTGCACCCCAGGCCCGCCCGAAGCCGAATCAGGAGAAGCCCATGCTCGACACCGTCACCGACACCGAGCCGGTCCCGACGCCCGCGCTGCGGTTCGCCCCGTCGGGGACCGAGCGGCCCGGGCCGCAGGCCATGCAGCTGGCCCATTGCCTCACGCGCATGCTCGACGAAATCGACTACGGCATGCTGCTCGTGGGCACCGATTCGCAGGTGCTCTACTGCAACCACGCCGCCTGCTTCGAGCTTGACGGCGAGCACCCGCTGCAGCTGCTCGGCCGCACGCTGCGCACCCTGCGCCCCGAAGACGTGCTGCCGCTGCACGCCGCGCTGGCGGCGGCGCAGCGCGGGCTGCGCCGGCTGGTCACGCTGGGCGCCGGCGTGCACCGCGTCGGCGTCTCGGTGGTGCCGCTGCCGGAGAACGCCGCCGAGCGCGACTGCGGCGAGAAGCCGCTGACGCTGCTGGTGCTGGGCAAGCGTCAGGTCTGCGAGCAGCTCTCGGTGCACGGCTACGCCCGCAGCCTCAACCTCACACCGGCGGAGACGCGCGTGCTCGAGCTGCTCTGTGACGGGGTGCGGCCCACCGCCATCGCACGGCAGCAGAACGTGGCGGTGAGCACGGTGCGCACGCAGATCGGCAGCATCCGCGCCAAGACCGGCGCGGGCAGCATCAGCGAGCTGGTGCGCCAGGTGGCCGTGTTGCCGCCGCTGGTCGGCGCGCTGCGCGGGACCGGCTGGCCCCTGGGGGGCCCGGCCGGGCTGGGCGTCATGGGCGCTCGCTAAGATCCGGCCCCGGGCGGCGCGGCGCACCGGATCCCCGGTGCGCCGCGCCGTCCAGGCCGCGATGTCCCAGCCCCCAGCCACCCCGATCCCGAGCGATCCCAGCGCCGACGCCGCCGCCGCCTGGTCGCCGTCGCTGCAGCGACTGGCGGCGCGCGGCGTCGTCAAGCGCTTCCGCAGCGGCACGCAGTTCATCACCGAGGGCGAGCCCGGCGACACGCTGTACATCGTGCTTGAGGGCCGCCTGCGCACCTTCAGCGAATGCGCCGACGGCCGCGAGGTCCGCTACGCCGAGTACGGCCCGGGCGACTACGTCGGCGAGATGAGTCTGGACGGCGGCCTGCGCGCGGCCAACGTGGCCACGCTCACGCCCTGCCGGCTGGCGATGGTGACGCGGGCCACCCTGCAGGCGCACCTGGCCGAGGAGCCGGCGTTTGCGTTCGAGCTGCTGGCCAAGGCCATCCGCCGCGCCCGGGCGGCCACCGTGGGGCTGCGCGAGATCGCGCTGAACGATGTCTACGGCCGCCTGAAGCGACGGCTCGACGAGAAGGCCGGGCCCGATCCCGGCGGCGGCCGCGTCATCGCCGCGCCGCCGTCGCACGCCACGCTGGCGGCGTCGATCGGCTGCACGCGCTCGATGGTCAGCCGGGTGCTGAAGGACCTGGAGCGCGGCGGCTGGCTGGTCGTCGTGCCGCGCGGCGGCTGGCGGCTGCCGCGCGAGCTGCCGGCCAAGTGGTGAGCGCCGCCGCCAGGACCGCCCCGGCTTGCCCGGGTCACCGGTGCCATCCACAATCCGGGGGAAACAGGTCCCAGGCCTCGCATGACTCTTGCTGATCGGTCCGGTGAGCCGGGCCTCAGCCCCGACCGGCGCATCCTCACCGTCCTCTTCGTCGATCTGTGCCGCTCCACCGCGCTGTCGGGCGCGCTGGAGGCCGAGGTGCTGGCGGCCCTGATCGGCGACTTCCGGCGCCTGTGTGAACAGGAGGTCCACGCCCGCGGCGGCACCCTGAGCCAGCTGCAGGGCGACGCGGTGCTGGCCGTCTTCGGCCACCCGCACCCGTCCGAGGACGACGGCCGCGTCGCGGTCGAGGCCGCGCTGGCCATCCACGCCGGCATGCGCGCGGTCGAGGCCACGTACACCGCGCACGGCACCGGGCCGCTGCGCGTGCACTCGGGCGTGCACGCCGGCCTCACGCTCGTCGGCGAGGGGGATGCCGCCGGGGGGCGCCTGGGGCTGTACGGCCCGGTGCCGGGCCTGGCCAAGCACCTGTCCGACGTTGCCGAGTCTGACGAGATCCTCGTCAGCAGCGAGGTGCTGGGCCCCATCGCGGCCTTGTTCGCCGCCGAGGAGCGCCTGCTGCCCACGCTGCAGGGCAGCCGCGGGCCGGTGCGCGTGCACCGCGTGCACGGCCGCAGTGCGCTGCGCACGCGCTTCGAAGCCCACCGCCAGCGCGGCCTGCTGCCCTTTGTGGGCCGTGCCGCCGAATGGCAGGCCTTGCGGGCCCGGCTCGGCGCCGTCGCCGCCGGGGGCGGGCCGGCGCTGCTGGCGCTGGAGGGCGCGCCCGGCGTGGGCAAGACGCGGCTGGCGCACGAGTTCCTGGCCGAGGCCGAGGCGCGCGGCCACCGGGTCCTGCGCGGCTGCTGCAGCGCCGGTCTCGATGCCGAGCCGATGCAGCCCCTGCTGCAGGCCCTGGGCCAGGGCCCGGGCACGCTGCTGCCGGCGCTGCAGGGCTTGCGCCCCGACGCCTGGCGCGCGGCCCTGCAGCAGCAACTGCAGGCCGCGGTGGTGCCGCCGGTCACGCTGCTGTTTATCGACGACTGGCAGTGGGCCGACGACGCCTCGCGCCAGGCCGTGAACGGGCTGCTGGCCCTCGCCGGGCTGGCCATGTTCGTGCTCGTGACGACACGCCCGCGACCCCCGGGCGAGGCGGCCCTGCAGCCCGCGGCCGCGCTGCCACTGGGGCCGCTGGCCGAGGCCGAGGCCGAGCGCGCCGTGCAGGCCGGCCTGCCGTCCGCCGACCCCTTCCTGCGGCGCGAGATCGGCCGCCTGGCCGGTGGCAACCCGCTGTACATCGAGGAGCTTTGCCACCAGGTGCGCCACGCCCCGCTGCCGATGCTGCCGCTGGCGGCGGTCGGCCTGCCGTTGGCGGCCGACGCCCAGCGGCCGGGCGGCAGCTGGCTGCGTGCGTTGATCGACATGCGCGTGGCCCGGCTGGCCCCGCCCGCCCGCAACCTGCTGGCCGCGGCCGCGGTGCTGGGCACCCAGGCCCCGGCGGCCCAGGTGCGGCGGCTGGCGGCGCAGCCGCCCGACGACGCCGTGCTCGCGGCGCTGGCCCGCGAAGACCTGCTGTTCTTCGAGGCCGAGGCGCCCGACGACGCCCAGGCCAGCGTGCGCTTCAAGCACGGCCTGACGCGGGACGCGGTCTACGAGTCGCTGGCGCTCGAGGACCGCCGCGCGCTGCACCGGGCCGCCGCGGCCCTGCTGCTCGACAGCGCCCCCGGCGGCGATCCCCGCGCGCTGTGCGAGCCGCTGGCGCTGCACAGCGCCGGCGCCGGCGACGCCGAGGCCGCTGCGCACTGGTCCGAGATGGCGGGCGACAAGGCCATGGCCACCTCGGCCCTGGACCGCGCGCGGGCCCACTACCGCGCCGCGCTGCACTGGCTGGAGCGGCAGCCCGACACCGCCGAGTGCTACCAGCGCTGGCGCGCCGTGGTGCGGCGCCTCGGGCTGGCTTGCGTGTTCGACCCCGCGCGCGCCGACCTGCCGCTGCTGCAGCGGGCGGTGAGCGAGGCCACCGCCCGCGGCGACACCGGCGGCGTCGCCTACGCCACCTACTGGCTGGGCTACCTGCACTACGCCCTGGGCGATGGCCGGGCCGCTGTGGTACTGCTGGAGCGCGCCGCCGACATCGCCGGCGCCGCCGGCGACCGCGGCCTGCCGATGCAGGTGGCCACGACCCTGGGCCAGGTGCTGGCTGCCACCGCGCAGCACGCGCGCGCCGAGGCGCTGTTGGCGCCGGCGCGCGCGCTGGCAGCGGCGCCGCCGGCCGGCCGGCCATTGCCCTCGGGCGTGGCGTACTCGCTGGCCTGCCTGGCCAGCCTGCTGGGCGACCAGGGCCGCGACGCCGAGGCCGACGCTGTGTTCGAGGAGGCGCTGCGCGCCGTGCCCGAGCCTGGCCACGAGGTCGAGGGCTCGGTGCGCTGCTCGCGCGCCGGCCTGCGGCTGTGGCAGGGCCGGGCCGAGGAGGCACGGGCCGACGCGCAAGCCGCGCAGCGCGTGGGCGAGCGCGTGGGCAGCCTGTACCTCTACGGCATGGGCCGTGCCCTGGCGGCGCGGGCCGCCTGGGCCCTGGGTGGTGGTGACGCGGCCCTGCAGGATCTGGCGTCGGCCGCCACCTGGCTGCGCACGCACGACAAGAACCTGTTCGTCTCCCTGCATGCCGGCTGGTTGGCCGAGGCCTGGGCCGGCCTTGGCCGGCGCCGCGAGGCGCGCCACGAGGCGGCGCGCGCCCTGGCCCGCACGCGCCAGGACGACTGGCTCGGCGCCGCGATGGCCGCGCGCGCCCTGGCGCGCCTGGCAGCCGTCGAGGGCCGGGCGGCCGCGGCGCGGCGCCACCTGGCGCTGGCCGACCGCGCGGCCGATCGCCGCGGCTCGCCGCACGAACGGGCGGCCAACGCGCGCTGCCGCGCCGAACTGGGCCTGTAGCGGGCTGCGCCCGGGTTCAGGGCCGCAGCGTCAGCAGCGCCGGCGAGGGCCCGGGCTGCAGGCCGGGCTCGGCCATCAGCGCATCCAGCGCGCCGGTCAGCACGCCCAGCGCCATCGCCTGACCGGGGCAGGCATGCAGCGGCACGCTGTCCTGGCCGGGCGAGTGCCGGTCGCCGCCGAACAGCGCGCTCAGGGACGGGTCGTCCTCGAGCTGCCGCTGGTGCAGCGCCGAGCCGATGCCCACGACCACGACGTCGCCGGGCTGCAGCGACACCTCGCCCAGCGTGTGCGCTTGCACGACGGTGCGCCAGACCAGGTCGGGCACCGGCCGGCGCTGCAGGCCGCGCGCCAGCGGGGCGTCGAGCACGGCGCGGACCCGGGCCAGCGCGTCGTCGTCGTCGGCCGGCTCGCCAGCGGGCCGGGCTGCGGCCAGGCGCCGGCGCAGGTCCCAGAACGTGCCGTCGTCGAGCCAGTCGAAGAGCACCCCGCGCAGGTTGCCGTCGACCGTGGGCAGGAAGCCCATCATGACGCCGACCAGCGTGCGCGCGACCAGGTCCTGCGCGTCGGCCTCGTCGGGCTCCAGCGCGTGCAGCGCGGCATGGATGGCCATGCCCAGCCGGCCCAGCGGAGCGGGCTGCCGCCAGTGACGGGCCACCAGGTTGCCGACCTGCTGGCGCAGCAGCTGGCCATGGGCCTGGCCCACGGCCGCGGCCTCGGCGCCCGGGTGCGGCTGGAACAGGTACCGCGACGGCGTGTGGAAGTGCCCGGGGCAGCGGGGCGGGCCGTCGCGCCAGTGCCAGCCGCCCTCGTGCACGAACCCGTCGTCGGGCAGGCCGAACCACGACCGGCTCAGCGCCGCCAGCAGGGTGTCGACGAGGTCGCGCAGGTCCAGCACCGCGTCGCTGCGGCCGGGTCCGGCCGGCGGCCGACGCGCCTGGAGCACCGAGGCCATCGCCGCCCGGGCCTCGCGCCAGGCCTCGGGCAGGGTGACGTCCATGATGGCTGCGTTGACCTGCGTGGCCTCACGCGCGTAGTCTGCGCCGGCGTCCATGCCCAGGAAGATCGGCCCGAAGGACTTCTCCATGCGCGCCTGGTAGCCGGCCACCGTGTAGCGCCCGGAAGGGGCGCCGAAGACCTCGGCCACGCGCTCGGCCGAGCCCACCAGCACGCCGAAGGGCGTGCGCAACAAGCCGCCCGGGGCCGCGCGCACGGCGGCCCACACGGCCTGCGGCAGGCCCTGGCGCCGGGCGCCCGGGTCCTCGAGCAGCAGCTTCCATTCGCGCAGGGCGGTCTGCGCGTCCAGCCCCAGCGCCTGCTCGGCGCGCTGCAGGCCCTGCACCACGCGCTGGCCGGCGACGGCCAGACCCAGCCGTTCGCGTTCGAGCGCCAGCCGGCGCTCCTCGCGCATCGGTCCGGCCGCGGGGGCGGGGTGCCGCGCCACCTGCGCCGCGATGGCGATGCGCCGCAGCTCGTCGAGCCCTTCCACCGATGGCGCGAACAGGTACAGCCCCCACTCCAGCACCGTGAAGGGCTCGGTCCCCAGCGAGACCTCGTGCTCGACGCAGGGCACGGCCGCGCCGGCCGCTGCCGCCGTGCGGAAGCGGAAGCGCGCCGGCTCCCCCGGGTGGTGCGCCGCCAGGAACGGGTCGGCCAGGCGGGAAGGCAGCGTCGGGCTGCTGCTGTTGCCGCCGGCCAGCCAGCCCTGGATCACCTCGAACTGCTCGGCGATGGACGTGTTGTAGGCCATGAACACCAGCCCGCGCTCCGCATCGGCGGGCCCCTCCTGCGACGAGGGCCCGTACGACATGCCCCGGCGCATCAGCCGCGGCAGCGTGACCTGGTCGGCCACCGCCGCCCCGTGGCGCGTGGCGCGCGGGTTGGCGCGGCGCACGTGCGACTGCCACGGGCACTTCACCCCCTGCGGATCGGCCTGGTAGTCGAAGCGGTTGCCGGTGGTGTCGTCGACGAGGTTGCGGCCGTCGTGCCGGCGACCCATCAGCAGCGCGGCCACGTCCTGGCTTGACAGCGTCAGCCCCTGCGCCGCCAGTTGCTGCACCGCCCCCTGCAGCGCCCGCTCGTACGCGGCGACGTCCTGGCGCAGGCGGCGCACGACGAGGAAACTGCCGTTCTCCCACAGCCGCCCGGTCAGCGGCTCGTCGCCCAGGCTGTTGGGATGGCCCAGCAGCAGGTCGCCGGCGGGGACCTCGTCGGCGCCGGCAGGCGCGGTGGCAGGAGCCCTGCCGTCGGGCGCGACGACCGGCTGACTCAGGCCGTCGGCGAAGCCGAAATGCCCGCCGGCCGCGGCCGCGCCGGCCGGCTGCGGGGGCGGCACCCGGCGCATGGTCTGCACCGACAGCAGCCGCACGCCCTCGCCACCCGCCCGGCCTGGCAGATCGGCAAGCAGCCGCCGGATCGAGCCGTGCAGCGCATGGGCAGGATCCGTGGCCTCGCACCACGGCGCCGGTGGGCCGCCACGCAGCGCCACCTGCACCACCGCGTGCACGCCGGCCAGCTCGACGCGGCCGGGCTTCATGACGGCCTTCCCGTCGGGCGCGCAGGCCAGCGGCGGCCGCCAGCGCGAAGGGTGGTTGTGCTGCACGTCGCCCAGCACGCTGGCCCGGGCGGCCATGCCCTGCACGAACTCCGCCGGCAACTGCTCGAGCTGCCCGGCGTCCAGGCCCAGGCACGCCAGGCCGTTGGCCGTGAAGGACACGGTCCAGTACACGTCGCCGGCGGCCGGGGCCGGGTGCGCGGGCTCGCCCCGCGCCAGCCGGCCCTCGACCACCAGCCACTGCAGCAGCGCGGCACCGGCCTGCGGCGAGTCCAACGACAGCAGCAGCAGCGCGGCGTGGTGCACGCCCTCTTGTCGACGCACGATGCCGGACTGCACCTGCGACAGCGACCAGGGAATGTCCGGCCAGAGGGGCCTGGCCGCCGGCACCCGCGGCTGCAGCCAGGCCAGCGCCGCGGACTCGGTGGCGGTGGGCGCGCGGCCGAGCGCGGCCGTGAGGTCGGCGTCGCCCAGCCCGTCCAGGCCCGGCAGCAGCAGGCGCGCGGCGTGCAGCAGGGTCAGGCCGTCGTCGGCCGCCAGCCCCTGCAGGCCCGGCTGCGCGGTCACCGTGGCCGGCGGGTGCATGTCCGTCAGCCGGTACAGCGCGGTCAGCGCCGGAAGGCACTGCCGCAGGAGCTCGGAGGTCGGCACCCCAGGCTCCGGCGCCGGCGTGCTGGCGCGCGGGCTGCGGGCGAACACGGTGACGAGATCGTTCACCGTCGCGGCGCCCCAGTGGTAGACGAACTCCGTGGTGGCCTGTGATCGCCGCACCCAGCGTGCGTAAGCCGCGTAGCCGCTGCGGCGCGACAGCGGGTAGCCGTCGCAGTTGCCGAACAGCAGGTCGAGGAAGGGCCCGAGCTCGCGCCAGATGCGGCGCAGGTAGGGCTCCCACCCGCCGTCGAAGCTGACTGCCAGCAGCAGCTGGCGCCGCAGCGGCTCGCCCACCACGGCGAGGCGGAACGAGTGGATGCCGCGGATGCGCTCGATGACGTCCTGGATCAGCGGCGTCGGCTCGGTCTCGACCGACGAGACGCGGAACGCGTCGAGCGTGCGCATCACGGCCACGACGCGGGTCTCGTGGCTGCGCGTGTCCATCGCGGCAACGGGTCCGCGCTTCAGCGGCGCCAGCACCGTGAGCTCGGTGACGCCGTGCAGGCTGCGCGACGGGGTGCGGTCGGTGGCTCTCTGGGTCATCGCGGCTCCTGGTGGCGCGGGTTCACAGTGGGGGTCGCTGGCGCAGTTCGGGCGGCGGGCCGGGTGCGTCGGGCACGGCGCCGGCGGCGCGGCGCAGCGCCGGCTCGGCGGTCTGCAGCGCCTGCAGCAGGCCCTGCAGCGTCGCGGCCTCGTGGGCCAGCAGCGTGGCGCGGCGCCGCCGTCGGTGCTCGGCCTGCGCCGTGCTGCGCGCCAGCGGGGCGTCGTGCCGTGCGCGCTCGATCTGCTGCGGCAGCGGCTCGGCGTGCGGCGCCCGCAGGGCCGACCAGCCCAGGCTCTCGCCGGCCTTGGCCAGCGACTGCGCGAGCAGCGCGAAGCGCGTCCAGCGGTGCTCGCTCCAGCCGCGCGCATGGCCGCCGGGGCCGAGCTCGAGCACGTAGCGGCGCAGCAGCTGGTAGCCGGCCTCGCCGCCCAGCTGCGCCAGCTGGCGGATGCGCTGCGGCGACATCCGGATGTTGAGCCCGCCGACGTCAGGCCGCAGCGAGACGTGCGCCACGCGGTCGCGCACGCCGGCCATGCGGCGCACGGCGTTGTCGTTCCAGCCCGTCAGCGTGGACAGCAGGGCGCCGGCGAAGCCGACAAGGTCGGCCAGGCCGCGCGGCGGCTGCGAGGGCGTGTCCCAGCGCTCGGGGCCGAGGTCGTCGGCGCCCGCAGCCACGCGGACCCGCCCGACCTCGTCCTCGGACAGCGCCTGCAGGTCGTCGGCGCCCAGCGGGTGCAGCGCGATGCCGAAGGTCGGCCAGGCCGGCAGCAGGCTGTCGAACAGGTGCATCGGGAAGGCCGAGATCAGCCCGCCGTCGGAGAACAGGCAGCGGCGCAGTTCGGGCGGCGGGGGCGGCTGGCCCGCGCGGGCCGCCGGGCGGCTGAGGGCCCACAGCGGCACGGCGCGGAACAGCAGCGGGAAGCTCACCGTCATGCGCGCGGCCACGATCACCGGCAGCTGCGCGCCGGGCAGCCGGCGGAACCCGGACAGCGCCGGTGCCCCGGGGCCGCCGGCCACGCGCAGCCCCTGCCCCGGCGCCGGGGGCGACACGGCCAGCAGGTGCGCCATCACATCGGCCGGGAACAGCGTGGCCAGCTCCTGCGGCAGGAAGTACAGCGCGGCGTCGTCCGGCACGCTGGGGTCGCTGCCGGGGGTGGCGTCCGGCAGCGGCAGCTGCAGCGGCAGGCCGCGCGTGACGTCGGCGCTGAACATGCGCAGGTCGATCGAGCGCGCGCCGGCCGAGGAGCCGTCGTTCAGCGCCTGCGCCGGGCCGCCGGGCGCGCCGTGCAGGTCGGCAAAGCTCAGCGGCGCCTCGCCGGGCGCGCGTCCGGCCACCTGCTGGATCAGGCCGTGCAGCCAAGGCGTGATGGGCTCGCGCGGCGCGTCGGCCTGGCGCGCCAGGCCCGAGCACAGGCCGTGGTCGGCGGCGGCCAGGCGGCGCAGGTCGCGCCACAGCACGAGGCCGGCGACCACGGCGCCCGCGGCCAGGGCCAGCGCCAGCAGCCCGAAGCCGGCCAGGGCGCCGAGCCACGAGGCGGGGAAGTGGCTGGCCAGCGCGAGGTAGGCGACGCTGCCCAGGCCCGCGGCCGGCACGAGCGCAAACGGCCCGTAGGCGAGCAACAGCCCGCGCACCAAGGCCCAGAACTTGCCGGTGGGTGCGACCACGCCCGGCACGATGGCGTCGAACAGCCGCTGCAGCCCGGCGTCGGGCTGGAACAGCCACGCCAGCCCGGTGCGGCCCTCGAAGCCATCGGCGACCTCGGCGCTGCCGGCGAGCATCTGCCGGAAGCCCTCGGCCGAGCCGTGGCGCCGGCGGTACTCGGCCGCCGCGGCCAGCGCCGCCGTGCCGCCGCCCGACGACGACCCGCCGATGCCGTTGAAGCGGAACACCGAGCCGAGCGCGTGCACCGCGCCGGGGTAGGCGATGGAGCTGGTGACGCCGCCGGTGAGCACGAGGTCGCAGAAGCGGTCGGGCTCGGCACGGTCCACGAAGCCGGGCAAGGGGCCCGGCTCGGAGCCCTGCGGCGTGTTCGGCTGCGGCTCCATGCGGAACAGGCCCCTCCTGCGGCGCGCCTTCGGTGGCGGGCGCGGCTCGCGGACATTCTAGTCAGCGGGGTGGCCGCCGGGCCTCACCCCGTCTGATGACGGATGGGCACGGCCTCGGCGGGCCGGCCGGGCGTCGGGGCGCCGCTCAGGCCGGCGGCCCGAAGCGCCGGGGCGGCTTGGGCGCGCGCTCGAACACCGGCGTCAGCTGCGGCAGCCGCGCCTGGATGTCGGCGATGCGCCGCTCGCCCGCCGGGTGCGTGCTCAGCCAGGGTGGCGGCTGGTCGCCGCCGATGCGGATCATCTTCTGCCACAGCGTGACGCCGGCCCGCGGGTCGTAGCCGGCCTGGGCGGCGATGATCAGGCCCAGTGCGTCGGCCTCCGACTCGTCGTCGCGGCTGTACTTCAGGCCCAGCAGCTGGCTGGCGCCGGCTGCGGCGGCGTCGCCCAGGCTGCCCAGGCCGAGCAGCGCCGCACCGCCGCGCAGCAGCAGCTCGGTGCCGCCGGCCTTGACCAGACGCTCGCGCGCGTGCTCGAGCAGCGCATGCGCGATTTCGTGGCCCATGATCATCGCCACCTCGTCGTCGTCGAGCTTCAGCCGCGCGAGGATGCCGGTGAAGAAGGCGATCTTGCCGCCGGGCATGCAGAAGGCGTTGATCTGGCTGGAGCCCAGCAGGTTGACCTCCCAACGCCACTGGCGCGCGCGCTCGTTGCAGCCGGGTGCGAACGGCACCATGCGCGCGGCCATGTCACGCAGCCGCTCCAGCTGCACGCCGCCGGTGGCCAGCGCGCGCTGCTGCTGCGCCTGGCGCAGGATCTGCGCGTACTGCTGCTGCGCCATGCTCTCGACGTAGCTCGCCGGCGCGACCGCGGCCGCCCGAGAGCGCCGGCACTCGGGGATGCTGGCCAGGGCCGGGGCGGCGGCGCTGGCCAGGGCCAGGCCGGTGAACAGCCGCCGGCGGGCCGAAGCCGGCGCGTTCGGCGCCCCCGCCCGGTGGCAGAGGCAGCCCAGAAACGAAGATGGCGGCGGGGCTGTGCCCATGCGCCGGATTCTAGGAAGCCGCGGCCTGACCCTGGGGCGTGCACGGGGCTGCGCTTGCGGCGGGCGCATCCAGCGCATCCACCTCGCGCCGCAGCCGGCGCAGCATCACCAGCGCCGGCGCCGCCAGCACGGTGCTGATGATGAAGAAGGTCGGCCAGCCGATGCTCTCGGCCAGCACGCCCGCCAGCGGCCCCACCCAGACGCGGCCGACGCTGGCAAAGGCGCTGAGCAGCGCGAACTGCGTGGCCGTGAAGCGCTGGTTGCACAGGCTCATCAGGAAGGCCACGAACGCGGCCGTGCCCATGCCGCCGGAGATGTTCTCGAAGGCCACCACCATCAGCAGGCCGCCGTCCACTGGCGTGGGCGTGGCCAGCGCGACGAAACCCCAGTCGAAGGGCGGCAGCGTGAGCCCGGGCAGCACGCCCTTGCCCGAGACGGCCAGCCACCAGAAGCCCAGGTTCGACAGCAGCTGCAGCGCGCCGAAGAGCATCAGCGAGCGCCACAGCCCGAGCTTGAGCATCAGCGCGCCGCCCAGCAGCGCGCCGCCGATCGTCATCCACAGCCCGAGCACCTTGTTCACCACGCCCACCTCGGCCGAGGTGTAGGCCATGGCCTTGAGCAGGAAGGGCGTCATCAGGCTGCCGGCGAAGGCGTCGCCCAGCTTGTAGAGCACGATGAACAGCAGGAAAGCGGGCGCGCCCTTCTGGCTGAAGTAGCTCTCCAGGCCCGACAGCAGCGTGGTGAAGCCTGCGCGCCGCGCCGCCCAGGCCGCCAGCGGCAGCGTGAAGGCGATGCCCAGCAGCAGCGCCACCAGGTTGATCCAGCGCTGCTGCAGCGGCGCGGGCAGGCTGCTGCCCTCGAGCAGCGGTCCCAACAGCGCACGGGCGATGTCGGTGCCGAAGCGGTCGGTCAGCCACCAGCCGGCGCCCACGGCCAGCAGCACGGCGGCAAAGCCGCGCAGGTCGCGCCCCGCGCTGGCCGGCGGCGTGGCGCCTGGCGGGACTGGCGGCAGGGGCGGCAGCGCGGGCAACAGCAGCGCCGACACCCCCGCCGCGCCGGCCATCAGCAGCGCCATGAAGCGGTAGACCTCGGGCCAGGTCCAGCCCGCGGCCTGTGCGGGGTCGGTCCAGATCATGGCGATGTCGCCAGACAAGATCATCGCCAGCCGGTAGCCCATGACGCCCAGCGATGCGCCCATGCCGCGTTCGGCGGCGGGCAGCAGGTCGGTGCGGTAGGCGTCGACCACCACGTCCTGGCTGGCCGACAGGAAGGCCACGGCCACCGCCAGCAACGCAAACGCGCGGATGCCCTCGCTGGGCGACGTGGCGGCCAGCGCCCACAACGCCAGCGCCAGCAGCAGCTGCGTGGCCACCAGCCAGCCGCGCCGTCGGCCCCAGCGCCCGGCGATGGCAATGGGCAGCTCGAAGCGGTCCATCAGCGGCGCCCACAGGAACTTGAAGGTATAGGGCAGCCCGACCAGGCTGAGAAAGCCGATGGTGGCGAGATCGATGCCGTCGAGCGTGAGCCAGGCCTGCATGGCCTGGCCGGTGAGGGCCAGCGGCAGGCCGCTGGCGAATCCCAGCAGCGCCACGGCGGCCAGCCGGTGCAGCCGCAGCAGCGTCAGCGTCAAGGGCATCGGGGCATTCTAGGGAGCGCGTCGTCGCCGCCCCCTGCTCCCCCGCGATCAGGGCACGGCGAGCAGCCGCTGCCCGGCGCGACGCTGGCCGGCGGCCGTCCACCAAGGCGTCGGCCTTGGCGCCGAGATCAACGCCGCCGCGGCCATGCTGCGCACCGGCGTCGGCGTGGCCGTGCTGCCCACCTTCATGGAGCAGCGGCTGCCCGAGCTGGTAGCGGTATCCGAGGTGATCCCGGCCCTGGACGTGCCGGTGTGGATGCTGACCCATCCCGATCTGCTCGGCACCGCCCGCGTGCAGGCCTTCATGCGCTTCGTGGGCGACGCGGTGGCGCAGCGGCTGGCCCAGGCTTGAACACCCGGCCGACGCCTCCATGTGCCTGCGATGAACGACGACACCCGACTGCACGCGGCCTGCCCGCACTGCGGCGCCACCAACCGCGTGCCGGCCACACGCATCGACGAGCACCCGAACTGCGGCCGCTGCGGCAAGCCCTTGCTCGACGGCCAGGTGCTGGCGCTGACCGACGCCGACTTCGACGCCGTGGCCCTGGCCACAGACCGGCCCATGCTGGTGGACTTCTGGGCCGCCTGGTGCGGCCCCTGCCGCATGATGGCGCCGGCCTTCGCCCAGGCTGCGCAGCAGTTGGGTGACCGCGCGCTGCTGGTGAAGGTGGACACCGACGCCAACCCGCAGCTGGCGCAGCGCTACGCCATCCGCAGCATCCCGACGCTGGTGAAGGTGGTGCAGGGCCGCGAGGTCGCGCGCACGAGTGGCGCGCAGCCGGCCGGGGCCATCGTGCAGATGGTCGCTGCCTGAGGGCAGGCGCGGGCCGGGGCCAGGCGCTGCGCTATCGTCGCCGCGCCCGCTGCCGCCCATGCCAGAAGTCCCGCCTCCCCCGCTGCTCGAGGTCCGCGACCTGCGCGTCACGCTCGCCACCGCGGGCGGCCGGCTGCCGGCGCTGCGGGGTCTGGACTTCAGCGTCGGGCGCCGCCAGACCCTGGGCCTCATTGGCGAGAGCGGCTGCGGCAAGAGCCTCACGGCGCTGGCGCTGATGGGCCTGTTGCCCGAGGGCGCCGGGGTCTCGGGGTCGATGCGGCTGCTGGGCACCGAGCTGGTCGGCCTGCCCGAGCGCGACTGGTGCCGGCTGCGCGGCAACCGCATCGCCATGGTTTTTCAGGAGCCGATGTCGGCCCTGAACCCGCTGCACACCATCGGCGCCCAGATCGCCGAGCCGCTGCACCTGCACCGCGGCCTGGGCCGCCGCGCGGCGCGCGCCGAGGCGCTGCGGCTGCTGGAGCGCGTGCAGATGCCGAACGCGCAGGAGCGGCTCGACGCCTGGCCGCATCAGCTCTCGGGCGGGCAGCGCCAGCGCGTGGTCATTGCCATCGCGCTGGCCTGCGCCCCGGCGCTGCTGGTGGCCGATGAGCCCACGACGGCGCTGGATGTGACGCTGCAACGCGAGGTGCTGGCGCTGATCGGCGAGCTGGTGCGCGAGGACGGCATGGGCCTGGTGCTGATCAGCCACGACCTCGGCCTGGTGGCCGATCACGCCGACCACCTGCACGTGATGTACGCGGGCGAGATCGTCGAGCGCGGGCCCACCGCGGCGGTGTTCGCGCAAGCGACCCACCCCTACACCCGCGGGCTGCAGGCGGCGCGGCCGCGCGTCGGGCTGCCGCGCGGGGCGCGGCTGGCGACCATCCCCGGGCGCGTGCCGTCGCTGGGGGCGATGCCGGAGGGTTGCGCCTTCGCAGCGCGCTGCGCGCTGGCCGGCGACGACTGCCGCGCCGGCCCGGTGGCCGAGTTCGCCGTGCCCGGGGCTGCGGGCCATGCGGCCCGTTGTCTGCGCACACAGGTGCCGGCGGGGGCGGCACCATGACGGCGCCGCTGCTGCAGGCCGAGGGCCTGCACCAACGCTACCGGCTGCCGCGGCGCCGCCTGTTCGCCGCCGCGCCCGAGGTCGAGGCGCTGGCCGGCGTCGGCTTCACGCTCGAGGCCGGGCGCAGCCTGGGCATCGTCGGCGAGAGCGGTTCGGGCAAGAGCACGCTGGCGCGGCTGGTGATGGCGCTGGAGCGCCCCTCGGCCGGCACCGTGCGTTTCGACGGCGTCGACCTGCATGCGCTCGGCGCCGCGGCGCTGCGGCGCGCGCGCGCCGGTTTCCAGATGGTGTTTCAGGATCCCTACGGCTCGCTCGACCCTCGCCGCAGCGTGCTGCAGACGGTGGCCGAGCCCTTGCGCGCGCTGCTGGGTGCCGGGCCGGCCGGGCAGCGTGCGCGCGCGGCCGAGGCGCTGGAGGCGGTGGGCCTGGCCGCGGCCGACCTTGAGCGCTACCCGCACGAATTCAGCGGCGGCCAGCGCCAGCGCATTGCCATCGCGCGCGCACTCGTCACGCGGCCGCGGCTCATCGTGGCCGACGAGCCAGTGAGCGCGCTCGACGTCAGCATGCAGGCCCAGGTGCTGAACCTGCTGCGCGATCTGCAGCAGCGCTACGGCCTGGCCTACCTCTTCATCAGCCACGACCTCGCCGTGGTGGACCTGGTGTGCGACGAGGTGCTCGTGCTCCAGCATGGCCGCGTCGTTGAGGCCGGGCCGCCGGGGCGGCTGTTCACCGCGCCCGAGCACCCGTACACGCGCCGTCTGGTGCAGGCCGTGCCGGGCGCTGCGCGCAGGCTGGGCGCCTGAGCGGCGGGCGCTTCGGCCGCGCAGCGGCTCCTAGAATCCCGGGTTCCCTGTCGCCCAACCGCGCGATCCCCGCGCCGCCCCGATGTCCCGCTCCGCCCCCGACACCTCCTTGATGGCCAACGCCGTCCGTGCACTGGCCATGGACGCCGTGCAGCAAGCGAACTCCGGCCATCCCGGCGCGCCCATGGGCATGGCCGAGATCGCGGTCGCTCTGTGGGGCCGCCATCTGAAGCACGATCCGGCCGACCCCGCCTGGCCCGACCGCGACCGCTTCGTCCTGAGCAACGGCCACGGCTCCATGCTGCTGTACGCGCTGCTGCACCTGACCGGCTACGACCTGCCGATGAGCGAGCTGCGCCGCTTCCGCCAGCTGCACAGCCAGACGCCCGGCCACCCCGAGGTGGACGTGACCCCCGGCGTCGAGACCACCACCGGCCCGCTGGGCCAGGGCCTGGCCAACGCCGTGGGCATGGCGCTGGCCGAGAAGCTGCTGGCGGCCGAGTTCAACCGGCCCGGCCATGAGATCGTCGACCACCGCACCTGGGTGGCGGTCGGCGACGGCTGCCTGATGGAAGGCATCAGCCACGAGGCCATCGCGCTGGCCGCGGCCTGGAGGCTGAACAAGCTGGTGGCCGTGTACGACGACAACGGCATCAGCATCGACGGCGCGATTGCACCCTGGTACCCCGACAACGCCGCTCAGCGCTTTGCGGCGATGGGCTGGAACGTGCTTGGTCCGGTCGACGGCCACGATGTCGCGGCCGTCGACGCCGCGCTGGCGCAGGCCCGCCACAACCGCACCCGACCGACGCTGGTGATCTGCCGCACCACCATCGGCAAGGGCAGCCCCAACCGCGCCGGCAGCGCCAAGGCGCACGGCGAGGCGCTGGGAGCGGAGGAGATCAAGCTCACGCGTGCCGCCTTGGGCTGGCCGCACGAGCCCTTCGTGCTGCCCGAGGCCGCCTACGAGGCCTGGGATGCGCACGCGGCCGGCAGCGCCGCGCACGGCGACTGGGCCGCGCGCTTCGAGGCTTATGCCGCGGCCCACCCCGACCTGGCCGTGCAGCTGCAGCGACGCCTGGCCGGCCAGCTGCCCGAGGACTTTGCCTCGCAGGCCGCCGTCGCCATCGCGGCGGCCCACGACAAGGCCGAATCGGTGGCCACGCGCAAGGCCAGCCAGAACGCGCTGGAGGTCTTCACCGCCGCGCTGCCCGAGCTGCTCGGCGGCAGCGCCGACCTCACCGGCAGCAACCTCACGAACACCTCGCACACCCCGGCGATGCGTTTCGACGATGCGGGCAAGGTCGTCACCTACACCCACGCGGCGGCCACCCCCGACGCGGTGCGCGTCGGTCGCCACATCAACTACGGCGTGCGCGAGTTCGGCATGGCCGCCATCATGAACGGCGTGGCGCTGCACGGCGGCTTCATTCCCTACGGCGGCACTTTCCTCACCTTCAGCGACTACAGCCGCAACGCCATCCGCATGGCCGCGCTGATGAAGAAGCGCGTGGTGCACGTGTTCACGCACGACAGCATCGGCCTGGGCGAGGACGGCCCCACGCATCAGAGCGTGGAGCACGCGGCCAGCCTGCGGCTGATCCCCAACCTCGACGTCTGGCGTCCGGCCGACGGCACCGAGACCACGGCGGCCTGGGCCATGGCGCTGGCCAACGCCACGCGGCCCACGGCGCTGCTGCTGAGCCGCCAGGCGCTGCCGCATCTGCCGAAGGCCAGCCTCGCCGACCTGGCCAAGGGCGCCTACGTGCTGGCCGAGCCGGCCGAGGTGGGACTGAAGAAGAAGGCGCGGGCCGTGATCCTGGCCAGCGGCTCCGAGGTGCACCTGGCGCTGCAGGCCCAGGAGGCGCTGGCCGCGCTGAAGATTGCCGTGCGCGTGGTGAGCGTGCCCAGCACCACGGTGTTCGACCGCCAGAGCGTGGCCTACAAGCGCAGCGTGCTGCCCGACGGCCTGCCGCGCATCGCCGTGGAAGCCGGCGTGACGGACGGCTGGTGGAAGTACGGCTGCGCCGCCGTCGTCGGCATCGACACCTACGGCGAGAGCGCGCCGGCCGGCGCGCTGTTCAAGCACTTCAAGCTCACCACCGAGAACGTCGTGGCGGTGGTGCGCGCGGTGCTCGGCCGTTGATCCCCACCCCCCGATCCCGCATCGACCCAAGGAGTCCGACATGACCATCCGCATCGGCATCAACGGCTTCGGCCGCATCGGCCGCATGGTGTTCCGCGCCGCGGTGCAGAACTTTGCCGACATCGAGGTGGTCGGCATCAACGACCTGCTCGAGCCCGACTACCTGGCCTACATGCTCAAGTACGACAGCGTGCACGGCCGCTTCAAGGGGGACATCGCCGTCGACGGCAGCACGCTCATCGTCAACGGCAAGAAGATCCGCCTGACGGCCCACAAGGATCCGGCGCTGCTCACCTGGGGCGAGGTCGGCGCCGACATCGTGGTCGAGAGCACGGGCCTGTTCCTCACCAGGGACACCTGCCAGAAGCACCTGGACGCCGGTGCCAGGAAGGTGATCCAGAGCGCCCCCAGCAAGGACGACACGCCGATGTTCGTCTACGGCGTGAACGACAAGACCTACGCCGGCCAGGCGATCATCAGCAACGCCAGCTGCACCACCAACTGCCTGGCGCCCGTGGCCAAGGTGCTGAACGACAGCTTCGGCATCAAGCGCGGCCTCATGACCACCGTGCACGCCGCCACCGCCACGCAGAAGACGGTCGACGGTCCGAGCAACAAGGACTGGCGCGGCGGCCGCGGCATCCTGGAGAACATCATCCCCAGCAGCACCGGCGCCGCCAAGGCCGTGGGCGTGGTGATCCCCGAGTTGAACAAGAAGCTCACCGGCATGAGCTTCCGCGTGCCCACGTCCGACGTGTCCGTCATCGACCTGACGGCCGAGCTGGTGAAGGAAGCCAGCTGGGACGACATCTGCAACGCGATGAAAGCCGCCGCCGCCGGCCCCATGAAGGGCGTGCTGGCCTACACCGAGGACAAGGTGGTGGCCACCGACTTCCGCGGCGAGCCCTGCACCAGCGTGTTCGACGCCGACGCCGGCATCGCGCTGGACAAGACTTTCGTCAAGGTCATCGCCTGGTACGACAACGAGTGGGGCTACTCGAACAAGGTGCTCGAGATGGTGAGGGTGATGGCGTCGACCTGATGCCAAGACAAGCCGGCACTCCTAAACTACGGCGATGAGCGCCACCCCATCGAAGATCTCTCTGAGCCTGGCCGCCGCGATGGCGGCCCTTTTGTGGGCCCTGCCGCCCGTGGCCGCGGCGGCGGGTCCGACCGCCGAGGTGATCGTCGGCTTCAAGCCCTCCGCCGACGTGCTGCGCTGGCACCCGATGGCCGAGCGCATCGCGGCCGCGCAGGCGCAGCGCGTGCTCCAGCAGCGCGCCGACCGGCTCGGCCGGCGGCTGGATCGCGGGCTGCAGGCCGGCCCCGCGGTGGGCCGCGGCGTGCAGGTGATGCGTGCCGAAGGCGTGGATTCCCTCACCCTGGCGCGGCAGCTGGCCGCCCACCCTGATGTGGCCTACGCCCAGCCCAATGGGCGAAAGGTCATCGTGGCGGCGCCGAACGACCCGCTGTACGTGGCCAGCCCCACCGAGCGCCGCAGCAACGGCAGCACGCTGCAGGACGGCCCGGCCAGCGGCCAGTGGTATCTGCGCGCGCCCGACGCCACGGTGCGCTCGGCCATCAACATCGAAGCCGCCTGGGTGCGAACCCGCGGCAGCGCGAGCGTGGTGGTGGCCGTGCTCGACACGGGCGTGCGCTTCGATCACCCCGACCTGGGGCGCGTGGCCACCGGCGGCAAGCTGCTGCCGGGCTACGACTTCGTCAGCAACGCGACCGTGGCCAACGACGGCAATGGCCGCGACGCCGACCCCACCGACCCCGGCGACTGGGTGTCCAGCGCCGAGGCCGGGCTCGCCCCGTTCAACGGGTGCCCGGCCCGGAGCAGCTCCTGGCACGGCACCGCCACCAGCAGCCTGGTGGGCGCCGCCACCGAAAACGCCCTGGGCATGGCCGGCGCCGCCCCGGACGTGCGCGTGCTGCCGGTGCGCGTGCTGGGCAAGTGCTTCGGCACCGACAACGACATCATCTCCGGCATGCGCTGGGCGGCCGGGCTGACGGTGGACGGCGTGCCCGACAACCCGAACCCGGCGCAGGTGCTGAACCTCAGCCTGGGCGGCAGCGGCGCCTGCGGGGCCGCCTACCAGGCCGCGGTGGACGAGATCATGGCCCGCGGTGTGCTGGTCGTGGCGGCGGCCGGCAACAGCGTGGGCGGCGCGGTCAACGAGCCGGCCAACTGCCGCGGCGTGCTTGGCGTGGCGGCGCTGCGCCACGTGGGCAGCAAGGTGGGGTTCTCCGACATGGGCCCGGAGATCGGCATCGCGGCACCCGGCGGCAACTGCATCAACGTGCAGCCCGGCACGCCCTGCCTCTACCCCATCCTGGCGGCGTCGAACAGTGGCACGACCGTGCCGGTCGCATCGGTCTGGACCGACAGCTACGACTTCACCGTGGGGACCAGCTTCGCGTCGCCGCTGGTGGCGGCGGTGGCGGGGCTGATGGTGTCGAAGCGGCCCGTGATGACGCCGTCGGAGCTGACAGCCGCCATCAAGGCCAAGGCGAAGCCCTTCCCCACCAGCGGTGCGGACAACGGCGCCAATGACCCGACCCCGGTGCCGATGTGCACCAACATCGCCGCGGCCGGGCCCAGCGGCCAGTGTTACTGCACCACCGGCCTGTGCGGCGCCGGCATGCTCGACGCGGGCGCCGCAGTCGCTGCCGCTGCCGGCGTGCTGGCGCGCATCCAGGTGCAGACGCCCGCTCCGGCGGTGGGCTCGCCTGTGTCGCTGAGCGGCGTCGGCAGCCTGGCCTCCATCGGCAGCAGTGTGACCGCATGGTCTTGGCAGTTGGTCTCTTCGGAGGCTGGCGTGGCCAGCGGCTTCACGAGCGCCACCGATGCCAGCACGGCGACACTGACGCCAACCGCAGCCGGCCGGTTCACGGTGGAGCTGCGGGTCACCGACAGCAGCGGCGCCAGCCAGGCGTCGCAAGTGACCGTCTCGGTGGCCGCAGCGGGCGGGCCGCCACCGGTCGCGCAGCCGTCCGATGGCGGCGATGGCGGCGGCGGTGGTGGCGGCGCCGTCACCGCCGGCTGGATGGGCGGGCTGCTGTTGGCCGTCCTGGCGCTGATGCCGGGCCGGCGGCGCTGAGCAAGGCCGTCGCCCTCAGCGAGCGGCGCTGCAGGGCTTGAAGCCGGCTGCGGCCAGCCGCCGGGTCAGATCGGGTGGCGCCTGCGGCAGGCGCAGCACGGTGCCCGCCGCATCGCGACCGGGCCTGGTGGCCGCCAGCCGCTGGACATCGTCGGGGGACACCAGGGCTTCGGCCAGGCGGGCCTCGGCGGCGCCGAGATCGGGCTCGCGCAAGGGGTCGGTTTCGATGCAGGCCAGCACCGCGGCGCGGGCGGCCTGGACGGCGGCGCTGGCAACGGGCGCCGGCAGCACCGTCACCGATCCCGGCGCGACCTGCGCGGCCAGCCGCTGCGGCTCGCGCTCGGCCTGGCGCGGCGGTGTGCCCAGCCACCCCTGCGCCCAGGCAAGGTACAGGCCGTTGGCGAGCAGCAGCAGAACGACGAGGATGCGCAGCATCGGTGGTGGCTGGGCTTCAGCGCGCGCCGGCCGGGTGCGCCAGCCGCACGCTGGCCTCGCCGCTGACGATCCGGTGCTCGCCGGCTGCCGTGCGCAGGCGCAGGGCGCCCTGCTCGTCCACGCCGGCGGCCACGCCCTCCAGCGCGCTGCCGCCGTGCACGACGACGGCCTGGCCCAGGAGCAGGTCGCGCGCGGCAAAGCCTTGCACAAACGGCGCGAAGCCCCCGCGCTCGAAGCGCTTGAGGGCCTGTGCCAGCGGCACGGCCACGGTGGCCAGCGTGGCCGGCGCGGCCGCGGCCGCGTCCAGCTCCTGCAGGCAAGCGTAGCCGTGCGCCAGCGGCGGGCCGGCGGTCGCCACTTCGGCGCGCGGCAGCACGTTCAGCCCGACGCCCACCACGACCATGCGGTGGCGGCCCACGGACACGGTCTCGATCAGCACACCGCCGAGCTTGCGGCCGAGCACGGGCGCGGCGGCGTCGTCGCGCAGCCACAGGTCGTTGGGCCACTTCAGGGCCAGCCGCGGGGCCGCCGGCCGTGTCTCCAGCGCCTCGGCCAGCGCCACGCCCACGGCCAGCGAGAGGCCGTCCCACTGCACAGGCGCCAGCGGCAGACCCAGCGAGAACGTGAGCGAGCGGGTGGCGGCGCTGCTCCAGCCGCGGCCCAGGCGGCCGCGGCCGGCCGTCTGCTCCTCGGCCACCAGCAGGCAGGGTGTGAGGTCGGCGGCACACCGGCCTGGCGGCGTGGCACCGCCCTCCGCGAGCGACGCACCGTGCCCGGGACCGCCAGGGTGGCTGATCGGAGCGTGCCGGTCGCCGCCCGCCTCGCGGGCGCGCGCCAGCAGGCGCGAGTTGGTACTGTCCACGCGTGCCACGATCTCGACCTCGATGCCCGGCAGCAGCGGTTCAAGCTGCTCGCGCAGCGCCTCGGCACCCCAGCGCAGCGCCAGCGCCGGCGGCTGCGTCGCTGGCGCTGGCGCTGGCGGGTGGGCGGGCGTGTCCACGCCGTCTCAGCGCTTGGGCGCCAGCATCGTGCGACGGCAGCGCGGGCTGCCGCAGCGGCACTCGTACTGCTTCTTCAGCTTCGGCGTATAGCGCTCGTCGATCACGAGGCCGTAGTCGTAGAACAGTTCCTCGCCGGGCGAGAGTTCGCGCAGCGCGTGGATGAAGACGCGGCCGTCGGCGGTCTCCTCGGCTTTGCAGTTGGGTTCGCAAGCGTGGTTGATCCAGCGCGCGGCGTTGCCGCCGAACTTGGCGTCGATGACGTGGCTGCCGTCGTCGAGGCTGAAGTAGAAGGTGTGGTGCGGGTCGGAGGGGTCGTGCGGGTGGCGGCGCAGCGCCTCGGGCCAGGTGATGGTCTCGCCGGTGTATTCGATGATGCGCTGGCCAGCGGCGATGGACTGCAACGCGAAGACGCCTTTGCCGTGCACGCCGCTCCTGCTCACCTGGATGCGCCGGCCCCGGGGGGCAACGGCCTTGGCCTCGGAACGCAGTTGCGGGGTCTTCTTCATTCGGTACATTGAACTCATGCAGGTGCGCGCGCGTGCCTGCGCGGCGCCCGCGCACACACACGCGAGAAGGGGCGCATTGTAGGGATCGGGCTCAGCCAGCTGACATCACAGGACCATGACGAAGACGATCATCATTGCCGAAAAGCCCAGCGTGGCGCAGGACATCGTGCGCGCGCTCGGCTCGGCCGACGGCAAGTTCGACAAGCAAGCCGACCACTTCGAGAATGACCGCTGGGTTGTCACCAGTGCGGTCGGCCATCTGGTGGAGATCAAGGCCCCGGACGACTACGAGGTCAAGCGCGGCAAGTGGAGTTTCGCCAACCTGCCGGTGGTGCCGCCGCACTTCGACGTGGCGCCCATCGACAAGGCCAAGAGCCGGCTCACGGCCGTGGTGCGGCTGGTCAAGCGCAAGGACGTCGGCGCCATCATCAACGCCTGCGACGCCGGGCGTGAGGGCGAGCTGATCTTCCGGCTCATCCTGCAGTACGCCTTTGGCGACAAGGTCCACGGCAAGCCGATCCGCCGCCTCTGGCTGCAAAGCATGACGCCGCAGGCCATCCGCGAGGGCTTTGACAAGCTGCGCTCCGACCGCCAGATGCTGGGCCTGGCCGACGCTGCGCGCAGCCGCTCCGAGGCCGACTGGCTGGTGGGCATCAACGGCACGCGCGCGATGACCGCCTTCAACTCGCGCGACGGCGGCTTCTTCCTCACCACCGTGGGCCGCGTGCAGACGCCCACGCTCAGCATCGTGGTCGAGCGCGAAGAGAAGATCCGCAAGCACGTGAGCCGCCCGTACTGGGAGGTGAAGGCCAGCTTCGACGCCACGGCCGGCCTCTACGACGGCAAGTGGTTCGACCCGAAGTTCAAGAAGGGTCGAGCCGGGGAGGGGGCACCGCTTGACGCCACGCCCGATGCGGATGCCCGCGCCGACCGTCTGTGGAACGAGGCGGAAGCAAGGGCCATCGAGCAGGCGGTGCGCGGCCAGCCCGCCAGCGTGGTGGACGAAGCCAAGCCCAGCACGCAGGCCAGCCCCTTGCTGTACGACCTGACGACCTTGCAGCGCGAGGCCAACTCGCGCTTCGGCTTCAGCGCCAAGACCACCTTGTCGCTGGCCCAGGCGCTGTACGAAAAGCACAAGGTGCTCACCTACCCGCGAACCGACAGCCGCGCGCTGCCCGAAGACTACGTGGGCACCGTCAAGCAGACCATGGCGATGCTGGCCGACGAAGACCTGCCCGGCCCGCTGCGCGAGCTGGGCGGCCACGCGCGCAAGGCCTTGAACGACGGCTACGTGAAACCCGTGAAGCGTGTGTTCGACAACACCAAGGTGTCCGACCACTTCGCCATCATCCCCACGCTGCAGGCGCCAAAGAGCCTGAGCGAGATCGAGCTCAAGCTCTACGACATGGTCGTCAAGCGCTTCATCGCGGTGTTCTACCCGAGCGCCGAGTTCATGGTCACCACGCGCATCAGCACCGTGAAGGTGGGCGCCGCAGAGCACCGCTTCCAGACCAACGGCAAGGTGCTCGTCAACCCCGGCTGGCTGGCGGTGTACGGCAAGGAGGCGCAGGACGACGACGCCAACCTGGTGGCCGTTGAACCGGGCGAGCTCGTCAAGACCGAGAGCGTGGAGGTGCTGGCGCAGAAGACGCGTCCGCCGGCGCGCTACACCGAGGCCACGCTGCTCTCCGCAATGGAGGGTGCCGGCAAGCTCATCGACGACGAGGAGCTGCGCGACGCCATGAAGGAGAAGGGCCTGGGCACCCCGGCCACGCGCGCCGCCACCATCGAGGGCCTGATCAACGAGAAGTACATGCTGCGCGACGGCCGCGAGCTGGTGCCCACGGCCAAGGCCTTCCAGCTGATGACGCTGCTGCGCGGCCTGGCCATCGAGGACCTGACCAAGCCCGAGCTCACCGGCCAATGGGAGCACCAGCTCGCCGAGATGGAGCACGGGCGGCTCTCACGCGACGCCTTCATGGCCGAGATTGCCAGGATGGCCGAGCGCATCGTGAAGAAGGCCAAGGAATACGACCGCGACACCATCCCGGGCGACTACGCCACGCTGGCCCAGCCTTGCCCCAATTGCGGCGGCGTGGTCAAGGAGAACTACCGCCGCTACGCCTGCGCGGGGGCCGATGGCGACACCGAAGGCTGCGGCTTCTCCATCACCAAGATCCCGGCCGGCCGGGCCTTCGAGATCGTCGAGGCCGAGGCCTTCATCCGCGACCACAGGATCGGCCCGCTCGAGGGTTTCCGCAGCAAGGCCGGCTGGCCGTTCACGGCCGAGCTCAAGCTGGTGCGCGACGACGAGATCGGCAACTGGAAGCTGGAGTTCGACTTCGGCGATGACGAGCGCCAGGGGCAGGCCGACGGCGAGCCGGTGGATTTTGCCGGTCGGTCCAGCCTGGGTGCCTGCCCCAAGTGCAAGGGCCGCGTCCACGAGCACGGCAGCAACTATGTCTGCGAGCACGCCGTGGGCGCACACGTGACCTGCGACTTCAAGAGCGGCAAGATCATCCTGCAGCAGCCGGTGTCGCAGGAGGAGTTCACGAAGCTGCTGTCCACCGGCAAGACCTCGCTGCTGCAGGGCTTCGTCTCGAACAAGACGCGGCGAGCCTTCAGGGCCTACCTGGCCTGGGACGCGAAGGAGGGCAAGGTCGGCTTCGAGTTCGAGCCAAGGCCTGAGCGCAAGCCCGGCGCGAAGCGGGGTGCCAAGGGCTGAGCTGGGGGGCGGCGCAAACCTGCCCGGCGACAATGCCGGGATGGACACCCAGGACCGCTCCTCCAACGCCAGCTCTGTCGGCACCCTGATGCAGGGGCTGGGCGTCGCCGCCCGAGCCGCGGCCACCCGCATGGCCGCAGCGCCGACGGCAGCCAGGGACGCCGCGCTGCGAGGGCTGGCGCGCCGCTTGCGCTCGGTCGGCGCGGCGGTGGCCGAGGCCAACGAGATCGACCTCGCTGCGGCGCGGGCGGCAGGCCTGGACGGGCCGATGCGGGACCGCCTCAGGCTCACGCCCGATGTCGTCGCCACCGTGGCCGAGGGCTGCGAGCAGATCGCGGCCATGCCCGACCCGGTCGGCGAGATCACCGGCGTGAAGCGGCGCCCCAGCGGCATCAGCGTCGGCCAGATGCGTGTGCCGATCGGGGTCTTCGGCATGATCTACGAGAGCCGTCCGAACGTCACCATCGAGGCCGCGAGCCTGGCCATCAAGAGTGGCAACGCCTGCATCTTGCGCGGGGGCTCCGAGGCCATCCACAGCAACCGCGCGCTGGCGGCGCTGGTGCAGGGCGCCCTGGCCGAGGCCGGCCTGCCGCCCGAGGCGGTGCAGCTCGTGCCCACCACAGACCGTGCCGCCGTGGGCGCGCTCATCAGCATGCCGCAGTACGTGGACCTGATCATCCCGCGCGGCGGCAAGGGCCTCATCGAGCGCATCAGCGCCGAGGCCCGCGTGCCGGTGATCAAGCACCTAGACGGCAACTGCCACGTCGTTGTCGACGCCGAGGTCGACCTCGACCTCGCTGTGAAGGTGACGGACAACGCCAAGACGCAAAAGTTCAGCCCCTGCAACGCCGCCGAGAGCCTGCTCGTGCACGCCGCGCAGGCTGCGGCCTTCCTGCCATGCATCGGCGCGGTGTTCGCGGCCAAGGGCGTGGAGATGCGCTGCTGCGCGCGCGCGCTGGTGCTGCTGGCCGGCCTGCCGAAGGTGCTGCCGGCCACCGAAGCCGACTGGGCCACCGAGTACCTGGCGCCCGTCATCAGCATCAAGGTCGTCGACTCGCTCGACGAGGCCATCGCGCACGTCAATCTGTACGGCAGCCACCACACCGACGCAATCCTGACCACGAGCCACCCGAACGCGATGCGCTTCCTGCGCGAGGTCGACTCGTCCAGCGTGATGGTCAACGCCAGCACGCGGTTTGCCGACGGTTTCGAGTATGGGCTGGGCGCCGAGATCGGCATCAGCACCGACAAGTTCCACGCCCGCGGGCCGGTGGGGCTGGAGGGCCTCACCTCGATGAAGTGGGTGGTGCTGGGGCAGGGCGAGGTCCGCGGCTGAAGGCGCGGCTGAACGCAAGGGCGAGGGCGCGGTGACGAGCTGGCTGCTGCTGGCGCTGGGGGCGCTGCTGCTCTTCTGGGTGGTGGGCGCGAACAACCGCCTGATCGCCCTGCGCGATGAGGTCTGCGCGGCCTGGCAGCGGGTGGTCGAGGCGCTGCAGCCGCGTGACGCCGCGGCGGAGCCGCTCGTGGCGCTGCTGCGCAGCCCGATGGCGGCGGAACAAGGCGCACTCGATGCCTTTGTGGCCGCCACGGCGCAGTCGCGCCAAGCGGGCGCCGCGCTGGGTGCACGCCCGCTGGACCCCACATTGGCGCAGCAGTGGCAGGCCGCCGAGTCGGCGCTCGCCGGCGCGGCCTCAAGGCTCCTGGCCTTGCTGGAGCAGCAGCCGGACCTGCGTGCCGATGCCCTGGTGGCACCGCTGCTGGCCGCCTGGAACGACGCGCAGCCCAGGCTGGCCTATGCGCGCCAGCGCTTCAACGAGGCGGCCGAGGCGCACGACGCGGCGATCGCGCTGTTCCCGACGACGCTGCTGGCGCGTGCCTTGGGCATGGCGCCCGCGGGGCGGCTCTAGGAGCGTGGGCGGCAGAAATCCAGCCCCGCGCCGGGGCGGCCAAAGCCACTGGCGCAGGCGCGTCGCGCAGCGCGGGCTTGACGCCCGCGCCAGCGGCGCAACACCCGCCAGCGGCTTTGGCCGCCCCGGCCCCTCGGGTTGGGCCGATTTCGGGGCCCATGCGGCGTTGCCACGCTGGCCCGGGCGCACAGCCCGGGCTGCGCGCGGCGCCTGGCCTGGGCCCCGAAGTCGGCCCAACGCGGGGCTGGATTTCTGCCGCCCACGCTCCTAGTCTTACTGTGTCACAAGCGTAGCCTTGCGTTTGTGCGCAGGCAGCACGGACACCTTGGCAGTGTCCTGAGCAAGGCTGCGGCGATACGCAGCCGTAAGCTCGTGATGGACGATGGGACGTGGCGCTGCGTGCGCTGGGCTGCCGCGAGGCTTGTAATGCTTGGGTAGGGTAGGTTCTTTGCTTCGTGCGGAGTTTTTTTTGCCCTCAACGCCGGGGTACCGAAGCTGTTGGGCCATCAGGAACCCGTAGGCAGCAATTGCCAGGCTGGCATGGTGATGGAAGCCGCGCCAGCCTCGGCCTTCGTAGTCGCCCAGCCCCAGGTCCTGCTTGAGGTCCTGGTAATCGCGCTCGATGCGCCAGCGCATTTTGGCTTCAAGCACCATGCGCTCAATGGGCATGTCCTGCGGTAGCGTGGACAGCCAGTATTTCATCGGCTCCTTGTGACCTTCGGGCCATTCGATGAGCGCCCACTGCTCGGGCCGTAACGCGTCGCGCTGGTAGTCGCGGTGCGCTGCGCGCACCCGAACACGGGCAAAGCGAGAGCGCAAGGTGAAGTTGCTACCTTCTCGCCACTCGACGTTGTGCCATTGCCCGGCCGGCAACGCGTGCGCCAGTTCCTTCATCGACAGCGGCCTCTCATGTGCAGCGTCACCCAGGCGTTGCCGCGTGGGCACGTTGCCGCGCCCGCTGTAGGCCGCCGGGGGCAGCGGTGCGTGCCCGGGCGGCCAGACGTTAACCTGTCCCGTCACGCCCACCACATAGGCCAGCCCCAATTCGCTCAAGCGCTCGCGGAACGCAGTCTCTGTCCCGTAACCCGCATCGGCCAGCACGCAGTGCCTGGGTGCGCCCTGGTCCAGCAGCCGCTCGATCTGCGCCAGCGCCATCGCCGGCTTGGTGGCGAAGCCCGCCTCCTGGGGCACGCCCGCCTTCTGTCGCCTGGCCTCGTCCTCGCACCACTCCTTGGGCAGGTACAACTGCCAGGCCACTGGCAGGCTGCCGCCCTGGGCCGCCAGGGAGACGCTCACCGCCACCTGGCAGTTGTCCTGCTTACCCAGCATGCCGCAATACTGGCGTGCCACGCCCACCGAGTGTGTGCCCTGCTTGGGAAACCCTGTGTCGTCCACGATCCACCAACCGCCGTCGCTGAAGTCCATCGCCGGCACCACCCACTGCGCCACACGCAGCAGCATCTCCTTGTCCGACCAAGCTGAGTCGGCCACGAAGTGATGCAGCGACTGATGCCGTGCCCGCGTGGCAGCCGGCGCCAGGTGCGAGGCCATCGGCTCCACACTCTTGCGCTTGAGCGGCGCCATCAGGCCCGTGCAGTAGCCACGCAGACCCGCATGCCGATCCGAATGCCCCAGCCCAGCGCACAGATGCGCCATGTACCTCTCAAACTCCGCCAACTCCTTCACCAAGGCTCACCTCTTGCTTGAAGAAGTGCGCATAATGCCTTGGAATTTACTAACACAGTAAGACTAGGAGCGTGGGCGGGGCGTCAGCGCCGCGGTGCGGCTGTCAGCGGTGCCTGGCCCCCAAGAGGTGCCAGATCGGGCTCGCCGTCGGCATCGGTGGCGATCTGCATGCACACGGCCCGGCAGAGCGTGGCCGCGCGCTGGCTGCCGATGCGGTAGTAGATCTGCGTCGCATCGCGGCGGCGCGACAGCACGCCAGCGCGGTGCAACGTGGCCAGGTGCTGGCTCATGTTGGGCTGTGTGGTGTCGATCTCGGCAAGCAGCTGCGAGACGTTTTTCTCGTGGCCGCAGAGTGCGCTGATGATCTTCAGCCGGACGGGCGTGGACAGCAGCCGGAACAACTCGGCGGCGGAGTCGAACACGACGTCGGACTCATCGGCCGGTTCGGCGGCGGCGGGTCTGGACATGGCGGGTCCTCGGGGGCGGGCTCAGGGGCGTCCGGCCGCGCGACCGGGGAACGGGTCGTCGTGCCGCAGGGCTGCGGGCGCGTGCGTCACGAGCGAGCCTTCGGCTCGGTGCGGGCCAGGTCCAGCAGCTCCATCACGTCCTCCTCGAACATCTCGCCGGGCAGCACCTGCACCAGCCTGCCGCCGCGGCCGACCACGGCGGTCTGCGGGATCAGGTTGCGCGGGGCCAGCGCTGCAGCCAGTGGGTCCACGTCCTGCGTGATCTCGAAGCTGTAACCCTGGGCCTTCGCATAACGCTGCACCGTGGCGGCATCGCGGTCGCGCGCCACACCGAGCACGCGCAGAGGGGCCCCTGCAGCCTGCGCGGCGCGGTGCAGCTTCTCGACGTGCTGGTTGTGCCGACGGCAGAAGGGACAGGTCGTCGACCAGAACACCACCACGACAAGCTGACCCTGCCAATGCGTGGCATCGACGCTGCGGCCGTCGAGCAGCCGCACCGTGGGCCATGCCACCGGTTCGCCCGGGAGCGCGGCACCGGCGGCGGCCAGCGGCAAGCCCGACACCAGCCCCGCCAGGGCCCACAGCACCGGCCGGCGGCGCCACGGCGTGTCGCCGCCCGGCGCTGCCGCTGCCTGGACGGCACCCACCCGGGTTTCCTCGGCCGTGCGCCGCCTCGCCTGAACGTACATTCGCATGGAGTGATATTAACGGCTCGCCAGCGTGCGCAGCCCCTGGTGGGTGGGCACCACCCGCCGAGGCCGGTGCCAGCAGACCGCGGCGCGCCGCACAATCGGTACCGGCAGCCCCGCTGCCTGTTCGCCCATCGCTGGGCGCCGGAGCCCCGGTGCCCGTTGTTGCCCGAGGAGACATCGACGTGATCCGACACCCCGCCGTGGCGGCGCTGGCCACCGCCGTGACCGCCCTGTTCATCCTGGCCGCCCCGCTGGCGGCGCAGGCCCAGGCCACCGCACCCGACATGGTGCTGGCGCGCAACCTCGCCGCCACCTGCGCCAACTGCCACGGCACCAACGGCAACGCGCGCGGCGACATGAAGCCGCTGGCCGGCATGCCGGCCGACAAGCTCGTCGCCCTCATGGCCGACTACCGGGCCGGCAACCTGCCCGCGACGATCATGCACCAGATCGTCAAGGGCTACACCGAAGACCAGATCAGGCTGATCGCTGCGCACTTCGCGGTGCAGAAGCCGGCCAAGTGAGGGGACACGCACCATGAGCCAGACACTCCATCCCTCCCGCCGCCGCCTGCTGGGCGCCGGCGCCGCCCTGGGCGGCATCGCCACCCTGGGCCTGGCCGGCTGCGCCACGACCGCCGGCCCGTCGATCGGCCGCGTCGTCGTCATCGGCGGCGGCTACGGCGGCGCCACCGCGGCGCGTTACCTCAAGATGTGGGGCGGCCACATCGACGTCACGCTGGTGGAGCGCAACGCGCAGTTCGTTTCCTGCCCGATCAGCAACTACGTGCTCGGCGGCCATGCCGGCATGGACCGCATCACCCGCGGTTACGACGGCCTCAAGGCCATGGGCGTGAAGCTCGTCCAGGGCGAGGTCACCGCGATCGACGCCGCGGGCAGGAAGGTGCGGCTGAAGGACGGCAGCGAGCTCGCCTACGACCGCCTGGTGCTCAGCCCCGGCATCGGCTTCATGACCGAGCAGACCGGCGGCCTGAAGGCCCAGCTCGACAGCGGCCGCGTGCTGCACGGCTGGCAGGCCGGCCCGCAGACCGTGGCGCTGCGCCAGCAGCTCGAGGCCATGCCCGACGGCGGCGTGTTCGCGATGACCATCCCCCGGGCGCCCTATCGCTGCCCGCCCGGGCCTTACGAGCGCGCCTGCATGGTGGCCAGCTACTTCAAGCAGGCCAAGCCCCGGGCCAAGGTGCTGGTGCTCGACGCCAACCCCGAGGTGCAGAGCAAGAAGGCCCTCTTCGAGCGCGCCTTCAAGCAGCACTACGAAGGCATCCTCGAGTACCGCGCCAACAACGAGGTCCGCGAGGTCTCCACCCAGGGGAGCCAACTGGTGGCCAAGCTGGAGTTCGACGACGTCAAGGCTGACGTCCTCAACGTGATCCCGGCGCAGCGCGCGGGCGATCTCGCGGTGGCCACCGCGGGCCTCGTGAACATGAACAACCGCTGGGTCGGCGTCAACTGGCTCACCATGGAAAGCAGCGCCGTGCCGGGCGTGCACGTCCTGGGTGACTCCACCTTCAGCGCGCCGGCCATGCCCAAGAGCGGCCACATGGCCAACCAGCATGCCAAGGTGGCGGCCGCGGCCATCATCCAGCTGCTCAAGGGCGAGCCGGTCAGCCCCACGCCGGTGGTGATGAACACCTGCTACAGCTTCGTCACCCGGACCGACGTCGTGCACGTGGCGAGCGTCCACCAGTACGACGCCGCCGACAAGACCTTCAAGACGGTACCCGGCTCGGGCGGCGTCAGTGCCGCGGCCAACCAGATCGAGGGCCGCTACGCGCTGAGTTGGGCCGACAACATCTGGGCCGACATGCTGAACGTCTGACGCCGGGGGCGCCCCGACGCCCAGGCGTTCAGCGCAGCAGCACGCGCCCGGACAGCGCGGGCAGCACGAACTCGATCTCCTCGCCGTCGGCCGCCACGGCCGGGGCGCCCAGCGCGTCAGCCAGTGGCCCGCGCGGCAGCCCTGCGGGCCGCGGCAGCCGCACGGTGCGTGCCGCAGCGGCGTTGTTCACCGCCACCAAGGCCCAGCGCTCCTGCCCCCCGGCGGCCAGCCGGCGCGGCCACACCACCACGTGCTCGTCCACCACCAAGGGCGCCATCAGCTCGCCGCGCCGCAGCACCGGGTTCGCGTGGCGCATCGCGATCAGGCGCCTGAACTGCTCGCGCAGCGCCAGGTCGGGCTGGCCGCCTTCGTCGGGCCAGGGCCAGGTGGCGCGGTTGTAGGGGTCGTCGCCGCCCGTCACGCCGACCTCGTCGCCGTAGTAGACGGTGGGCGCGCCGGGGTAGCTCATCTGCAGGAACACACCGAGCAGCAGGCGCTGCTTGGCGCGCTCGATGATGGCTGCGTCCTTGGTGTCCTCGTGCCAGCCGAAGACGTGCAGCGCGCGCGCCTGGTCGTGGCTGGACAGCAGGTTCATCAGCGCGCGGTGCACGGGGGCCGGGTAGGCCTCGCGCAGGTGCTCGAGCTGCGCCACCAGGCCCGAGGCCTTGCCACCCGCCGCGTAGTCCTGCACGGCGTTGCGGAAGACGTAGTTCATGGTCGAGTCGAACATGTCGCCGAGGAAGTACTTGCTCGAGTCGAACCAGGTCTCGGCCACCGTCAGCGCGTCGGGCTTCGTGCTCTTCACGGCCTGGCGCCACTCGCGCCAGAAGTCGTCGCTCACCCAGGGCGCGACGTCCATGCGCCAGCCGGCGGCGCCGCGCTTGAGCCAGGTGCGCGTGACGCTGTCGGGCTGGCGGTAGGCGAAGTCGCGCCACGCCGGGCTGGCCTTGTCGAGTTCGGGCAGGTCGGGCACGCCCACCCAGCCGCGGTACTGGCGCTCGGGCTCCTTCTGCGTGAGGTCGAACTTGTACCAGCCGAAGTACGGGCTCGTGGGGTTGGGCCGGCCGCCGCTGAAGGCACCGGTGCCGCCGAAGTGGCCGTAGCGGTCGAAATAGATCGAGTCGCTGCCGGTGTGGTTGAGGCTGGCGTCGGGGATGACGCGGATGCCGCGCCGCGTGGCCTCGCGGATGAGCCGGTCCCAGGCGGCGTTGCCGCCGAAGGCCGGGTCGACGTTCAGGTAGTCGGCGTGGTCGTACTTGTGGTTGCTGGCGGCGCGGAACACCGGCGTCATGTAGATCGTGTTGGCGCCCAGCTCGCGGATGTTGTCGAGCTTGTCGGCCAGGCCCTCGAGGTCACCACCGAAGAAGTCGTTGTTGTAGACCTCGTCGCTGCCGTCGCCGGTGCCGGGCCGGTAGGGCCGGTCGGTCCAGCGCGCGTGTTTCTCGACGTTGGTGTTGCGGTAGCGGTCGCGCCCGGGCTGCGGGTCGTTGGCGCGGTTGCCGTTGCGGAAGCGCTCGGGGAAGACGTAGTAGTAGACGATGTCGGCGGCCCAGTCGGGCACGCGCAGGTCGGGGGCGTGCACGGTCTGTCGGAAGCGGCGGATGCCGCCGGGGTTGCCGGGCCGCTCGGCCACGGCGCCTGCGCCGCCGGTGCCCTTCTCGCGCGTCCAGTGCAGCGGCTCGGTGTTGTTCTGGTAGGCGTAGAGCCGGCCGCCGATCTCGACCTCGAACCAGTAGCCGTAGACCGCCACCTCGCCGAAGCGGTGGCTCACGGCGAAGCGCTCGCGGCCGTCGGGCTCGGCGCTGCGCACCATGGCCACGCGGGCGGCGGGCAGGTACTCCAGCACCTCCTGGTTGCCTTCGAGGCGGCGCTTCTCCACCACCAGCGTGGCGCGCTGCACGCCCGGCGCGGCGGTGAAGGCGAAGCTGATCTCGGTGCCCGCCGGCACGGCGCCGAAGGGCCGCTTGTGCGTGGTGCTGCGCGAGTCGAAGCGCAGGCTCAGCGCCACGGGGTCGGTGACGGCGGCGGCGCGCGGGTCGGCCCAGCTCTTGGGGCCGATGTCCAGCTGCGGCCGGCCGCCGGCCCAGGCCAGGCGCAGCGTGTGCTCGCCGCTGAAGGTGTGCGCGAAGTTGGCGCCCTGGCCGAAGCCGCCGGGGCCGATGGTGCTGGTGTCCTTCCAGGCCGCGTCGGCGATCTTGAACTCATGCCGGCCGTCGAGCCTGAGGTTCAGGTAGTAGGCGTCGCAGCTGAACTGGAACTGGTAGTCGTCGAGCGCCGCCCAGTTGTTGGGCGTGCCGCGCAGGAACAGCGCCGTGGCGCCGAGAGGCGCCTCGTTCACCGGGCACTCGTCGATGCGCAGCTCGGGGTTGGTGGGGTCGCTCATCGTCACCGTGAATCGGTAAGTGCCGGGGATTCCCGCGGCGGACAAGCCGCCGAAGCGGCGTTGCAGCTCGGGGCCGCGGCGCACCAGGCGCCGGCCGTCGGCGCTGCCGAAGTCGGCATCGGCACTCCAGCCCTCGTCGCCGAGCTTGAAGCGGTGCTCGCCTTGCAGCCGGGTGACGAGCTCCCAGCGGTTGCAGGCCCAGGTGAAACGCTGCGCCTCGGGCGCGGCCCAGGCGTTGAAGCTGCCGCGCAGGTAGAGGGCCCGGCCGTCCAGCGGGTCGGGGCGGCAGGCCGTGGCGGCGGGCGCCGTCGGCGCCGCCTGCGCCAGGGCCGGCGCGGCGGCCAGCAGCAGGCCCAGCGCCGCCGCGGCGCGCAGCATCGGCGCGACCGTCATCCCTTCACGCCCCCGGCGGTGAGTCCGTTGACGATCCAGCGCTGCGCCAGCAGGAACACCAGCGTGATGGGCAGGCCGCTCAGCACGGCCGCCGCGGCGAAGTCGCCCCACAGGTAGCGCTGCTCGTACAGGTAGAACTTGCTGCCCACCGCGAGCGTGAGGTTGGGCTCCTCGCGCAGCAGGATGCTGGCCACCGGGTACTCGATGATGGTGCCGATGAAGGCCAGCACGAACACGACCATCAGGATGGGCACGGCCATCGGCAGCAGCACGTGGCGGAAGGCCTGCCAGTGGGTGGCGCCGTCGACCTTGGCGTTCTCCTCGATCTCCACCGGGATGGTCTCGAAGTAGCCCTTGATCGTCCAGATGTGCATGGCCACGCCGCCGAGGTAGGCCACGATGAGGCCGGCGTGGGTCTCGATGCCCAGCCAGGGGATCTGCGTCCCCAGGCCCTCGAAGATGGCGTAGATGGCCACGAGGGCCACCGCCACCGGGAACATCTGCAGCAGCAGCATGGTGTTGAGGATGAGGGTCTTCCGGGCGAACTTCAGGCGCGCAAAGGCGTAGGCCGCGGTGGTGCTGATGGCCACGATCAGGAAGGCCGAGATCGTGGCGATCTTGATGCTGTTCCACAGCCAGAGCAGCACCGGGAAGGGCGGCTGTGTCACCGTGCCGTCGGGGTTGGTGACGGGGATGCCCAGCGCCAGCTGCCAGTGCTCGAAGCTGATCTGCGTGGGAATGATGCTGCCGGTGGCGAAGTTGCCCGGCCGCAGGCTGATGCTGATGACGGCCAGCAGCGGGAAGAGCGTGAAGGCCAGCAGCGTGCACAGCAGCGCGTGCGCCGCCCAGGCGCGCCAGCGCTGGCGCTTGCCGGTGACGATGGGCATGTCAGCGCGTCCTTTCGGCGGTCTGCGTGAACTTCAGCTGCACCAGCGCCATCACCGCCACCATGATGAAGATGAGCGTGCTGATCGCCGCCGCCAGGCCAAAGTTCTGGCCGCTGTCGGTGAAGGCGATGCGGTAGGTGTAGCTCACCAGGATGTCGGTCGTGCCCGCCGGCAGCTTGGTGTTCAGGAAGTCGGGCCGCCCGTCGGTGAGCAGACTGATGAGCACGAAGTTGTTGAAGTTGAAGGCAAAGGCGCTGATGAGCAGCGGCGACAGCGGCTTGATGATCAGCGGCGCGGTGATCTTCCAGAAGTTCACCCAGGGGCTCGCGCCGGCCAGCGCGCTGGCCTCGTACAGGTCGGCCGGGATCGCCTTGATGAGCCCCGCGCACAGGATCATGATGTACGGGTAGCCCAGCCAGGTGTTGACGACGAGGATCATCACCTTGGCCAGCATCGGATCGGCAAACCAGGCCGGCCGCACGCCGAACAGCGCATCCAGGATGGCGTTGATCTCGCCGAAGTTCTGGTTGAACAGGCCCTTCCACACCAGGATGCTGATGAAGCCCGGCACGGCGTAGGGCAGGAACAGCAGCGTGCGGTACAGCGTGCGGTGCTTCAGGCCCTCCCACTCCAGCAGCACCGCGAGCGACATGCCCAAGGCCGTGGCGAACAGCACCGTGAGGCCTGCGAAGGTCACCGTCCAGATGAAGATGCTGACGAAGGGGCCGCGGAAGTCGGCGTCCAGCAGCATGCGGCTGTAGTTGGCAAAGCCGATGCCCACGGTGAAGCCGGGCGAGATGCGCTCGACCTCGCCGCTGGCGGCCGTGGACTCGAAGAAGCCGGTCTCGCGGTTGGCCACGAACACGCGGCCGCTGCCGGCCTGCACCAGCGCGCCGTCGGCGCGGGCGGTCCACAGCGGCTCGATGACGCCGAATTCGCGCAGGCCGGCGTAGCGCAGCACCTCGCCAGTGCCCTTGGCGTCTGGCAAGCGCAGCGCCAGCCGCTGCAGGCCCTCGCGCTGCGCGATCACGCCCTTGAGGTCGAGGGCCGGCCCGAGCGCCGCGCCGGCCTCGGGCGCCATCGCCACCGGCGCGGCGGGGGGCTCGCGCAGGTCCAGTGGCGGCGATACCAGCGGCTCGCCGCCGCTCTCGCCCGGGGCCAGACGCAGGCGTAAGGCGCTTCCTTGCGCATGCAGCGTGTACGGCCGCGCGCGGGCCTCGTCGACCACGCTCTGCTCGAGCAGGTACTGGCGCGAGCCCTGCTCCGACAGCAGGTGCGCCGACGAGTAGTTCGTGAAGCCGATCTGCACCGTGTAGACCAGCGGAAAGGCCACGAACAGCAGCATGCCGGCCACGCCCGGGAACAGGTACTTCCAGGCCACCGAGGTGGCCGTGCCGTACACCACAAGCGCCGCGCTGCCGAAGGCCAGCACGCCCACCGCCACCAGCGGCTGGCCGGCCACCCACAGGTTGAACACCAGCCACAGCAGCGCCAGCGACGCCAGGCCCACGACGAGCGCGCCCAGCAGCCGCCGCGGAGCCGGCTTCGCCGGGCCGCTGGGGGCGCCCCCCTGGGGGGACACGCCGGAGGCGCTTCGGGGCGGGGCCCTCATCGGCTCCTCATCCGCGCCGCGGCGCCGTCCAGCGCTTCCTTCGGCGCCTGCCGGCCGCTGGTAACGGCCTCCAGCGCCGCGTCCATGGCCGGGAAGAAGCGGCCCATCTCGGGGATGTTCGGGATCGGCTCGCCGGCCCGCGCGTTGGCCATGGTCGCGGCGATCTTCGGCTCGCTGCTCAGCTCGGCGTAGTAGGCCTTGTCGGCCGGCACGCCCAGCGGCACGTCGGCGCTCACGATCTTGAGGTTCTCCACCTTCAGCAGGTGGTGCTCCAGGAACTCGCGCGCGATGTCCTTCACGCGGCTGGGCGCGGTGATCATGCAGCCCAGCACGCCCACGAAAGGCCGGCTCGGCTTGCCGCCCACCGACGGCAGCGGCGCCACGGTGAAGTCGATGCCCACCTTGCGCACGTTGTCCCAGGCCCAGGGGCCGTTGATCATCATCGCCACCTGGCCCTTGGCGAACGCGCTCTCCATCTCGGCATAACGCGCGCCGCGCGGCATGTGGCCGTCCCTGATGAGCCGCTCCAGCATCAGCACGCCCTGCAGCGCGCCGGGGCTGTTGACGCCCACTTGCGTGGGGTCGAGCTCGCCCTGCGCGTTGCGGCCGAAGACGTAGCCGCCCGGCCCGGCGAACATCCCCCAGCTGAAGAAGCTGTTGTTGTAGGCCCAGAGGATGGCGCCCGTGCGCCCGCCGGACGCGGCCTTGAGCTTGCGATCGATCTCGATGATCTGCTCGAAGCTGGTCGGCGGCTCGGGCACCAGCGCTCGGTTGACGATCAGGCCGACGGCCTCGATGGCGATCGGATATCCCCAGGTCTGACCGCGGTAGCGGAAGGCCTGCCAGGCGGACTCGTCAATGCGCTCGCGCAGGGCGCGGCCGGGGCGGATGGGCACGATCAGGCCACCCTTGGCCCACTCGCCCACGCGGTCGTGCGGCCAGCACATGATGTCCGGGCCCTTGCCGGCGGCCGCCGCGGACTGGAACTTGTCGGGCGCGCCCTCGGGGTGCTGCACCACCACCGGCACGCCGCTCTTGGCGGTGAAGGCGTCGCCCACCTTCTGCAGGCCGTTGTAGCCCTTGTCGCCGTTGATCCACACCAGCAGGCGTGGCGAGGCCTGGGCGTGGGCGGCGAGGGTGGCCAGCAGCGCCACTGCGCTCGCGCACTTCGACAGGCTCAGTGCGAACGGAGGAGATCCACCGTTCGCACGGGACCTGTCGGAGCGCCGCCTGGTCAACAGCAGCCCAAGCCGGGTTCGTGCAAACGGAGGGCATCCTCCGTTCGGGCTGAGCTTGTCGACGCCGCGCTGCAGCAGTGGGTGCTTGGACAGGTTTTGTGCGAACGGATGGCATCCACCGTTCGGGCCGAGCTTGTCGACGCCGCGCTGCAGCGGTGGGAGCTCGGACAGGTTTTGTGCAAACGGAGGGCATCCACCGTTCGGGCTGAGCTTGTCGACGCCGCGCTGCAGCGGTGGGAGCTCGGACAGGTTTTGTGCAAACGGAGGGCATCCACCGTTCGGGCTGAGCCTGTCGAAGCCCCCCTGAGGCAGCGGGCGCTCGGGCGGATTTCGTGCAAACGGAGGACATCCACCGTTCGGGCTGAGCTTGTCGAAGCCCTGCACGAGCCCGCGGTTCTCAAGCTGCATGCACACGCTCGGTCGGCGCCACGGCCAAGCGGCGGAAGGCCAGGCCCTGGGCGTCGAAGAGGTAGGCTTTCTCAGGCGGCACACCCAGGGCCAGTGCCGCCCCGGCGGCCAGGCGGCGGTCGCCTTCGACGGCACAGGTCAGCACGTCTTCCACGCCGGGGTGACTGCAGTAGGCGTAGGTCATGCCGCCCAGGCTCTCGACGAAGGTGACGGTGGTCGCCAGGCCGTTGGCGGCCTCGCCCGCGCGCAGGTGTTCGGGCCGCACGCCCAGCCTGACGGCGTCGCCCGGCTGCGCGCGGTGGGCGTCGACGAGGCAGCGCACCTGTTCATCGCCGCCCTTCACGCGCACCAGCGCGTGCTGCGCCGAGGCCTCCACTACGGTGGCGTCGAGCAGGTTCATGCCCGGGCTGCCGATGAAGCCCGCCACGAACAGATTGCACGGGTGCTCGTAGAGCTCCAGCGGCGCGCCCACCTGCTCGATGCGGCCGGCCTGCAGCACGACGATGCGATCGGCCAGTGTCATGGCCTCGACCTGGTCGTGCGTGACGTAGACCATGGTCGTCTTGAACTGCTCGTGCAGCTTGGCGAACTCGTAGCGCATCTTCACGCGCAGCGCGGTGTCCAGGTTGGACAGCGGCTCGTCAAACAGGAACACCTCGGGCTGGCGCACGATGGCGCGGCCGATGGCCACGCGCTGGCGCTGGCCGCCCGACAAGTCTTTGGGTTTGCGCTCGAGGAGGTGCTCGATGTGCAGCATCTTCGCGGCCTTGGTGACGGCTTGCTGGATCTCCGCCGTGGGCACCTTCGCCAGCTTGAGCCCGAAGGCCATGTTGTCGAACAGGTTCATGTGCGGGTACAGCGCGTAGCTCTGGAACACCATCGCGATGCCGCGCTCGGCCGGGGGCAGGTCGTTGACGACACGGCCGCCGATGGACAACTGGCCTTCGGTGATGTCTTCCAGCCCGGCGATGGTGCGCAGCAGCGTGCTCTTGCCGCAGCCGCTGGGCCCCACGAAGACCATGAACTCGCCGTCGTGGATGTGCAGGTCGATCCCCTTCAGGATCTTCGCGTCGCCGTAGGCCTTGCCGACCCCGGACAGCTTCACTTCGGCCACGGCCTGGACTCCGGGTTTGCCACCGCTGATGAATCTGTAACGAATATACAGGCCCACAACCCGGCCTCACAACGGGCGACGGGGACCGATCCCCGGGCTTGAACGCTTATGAATCAAGCACTTGGGATGACACCCGGGAATCCACCATGTAGCATTACTACATGATCGAAGCGCCTTCCATGACACTGGCGCCAGGACGCCGCGCGCCGCATGGCGCGCAGGCGGTGGCCGGGGGCGTGAACCTGACGCTGTGGTCGGAGCATGCCCCGCCTTGAGCATCCCCGACATGTCCTTCGACCTCAGCAGGCGCCGTTCCGGCGTCGTCGTGCACCTGACCTCGCTGCCCGGGCCGCACGGCCTGGGCGACCTCGGCGACGACGCGCGCCGCTTCGTCGACTGGCTGGCCGCCTGTGGCCAGAGTCTGTGGCAGGTGTTGCCGGTCAACCCGGTGGGGCCGGGACACTCGCCTTACCAGTGCCCCTCGGCCTTTGCCGGCAGCCCCTGGCTGGTGGCGCTGGCGCCGCTGGTGCGCGCCGGCTGGCTGCCGGCTCAGGCGCTGGCCCGCGCCCCGGCCTTCGACCCCGCGCGCGCCAACTACGAGAGCGCCATCCCATGGCGCTGGCAATGCCTGCGCGAGGCGGCGGCGGGCTTCTTCGCCCGCGCCACGGCCCCCGAGCGCGCGCGTTTCCAGGAATGGTGCGGAGCCGAGCACGACTGGCTCGACCCCTGGTGCCTGTATGCCGCGCTAAAGGACGCCCACCATGGTCAGCCCTGGTGGGCCTGGGGCGCGGCGCTGGCGCGGCGCGACGCCCCGGCGCTGGCGGCGGCGCGCACCGCGCAGGCCGGGGCGATGCGCGTGCACGCCTTCGTGCAATGGCAGTTCGACGAGCAGCAGCAGGCGCTGCGCAGCTACGCCCACAGCCGCGGCGTCTGTCTGATGGGCGACCTGCCCATTTTTGTGGCCCACGACAGTGCCGATGTCTGGGCCCGGCCTGACCTGGTCTTCATGGACGAGCGCCACGAACTGACCGTGGTGGCCGGCGTGCCGCCCGACGGCTTCGGCCCCGACGGCCAGCGCTGGGGCAACCCGCTGTACCGCTGGGACCGCATGGCCAGCGACGGCTACGCCTGGTGGGTGGCGCGGCTGAAGCGCGCACTGGCGCAGGCCGATCTCGTGCGCATCGACCACTTTCGCGGCTTCGCCGGCTATTGGGAGGTGCCGGCCTCCTGCCCCACGGCGCGCGAGGGCCGTTGGGTGCCCGGCCCGGGGCCGGCGCTGTTCGAGGCTTTTCGCGCCGCCCTCGGCCACGAGCTGCCGGTGGTGGCCGAGGATCTGGGCACGATCACGCCCGACGTGATCGCGCTGCGCGACGGTTTCGGCCTGCCGGGCATGCGCATCGTGCAGGAGGCCTTCAACGGCTGGGGCGACGGCTCCGCGGCCGCCAACGCGCAGCACCCCTTCCTGCCGCACCACCACGTGCCGCATGCGCTGGCCTACAGCAGCACGCACGACAGCGACACCGCGCGTGGCTGGTGGGACTCGGCCCGTGCCGAGGTGCGCGCCTTCGCCGCCGAGTACCTGGCCTGCAGCGACGCCGCGAGCATCCACTGGGCGCTGATCCGCGCCACCAGCCAGAGCGTGGCGAAGCTGGCGCTGTTCCCGTTGCAGGACGTGCTGGGCCTGGACAGCGGGCACCGCATGAACCGCCCCGGCACGGCCGACGGCAACTGGCGCTGGCGCTGCACCTGGCCGATGCTGGAGCCGCAGGTCGCCGCCTCGCTGGCGCGCATCACCACCGCCGCCGGCCGCGCCGGCTGACGGCGCCAGGCGCCGCCCCGGCCGGCCGTGGCCTGACCGGCGGCGGGGGCTAGACACCGACACCCAGAACTTTTTTGGGGTCGTCAAGTTACATTTCACGCCCACTTTCGGCCCCTGGCGGGGCTGCTCCGGCGGTACACCCATGGACGCGATCAGCCCTTACGACCTCAGGCCCTGGGTCGGACAGTACGGCCCGCACATCCGGGCCGACATCGCGGCCCCGGTGCTGGCCAGCGTGCCCGCGCTGGCGGCCGCAGCGGCTGCGCGATTTGCGACGCAGACCGCCTTCACCACCGTCATGCCCAACGGCATGTACGGCTCGCTCAGCTACTGCCAGGTCAACGAGAAGAGCGACCACTTCGCACGCTACCTGCGCCAGGTGCTCAAGATCGAGGCCGGCGACCGCGTGGCCATCCAGATGCCCAACTGCCTGGCTTACCCGGTGGTGCTGCTGGGCGTTCTCAAGGCCGGCTGCGTGGCCGTGAACACCAACCCGCTGTACACCGCCAGCGAGATGGCGCACCAGTTCAAGGACAGCGGCGCCAAGGTGGTGGTCGTCGTCGACCTGTTCGCCGACAAGCTTGAGCAGGCGCTGCCGCAGACCGACGTGAAGCACGTCGTCATCACCCGGGTGCCGGAGTTCTTCCCGCCGGTGATCGGCGGCATCGTGCACGCGGTGATGAACTACTGGAACCGCCAGATTCCGAAGCACGGCGTGTCCTTCACCGCGTTGCCCCGCGCGCTGGACCAGGGTGCGGCCGCCGGCGGCGACGTGCCCGGGTGGTGGTCCAGCCTCAACCACGACAGCCTGGCGCTGCTGCAGAACACCGGCGGCACCACGGGCGTGGCCAAGGGCGCGATGCTCACGCACGGCAACCTGCTGTGGAACCTCTCGCAGATGCGGGCGATGTGCGCGAGCCACATCGAGGACGGCAAGGAGGTGGTGCTGACCGCGCTGCCCCTGTATCACATCTTCGCCTTCACGGTGAACTTCCTCAGCATGTTCGAGGCCGGCGCGCGCAACATCCTGGTGCCCAGCCCGCGGCCGATCCAGAACCTGCAGCGCGCGATCGAGAACTACAAGATCACCTGGCTCACGGGCGTCAACACGCTGTACAACGCGCTGCTCGGCGAGGAGTGGTTCACGGCCTTCCCGCCCAAGCACCTCAAGGCCGCCGGTGGCGGCGGCGCGGCCATGCACCACGCCGTGGTGGAGCGATTCGAGCAGGTGACGGGCGCGCCGCTCGTCGAGGGCTACGGCCTGACCGAGAGCTCGCCCGTGGTGTGCTTCCAGCCGCTGAATGGCCGCCGCCAGAAGGACACCATCGGCATCCCCGCCCCGATGACCGACGTGCGCCTGGTCGATGACCGCGGCGAGCCGGTGCCGCTGGGCCAGCCGGGTGAGCTCATCGTGCGCGGCCCGCAGGTCATGCGCGGCTACTGGCAGCGGCCCGAGGCCACGGCCGAGGTCATCAAGGACGGCTGGCTCTACACAGGCGACGTCGCCGTGATGGACGCCGAGGGCACGTTCAAGATCGTCGACCGCAAGAAGGACATGCTCCTCGTCAGCGGCTTCAACGTGTACCCCAACGAGATCGAGGACGTGCTCACGCGCCACGACGGTGTGCTGGAGGCGGCGGTCATCGGCGTGCCCGACAGCAAGACCGGCGAGGCCGTGCGTGCCTATGTCGTCAGGCGCGACGACGGCCTCACCGCCGAGGCCCTGATGGCGCACTGCCGCACGCTGCTGACCGGCTACAAGATGCCCGCGCGCATCGAGTTCCGCGACGAGCTTCCCAAGACGCCGGTGGGCAAGATCCTGCGCCGCGACCTGCGTGCCGAGGTGCTGGCCGCGCAGAAGAACAAGACCTGAGGACCCGCCATGCTCTCCGAAACCGAAACCCGGCTGCTGGGCGTGATGATGATGGTCATCATGCTCGGCATGGGCGCGAGCCTCACCTTCAAGGACTTCGCCATCGCGCTGCGCAAGCCCGCGGGGGTGGGCATCGGCCTGGTCACCACCTACGTGCTGACGCCGCTGCTGGGCTACACGCTGGCGATGCTGCTGAAGCTGCCACCGGCCTACGCCGTGGGCCTGATCCTGATGGCCTGCCTGCCCGGTGGCACCACCAGCAACATCTTCAACTACTTCAGCAAGGGCGTGCTCAGCCTGTCGATCCTCATGACGGTGGTCTCGACGCTGTTCGCGGTGGTGCTGGTGCCGCTGACGCTGGGCATCCTGTCTTCGGGCATCGAGGGCGAGTGGCAGATCCCGCCCGGCAACGTGGCGCAGGTGCTGTTCGTGCTGCTGGTGCCCACGCTGATCGGCATGCTGCTGCGCAAGTGGAATGCCAACGTCGGCGCGGTGATCGAGATGATCGGCGGCGCGCTGGGCATTTTCGTGATCCTGTTCCTGATGGTCAGTTGGGTGCCGCGCAACTACATGCTGCTGGCGACGACGCCCTGGCAGGTGTACTTCGGCGCCATCGGCTTGGGGGTGTTCGGGTTCGGTGTCGGCTACATCTTCGCGCGGCTCGTGCGCCAGGACGGCCGCCGCGCGCGCACCATCGCACTGGAGACGGGCATCCAGAACGGCCCGCTGGGTGTGCTCATCGTGCTGCTGACCTTCAGCGGCACGCAGCAGCAGGAGGTGCTGCTGATCCCGGTGCTGTACTCGCTGTTCATCGTCCTCACCTCGAGCGCGGTGACGGTGTGGTTCCGCCGCATCACCACCCGCGAGGACCTGGCGCGCGACGCCGCCAAGATCGGCGCCCTGGCGCGCGCCTGAGTTCAGCGCCGCCGGGCCGCGCGGCGCCGCGGCTCGGGCGCCGTGCGCACCTGCAGCACGCGCACCGACAACGGGGCCAGCAGCAGCGTGGCATGGCCTTGTGCGTCGGCGCGGGTGGCGGTAGCGCCGCCGGCCGGCAGCAGCGACACCAGCCGCGCGCGCGGCGGCAGGCCGCTGATCTGGGCCGGTGCCGGTGCGTCGTCGAAGTTGACGATGGTGACGGTGTGCTCCTTTGCGCTCGGCTCGTCCAGACGACGCTGCCAGACCGCCACCCGCCCCTGCGCCGAACCGCACTCGAACGAGCCGCGGGCGATCGACGGATGGGCGTTGCGCAGGCCGATCACGGTGCGGTAGAAGTTGCGCAGCGAGCCGGCCTCGCGCCGCTGTGAGTCGATGTTGTGGGTGGCCGCGTTCGGCGCCACGGGCCGGAACGGCGTGCCGGTGGTGAAGCCGCCGGTGCGCGGGTCGGCCGTCCAGCTCATGGGCGCGCGCAGCGGCGGGTCGCCTTCGAGCCCGTGCTCGGGGCCGTGCACGCCGGCCTGGCCGATGGGCTCGCCGTAGTAGACGAAGGGCGTGCCCGGCTGCAGCAGGTAGGTGGCGGCGGCCACGCGCATGCGGCGCTCGTCGCCCTGCAGCTGGTCCCACAGGCGGCGTCCGGCAAACGAATCGTGGTTCGACAGGAAGGTCGCCATCGTCGCGCTCGCCGTCAGCCAGTGCGTGGCCACCCGCTGCACCGATTCCGCCTTGCCGCGGGCTGCCTCCACGATATGGTGAACATAGCCGAAGGCGAAGGCGCCGCCACAGACGGCAGGGTCGCCCCACTCGTCGGGCTTGGCGGTGGCCTCGCAGACCACGTAACGTGACGGGTAGCTCTTGATCAGGTCTTGCAGCTGCTTCGTGAAGGCGCGGCTCTCGGGCTGGTCGTTCCAGTCCTTCGCGCTGGTCTCGAAGAGGTGCGGTGTGGCGTCGAGCCGGAATCCATCGAGCCCGCGGTTGAGCCAGAAGCGCAGGCTGTCCAGGTGGTAGGCCTGCACGGCGGGGTTGCGGAAGTCGAAGTCGGGCATGTGCGGCCCGAAGGTGCCGAAGTAGAAGCCGCGTGCGTCGGCGCCGGCGCGCGGCACGGTCTTGGCGGTGCCGGGCCAGGTCCAGGGCTGCGAGGCGGCGTGGTACCAGGGGTAGGCGCCCCAGATGTCCCAGCCTTCCGCGCCGCCAGCAGGCGCGGTGTCGCTCCAGACAAACCAGCGGTGGAAGGGGTTGTCGGGTCCCTTCAGCGCCTCGGTGAAGAACGGGTGCTGGGCCGAGGCGTGGTTGATCACGTAGTCCATGATCACGCCGATGCCGCGCGCATGGGCCTGGCGCAGCAACTCGTCGAAGTCGGCGAGCGTGCCGTACTCGGGCGCGATGGCGCGGAAGTCGGTGATGGCGTAGCCGTGGTCGCCGTCGGCGTTGCCCGTGACCGGCATCAGCCAGATGCCGCGGATGCCGAGGTCCTGCAGCTCGTCGAGCGTGGCGGTCAGGCCGCGCAGGTCGCCGACACCGTCGCCGTCGCTGTCTTTCCAGGCGCGGACGAAGATCTCGATGAACGCGCCGCGCTCCCAGTGCGGCGGCAGGCCGTTCGAGCGCGGTCGCGCGGGCACGGGCGAGGTGTCCAGGGCCGCCGCCGCGGCAGGGCTTGCAGACGGCGCCGACGTGGCGGGCAGGCCGAGGCCCAGGCACAGGCCCAGGGCCGTGAGGGTGCGGAGCAGTTCGAGGCGCATGGTGCGCCGAATGTAGGGGAACTACAGACTTATGGGCGAGCGTGGAAGCCACTGTCACTCTTGATGCCGCGCGATGAATGTAGTTTTCCTTCGTTAGGATCGCTCGCCGCTTCCGGAGATGTCATGGTCGTCGTCCGCCCTCTTGTCACCCTGTTGCTGTGCAGCGCTGCGCTGGCGGCCACGGCCCGGCCGGCAGCGCCAGCGCCTGCGCTGGCCGCTTGTTCCGCCGGCCACGAGACGGTGCTGCACGCCGCGCCGGCCGACGCCGCGCCGGCCCATGCGCGCGCCGTGTGGCTGGACGGCCGCACGCTGCGCTGGCCCGGCGTGCCCGCCGACGCGCGCCTGCGCCTGTGGCACTCGGCGCGCGGCCAGATCGAGGCGCGGCCCGGCGAGCCGGTGCGCGGCGCCGATGGCGCACTGACTCTGCAGCCCGCGCCCGGGCCCCTGCCGGCCGGCGTGGCCGAGCGCTTCCGCTGGGTGGGCGAGGGCGGCACCTGGCGCCTGGCCCAGCCGCGTGCGCTGGACGCGCTGATGGGCTCGCAGTGGGTGCTGGTGCACGAAGACGCTGCCGGCCACGTGCTGCAGGCCACGCACACGCAGGCCGCGGCCCTGATGGACGATCGCTTCGCCGCCGCTGCCGACCCTGCCGTGGTGCCGGCGCTCGGGGCCCTGCACGGCCCGTCGGCCACGCGCTTCCACGTCTGGGCGCCCACGGCGCAGCGCGTGGCGCTGTGCCTGCACGCGCCGGGTGCCGAGGCCGCGTCGCGCCTGGTGCCGCTGGCGCGTGGCCCGGCCGGCACCTGGCAGGCGCGCGTGCCGGGTGACTGGTTCGGCCACACCTACACCTACCTCGCCGACGTCGCCGTGCGCGGTCGCGGCCTGGTGCGCAACAAGGTCACCGACCCGTACTCGCTGAGCCTGAACGCCGACAGCCGCCGCAGCTGGATCGGCAGCCTCGACGACCCGCGCACCATGCCGCCGGGCTGGGCCACCACGCCGCGCGCCCGTGCGCTGGCCGCGTCCACCGACATGGTGGTGTACGAGCTGCACGTGCGCGACTTCTCCATCGGCGACGCCACCGTGCCCGCCGCGCACCGCGGCACCTACCTCGGCTTCACGCATGCCGGCAGTGACGGCATGGCGCACCTCAAGCGGCTGGCCGACGCCGGTGTGACCGACATCCACCTGCTGCCGGCCTTCGACCTGGCCACCGTGCCCGAGCGCGGCTGCACCTCGCCCGACCGCGCCGCGCTGGCCGCGCTGCCGGCCGACAGTGCCGAGCAGCAGCGCATCGTGATGGCGCAGACCGCCACCGACTGCTTCAACTGGGGCTACGACCCGCTGCACTTCAACGCCCCCGAGGGCAGCTACGCCACCGACGCCGACGACGGCGCGGTGCGGCTGCGCGAGTTCCGCGCCATGGTGCTGGCGCTCAACGCCGCCGGGCTGCGCGTGGGCATGGACAAGGTCTACAACCACACCAGCGCCAGCGGCCAGAACCCGAAGAGCGTGCTCGACCGGCTGGTGCCCGGCTACTACCACCGGCTCGACGCCGAGGGCCGCGTCACCAACAGCACCTGCTGCGACAACACCGCCACCGAGCACCGCATGATGGAGCGGCTGATGATCGACAGCGCCGTGATCTGGGTGCGCGACCACCGCGTCGACAGTTTCCGCTTCGACCTCATGGGCCACCAGCCGCGCGCGGCGATGGAGCGGCTGCAGAAGGCGGTGGACGCCGCCGCGGGGCAGCGCATCGAGTCGATCGGCGAGGGCTGGAACTTTGGCGAGGTGAGCAACGGCGTGCGCTTCGTGCAGGCCAGCCAGCTGAGCTTGAACGGCAGCGGCATCGGCACCTTCAGCGACCGCGGGCGCGATGCCGCGCGCGGCGGCGGCTGCTGCGACGACGCGGCCACCACCGTGGCGCGGCCGGGCTGGCTCAATGCCGCGGGCCGCGTGCCGGATGCGGAACTGCGCCGCCTGGCCGACCTCGTGCGCGTGGGCCTGGCGGGCTCGCTGCGCGGCTACACGATGACCACCGCCGACGGCCGTACCCAGCGGCTGGAACAGATCGACTACGCCGGCCAGCCCGCCGGGTACGTCAGCCAGCCCGGCGAGGTGGTGAACTACGTCGAGAACCACGACAACCAGACGCTCTTCGACATCCAGGTGCTCAAGCTGCCGCGCGACACCACGCCCGAGGACCGCGCCCGCGTGCAGGTGCTGGGCGTGGCGCTCACCGCCTTCAGCCAGGGCGTGGCCTACCTGCACGCCGGCGTGGAGCTGATGCGCAGCAAGAGCGGCGACCGCAACAGTTACGACAGCGGAGACTGGTTCAACCGCATCGACTGGACGCTGCGCGACAACGGCTGGGGCGCCGGCCTGCCGCCCGAGCGCGAGAACGCGGGCTTCTGGCCCCACCTCAAGCCGCTGCTGGCCGATCCGATGATCAAGCCGACGCCCGAGCACATCCGCTTCGTGCGCGACGCCTCGCTGGACCTGCTGCGCATCCGTGCCGGCACCCCGCTGCTGCGGCTGCGCACGGCCGACCAGGTGAACCAGCGCCTGCGCTTCTTCAACACCGGCCCGGCCGCACGCGCCGACGTGATGCTGGCCCACCTCGACGGCCGCGGCCTGCCCGGCGCGGGCCATGCCGATCTCGTCTACGCCATCAACGCCGGCACCACCGCCGCGGTGCTGTCCATGCCCGGACTGGAAGGCCGCACGCTGGAGCTGCACCCGGTGCACACGGCCGCCACCGCCGCCGACCCCCGTCCCGCGCGCCAGGCGCGCTGGGACGCCGCTACGGCAACCATCACCTTGCCGCCGCGCATGGCGCTGGTGTACGTGGGGCGCTGAACGCGCCTCGGGCCGCCGCCGGCTGGTCAGTGCCCGCCGGTTCGCTGTTCGCCGGCCTTCAGGCGGTAGACCGTGCCGCAATACGGGCAGCGGCCCTCGCCGTGCGCGGCGACGTTGATGAACACCTTGGGATGGCTGTTCCACAGCGGCATCTTCGGGTGGGGGCAGTGCGTGACGCCGCTGCCCATCAGCTCGTCGGCGGCCAGCTCCACCACGGCGCGGGGTTCGGGGCTCGTGTTCATCGCTTGGTCTCGATCAGACCCGCGTCAGCCACTCGGCGTACTGGGGGTTGCGGCCGTTGACGATGTCGAAGAAGGCTGCTTGGATCTTCTCGGTGATGGGGCCGCGCCGTCCTGCGAATTCGCCTGCGCCGAGCTCGATGCGGTCGAGCTCGCGGATCGGCGTGACTTCAGCGGCCGTGCCGGTGAAGAAGGCCTCGTCGCAGATGTAGACCTCGTCGCGCGTGATGCGCTTTTCCACGACCTTGAGCCCCAGGTCGGCGCAGATGTGGAAGATGGTGTTGCGTGTGATGCCGTTGAGCGCGCCGGCTGAGAGGTCGGGCGTGTAGACCACGCCGTTCTTGATGACGAAGAGGTTCTCGCCCGCGCCCTCGGAGACGAAGCCGCTGGCATCCAGCAGCAGGGCCTCGTCATAGCCCTCGTCGGTGGCCTCCATGTTGGCCAGGATGCTGTTGGTGTAGTTGCTCACCGCCTTGGCCTGCGTCATCGTGATGTTGACGTGGTGGCGCGTGTAGCTGCTGGTCTTGACGCGGATGCCGCGCTTGAGGCCCTCCTCGCCCAGGTAGGCGCCCCAGGCCCAGGCCGCGACCATCAGGTGGATGGTGTTGCCCTTGGGGCTGACACCGAGCTTCTTGTCGCCGATCCAGGTCAGCGGGCGCAGGTAGCCGCTTTCCAGCTGGTTCTCGCGCACCACGGTGCGCTGGGCCTCCATCACCTGATCGACGGTGAAGGGGATCTTCATGCGCAGGATCTTGGCGCTGTTGAACAGCCGTTCGGTGTGCTCGCGCAGCCGAAAGATCGCTGTACCCGCGTCCGTCTTGTAGGCCCGCACGCCCTCGAAGGCGCCGCAGCCGTAGTGCAGCGTGTGCGACAGCACATGGATCTTGGCGTCGCGCCAGTCGACGAGCGTCCCGTCCATCCAGATCTTGCCGTCGCGGTCGGACATCGACATGGGGGTCTCCAGCTCCAAAAGATGAGTCGTCGATTCTAGGCAGCGGCCCGTTGCAGCTCCCAGCTCACGAGCCGGCCGTGGCGCAGCACGAGCTGCACGCTGTCGCCCCCGGCGTCCGTCCAGGCCCAGGACTCGCTGGCCGCATCGGTGTCTTCGGCGACCTTGCGGCCGAGCGCCCGCGTGAGCACCAGCACCTCGGGCAGCCGCATGCCGGGCTTGAGCTGGGCATGCAGCATCACCGCGTTGGCCACGTGCCCCACCGGGTTGGCGCTGGCGATGCGCAGCACGCGCACCGCGCGGTTGAACTGCAGCAGCAGCCAGAACACGATGACCGTGACCGCCAGCACCAGCCCCTGCCAGCCATAGGACAGCCAGCCCACCACCAGGGCGGCCAGCGCCAGGGCCCAGCCGATCAGCGTGTGCGGCTTCATCGCGACGGCCTCGCGGACAATGCTTCCGATGGATGGTGTGCAGACATGGGTGATCAATCTCGACCGTGCGCCGGAACGCCTGGCGCGCGTGCGGGAGCAGCTGGAGCGGCTGCACCTGTCCTGGCAGCGGCTGCCGGCGGTGGACGCCCGCGCCTTCACGCCGGCACAGCGTGCCTTGCTCGACGAGCCGGCCTTCCACCGCCGCCACGGCATGACGCCGCTGCCGGGCGAGCTGGGATGTTATCTCTCGCACATCGAGGTCATGCGCCGCTTCCTGGCCGGCAGCGCCGAGGCCGCGCTGGTGCTCGAAGACGACGTGCAGCTGCACGAGACCCTGCCCGCCGTGCTGGCGGCGCTGATGGCGCGGCGTGGGCGCTGGGACGTGGTCAAGCTCTCGGCGGTGCATTCGGGCACGCCGGTGGCGGTGGCCGATCTGGGCGCGGGCCAGGCACTCGCCGTGATGCTGTCCAAGTGCACGGGATCCAGCGCCTACCTGATGAACCGCCGCGCCGCTGCGGCCTGGCTGCGCCAGCCCGGCGGCCTGCTGCCCATGCAGCTGCCCTACGACCACGCCTTCGACCGCGCCTGGGCCTTCGGCCTGAAGCAGCGGCTGGTGGTGCCCACGCCCTGCGACCACGACGACCAGGTCGCGTCCACCATCGGAGCCCCGGCGGGCCTGCCCTCGCGCAAGTTCAAGGGTCTGCGACGGTGGCCCACGCACCTTTGGCGGCTGGGCAACGAGCTGCGCCGCCTGGCCTACGGCCTGGGTCAGCTGCTGCGCGAAAGGCTCAGAGCCTGAGAGCTTTTCGGGCGTGATGAGCGGGCATGCGCAAAAGACTCTCAGGCTCTCAGTGGGTGTAAACGAAATAATGACCTCGCGCGTTGTGTCTTGACGAGACAAGCGCGCGAGGCATGGCATGAAGAGCAAGGCTGGAGACATCGACCGCAAGGGCAAGCCCGGACGCAAGCCGTTGCTGGGCGCCGAGCATGGGGAGGTGCTTCGTGCCATCGTCGCGGAGATGCCGCACGCGGCGTTGGCTGAAGTCACGGCGGAGTTGGCCCGGCGCTGCGGTGTGAAGGTCAACCCGGTTACGGTGCGCAAGGCGCTGCGCGAGGCTGGCGTCGTGCGACTGAAGCCGCTGCGGCGCTCCTCGGCCGAGCGGGGTGAGCAAGGACGTGGCGCGGGGCCGCGCACCGGCTACAACGCCATGCACCGGCGCAGCAGCAGCCCCGAGGGCCAGCACACCGATCTGACCGACGCCGAATGGGCGCTGGTGGCCGACCTGTTCGAGCGCGATGGGCAGCCGGGCGTGCCGCCTCGCTATCCGCGCCGCGTTATGGTCAATGCCTGCTGCTACGTGGTGCGCACGGGCTGTCCCTGGCGGCTGGTGCCCAAGACCTATGCGCCTTGGCAGGCGGTGTACATGTCCTTCAAGCGCTGGGCTGCGGCCAATACGTTCGAGGCCATGCACGAGCGGTTGCGCCAGCAGTGGCGCCGGCGCGAGGGCAAGTCCCCCGAACCTACGGCGGCCGTCATCGACTCGCAGAGCACGCGCAGCACGCCCCAGGGCGGCAACACGGGCTTCGACGCGGGCAAGAAGGTCAAGGGCCGCAAGCGCAACCTCGTGGTCGACTCGCTGGGCCTGCTGCTGGCGGTCACTATCACGGCCGCCAGCGTGCAGGACCGCGACACCGCCGCCGACGTGGTGGCCAAGGCCTATGCCAAGGCACCCACGATCAAGAAGCTCTACACCGACGCCGCATACGCCGGGCAGCGCGCAGCAGCCATCGAGAAGGCTCACGGCATCACCGTGGAAGTGGTGCGCCGCCCGGGCAACCGCGCCACCGGCACCTGGCGCGACGCCCAGCAGCCCTTGTGGCCCGAGGAATCCGCCAAACCCTTCGTCGTGCAGCCCATGCGCTGGGTGGTCGAGCGCACCCACGCCTGGCTCGAGCGCGACCGCCGTCTCATCGCCCATCACGATCGCTCCGAATGGGCGCCGCTGGCCTGGGTCTGGCTCGCACAAGCGCGTATGCTCGCAACGAGACTGGCGAACTGAACATTTCGTTCACACCCTCTCAGCGGAAGCCGCCGGGCCGCGTGCGGCCCGTGCCGAGCTCGTAGGCCCAGTCGGCAAAGCCCTGTGCCGCGGCGCGCCGGGCGGCGCCATCCCAGTCGTAAGCCGTCTGATGCAGTTCGGCATGCCAGCCGTCGGCGCGGCGCTCCAGCAGCGCCCAGCGCGCGTGCGGCGTGCCGCACTCGACGATGTGCCGGTGCGGCTGGTCGTGGGCATAGGCCGGGCGACCGACGCTGCCCGGGTTGACGGCGAGGGTGCCGTCCGCCAGCCGCCGCAGGCGCGGCGTGTGCGTGTGGCCGCACACGAGCACGGGGGCGCGCAGCCCGGCCAGGCGGGCGTCGATCTCGTCGTCGGTGGCAGCGCGCACACCCGGATGGATCCTGGCGGCGTAACCCGGGACCACGGTCTCCAGCAGGCCTTGCAGATCGTCGCCCGGGATGCCGTGGAAAGCCTGGATCTCGCCCTCGCAGGCGCGCATCGACGCCGGCAGCGCCGCCAGCCAGGCGCGCTCGGCCGGCCCCAGCTTGGCGGCGGTGTAGGCGTCGTCGCCGTCGCCGGCTTGCAGGCTGGGCGCCGCCGCCAGCGCCTGCCGCTCGTGGTTGCCGGCGATGGTGGGCCAGGCGCGCTCGGCCAGCCAGGCCACCGTCTCGCGCGGCCACAGCGGGCCGCTGGCGATGTCGCCGAGGTTCAGCACGAGCTCGGCGCCGGTGGCCTCGATCATCGCGGCCACGGCCAGCAGGGCCGGCCGGTTGCCGTGGATGTCGGAGACGAGCGCCACCCGCATCACGCACCCGGCACCGCGCGCCGCGGCTCAGGCGTTGACGGTGCGGCCGTCGACGTCGGCCTTCACATGCGGCGGCAGCCGGTTCAGCAGCGCGCGGATCACGAGCGGGATCAGCACGAGGTCGTCCACCAGCCCGAGCAGCGGGATGAAGTCGGGCAGCAGGTCCACCGGCGACACCAGGTACAGCGCCAGGCCGGCCACCGCCCACTTCAGCCAGCCCGGCGATGCCGGGTGGCGCAGCGCCCGCCACAGGCGCTGCGCGTCACCGCGCACCAGGGTCCACAGCAGCAGCAGACGCTTGCCCATTGCCAGATCCTCCGCAGAAAAATCAACCAAGCCCCGTGAGTTGGGGGCGGCTGTCGAAGACTACAACCCGCGCACCGCCTCGATGGCCTGCTCGATGCGATCGACCGCGTGCACGGTGAGGCCTTCGATGGCCTTTTTTGGCGCGTTGGCGCGCGGCACCACGGCGACGCTGAAGCCCAGTTTGGCGGCCTCCTTCAGCCGCTCCTGGCCGCGGGGTGCCGGCCGCACCTCGCCGGCCAGGCCGACCTCACCGAAGGCGACGAAGCCGCGCGGCAGCGCCCGGCCGCGCAGGCTGCCCTGGATGGCCAGCAGCACCGCGAGATCCGCCGCTGGCTCGGCGATGCGCACGCCGCCCACGGCGTTGACGAAGACGTCCTGATCGAGGCAGCTCACGCCGGCATGGCGGTGCAGCACCGCCAGCAGCATGGCCAGGCGGTCGCGGTCCAGGCCCACCGACAGGCGCCGCGGGCTGCCGCCGCCACCGTCCACCAGCGCCTGGATCTCCACCAGCAGCGGCCGCGTGCCCTCCAGCGTGACGAGCACGCAGCTGCCCGGCACCGGCTCGGTGTGGGTGGACAGGAAGATCGCGCTCGGGTTGCTCACGCCCTTCAAGCCGCGGTCCGTCATCGCGAACACGCCGATCTCGTTGACGGCGCCGAAACGGTTCTTGATGGCCCGCACGAGGCGAAAGCTGCTGTGCGTGTCGCCCTCGAAGTAGAGCACCGTGTCGACGATGTGCTCCAGCACCCTCGGACCGGCCAGCGCACCTTCCTTCGTGACATGGCCCACCAGCACGATGGTGCAGCCGCGCGTCTTGGCCACGCGCGTGAGCTGCGCCGCGCACTCGCGCACCTGCGCCACGCTGCCCGGGGCGCTGTTGAGCTGCTCGCTGTAGGTGGTCTGGATCGAGTCCACCACGACGAAGGCCGGGTTCTCGGTCTCGATGGCCTGCACGATGCGCTCGAGCTGGATCTCCGCCAGCACGCGCACCTGCTGCCCCTGCAGCCCCAGCCGCCTGCTCCGCAGCGCAATCTGGGCGCCGCTCTCTTCGCCTGTGACATACAGCACGCGCAGGCGCGTGGACAGCGCGTCGATGGCCTGCAGCAGCAGGGTGCTCTTGCCGATGCCCGGGTCGCCGCCGATCAGCACGACCGCGCCCTCGACGATGCCGCCACCGAGGACGCGGTCGAGCTCCTCCTGGCCGGTGGGCGTGCGCGACACCTCGGCGGCCTCGATTTCCGACAGGGTGGCCACCGCCTGGCGCTGCCCGGCGGCGCCCGCCAGCGCCTGGAAGCGGTTCCTCACTCCGACGGCAGGATCGGCCACGGTTTCGTCGAGCGTGTTCCAGGCCTTGCAGTGCGGGCACTGGCCCAGCCACTTGGAGCTGGTGCCGCCGCACTCCCGGCAGGTGTAGAGGGTCTTGGGCGTGGCCATGGGCCGCATTGTCGATGGCCTCCGGTGCGTGAGCAGCCCTCAAGCCGGCCCCGACTTGCCCGAAAACGCCTTCACTGGGGCAGCTGCCCGGAATCGCCCTTATCAAGTGAGCGCACGCTTCGAAGCCATGTCCGACACCATCGCCGCCACAGACTTGCGTGTAGGCATGTTCGTCATGCTCGACGGCGGCTGGCTGTCGCACCCGTTCCCGCTATCGAACTTCCGCATCGCCACATCCGAGCAACTGCAGACCATCCGCGCCCTGGGCCTGCAGCGCGTGCGCTGGTCGCCAGAGAAGAGCGACCTTGCCGACGCCGCGCGCGACCCCGCGACGGCCGCGGCCGGCGAGTCCCTCGAGGCGCGCGACGAGGCCGAGGCCGAAGCCGTGGCGCGGCAACGCAACGTGGCCGAGGCCCACCGGGAGCGTCGCCAGCGGCTGCAGGAGCAGATGGAGGCTGCACTGCGCTGCGAGCGACAGCATGCCGAGGCCGCCAAGGCCTGGCGCGAGGCGCTGGAGCTTGTCGCGGCGCAGCCGCGCGACTCGGCGGCCCAGTGCGAGCAGCTCACGCGCGCGCTGCTCGACAAGATGCTGGTCGACCAGGACATCGGCATCCGACTGGTGGCGGGCAGCGGTGATCGCGCCGCCTCGCACGCCTTGAACGTGGGCGTGATCTCGCTGCTGATCGGGCGCACTCTCGGCCTGGCCGAGAACGAGTTGATGGAGCTCGGCGTCGGAGCGCTGATGCACGATGTGGGCAAGCTTGACGTTGCCGACCGCTTCCGCCACGCTGAGGACGGATTCAACGGCAACGAGCTGGCGGCCTACCGCGACCACGTTGCCAAGGGCGTTGCCGTGGCTCAGCGCATGGGCATCGCGGCCGGCGCGCTGCGCGTGCTCGCGCAGCACCACGAACACGTCGACGGCAGCGGCTTCCCGCTCAAGCTGGCCGGCGAGCGCATCGCGATGACGGCGCGGATCGTCGCGTTGATCAACCGTTACGACAACCTCTGCAACCCGCAGTCCCGCACGCAGCCACTCACGCCGCACGAGGCCGTCTCGGTGTTGTTCGCCCAGGGCCGCCACAGTTTCGACTCGACGGTGCTGAACACGTTCATCCGCATGATGGGCGTGTACCCGGCCGGCTCGCTGGTCCAGCTCACCGATGACCGCTTTGCACTGGTGGTGGGCGTCAACTCCAGCCGCCCGCTGAAGCCGCGCGTGCTGGTGCACGACCCCAAGGTGCCCCGCCACGAGGCGCTGGTGCTCGACCTGGAGACGCAGCCCAATCTCGGCATCCGGCGCAGCCTGCCCGCGGTCAAGCTGCCAACGGCGTCGATCGATTACCTCGATCCGCGACCCCGCGTCAGCTACTACTTCGAGCCGCTGGCCCGGCCTGCGGCCGAGGAGGGCGTGCCGGTGGAGCTGCCCGCGTGAGCACGCCCGACCGCGCCCAAGCGCTCATCCCGGCTTGCGAAGCGCGGAGGGCGGTTCCATGAGCGAGACCGGTCCGATGCTGCCGTGGCTGCCAGACAGTCCTGGTGGGCTGCTGACCCAGCTGCTGGAGGGCCTTCCGCACGCCGCCTGGCTGGCGCGCCTGGATACGCGCACCGTGGTCGCGGCCAATGCCGAGGCGACGCGTTGGTTCGCCGGCGATGGCGCCGGGCCGCAGGCGCTGGTGGGGCGGGCTGCCGACGCCATGGTCGCGTCACCCGAAGACCTGGCCTGGTGGCTCGGTGCCGAGCTCGGCGATCGCTCCTCGCTCTACAGCGATACTCTGGTGGGCACCGGCGACGGCCGCGCGCGGCCGGTGAGCCGAAGCATCCGCGTCGTCGAGTTGCCGCCCTGCGGCGCGGGGGAGCCCGAGCCGCTGGTGCTGGTGACGGTGCAGGACCGCAGCGCCGAGGTCGAGTTGCAGAGCCAGCGCGAGGGTCTGCTGGCCGAACTCCAGGGCACGCTGGAGGCCACGGCCGACGGCATCGTCGTCACCGACCTCGCCGGCCGGCTGCGCGTCTTCAACCGCCGCTTCGCCGAATTCTTCGAGCTGCCTGCAGCGCTGCTGGCATCGCGCGACGACGCGGCTCTGCGCGACGCGATGGTGGCGCGGCTGGCCGAGCCGACGGCCGATGCCCGGCGGCTTCTGGCGCCGCTGCCCGAGGCCGTCGCCAGCGAGCAATTTGTGCTGCAGAGTGGCCGCGTGCTCGAGCGCGTGACGCGTCCGTTGCCCAGCCTGGGGCGCGGCAGCGGCTGCGTGTGGAGCTTCCGCGACCTGACCGAGCGGCTGGCCAGCGCCCGGCGCATCGAGGCGCTGAGCCACACCGACCCCCTCACCGGCCTGGCCAACCATGGCCGCTTGGCCGATCAGGTTCGCTCGTTGCTCGAGCAGTCGCCCGAGGTGGGGCGCGACGGCGCGGCCGCGGCCTCGCTGTCGCTCCTGGTCATCAACCTCGACCGGTTCGGCCACATCAACGACTCTCTCGGCCATGCCGTCGGCAACGACGTGCTGCTCGACGTGGCGCGCCGCATCCAGAGTTGCCTGCGCAAGGGCGACCTGCTGGCGCGCGTGGGCGGCGACCAGTTCGCCATCGTGGTGAGCCCGGCGGATGCCGCGTTTGCCGAGAAGCTCGCCATGCGCGTGCTCGCGAAGGTGAAGAAGCCCTGCACCGTGGGCGACGCGCAGTTCACGCTCACCTGCAGCATCGGCGTGGCGCTGGCGCCTTCGCACGGGCGCGACGCCGACCAGCTGATGCGCCGGGCCGAGCAGGCCATGCGCGCCGTCAAGAGCGCCGGGCGGGGCAACTGGCGCATGCACCAGGCGCGCACCGAGGTCGACTGGCGCAGCCACATGCGGCTGGACCATGCGATGCGCCAGGCACTCGTGGCCAACCGCTTCCGGCTCAACTACCAGCCACAGGTCAGCGTCGAGAAAGGAACCATCACCGGCGCCGAGGCGCTGCTGCGCTGGCGAGACCCCGAGATGGGCGACGTGCCGCCCGGCCGCTTCATCAAGGTGGCAGAGGACAGCGGCTTCATCGTGCAGCTGGGCGAGTGGGTGCTGCGCACGGCCGTGGGGCAGGCTGCACGCTGGCACGCGCAGGGCCGCCCGTTGCCGGTCGCTGTCAACGTCTCGGCGCTGCAGTTCCAGCAGACAAACTTCGTCGAGCGCGCGGCCGAGGCGCTGGACATGGCCGGCATCCCCCCGCACCTGCTGGAGCTGGAACTCACTGAGTCGATCCTGCTGCACGACGAGGGCGGCGAGATGTTGCAGCGACTCGAGGCGCTGGCGAATCTGGGCGTTCAGATGTCCATCGACGATTTCGGCACCGGCTACTCAAGCCTGGCCTACCTGAAGCGCATCCCGGTGAGCAAGCTCAAGATCGACCGCGCCTTCATCTCGGGCCTGCCGGACGACGAAGGCAACGGCGCCATCGTGCGCGCCATCCTCCAGATGGCCCGGGCGCTGGGCAAGACGGTCATCGCCGAAGGCGTGGAGACCGCAGCGCAGCGCCAGTTTCTCCTGGAGGCGGGCTGCGACGAGTACCAGGGCTTCCTGTTCGCGCCGGCGCTGGACGTGATGAACTTCGAGCAGCGGCTGCCCGCGGCTGCCGCGCCCGAGGCGCCCCCGCCGCGGAGTCGGACGGCACGCATCCGGCTGGTCAGCGGCTGAATGAGGAGGCAGCGTGCGGCGCTTCGCCGCACAATCGCCCGATGCTCTACAAGTTCCGCAGCAAAGCCGGCGGCGACGTGATCATGCTGCCGGCCCATGGTGATGCCCTGTTGCGGCTGCTGGGCCGCGAGCCGGCAGTGCGTGGCATTTTCGAGCCGGCGCGCGTGCCGGTGCTGTTGGCCGCGCTGGAGGCCGCCGTGGCCCAGGCCGAGGCGGGCGAGGCCGATGCGCCCGCCCGCGAACCAGGGGACGACGGGCCGCGGGCGGTGAGCCTGCGCCAGCGCCTGTGGCCGATGATCGAGTTGCTGCGCCGCAGCCACGCCGCCGGGGAGCCGGTGGTCTGGGGCGTCTGAGCGTCCATTCCGAAAGACGAGCCGTTACCCCTGATGAAGCTCTGGAGCAACAGCTGGACCAACGGTGACCGCATCCCCGAGCGCCACGCCGCTGGCCGCCCTGACGGCGCCGCCCGCGCGGTGTTCAGCGACAACATCAGCCCGCACCTGGCTTGGTCGGACCTGCCGGCCGGCACCAAGAGCCTGGTGCTGGTCTGCCATGATTTCGATGCGCCGACACGCGCCGACGACGTCAACCAGCCCGGCCGCGAGGTGCCGGCCGACTTGGTGCGCACGGACTTCTTCCATTGGGTGCTGGTTGACCTGCCGCCCACGCCGGCCGAGATCGCCGAGGGCGCGTTCAGCTGCGGCTTCACGCCCGGGGGCAAGTCCGGGCCCGAGTTGCCGGGTCCGCCCGGCGCCGCGGCGGCGCGGCACGGCCTGAACGATTACACGCGCTGGTTTGCCGGCGACCCCGAGTTGGCCGGCCGCTACTTTGGCTACGACGGCCCGTTCCCGCCCTGGAACGACTCACTGGTGCACCACTACGTCTTCACGTTGTACGCTGTGGCCGAGCCGCGGTTGCCGCTGGTGGGCGTTTTCGACGGCCCTGCCGTGCGTGCGCAACTGGCGGGCCTCGTGCTGGGCGCTGCCACCTTCTCGGGCACCTACACCCTCAATGCACGCTTGCTGGCCGAGGCGTCCTGAGCGTGCAGGCCGGAGCGTCGTGTTCGAAGGCACCCACATCGGCGTGCTGGAGCGCCTGGGTCATGCCGAGATCGAGCAGCGCTTTCCCGACGACGCCCGCCGCGGACGACAGCGCGAGCCGGGCTTCGGCCCGGGCGGCGGCGGGTCGCTCGAGGCCTTCTCGGCCCGCTGCCTGGCCATCTTCAAGCAGCTGGCCCAGACCCACGCCGGTCAGACCATCGCCATCGTGGCCCACGGCGGCGTGCTCGACTGCCCGTACCGCGCGGCCAATGGCATCGGGCTGCAGGCGTCATGCACTTGGCTGCTGGCCAACCCGGCCATCAACCCGCTGCTCTACACGGGGGGACGGCTTCCGCGTCGTCGGCTGGGACGACCGGCGGCACCTCGAGGCCGTGGCCTCAGGCCCCGCCGAAGAGATCACCGCCTGAGCTCGGAGGCGCCAGGCCCAGGTGCTTCCAGGCCGCGGCGGTGGCCACGCGGCCGCGCGGCGTGCGCTGCAGGTAGCCCTGCTGGATGAGGTAGGGCTCGATCACGTCCTCGATGGTGCCGGCTTCCTCGCCGATGGCCGCGGCCACGTTTTCCAGGCCCACCGGGCCGCCGCCGAAGCGGTGCACCACGGCCTCCAGCAGCTTGCGGTCCATGACGTCGAAGCCCAGCGGGTCAACGTCGAGCATGGCCAGTGCGGCGTCGGCCACCGCCTGCGCAATGTGGCCGTCGGCCTTGACCTGCGCGTAGTCGCGCACGCGGCGCAGCAGCCGGTTGGCGATGCGCGGCGTGCCGCGGCTGCGGCGCGCGATCTCGCGCGCACCGGCATCGTCGATGGGCGCGTTGAGCAGCCCGGCCGAGCGCGTGACGATGCGCGTGAGCTCCTCGGCCGTGTAGAACTCCAGGCGCGCCACGATGCCGAAGCGGTCGCGCAGCGGGTTCGTCAGCATGCCGGCGCGCGTGGTGGCACCCACCAGCGTGAAGGGCTGCAGGTCGAGCTTGATCGAGCGCGCGGCCGGGCCCTCGCCAATCATGATGTCGATCTGGTAGTCCTCGAGCGCGGGGTACAGGATCTCCTCGACGACCGGGCTCAGCCGGTGGATCTCGTCGATGAAGAGCACGTCGTTTTTCTCGAGGTTGGTGAGGATGGCCGCCAGGTCCTTGGGCTTTTCGAGCACCGGGCCGGAGGTCTGGCGCAGGTTCACGCCCAGCTCGGCGGCGATGATGTGGCTCAGCGTCGTCTTGCCCAGGCCCGGGGGGCCGAACAGCAGCACGTGGTCGAGCGCCTCGGCGCGCTGGCGCGCGGCGCCGATGAAGATCTGCAGCTGCTCGCGGGCCTTGGCCTGGCCGACATAGTCCGACAGGCCCTTGGGGCGCAGCGCGCGCTCCAGCGCTTCTTCGTTCGGGTTGGCCGGGGCAGCGCTCAGCACCCGGGGCGGCGGCGGCGCTGCGAAGTTGTCGGTCTGGATGCCCATCCAGTCATTATCGCGGCGCGCAGTGCGCTCAGGCACGCTACCGGTTCAGCGCCTTCAGGGCTTGCTTGATGCCGTCGGAAACGCCCACGTCGGCCGGCAGTGCCTTGATCGCGGCCTGCGCCTCGCGCTCGTTGTAGCCCAGCGACTGCAGCGCCTGCGCAATGTCAGCCTGCGCGTCACTGAGGGGCGTGGCGCCGGCCGTCAGGGCGAGTTCGGCGCCCAGCTTGCCCTTGAGCTCCAGCAGCAGCCGCTCGGCCGTCTTCTTGCCGATGCCCGGCACCTTGACGAGGCGGGCGGTGTCCTGGCGGCTCACCGCCAGCGACAGCTCGGTCACGCTCAGGCCCGACAGGATGGCCAGCGCCGTGCGCGGGCCCACGCCGCTGATCTTGACGAGCTCGCGGAAGGTCCCGCGCTCTCCCTCGGTGAGGAAGCCGTAGAGCAGCTGCGCGTCCTCGCGCACCACCAGATGGGTCAGCAGCTGCGCCGGCTCGCCGAGCGCCGGCAGGTTGAAGAAGGTGCTCATGGGCACGTCGAGCTCGTAGCCGACGCCGCCCACGTCGAGCAGCACCTGCGGCGGGGTCTTCGCCGCCAGGCGGCCGGTCAGGCGGCCGATCACGGGCGCCCGATCACGCTTCGGCCAGCAGTTTGTCGACCAGCCCGTCGAGCTCGCCGAAGTCGGGCTCGCCGACGTAGCGCTTGACGATGAGGCCGCGTTTGTCGAGCAGGAAGGTCGTGGGCGTGATCTTCGTGTCGTCGAAAGCGCGCGCGATGGCGCCGGTGTTGTCGATGACGATGCCGAAGGGCAGCCGACGCGTCTCGGCGAAGTTGGCCACGTAGGCCGGCGGGTCGTAGCTCATCGCCACCGCCAGCGTCTCGTAGCCGCGGGCCTTGAAGCGCTCGTGCGCGGCCACCAGAGCCGGCATTTCCTTGACGCAGGTGACACAGCTGGTGGCCCAGAAGTTGACGAGCACCACCTTGCCGCGCAGGCCATCGGTGTGGGCCTTCGTGCCGTCCAGGAGGGTGTAGCCGAAGCGGGGCGCGGGATCGCGGCCGGCGCAGCCGGCCAGGCCGCCGAGCAGCCACGCGGTGACGGCCAGGAGGGCCCGGCGCGGCAGAAGAGGGTGCGACTCGTTCATCGGATCGGCGGTCAAGGTCGGGGACCTCATGCGATGGGGGCAGTTTAAGGCAGGGGTCCTGCCCACGGGATCGTTCCGGCGCCCTGGCGCCCGGCGCACCCGGTGAGGGCCATGGTCCGGCGGCGCACCTCGATGCCGCGCGCATCGATCTCGCGCCCCCACTGCCGCAAAGCCTCGCTGAGCAGACCGGCGAGATCGAGCCGCTCGTTGGAGATCTGCACGCGGCCGCCGGACAGGCGCGGCACCTGCTGGCCCATGATGCCGGCGCGGCGTGCACCTTCGATTTCGTCGCGCAGCCCGCGCAGGCCGGCGCGGTCGATCCTGCCGGTGGTCGCCAGCGTGGTGACGCGCGTCCGGCAGCGGCGTGTGGCTCGGGCGCAGGCGCGTCACCCCGCTGCACCCCCTCGACGGGAATCGTCTGGCGGACATCCACCCCACAAAGCCGCACCAGGCAAGCGACGGAATCGCCGGCACAAGCCGTTACGCCGGGCCGATCACCCCTGCCCGTCGCCAGGCAGCGCGGGTCTCGGTATCGATGCCGAGATCGTCGAGCACCTCGTCGGTGTGTTGGCCCAGAAGGGGCGGTGCGCGGCGCACCTGCGTCGGCGTCGCCGACAGCTTGATCGGGCTGGCCACCAGTTCCAGGTGGCTGTTGCGTGGGTGCGGCACCGTCACGGTCATGTCGCGGGCCCGCACTTGCGGGTCGGCGAAGACCTGGGCGAGATCGTTGATCGGCCCGGCCGGTACCTTGGCCGCTTCCAGGGCCGTCAGCCAGTCGTCGCGCGTGCGCAGCTTCAGCAGCGGCTCCAGCAGCGCCACCAGGACTGCGCGGTGGCGCACGCGCGCGGCGTTGGTGATGAAGCGCTCGTCGCGGGCCAGTGGCGCGCAGCCGGCGACGCGGCAGAAGCGCTCGAACTGGCCGTCGTTGCCCACGGCCAGGATGAGGTGCCCGTCGGCGACCTCGAAGACCTGATAGGGCACGATGTTCTGGTGGGCGTTGCCCGCACGCTGCGGCGGCTTGTGCGTGACGAGGTAGTTGGCGCCCAGGTTGGCCAGCATCGCGACCTGGCTGTCGAGCAGCGCCATGTCGACCACCTGGCCTTGCCCGGTGGCGTCGCGGTGGCGCAGGGCGGCCAGGATGGCCACCGTGGCGTACAGGCCGGTGAAGAGGTCGACCACCGCCACGCCGACCTTCTGCGGCCCGCCGCCGGGGCGGTCGTCGCGCTCGCCGGTCACGCTCATGAGCCCGCCCAGGCCCTGGATTGCATAGTCGTAGCCGGCGCGCTCGCGGTACGGGCCGGTCTGGCCGAAGCCGGTGATCGAGCAGTACACGAGGCGCGGGAACTCGTGCATCAGCGTGCCCGCGTCGAGGCCGTGGCGCGCCATGTCGCCGACCTTGAAGTTCTCCACCAGCACGTCGCAGCGCGCCAGCAGCCGCCGCACCAGGGCCTGCCCCTCGGGCCGCGCGAGGTCGATCGTGATGGAGCGCTTGTTGCGGTTGGCACCCAGAAAGTAGGCCGCGTCATCGGTGTCGTGGCCGGCGTCGTCGGGCAGAAAGGGCGGGCCCCAGCCCCGGGTGTCGTCGCCGCCGCGCTGGCCATCGGCCGGTGGCCGCTCGACCTTGATGACGTCGGCGCCGAGGTCGGCCAGCGTCTGCGTGCACCAGGGACCGGCGAGCACCCGCGACAGGTCGAGCACACGCACGCCGTCGAGCGCGCCAGAGGCGGGCAGTGTCGATGCATCCATGCGGTTCATTGTCGCGCGGAGCCCCGCCGACGCCTTGCCGATAATCTGCCGGTGAGCTTGCAGCGACTGCCCCTTCCGCCAGCCCGATCCGGCCGTACCGGCCGCGCGGCGGGCCTGCTGGCGATGCTGCTGCTGGCCGCGTGTGCGCCGGTGCACGACTGGCGCGAGGTGCGCAGCGCTGACGGTACGGTGCAACTGCTGTTCCCGTGCCGGCCGCAGCTGCACGAGCGGCGGGTGGCGTTGGCGGGCTCCATGGTGAAGTGGTCCTTGTTGGCCTGCGAGCGCGACGGGCAGACCTGGGGGCTGGCGAGCACGGACCTCGGCGACCCCAACCGGCTGGCGCCGGTGCTCGATGAACTCGCTGTCTCCGCGGGCGCCAACCTGGCCGCGGTGTCCCGTGACACGCCCTTGCGCGTGCCCGGCGCCACGCCGCACCCGGGCAGCCGCCGCGTGGCGATCGACGGCCGACGGCCCGACGCCCGGCCGGCGCAGATGCAGCTGGCGCTGTTCACCCACGGCACCAAGGTGTATCAGGCCAGCGTGCTGGGCCTGCGCTTGCCGACGGAGCCTGTCGACACCTTCTTCGGCTCCCTGCGGGTGCTGCCTTGACGGAGTCGCAAGGCCATCCGCGGCCGAAGGCCGTCTGGATCTTCGGGGCCTTCGCGTTCGCCTACTTCCTGTCGGCACTGCTGCGTGCCGTGACGGCGACGCTGGCGCCGGTATTCAGCGCGGAGCTCGGGCTGGGCGCGGCCGATCTGGGCTTGCTCGCTGGCGCGTACTTCCTCGGCTTTGCCAGCCTTCAGCTGCCGCTCGGGCAGGCGCTCGACCGATTCGGCCCACGGCGCACGCTGCTTCTGCTGCTGGCGCTGGCCGTGCTGGGGTGCAGCCTGTTTGCAATGGCCGCTACCCTGGGCGGGCTGATTGCGGCGCGGGCGCTGATCGGGGCGGGTGTGGCCGCCTGCCTGATGGCGCCGCTGACGCTGTTCCGGCGCCTGTTTTCGCCGGCGACCCAGCTGCGTGCGCACTCGTGGCTGCTGATGACGGGATCGCTGGGCATGCTGGCCTCGACGCTGCCGGTGCAGTGGCTGCTGCCGGCATTGGGCTGGCGCGGCTTGTTCTGGGCCGTGGCGGCGTTGCTGGCCTTGGGCATCCTGGCCCTGGCCCTGGCCGTACCGCGCGATTCGCCGCCGGCTGCACCCGCCACCACCGGACCAGGCTACGGGGCCATCGTGCGCCACCCGCTGTTCGTGGCCATGGCGCCGCTGGCGTTCTGGCTCTATGGCGGGATGATCGCCGTGCAGGCCCTGTGGGCGGGCCCCTGGCTCACGCGCGTGGCCGGCTGGTCGGCAGGTCAGGCAGCCGAGGGCTTGTTCCTCATCAACCTGGCGATGTTGTGCACTTTCGCTGCCTGGGGCGCGCTGATGCCGCGTCTGGTGCAGGGCGGCTGGACGGCGCCGCGGATCATGCGCCGGGGCATTCCAGTGGCCCTGGCCCTGCTGCTGCTGAACATCCTGCTCGGCCCGGCGGCCGGCGCGGCGCACTGGTCGGTCTGGTGCATGGCCTGTACGGCCGTGTCGGTGAGTCAGCCCGCCGTCGGGGCGGCCTTTCCGGCCGCCCAGGCAGGGCGTGCGTTGTCGGCCTTCAACCTCGTCATCTTCAGCGGCGTGTTCACGGTGCAATGGGGCGTGGGCCTTGCCGTCGATGCGCTGCAAGCCCGGGGCCTGACCGAGGTGGCGGCCTTCCGCGGCGCGATGGCCGCGCTGCTGGCCTGCTGCATGCTGGCTTACGCGTGGTTCGTGCGAGGCATGCGGCGCATCGACGCGGCTGCGGATAATGACCGTTGATCAAGCCATGGCCAAGATCATCATCGTCGCCCACACGCCCCTGGCCAGTTCGCTGCAGTCGGTGGCCGCGCATGTGTACCCGGAGGCCGGCGGCCGCCTGGTGGCGGTGGACGTGGCCCCGGGCGCCGGCCTGGAGGCCGTGGAAGCCCAGGTGCGGGATGCGCTGGCGCCGGTGCTGGCCGCGGGCGAGGAGGCTCTGGTGCTCGTCGACGTTTTCGGCGCCACGCCCAGCAACGCCGCGCTGGCTGCGGTCGAGGGCGCGCGGGCGCGCGTGGTGGCAGGGGTCAACGTGCCCATGCTGTGGCGCTCGTTGTGTTACGCCAGCCTGCCGCTGGAGGAGCTGGTCGGCCGCGCCGTGGCCGGTGCCACCCAGGGTGTCATGCACGTCGCGGTGTCGCGGCGCCAGAACCAGGGCCCTGCGCCCGCCGCCCATGATCCAGTCCAGCATCACCATCAGCAATAAGCTCGGGCTGCATGCTCGCGCCTCGGCAAAGCTCACCAAGCTGGCCGGCAGCTACCGCAGCGAGATCCACCTTTCCCGCAACGGCCGACGCGTCAACGCCAAAAGCATCATGGGCGTCATGATGCTGGCGGCTGGCCTGGGCGCGAGCATCGAGATCGAGGCTGACGGCCCCGACGAGGCCGAGGCCATGGACGCGCTTCGATTGTTGATCGACAGCCGCTTCGGCGAAGGCGAGTGACGCGATGACCGCGGCGGGCCGTCCACCAACCCGGGGTCGACGCGGATGAGCATCCAGATCTTCGGGATTCCGATTTCGCGCGGAGTGGCCATCGGACGCGCGGTGCTGGTGGCGTCCAGTCGCGTCGACGTCGCGCACTACTTCGTGCCCGCCGGGCGGGTCGAGCACGAAATCGGCCGGCTGCGCGACGCGCGCAACGCCATCGCCCACGAAATCGAGGGGCTGAAAGCCGACCTGCCCGCCGAGGCGCCGGCGGAGCTGGCGGCGCTGCTGGACGTGCACCTGATGCTGCTGCACGACGACACCCTCAGCGAGGCCACCAAGCTTTGGATCGAGCAGCGGCACTACAACGCCGAATGGGCCCTGTCGGCGCAGCTTGAGGTGCTGGCGCGCCAGTTCGACGAGATGGAAGACGAATACCTGCGCGAGCGCAAGGCCGACATCGAGCAGGTGGTGGAGCGGCTCTTGCGCCAGATGGCTGCCGCCGCCCGCGGCAGCGCAGAGCCGGCACCGACCTTGGTGAACCCGCGCGACATCGCGGGCGCGGACCCGCTGGTGCTGGTGGCCGGCGACGTCGCTCCCGCCGACATGCTGCACTTCAAGCGCAGCGTGTTCACCGGATTCGTCACCGATGTCGGCGGACGCACCTCGCACACGGCCATCGTGGCGCGCAGCATGGACATCCCGGCCGTGGTCGGCGCGCGCGAGGCGAGCCGGCTGATCCGCCAGGACGACTGGGTCGTGATCGACGGCGATGCCGGTGTCGTCATCGTGGACCCCTCGCCCATCGTGCTCGAGGAATACCGCTTCCGGCAGCGTCAGAGCGAACTGGAGCGGGCCCGCCTCGACCGCCTCCGCCACACCCCTGCCGTGACCCTGGACGGGCAGGCCGTGGAGCTGCTGGCCAACATCGAGCTGCCGGGCGACGCGGCTGCGGCGCTGGACGCCGGGGCGGGCGGCGTGGGACTGTTCCGAAGCGAGTTCCTGTTCCTCAACCGCGGAGGCGACCTGCCGGGCGAGGATGAGCAGTACGAGGCCTACCGCGACGCGGTGCTGGCGATGCGGGGGCTTCCGGTGACGATCCGCACCGTCGACATCGGTGCCGACAAGCCGCTGGAGCGCATGAGCGCCCAGGAGCTGCGCCACGAGCATGGCCTGAACCCCGCGCTCGGGCTGCGCGCCATCCGTTGGAGCCTGGCCGAGCCAGGCATGTTCCGCCAGCAGCTGCGCGCCATCCTGCGTGCCAGCGCACATGGCAAGGTGCGCATCCTGATCCCGATGGTGGCGCATCTCGACGAAGTCTGGCAGGTGATGGAGTTGATGGCGCGCGTGCGCGCGCAACTTGACGACGCGGGCGAGCCATACAGCCCAGTCGAGCTGGGAGCGATGATCGAGGTGCCGGCAGCCGCATTGCTGATCGACCGCTTCCTGCGTCATTTCGATTTCGTGTCGATCGGCACCAACGACCTCATCCAGTACACCTTGGCGATCGACCGCGCCGACGAGGCGGTGTCGCATCTCTATGACCCCTGGCATCCGGCCGTGCTGGCGCTGCTGGAGCGCACCATTCGCGCTGCCCGGGAGGCGCACAAGCCGGTGTGCGTGTGCGGCGAGATGGCCGGCGATGTCGGCTTCTGCGAACTGCTGCTGGCCATGGGGTTGCGCAGCTTCTCGATGCACCCGGCCCGCATCGCGGCGGTGAAGCAGCGTGTGCTGCGCGCGGACACCCGGGCGCTGTCGGCGCGACTGCGCGACGTGCTCGACAGCGACGCGCCCGCCGCCGTCTGGGGTCAGCTGCACCGCACGGGGAGCGGCTGATCGATTGACGGCCTCGCCAGGCTTCGTGCTACAGTCAAGGGCTGCGCTGATGACGCAGATCGCGCCCTCCCAGGCGCACCCGGCGGGCCAAATCAGGCGATCGGGTCAGGCAAGCGATAACCGAGCGCTTGACAGGGGATTGAAAAACATCAGAGAATCTCGGTCTTCGCTGATAACCATCGGCGTCGCAGCAGGAAATAAAAACCTGCTACGTTCTTTAAAAATCAACAGCCGATAAGCGTGGGCGTTTGAAGGCGCGTGCCAAGAGTCGCAAGGCTCATGGTCGAAAGACCTCAAACGCTCATGGAAAAAGAAGTGAAGTTCACTTCGATTCCTAAGAGCAAATTCAAGATCGAACTGAAGAGTTTGATCCTGGCTCAGATTGAACGCTGGCGGCATGCCTTACACATGCAAGTCGAACGGTAACGCGGGGCAACCTGGCGACGAGTGGCGAACGGGTGAGTAACGCATCGGAACGTGCCCAGTAGTGGGGGATAGCCCGGCGAAAGCCGGATTAATACCGCATACGACCTAAGGGTGAAAGCGGGGGACCGTAAGGCCTCGCGCTATTGGAGCGGCCGATGTCAGATTAGGTAGTTGGTGGGGTAAAGGCCTACCAAGCCGACGATCTGTAGCTGGTCTGAGAGGACGACCAGCCACACTGGGACTGAGACACGGCCCAGACTCCTACGGGAGGCAGCAGTGGGGAATTTTGGACAATGGGCGCAAGCCTGATCCAGCCATGCCGCGTGCGGGATGAAGGCCTTCGGGTTGTAAACCGCTTTTGTCAGGGAAGAAACGCTCCGGGCCAATACCCCGGGGTAATGACGGTACCTGAAGAATAAGCACCGGCTAACTACGTGCCAGCAGCCGCGGTAATACGTAGGGTGCAAGCGTTAATCGGAATTACTGGGCGTAAAGCGTGCGCAGGCGGTTTTGTAAGACAGAGGTGAAATCCCCGGGCTTAACCTGGGAACTGCCTTTGTGACTGCAAAGCTTGAGTGCGGCAGAGGGGGATGGAATTCCGCGTGTAGCAGTGAAATGCGTAGATATGCGGAGGAACACCGATGGCGAAGGCAATCCCCTGGGCCTGCACTGACGCTCATGCACGAAAGCGTGGGGAGCAAACAGGATTAGATACCCTGGTAGTCCACGCCCTAAACGATGTCAACTGGTTGTTGGGAAGGTTCCTTCTCAGTAACGTAGCTAACGCGTGAAGTTGACCGCCTGGGGAGTACGGCCGCAAGGTTGAAACTCAAAGGAATTGACGGGGACCCGCACAAGCGGTGGATGATGTGGTTTAATTCGACGCAACGCGAAAAACCTTACCTACCCTTGACATGCCTGGAATCCTGCAGAGATGTGGGAGTGCTCGAAAGAGAACCAGGACACAGGTGCTGCATGGCCGTCGTCAGCTCGTGTCGTGAGATGTTGGGTTAAGTCCCGCAACGAGCGCAACCCTTGTCATTAGTTGCTACGAAAGGGCACTCTAATGAGACTGCCGGTGACAAACCGGAGGAAGGTGGGGATGACGTCAGGTCATCATGGCCCTTATGGGTAGGGCTACACACGTCATACAATGGCCGGTACAGAGGGCTGCCAACCCGCGAGGGGGAGCCAATCCCAGAAAACCGGTCGTAGTCCGGATCGCAGTCTGCAACTCGACTGCGTGAAGTCGGAATCGCTAGTAATCGCGGATCAGCTTGCCGCGGTGAATACGTTCCCGGGTCTTGTACACACCGCCCGTCACACCATGGGAGCGGGTTCTGCCAGAAGTAGTTAGCCTAACCGCAAGGGGGGCGATTACCACGGCAGGGTTCGTGACTGGGGTGAAGTCGTAACAAGGTAGCCGTATCGGAAGGTGCGGCTGGATCACCTCCTTTCTGGAAAATGCACGCAAGTTCAAGCGCCCACACTTATCGGCTGTTGATGACGACAGTAGCCCGTTTACCGGGTCTGTAGCTCAGTCGGTTAGAGCACCGTCTTGATAAGGCGGGGGTCGTTGGTTCGAATCCAACCAGACCCACCACCCTGGGGGTGTAGCTCAGCTGGGAGAGCACCTGCTTTGCAAGCAGGGGGTCATCGGTTCGATCCCGTTCACCTCCACCATGTCGGGTGGCCAAACCGGACAGCGCATGACGTGCGCTGTCCGGTTCGGTCTTCGGATCGGCTGTCGTTCTTTAACAATTCATAGAGTCGAAAATCAGTGTCGTCGACGGAAAGCACTTCGGTGCGCCGTGCCGTTGGCGACTTTTGATTGCGTCAATACAAACCTTGATTGGTATCAGGGTTCGGCATAACGCGAATACTCAACCAGTCATTGACCGACCCGGTGTCAGCCGGCGTCAAAGTTATAGGGTCAAGTGACTAAGTGCATGTGGTGGATGCCTTGGCGATTACAGGCGATGAAGGACGTGGTAGCCTGCGATAAGCTTCGGGGAGCTGGCAAATAAGCTTTGATCCGGAGATTTCCGAATGGGGAAACCCAACCGTAAGGTTATCGCACACTGAATACATAGGTGTGCGAGGCGAACCGGGTGAACTGAAACATCTCAGTAGCTCGAGGAAAAGACATCAACCGAGATTCCGAGAGTAGTGGCGAGCGAAATCGGAGCAGCCAGTGCGTTTTAGCAGTCGACTTATCGGAACAGCCTGGAAAGGCTGGCCATAGCGGGTGATAGCCCCGTACGGGAAAAGACGATTGTGGAACTGGGCGCACGACAAGTAGGGCGGGACACGTGTAATCCTGTCTGAAGATGGGGGGACCATCCTCCAAGGCTAAATACTCGTAATCGACCGATAGCGAACTAGTACCGTGAGGGAAAGGCGAAAAGAACCCCGGGAGGGGAGTGAAATAGATCCTGAAACCGCATGCATACAAAAAGTCGGAGCCCGCAAGGGTGACGGCGTACCTTTTGTATAATGGGTCAGCGACTTACATTCAGTGGCAAGCTTAACCGAATAGGGGAGGCGTAGGGAAACCGAGTCCGAACAGGGCGTTCCAGTCGCTGGGTGTAGACCCGAAACCAAGTGATCTATCCATGGCCAGGATGAAGGTACCGTAACAGGTGCTGGAGGTCCGAACCGACTAGTGTTGCAAAACTAGCGGATGAGCTGTGGATAGGGGTGAAAGGCTAAACAAACTTGGAGATAGCTGGTTCTCTCCGAAAACTATTTAGGTAGTGCCTCAAGTATTACCATCGGGGGTAGAGCACTGTTATGGCTAGGGGGTCATGGCGACTTACCAAACCATTGCAAACTCCGAATACCGATGAGTACAGCTTGGGAGACAGTGCACCGGGTGCTAACGTCCGGACACAAGAGGGAAACAACCCAGACCGCCAGCTAAGGTCCCCAAAATTGGCTAAGTGGGAAACGAAGTGGGAAGGCTAAAACAGTCAGGATGTTGGCTTAGAAGCAGCCACCATTTAAAGAAAGCGTAATAGCTCACTGATCGAGTCGTCCTGCGCGGAAGATGTAACGGGGCTAAGCCAGTTACCGAAGCTGCGGATTTGCGCGCAAGCGCAAGTGGTAGGAGAGCGTTCTGTAAGCCTGTGAAGGTGGATCGCGAGGTCTGCTGGAGGTATCAGAAGTGCGAATGCTGACATGAGTAGCGTTAAAGGGGGTGAAAAGCCCCCTCGCCGAAAGCGCAAGGTTTCCTACGCAACGTTCATCGGCGTAGGGTGAGTCGGCCCCTAAGGCGAGGCAGAGATGCGTAGCTGATGGGAAACAGGTCAATATTCCTGTACCGACGTGCAGTGCGATGTGGGGACGGAGAAGGTTAACTCGGCCAGGTGTTGGATGTCCTGGTTCAAGCATGTAGTCGTGGCCCTTAGGCAAATCCGGGGGCCTTAGATGAGGTGCGATAACGAGGCGGCTTGCCGCCGAAGCGAGCGATACCCTGCTTCCAGGAAAAGCCACTAAGCTCCAGCTGCACGCGACCGTACCGCAAACCGACACTGGTGCGCGAGATGAGTATTCTAAGGCGCTTGAGAGAACTCTGGAGAAGGAACTCGGCAAATTGACACCGTAACTTCGGAAGAAGGTGTGCCCTAAGTAGGTGAAGCTGTACAAGCGGAGCCCAACGGGGTCGCAGAGAATCGGTGGCTGCGACTGTTTACTAAAAACACAGCACTCTGCAAAGACGAAAGTCGACGTATAGGGTGTGACGCCTGCCCGGTGCTGGAAGATTAAATGATGGGGTGCAAGCTCTTGATTGAAGTCCCAGTAAACGGCGGCCGTAACTATAACGGTCCTAAGGTAGCGAAATTCCTTGTCGGGTAAGTTCCGACCTGCACGAATGGCGTAACGATGGCCACACTGTCTCCTCCAGAGACTCAGCGAAGTTGAAATGTTTGTGATGATGCAATCTCCCCGCGGAAAGACGGAAAGACCCCATGAACCTTTACTGTAGCTTTACATTGGACTTTGAACAGATCTGTGTAGGATAGGTGGGAGGCTTTGAAGCGGTGCCGCTAGGTGTCGTGGAGCCAGCGTTGAAATACCACCCTGGTGTGTTTGAGGTTCTAACCTTGGCCCGTTATCCGGGTTGGGGACAGTGTATGGTGGGCAGTTTGACTGGGGCGGTCTCCTCCCAAAGCGTAACGGAGGAGTTCGAAGGTACGCTAGGCACGGTCGGAAATCGTGCTGATAGTGCATAGGCATAAGCGTGCTTGACTGCGAGACTGACAAGTCGAGCAGGTACGAAAGTAGGACTAAGTGATCCGGTGGTTCTGTATGGAAGGGCCATCGCTCAACGGATAAAAGGTACTCTGGGGATAACAGGCTGATACCGCCCAAGAGTTCATATCGACGGCGGTGTTTGGCACCTCGATGTCGGCTCATCTCATCCTGGGGCTGTAGCCGGTCCCAAGGGTATGGCTGTTCGCCATTTAAAGAGGTACGTGAGCTGGGTTTAAAACGTCGTGAGACAGTTTGGTCCCTATCTTCCGTGGGCGCTGCAAGATTGAGAGAGCCTGCTCCTAGTACGAGAGGACCGGAGTGGACGCACCTCTGGTGCATCGGTTGTCACGCCAGTGGCATAGCCGAGTAGCTAAGTGCGGAAGAGATAACCGCTGAAAGCATCTAAGCGGGAAACTCGTCTCAAGATGAGTCTTGCCGGGGCCTTGAGCCCCCTGAAGAGTCGTTCGAGACCAGGACGTTGATAGGCCGGATGTGGAAGCGGAGCAATCCGTTAAGCTGACCGGTACTAATTGCTCGTGAGGCTTGACCCTATAACTTTGACGAAGCCTGCGGCGCAGGCGGTTTGAAGAAAGTAGTTATGCCGTGATTGCGCAATCAAAGAACTGATTGAGACTCTATGAATTGGCTGCGGCGTCTTTGTGACGACGTGGCGACAAGTCAAGCCTGATGATCATAGCGAGGTGGTCCCACTCCTTCCCATCCCGAACAGGAAAGTGAAACGCCTTTGCGCCGATGATAGTGCGGGTTCCCGTGTGAAAGTAGGACATTGTCAGGCTAATTACAGTGTGGCGGGCCCGATTCAATGAATCGGGCCCGTTTCCATTTCTCCCGCTCACTTCCACACTTGGCGGCTTTGCCTACCGGAAAGGCAGCTGGCAACCGATGTGGTTCAAGACTTTGGGGCTGCTGGCGTTGACATCCTGCCCTTAGGACATCAAACGCGACGCGTCGAAGTCGAGATTGGCAAGAGCACTGCGTGTGGCACGTACCGTGAGTGATTCGTCCTGCGCCGGCACGATGAGTCCGCCCTGCAGGTAGCTTGCGAGCCGGTGCTGCTGGAACAACACGCACCGGCCCTTGGGGGTGACGAACAGGCTGAGTTGCTTCCGAAGGCCATGCCAACTCAGCTGGACAGTTTCTGTATGGCCACCACGGTCGAACAGATACCAGCTGCCCACCTGCAACTCGCGAGCCCAAGCCACCATCGCTGGCGTGGGCGGACTGCCGCCATCAAGCACGACCTCGAGTCCGCTGATCTGATGTCCGGAAAGGTCGAGCACCATGCTCTCGTCGATGTCCACGTGGGTTGCATCTGGAAGCAACTCCTCGAGCGTCTCGAGTTGATCCATCAGGTCCCGGAGGCGGTCGTCAGATATTGCAGCCGCCTTGGCAGTGAAGGCCGCAGCCAGAGAGTTGTTCAGCAGTTGTATCTGCTCGTCCTGTCCGGCCTGATCCAGCCCGGCGGCTGCCATCCCCTCGCGCAGGCTCTTCAGAAGCAAGGGCAAGCGACGGATGACGTCGGCGCGCTCCTCGCGTGTGACCTTGGCACTGGCGCTCCAGATGAGGTCGGCCGCTGCGCGCTTCATGGCTTTCGTCTGCTCGCCCTGCGCGCCATGCCGCATGCCGGAGGTGGCCAGCACGTCGGCCCAGACCTGAAACAGGAACTGGCGCACGCCATCCTGCACCGGTACTTCGTTGAGCATGCGGCGCAGCTCGATGGTGTACTGGATGGCCAACGTCTCGCGCTGCTCGACCTGCTGAGCCAGCGATACGCCGCGTTTCGTCAGCTCGTTTTCGTTCTTGAAGTAGTGTTCAAGAAACTTCTCGAACTCGACCAGCACTGTCTGGAACACCCGGCGCCCCGTGTCTGGGTACGCCTCGACGACTTGCACGATTCGCTTGATCTCGCGCTCCAGCGACTCGTTCACGCCAGCGGCACTGTCGAAGCCCATCACACAAGCGCCCATGCGGTCTATCAGGCGTCGCGCCGGGTGGTCGATGGCGGCGAAGAAGTCAGGTTCGATGACGGCCACTCGGAGCACCGGCATCTGCAGCCGGGCAAACCAGACGCGGATGGCCGGAGGAATGCGGTCCTCGGCGAGGATGCTCTGGAAAAGCAGCGCCACGATCTCGATGGTGGCGCGTTCCTCGGGTGTGTCTGCGGCAATCTTCAGAGCCTGCTTCCGGCGTTGCAGCTCGTCCAGCAGCAACGGCGTTGTGGCCACCGGAACGCCCTGCTGCGTCGCGGGCCAGACGCGCTGGTGGATGCCCCTCTCGGCCGAGTCCATGGCCTGCGCCAAGCCGGGAGACATCGCCGAAGCCGGCCGATCCAGACCGGCGCCGAGCGAGTTAGGGGCGAACTCCGTGACCTGCCGGGAAACCAGGCGGTTCAGTCGGCCGAGCAAGGTCTCGGCGTGTTCCCGGCTGCGTGCCAAAGGCGCGGCGCGCGTCACCATGGCCCCGTCGTCTCCGGCCCGGCCGCCGCCGCTGTCCGCCCAATCGCCTGGAGCGCGTTCCGGTGCAGGGAAGCCAGCTGAACTGGCGTACTCGGCCTGCAACCCCGGGGGCACACTGCCATCGCCGTCGTCGGCGAAGCTGTCGCCCCAGCCGCCGCCCAGCTGGGCGCCCGGGTGGCTGCGCGAACGGCGGATGAAGGGGCGCAGATCCACCTCGGGCAGAACTTTGTGCTCGACCAGCCACCGGTTGGTCTCGTGGTAAGCCTCCTCCACCAGCGCGGCGACTTCGTCGTGCAGCGTGCCCTGCAACTCGCGCCAGCCCTCCAGATCGAGGCCGGCGCCACGCCAAGCGTCGAAGACGATGCGCGCCAGCATATGCGCGCGCAGCATGTCGTGCGGTTCCAGCTCGGTGCGGCCTTCCAGATGGGCCATCCGGGAGCGCAGATCTGCAAACTCCCAGCTTGCGCGGTCCATCACCGCCAGCGCCAACCGCGAGGTGACGATCTCGAGCTCGATGGTGTCGTCGGGCACCAACGTCAGTGCCAGACGGCTGCCAGGGGGCGGCAGGTCGTTGGAGCGTGTGGCAATGGAGCCTTGCGTGAGCACGCGCCGAAGCCCCGCGACCATGCAGTGGTGCCAGCCCTGCGCGCCCTTGTTGAGCGCTTGCAGCAGCTCACGCCGCCGCATCATCGTGACATGCTCTGTCGGCTTGTCCAGCAGCCCGCGCGCCTGGTCGAGCGTGGACTTCACCACCTGCGTCAGACCCTTGACCAACTTTTCGGTATAGATCCGCCGCGCCTGGCCGGCCAGCGAGTCGGGCGAGGCGGCTACTGCCATGGTTGGGTAAGGGCTTGCACGCTAACGGAGCGAGACGCGAAACACTCTACACCACGGCCCCGGCGTTGGGATCATTCGGATCACTCTCCGCAGGCCCCAACTTGATGAGGTCCTCGCGCTTGGCACCCAGCCACAGCACGATGCCGGCGGCAACGAAGATCGACGAATAGATGCCGAACAGGATGCCGATGGTCAGTGCCACCGAGAAATGGTGCAAGGTGGGCCCACCAAACAGCAGCATCGACACCACCATGATTTGAGTACTTCCGTGCGTGATGACGGTGCGGCTGATGGTGCTGGTGATGGCGCGGTCGATGGTCTCGCGGGTGTCGAGCTTGCGGTACTTGCGGAAGCTTTCGCGAACGCGGTCGAAGATCACCACGCTCTCGTTGACCGAATAGCCCAGCACCGCCAGGATGGCCGCCAGCACCGCCAGCGAAAACTCCCACTGGAAGAACGCAAAGAAGCCCAGGATGATGACCACGTCGTGCAGATTGGCCACGATGCCCGCCACCGCGAACTTCCACTCGAAGCGGATGGCCAGGTAGGCCATGATCCCCAGCATGGTGACGCCCAGCGCCAATGCCCCGTTGGTGTAAAGCTCCTCGCCGACGCTGGGGCCCACGAACTCGGTCCGTGTCAGCTTCAGCGGCTCTGTACCCTCGGCCTTGATGCAGGCCGGCCGGCTGACCTGCTCGCCCTGCGGCGTCGTGTACTGCTTGGTGGCGACGCTGCCTTGCTCGGCCTTGCACAGCGTGTCGAACACCAGGGTCGACACCGCGTCCTGCTTCATGTCGCCGCGCACCGGGAGGCGGATCAGCACATCGCGACTGGTGCCGAACTTCTGCACCTGCACCTCGCCGAAGCCGAGTTGCTCGACCAGACCGCGCGTGCGGTTGATGTCAGCGGTGCTGGCGTACTCCACTTCCACCAAGGTGCCGCCGGTGAATTCGATCGACGGATTCAATCCCTTGGTGGCGATGAAGAACACCGCTGCCAAGAAGGTGATGAACGACACGGCGTTGAGCACCAGTACATGGCGCATGAACGGGATGTCGCTCTTGATGCGGAAGAATTCCATTTTTCGTGTCTCCCGCGGCTCAGAGCTTGTTCTCGTCAAGCTGGGGGCGCGCCTCGCCGCCCTTCCAGACCTGGCCTATCGACACCGACTTCAGCCGCTTCTGGCGGCCGTACCAGAGGTTGACCAGCCCGCGTGAGAACATCACCGACGAGAACATGCTCGTCAGGATGCCCAGGCAGTGCACGACGGCGAAGCCGCGGACCGGGCCGGAACCGAAGGCCAGCAGAGCCACACCGGCGATCAGCGTGGTGATGTTGCTGTCGAGGATGGTGCCCCAGGCCGCCTCGTAGCCCTTGTGGATCGCCTGCTGTGGCGACAGGCCCGCGCGCAGTTCCTCGCGCACGCGCTCGTTGATCAGCACGTTGGCGTCGATGGCCATGCCCAAGGTGAGCGCGATGGCCGCGATGCCCGGCAGCGTCAGCGTGGCCTGCAACAGGCTCAGCAGCGCGATCAGGCACAGCAGGTTGAAGGCCAGCGCGATGCTGCTGAACACGCCGAACAGCATGTAGTAGCCGCACATGAACACCGCGATCGCGATGAAGCCCCACAGCACGCTGTTGAAGCCCTTGCCGATGTTCTCGGCGCCCAGGCTCGGGCCGATGGTGCGCTCCTCAATGATCTCCATCGGCGCGGCCAGCGCACCGGCGCGCGTGAGCAGCGCCATGTCGGCGGTTTCCTGGGGCGTGAAGTTGCCGGTGATCTGGAAGTCGTTGCCGAACTCGCCCTGGATGGTGGCCACCGAGATGGCCTCGCCCTTGCCCTTCTCGTACAGCACGATGGCCATGGGCTTGCCGAGGTTCTCGCGCGTGACCTGCCGCATCGCGCGGCCGGCAACGTCATTCAGGCGCACGCTCACGGCCGGGCGCTGGTCGCGGTCGATGGTGGCGCTGGCCTGCACCAGCTGCTCGCCGGTGGCGATGACGTCGCGCCTGAGGCCCACCATGCGCGGCATGGTTTCGCCGGGGCCCATGCGCTCGGGCACGGTTTCGGCGGCGGCCGAGAGGTCGGTCTCCACAAGGCGGATCTGCAGCGTGGCGGTGCGGCCGATGATGGTCTTGGCGCGCGCCGTGTCCTGCACGCCGGGCAGCTGCACCACCACGCGGTTGAGACCCTGCTGCTGGATCACCGGCTCGGCCACGCCGAGCTCGTTGACGCGTTTGTGCAACGTCTCGATGTTCTGGCTGAGCGCTTGCTTCTGCACCTCGGCCACGGCCTGCGGCTGCAGCCGACCCACCAGGCGCGTGCCCTCGGGCGTGGCCTGCACCGCCCACTGAATTGCCGGCATGCGCTCGGCCAGAAGGTCGCGCGCGGTGTCGGCCGTGGCGGGCTCGGGCAGCCCGACGGTCAGGCCCTCGGCCTCGCGCGTGATGCCCGAGAAGCGGATGCGCTTCTCGCGCAGCGCGTTGCGCGCATCGCTGGCGTAGCCGTCGATCTGCTGGCGGAGCGCCGCGCGCATGTCGACTTCCATCAGGAAATGCACGCCGCCGCGCAGGTCCAGGCCCAGGTACATGGGGAGCGCGCGCAGCCTGGCCATCCATTGCGGCGTGCGCGACACCAGGTTGAGCGCCACGATGAAGCGCTCGTCGGCCGGGTCGGGGTTCAGCGCGCGGGCGATGGCGTCCTTGGCCTTGATCTGGGTGTCGGTGTCGCCGAAGCGGGCGCGCACCGAGCTGCCCTCGATGGCCAGCAGCTCAACGGGAATGCTGGCGCCGGCCAGCGTGCTGCGCACGCGCTCCAGGGTGGTCTCGTCGACCTTGACCGTGCTCTTGCCCGCCGAGACCTGCACCGCCGGCGCCTCGCCGAAGAAGTTGGGCGCGGTGTACAGGGCACCGAGGAGCAGCGCGACCAGAAGGATCGCGTACTTCCACCAGGGATAGCGGTTCATGGACGGTTCCTTGGCCGAGGCCTGTCAGCACCGCCGGGTGCCGGCCCGACGAGCGTGCCCGCCAGCCGGACACCGGGCTGAATTCACCTGGCGGTGGAGAAAGTGCCCTTGGGCAGCACCTGGATGACGGCACCGCGCTGCACTTGCAGCTCCACGCCGTTGGCGACCTCGACGTGAAGGTAGCTGTCACCCAACTTGGCGATCTTGCCCATCAGGCCGCCCGCGATGACGACCTCGTCGCCCTTGGCCAGCGCCTCGATCATGGCCTTGTGCTCCTTCTGCTTCTTCATCTGCGGCCGGATCATGATGAAGTACAGCACCACGAACATCAGCACCAGCGGCAGCAGGCTGAAGAGGGTGTCGGTGCCGCTCGAGGCGGCGGCGGGGGCGGCTTGGGCGTAGGCGTTGGTGATGAACACGGCGGGTGATCCTCGGGCCGGAGTCGGCCCCTGCGGCGCGGCGGCCACGGGCAGGGGCACAGGGAAGGCGAAAAGCCGATGATTCTAGCCAGCGGGTGGGCGCATGCCGGGGCGCTGTCCGCAGACCCGTGCCGACAAGGCCGATGCGGGCGCGAGCAGGGTGAGGGCCACCACCGGCAGCCACAGGCCCAGCCAGGCGACCCTCGGCATGTCGAACAGGCTGTCGACGAGACCCAAGCCCAGCAGGCCCAGCAGGGCCTCGGTGAGCGCCGGCGCCAGCGGGTCGCAGCGGCGGGGCTCCCCGCCAGTGAGTTCGAACTCGGCCCGTTGCCAGCGTCCGTCGCCCCCACGTCGCCCGGGGCCAGCGGGCGCTGCGCGGCCTGTGCGCGCCAGCGCAGCCGCAACGGCACCGGCCCCGCCGCCGAACACGCCCACCAAGCCGGCCATGAACACCACCACGGCCGGCATCGGATTGGCCTTCATCGCGTAGTGCAGTTTCACCGAGCGCGGCATCGCGGCGCGCAGTTCGGCCACGCGCTGGCGGAGCAGCGCGCGGCTTCGGGCCTACAACGGGGTACTGCCCACGCGGGCCCCTCGGCCGACCGCCACGTAGTCGATGCCCATCGCCGCCATCAGCGCCGGTTCATACAGGTTCCGGCCGTCCAGCACCAAGGGCTGCCGGAGCGCGGCCTTCAGCGCATCGAAGTCGGGGGTGCGGAACTCCCGCCATTCGGTGGCGATGAGCAGCGCATCGGCTCCCTGCACCGCGGCCATGGCGGAGTTCACCAGCGTCAGCCCCGGGGTGACGCCGAAGATGCGCGCCGCCTCAGCAAGGGCCACGGGGTCGTAGGCGCGGATCGAGGCGCCGCGCGCGAGCAGCTCGCCGATGACGACGCGGCTGGGCGCCTCGCGCATGTCGTCGGTGTTGGGCTTGAAAGCCAGGCCCCACAGCGCGAACGTGCGGCCGGCGAGGTCGTCGCCGTAGCGCTGCACCACACGCTCCACCAGGATCATCTTCTGCGCCTCGTTGGCGTCTTCCACGGCCTGCAGCACGCGCAGCGGCACGCCGTGGTCGCGTGCCGTGCGGATGAGCGCCTTCACGTCCTTGGGGAAGCAGCTGCCGCCGTAGCCGGTGCCGGGGTAGAGGAAGTGCGTGCCGATGCGGGGATCGCTGCCGATGCCCTTGCGCACCCACTCGATGTCTGCGCCGACGCGGTCGGCCAGCCGCGCCAGCTCGTTCATGAAGCTGATGCGCGTGGCCAGCATGGCATTGGCGGCGTACTTGGTGAACTCGGCGCTCTTCACGTCCATCACCACCAGGCGCTCGTGGTTGCGCATGAAGGGTGCGTACAGTGCGCGCATCAGCAGCGTGGCGCGCGCGTCGTCGCTGCCCACCACGATGCGGTCGGGCTTCATGAAGTCGTCGATGGCCGCGCCTTCCTTCAGGAATTCGGGGTTGCTGACCACGGCGTATTCCAGGGGCACGCCCCGCGCGGCGAGCTCTTCGGCGATGGCCGAGCGCACCTTGTCGGCCGTGCCCACGGGCACCGTGCTCTTGTCGATCACCACCTTGTAGTCGGTCATCAGGCGGCCGATGCTGCGCGCCACGGCCAGCACGTACTGCAGGTCGGCCGATCCGTCTTCGTCGGGCGGCGTGCCCACACCGATGATCTGCAGCGTGCCGTGTGCCACCGCGGCCGCGGTGTCCTGCGTGAACTGCAGCCGGCCGGCGGCGGCGTTGCGCTGCACCAGCGCGTCGAGCCCCGGCTCGTGGATGGGAATCTCGCCGCGTTGGAGCCGCTCGATCTTGCGCGCATCGACGTCAACGCAGACGACATGATTGCCCATCTCGGACAGGCAGGCACCGGTGACGAGACCGACATAGCCGGCGCCAAAGATCGTGACCTTCATGTGGGGAGCTTTCTGGAGGGAGTCGGTGGGTGCAGCGCCCGAACGCGGCGCTCGTCGGAGGTGCCGCGCCTGCCAACCGGTGGACAGCGTCTTGCGGTCGATCTTGCCGTTGGGGCTGCGCGGCAGCGGACCGGCCATGGCCTCGATGCCGTGTGGAACCATGCAGCCGGACATGTGATTCTTGCACCGGGCCAGCAGCGCGGTTGGGTCGAGTGCGGCGCTGCCGTCTGGCCGCGTGGTTGGTGCTGCGTAGGGCCTCCGTTGTTGACGAAGCAGCGCAGGGGCCCGCCGATGGCGGTCGGCCCCTCGAGCGCCGAAACCTGGATGGACAGCGGCAGCACGGCCGTCAGACCGGTGACCTTCTCGCGCTCCAGGGACTTTTCCAGACAACTTTCATCTGGCACGCCAACGCGGCGGTGGACAAGATGCGGCGCATCGAGCAACGCAGCGACAAGTCCCTCAAGGGCATGCGCTGGTCGCTGCTGAAGGATCGCGCCAGCCTCAGGCCCGAGGACGCCGCCGATCTGGACGCCCTGATCGCCAGGATGACCACCGTGCGTACCGCGCGGGCGTGGGTCTACAAGGAGCAGTTGCGCGAGATCCTCGAGCGCAAGCGGATCCACGTGGTGCGCGACATGCTCAAGCACTGGTGCACCTGCGTCTTGCGCTCCAGGGTCGAGCCCATGAAGGAGGTCGCAGCCATGGTACGCCGCCACCTCGAAGGCGTCGTCGCCTGGGCGCAGACCCGCCAGACCAACGGCTTCCTCGAAGCGCCGCGCTCGCGGCTTCACCAGCTTCGACACCATCAGAACCGTCATCTTCCTGATCGCCGGCAAGCTCGACTTCGCCTCGGTCAACCCCCATGCCCGGTAACCCACCTGAAAGCCAAGAGAGCCTCTCAGCAAGGACCGCGGCCTCAAGCTGCTGCACGGCGATGACGGCTGGGGCCACTACGGCTTGCCCTTGCCCTGAGGGCAGCACCCCGACATCGACGGCACGCAGGAGGCCCACGCGCCGGGTCCGCGCAGTCCGCCAAAGAACGCGCAGAGCCGGGGGCAGGCCTCACCGCTACCATGGCAGATTGACGGCAGGGGCCGCCGACGAGGCTGCGATGAGAATCTACGGCACCAGAAGGCGCGTGATGGTCACCGGGGGGGCCGGCTTCCTCGGCTCGCACCTCTGCGAGCGCCTCATCGAGGCCGGCGACGATGTGCTGTGTGTCGACAACTTCTACACCGGCACCAAGGACAACGTGGCACACCTGCTGGGGCATCCCCGCTTCGAGCTGATGCGGCACGACGTCACCTTCCCGTTGTACGTGGAGGTGGACGAGATCTACAACCTGGCTTGCCCGGCCAGTCCCGTGCACTACCAGCACGACCCTGTTCAGACCACCAAGACCAGCGTGCTCGGCGCCATCAACATGCTGGGTCTGGCCAAGCGGCTGAAGGCGAAGATCCTTCAGGCGAGCACGTCCGAGGTCTACGGTGACCCGCAGGTGCACCCGCAGCCCGAAGACTACTGGGGCCACGTCAACCCCATCGGCATCCGCAGCTGCTACGACGAGGGCAAGCGTTGTGCCGAGACGCTGTTTTTCGACTACCACCGCCAGCACAGGCTGCGCATCAAGGTGGCACGCATCTTCAACACCTACGGCCCGCGCATGCACCCGAACGACGGGCGCGTGGTGAGCAACTTCATCGTCCAGGCCCTGAAGGGCGAGCCCATCACCGTCTACGGTGAAGGGGCGCAGACCCGCAGCTTCTGCTACGTGGACGACCTGGTGGCCGGCCTCCTGAAGCTGATGGCCACACCGGACGAGTTCACGGGCCCGGTGAACATCGGCAACCCGGGCGAATTCACCATCCTGCAACTTGCCGAGAAGGTGATCGCGCTCAGCGGCAGCCGCAGCAGCATCGTGAAGAGGCCCCTGCCCAGCGACGACCCGATGCAGCGCAAACCCGATCTCGCGCTGGCGCGCCAGCACCTGCAGTGGGAGCCCACCACTGCGCTGGAGCCCGGCCTGCGCCGCACCATCGACTGCTTCGCGGCGCAGCTCGCGCGCGCCTGAGGCGCTTCGGCCACCGGCCGCGAGTCACGGGCCTGTCACACCCGGTAGTACGCGCGGTACCACTCGACGAAGCGCCCGATGCCGTTGCGGATGTCCGTGGCCGGCGCGAAGCCGGCCCATCCGGCGAGGGCGTCGACGTCGGCGTAGGTGGCGGGCACGTCGCCGTCCTGCAGCGGCAGCAGGTTCTTCGTGGCCTTGCGGCCGAGCGCGTCCTCGATGGCGGCAATGAAGTCCAGCAGCGGCACGGGCTGGTGGTTGCCGATGTTGAACACGCGGTAGGGTGCATGGCTGCTGCCGGGGTCGGGGCTGTCGGACCGGTACGCCGGGTGGGGCGTGGCCACACGGTCGGTGACGCGGATCACGCCCTCGACGATGTCGTCCACGTAGGTGAAATCCCGGCGCATGTGGCCGTGGTTGAACACGTCGATCGGCCGGCCCTCGAGGATGGCCTTGGTGAACAGGAACAACGCCATGTCCGGCCGTCCCCAGGGCCCGTACACGGTGAAGAAGCGCAGGCCCGTGGTCGGCAGGCCGAACAGGTGGCTGTAGGTGTGCGCCATCAGCTCGTTGGCCTTCTTGGTGGCGGCATACATGCTCACCGGATGGTCGACGCTGTCGTGCTCGGAGAACGGCATGCGCGTGTTGCCGCCGTAGACGCTGGAGCTGCTGGCGTAGACGAGGTGCTGCACCTCCGCGTGGCGGCAGCCCTCCAGGATGTTCATGAAGCCGACGATGTTGCTGTCGACGTAGGCGTGCGGGTTGACGAGCGAGTAGCGCACGCCGGCCTGCGCGGCGAGGTGGATGACGCGGTCGAAGCCGCCTTCGGCGAAAAGCTTCTCGACGCCCGGGCGGTCGGCCACGTCCATGTGCACGAAGCTGAAGTGCGGGTGCGGCGTCAGCCGCGCCAGGCGGTCGCGCTTGAGCTGCACGCTGTAGTAGTCGTTGAGGTTGTCCAGCCCCAGGACGGAGTCGCCACGTGCGAGCAGCTTCAGCGCCGTCGTCATGCCGATGAATCCGGCCGCGCCGGTGAGCAGGATCTTCATGGGGCGGGGTGGACCTCGGTGCGCACGCCGAATTGTCCCACCCGCGGCTGCCGCGGCGGCTTCGTTCACAGCGTCTCAGGCATCGCTGCTGTCGGCCTCGGCGCCAGGCCGGCGTCCATCACGGATTCGGCCAGCCGCCCCGGCAGCCGCAGCCGGCGCGTCACGCGCACGCGCTGGTCCCACTCGGGCGGCGTCCAAGACAGAGCCAGCGGGGGCTGCTGCAGCGCCGCGAGCCAGGCGAGATCGGGCCAAGGGCTCATGCCGTGCCGCCGGTCTGGGCATGCAGGCCGTTCGGGCAGTCGATCGCCTCGGGCAGCCGGCTGCAGGTGAGCTGCGAGTCCGGCACCTGGCGCGACATCTTCGCCAAGGCCTGGAAGTCGGCCCAACGCGGGGCTGGATTTCTGCCGCCCACGCGCCTAGTCGCTGGAAGCCAGGCGTGTTTCCACGCTGCGCGTGCGCCCCTCGCGCCACACCCGCAGCGTCACCGCGTCACCCGGCTGACGCCGTTCGAGGGCCGCCAGCATGTCGTCCAGGCTCTCCACCGGCTCATCGTTGATGGCGGTGATGACATCCCCCATGACGATCTCGCCGCGGTTGCCGCGGCTGAAAGGCAGCAGCCCGGCGCGCGCAGCCGGCGAGCTGCGGCCCACCTGCACCACCGCCACACCCTTGGGAAGGTTGAGCGCGCGGTGCAGCTGCAGCGAGCCGGCCGTCACGCCCAGGGCGGGGCGCACGAAGCGGCCGTCGCGGATGAGCCGCGGCACGATGCGGTTGACCTCGTCCACCGGTATGGCGAAGCCGATGCCCGCGCTGGCGCCGCTGGGACTGGCGATCTGCGTGTTCACGCCGATCAGACGGCCGGCGGAGTCGAGCAGCGGCCCGCCCGAGTTGCCGGGGTTGATGGCCGCATCCGTCTGCACCACGCCGCGGATGGTGCGGTTGTTGAAGCTCTCGATCTCGCGGTTGAGCGCGCTGACGATGCCGATGGTCAGCGTCTGGTCCAGCCCGAAGGGGTTGCCGATGGCATAGACGCGCTGGCCCACCTGCAGGTCGCGGCTGGCGCCCAGGGCCAGCGGTGGCAGCTTGTCGCGCGGCGCGTCGATCTTGAGCACCGCCAGGTCGCGGTCGGGGAACGCGCCCACCAGGGTGGCCTCGTAGCTGCTCTGGTCGGCCAGCGTGACCTTGGCGCCGTTGGCGTTCTGGATGACGTGGAAGTTGGTGACGATGTGGCCCGCTGCGTCCCAGACGAAGCCGGTGCCGGTGCCGCGCGGCACCTGCTGCACGTTCATGCTGAACAGGTCCCGCTGCACGCCCAGGCTGGTGATGTGCACCACCGAGGGGCTGGCCTTCTTGAACAGCTCGATGTTTGCCATCTCATCGGCTGCCAGCGGCCCGCGTGGCGCGACGGCGCGCGGCTGCGCCTCGATGCGGCCTTGCCCCAGCGCGGGCAGCGCGACGAAGGCCACGGCGGCCGCCAGGCCCACCAGGGCCGTGGCAGTGAACAGCAGGCGTGAGAAGGCGCGGGACATGGACACTCTCGAGGTCTGGGTCTGTCGTTGAGCCCGTGAGATGGGGCCGGGTTCCCGGCCCTCAAGTCCCTGGCTGCCCGTGGCGACCGGCGCGGGCGCGGCTCATGTCTTCGCAGTCGCTCAGCGCGCCGGCATCTCGAACACCAGGCAGGTGGTCGTGGCTTGGGCTGGGAGCGTGGGCGGCAGAAATCCAGCCCCGGCCCTTCGGGCTGGGCCGATTTCGGGGCCCTTGCGGCCTTGCCACGCTGGCCCGGGCGTACAGCCCGGGCTGCGCGCGGCGCCTGGCCTGGCCCCGAAGTCGGCCCAACGCGGGGCTGGACTTCTGCCGCCCACGCTCCAAGTCGCCGAGCCGCCCGTTCAGGCCACCACGTAGGCCGCCGCGCCCGTGGCCAGCAGCGTGCCCTCGTCGTTGACCAGGCGCATCTGCGTGCTGCCGATGCGACCGCCCAGCCGCGTGACCTCGGCCGTGGCGATGAAGTGCGGGCCCAGCCCCGGGCGGAGGTAGTCGATGCGCAGGTCGATGGTGCCCATCTTGGCGAAGCGGTGCATCACCTGCATCGCGTTGTCGTGCGGGTGGCGCTCGGCGAAGCCAGCCATCAGCGCCAGTCCGCCCATCGCATCGAGGGTGGCCGAGATGACGCCGCCGTGCAGCCGGCCATAGGCGTAGTGGCCCACGAGCTCGGGCCGCATGGCGATGCGCGCACGCACGTCGCCGGGCTTCACGCTCAGCACCTTCAGGCCCAGGGTCTGATTGAAGGTGATGCGCTGCTCGAACAGCTCCACCAGCGCGGCGTCGAGCCGGGCCTGTTCCTCGGCGCTGCGAGGCATCAGCGGTGCCGTGCTCATGCCTCGGCGGCCTCGCGCAGCCCCAGCAGCGCCCGCGCCTCGGCCGGTGTGGCGATGTCGCGGCCTGCGCGCCGCGCGCAGGAGGCCAGATCCTCGATCAGCATGCCGTTGCCGCGGGCGCGCGAGCCGTCGGGCCGGTAGAAGGTGTCCTCCAGCCCCGTGCGCAGGTGGCCTCCGAGATCGGCCGTCTTCTGGTGCACGGGCCACACCTCGGCGCGGCCGATCAAGGTGCTTTGCCACACCACGCCTTCGGGCATCCAGCGCGGCAGCAGCGCCAGCAGCTCGGCATCGCAGGGCATGCCGCTGGCCACGCCCATCACCAGGTTGACCTCGGGCACGCCCTGCACCATGCCGGCACCCACGTACATGCCCACGCTGCGCAGGATGCCGGTGTCGAAGCATTCGAACTCCGGGTGGGTGCCGGTCTCGGCCATCACGTCGAGGAACTGCTGCACCTTGGCCACCGGGTTGTCGAAGACCATCGGCGGCCAGGCCCACGTGCCGTCGGCCTTGAGCTTGAGGTAGTTCAGTGTGCCGGCGTTGCAGGCCGCGATCTCGGGCTTCACGCGCTTCAGGCAGGCCGCGGGGCCCGAGATGTCCTTGCCCAGGATGCCCGTGGTGAGGTTGATGATGACGCCCGGGCAGGCGGCGCGGATGGCGTCGCAGACCGCGGCGGCCACCTCCGGGTCCCAGCTCGGCATGTGGCCGAAGCCGGGCTCCTGGCTGCGCAGGTGCACGTGCATGATGCTGGCGCCGGCATTGAAGGCGTCGCGAGCTTCCGAAGCCATCTGCGCAGGCGTCACGGGCACCGGGTGCTGTGTCGGATCGGTGAGCACGCCAGTGAGGGCGCAGGTGAGGATGGCCATGTCGGCATCGGGTCGGGCGCTCATGCGTCGATCTCCAGGGTGACCAGCCGCGCACCGGCGGCCACGATGTCGCGCAGCGCCACGTGCACCTCGGCCACGGTGCCGGCGGCAGCGGCGGACTGCCACATCTCCATCTTCATCGCTTCCACGCACACCAGCGACTGGCCGGCGACGACGCGGTCGCCGGGCTGCACGGCCACCCGGGCCACGACGCCGGCCACGGGGGCCCGCAGCTCTCGCGGGTCGGCGGCCGCGGTGGGGTCGGGCCAGGGCGAGGGCTCGTCGAAAGCGAAGACCGCGGCGTCCCAGGCGAGAAGCAGCTTGGCACTGTCCGCCAGCGCGATGACGTGGCGCTCCACCCCATCGATGGCGACGACGGCGTCCAGGCCGTCCCACGACGACACCGCCACACCCGCCACGGGCGTGCGAAGCACGCGCCGCTCGCCCTGGCACTGCAGCGCCAGGTCGAAGCCGCGCACGCTGGCCGGGCGATGACCGGCTCCACCGGCGGCATCGTGTGCGCGCAGCGCGGCGGCCACGCGCCAGGCGGCCTCGGGTGGCGCGGCGCGCGCCACGGGCGGGGTGCCAGCGGCGGCCCATTCGTCGAGGCGCGCCGTGGTCATCGTGGCGGCGGTGAAGTCGGGGTGCAGCAGCAGTTCGCGCAGGAAGCGGCCGTTGTTGGCCGGCGCCAGAAGCGGGGCCTGGTCGAGGGCGCGCACCAGCTGCCGCACGGCATCAAGCCGCGTGCGACCGTGGGCGATGAACTTGGCCACCATGGCGTCGTAGTGCGGGCCGATGACCTGGCCGTCACTGATGCCGTGGTCCACGCGCACGCCGAGGGCCCGTGCCCGCTCGGGCCGCCAGCCGCGCACGGTGCCGGTCTGCGGCACCCAGCCGCCGGCGGGGTCTTCGGCGTAGAGGCGCAGCTCGATGGCGTGGCCGTCGATGCGGATGTCGTCCTGCGCCAGCGGCAGCGGCTCGCCTGCGGCCACGCGCAGCTGCCACTCCACGAGGTCCAGGCCGGTGACGCATTCGGTGACCGGGTGCTCGACCTGCAGCCGGGTGTTCATCTCGAGGAAGTAGTGGTTCATCGCTGTGTCGATGATGAACTCCACCGTGCCCGCGCCCACATAGCCTACGGCGCGGGCGGCGGCCACGGCATCTCGGCCCATGGCCTCGCGCAGCGCGGCGCTGACCGCAGGCGACGGCGCCTCCTCGATCACCTTCTGGCGGCGGCGCTGCGCGGTGCAGTCGCGCTCGCCCAGGTGGACGACGTGGCCGTGGGCATCGGCGAACACCTGCACCTCGATGTGGCGGCCGTGCTCGATGAGCCGCTCCAGCATCAGCGCGCCGTCGCCGAAGGCGCTGGTGGCCTCGCGGCGGGCGCCGGCCAAGGCCTCCTGCCACTCGGCCCATGTGCGCACGAGCCGCATGCCGCGGCCGCCACCGCCGGCCACGGCCTTGACGAGCAGCGGCAGCCCCAGGCGCTCGGCCCCGGCGCGCAGCGTGGCGTCGTCCTGCGCCTCGCCCAGGAAGCCCGGCGCGCAGGGCACGCCGGCGGCAAGCATCAGCCGCTTGGCCTCGGCCTTGCCGCCCATCGCACGCATGGCCGTCGCTGGCGGGCCGATGAACACCAGCCCGGCGTCGACGCAGGCCTCGGCGAAGTCGGCGCGCTCGGAGAGGAAGCCGTAGCCCGGGTGCACCGCGTCGGCGCCGCTGGTGCGCGCGGCGGCGATCAGCGCCTCGATCGACAGGTAGGACTCGCCCGCAGGGGCCGGCCCGATGCGCACCGCCGCATCGGCCTGCCGCACGTGCGGCGCGCCGGCATCGGCATCGCTGTACACCGCCACCGTGCGGTAGCCCATGCGGTGCGCTGTGCGGATCACACGGCAGGCGATTTCCCCGCGGTTCGCCATCAGGATGGTGCGGAAGCTCATGACTCGGCCGCCCACGACGGTTTGCGTTTGCCCAGGAAGGCCATGGTGCCCTCCTGCCCCTCGGGGCCGAGTGCAGCGCGCGAGAACATTGCCGCGGCCTCGGCCACCAGCGAGGCCGGGCTGTGCAGCCGCGCCTTGGCCAACAGTGCCTTGGTGGCAGCGATGGCGCCGGGTGCGCAGGCCATGATGTCGCTCAAGGTGGCCGCCAGCAGCGCGTCGACCTCGCCGACACCGTGCACCAGCCGCAGCGCCTGCGCAGCCGCCGAGTCCAGCGTGGCGCCGGTGACGGCCAGCCGCCGCGCCTCGGCCACGCCCAGCCGCTCGACGAGGAAGGGCGCGATCTGTGCCGGCACCAGCCCCAGCCGCGTCTCGGGCAGCTTGAACAGCGCGCTGCGCGCGGCCAGCGTCACGTCAGCCACGCAGGCCAGGCCGAAGCCGCCGCCCATGCAGGCGCCCTCCACCACCGCCACGGTGGCGAGGCCGGTCGCGGCGTAGGCGCCGCACAGCTCACCGAAGGCGGCATTGGTGTCCTCGATGGCGCGCGGATCGTCGGCCAGGCGGGCGCGGGCCGCGGCGAGATCCGCCACGTCCGCCCCGGCGCAGAAGTGCCCGCCCGCGCCGCGCAGCACGATCACGCGCACTTCGCCTTGCCTCTCGGCCCGCGCCAGCACGGCGCGCAGCTCGCGCACCATGGCCAGGCTCATGGCGTTGCGCTGCGCGGGGCGGTTGAGCGTCACGTGCAGCACGCCACCCGCGCGCCGCAGCGCGAGCGTCGCGAAGTCGACAAACTCAACAGACATCGGGCCCCCCCTGTGGTTTCGGATCGGGCCGGGCCACCGCCGCGGATCCAGCCCTGCCGGTCCGTCGGCGGGCATCCCCCTCGGGGGCAGCGAGCGAGAGCGAGCTTGGGGGCCTCATTTCGGCAGCGTGCCCTCGAGCTTGCAGATGATGCCCAGCATGATCTCGTCGGCACCGCCGCCGATGCTGATGAGGCGGCTGTCGCGGTAGGCCTGGCTGATGGGGTTGTCGGCCGTGAAGCCCATGCCGCCCCAGTACTGCAGGCAGCTGTCCGTCACCTCACGGCTGAGCCGGCCGCACTTGAGCTTGGCCATGCTGGCGAGCCGGGTGACGTCCTTGCCGCCGATGTAGGCCTCCACCGCGCGGTAGGTCAGCGCGCGCAGCGCCTCGACCTCGGTGCGCAGCTCCGCCAGCCGGAAGTGCACCACCTGGTTGTCAAGCACGGGCTTGCCAAAGGTGCGGCGCTCGCGCGTGTAGGCGATGGTCTGGTCGATCAGACGGTCCAGGCTGCGCAGGCTGCCGGCGGCGCCCCACAGGCGCTCCTCCTGGAACTGCAGCATCTGGAAGGTGAAGCCCAGCCCCTCCTGCCCGATGAGGTAACGGCGCGGCACGCGCACGTTGTCGAAGAACAGCTGCGCGGTGTCGGAGCTGTGCATGCCGATCTTGTGGATCTTCTGGCGCGTGATGCCGGGGGCGTCCATGGGCACGACGATGAGGCTCTTGTTCTTGTGCGCCGGGCCGTCGGAGGTGTTGGCGAGCAGGCAGCACCAGTCGGCCTGCATGCCGCTGGTGATCCACATCTTGGTGCCGTTGATGACGTAGTCGTCGCCCTCGCGCTGCGCCATGGTCTTGATCGCGGCCACGTCGCTGCCGCCACCGGGCTCGCTCACGCCGAGACACGCCACCACCTCGCCCGCGATCGTGGGCACCAGCCACTCCTTGCGCAGATCGTCACTGCCGAAGCGCGCCAGGGCCGGCGTGGCCATGTCGGTGTGCACGCCGATGGCCATGGGCACGCCGCCGCAGTTGCACTGGCCCAGGGCCTCGGCCATGACCATGCTGTAGCTGAAGTCCAGGCCGGCGCCGCCGTATTCCTCGGGGTACTTCAGGCCCAGCAGGCCCAGCTTGCCGAGCTTCTTGAACACCTCGTGCGCGGGGAACTGGCCCTTCGCCTCCCACTCGGCCACAAACGGGTTGAGTTCCTTGTCGCAGAACTTGACGACGGTGTCCTCGAGCGCACGGTGTTCGGGGGTGAACTTCATGTCATGTCTCCTGGTCGAGGCGTCCGTTGTCCCTGAGGCTGTTGACGAGATCGCTGGTGCGCGGACAGGGCTTCGACAGGCTCAGCCCGAACGGAAACCCTCCGTTCGCCCTGAGCCTGTCGGGGGGCCTGGCGAGGCGCACGCAAGGCTTCGACAAGCTCCGCCCGAACGGCAACCCTCCGTTCGCCCTGAGCCTGTCGAAGGGCCTGGCGAGGCGCACGCAAGGCTTCGACAGGCTCCGCCCGAACGGCAACCCTCCGTTCGCCCTGAGCCTGTCGAAGGGCCCGGCGAGGCACACGCAGGGCTTCGACAGGCTCAGCCCGAACGGAAACCCTCCGTTCGCCCTGAGCCTGTCGGAGGGTCCGGCGAGGCGCACGCAGGGCTTCGACAAGCTCCGCCCGAACGGCAACCCTCCGTTCGCCCTGAGCCTGTCGGGGGGCCTGGCGAGGCACACGCAGGGCTTCGACAGGCTCAGCCCGAACGGCAACCCTCCGTTCGCCCTGAGCCTGTCGAAGGGCCCGGTGAGGCACACGCAGGGCTTCGACAGGCTCAGCCCGAACGGAAACCCTCCGTTCGCCCTGAGCCTGTCGGAGGGTCCGGCGAGGCGCACGCAGGGCTTCGACAAGCTCCGCCCGAACGGAAACCCTCCGTTCGCCCTGAGCCTGTCGAAGGGCCGGGTGAGGCGCCTGCGATGCTTCGATAAGCTCAGCCCGAACGGTGTGCGTACCGCAGTAGATGCGCATCAGAGCCGCGCCACGCCAAAGGTGTTGGGCCGCAGCACGCGCGCCGCGGCCTCGGCGGCGAGGTCCAGGCACAGGGCCAGCACGCGGCGGGTGTCGCGCGGGTCGATGATTCCGTCGTCCCACAGACGCGCGGTGCCGAAGAGCACGTGGCTCTCGGCATCGAGCCGCCGGCGCAGGCCGTCGCTCATGGCCGCCAGGGCTTCGTCGTTGGCCGGCAGGCCCATCTTCTGCACCTTGGCGCGGTTGACCATGTCCATCACCATCGCCGCCTGCGCGCCGCCCATCACCGCGGTGCGCGCGGTGGGCCAGGCGAAGATGAAGCGCGGGTCGAAGCCGCGGCCGCACATGCCGTAGTTGCCGGCGCCAAAGCTGCCGCCGAGCAGAACAGTGAACTTGGGCACACGGGCGTTGGCCACCGCCTGGATCATCTTGCTGCCGTGCTTGATGGCGCCGGCCTGCTCGGCCGCCGTGCCCACCATGTAGCCGGTGGTGTTCTGCAAGAAGACGAGCGGCGCGCCGGCCTGGTCGCAGAGCTGGATGAACTGCGCGGCCTTGGTGCTGCCCTGCGGCTGGATGGGGCCGTTGTTGCCGATCATGCCCACGGCATGGCCCTCAATGCGCGCGTGGCCGCAGACCGTGTCGGCCGCGTACGCCGCCTTGAACTCCAGGAAGGCCGAGCCGTCCACCACGCGGGCGATCACCTCGCGCACGTCGTAGGGCTCGCGCTCGTCGGCGGGCACCACGCCCATCAGTTCGTCGCCGCTGTAGTGCGGCGGCGGCGCGGGCGAGCGCTCGGCCACCGTGTCCCAAGGCAGCGTCGCCAGCAGCTCGCGCACCGTGGCGATGGCGTGGGCGTCGTCCTCGGCCAGGTACTCGCCCAGGCCGGTGACGCTGGCGTGCATCTCGGCGCCGCCGAGTGCTTCGTCGTCGGCGTCTTCGCCGATCGCCGCCTTCACCAGCGGCGGGCCGGCCAGGTAGATGCTGCTGCGGCCGCGCACCAGCACCACGTAGTCGCTCAAGCCCGGCAGGTAGGCGCCGCCCGCGGTGGACGAGCCATGCACCACCGCGATCTGCGGGATGCCGGCGGCCGACAGCCGCGCCTGGTTGGCGAAGGTGCGGCCACCGTCGACGAAAATCTCGGCCTGGTACATCAGGTTGGCGCCGCCGCTTTCCACCAGGGCCACCAGCGGCAGCTTGTTCTCGCACGCCAGCTCCTGGGCGCGCAGCGCCTTCTTCAGGCCCATGGGCGCGATGGTGCCGCCCTTGACGGCGCTGTCGCTGGCGCTGACCAGCACGCGCTTGCCCGCGACCACGCCTATGCCGACGATGCTGCCACCGCCCTGCACGCTCTTCTTGCCGTCGTCGTCGTGCATGCCCAGGCCGGCCAGCGGGCTGAGCTCCAGGAAGGCGCTGCCGCGGTCGAGCAGCCGCGCCACGCGCTCGCGCGGCAGCAGCTGGCCGCGGGCCTCGAACTTGGCGCGCTTGCTCTCGCTTTCGCTCACCACCCGGGCCTGCAGCGCCTGCACCTCGGCCAGGCGCTCGGCCATGCGGGCGGTGTTGGCCTTGAACGCAGCGCTGCTCGCGTCGAGCTTCGACGTCAGCGGCGGCATCACTTCAGCGCCTCGGGCGTGCTGGCGCGGTGGAAGCCGTCGAAGGGCTTCGATGTGCTCGTGCCGCCCAGCGGGAAGATCTCGCTGCCCAGCGATGCCGCACCGTCGATCTGCAGCGTGACACCTGTGATGAAGGCCGCCGCCGGCGAGAGCAGGAAGACGATGGCTGCCGAGACCTCGGCCTCCACGCCCATGCGGCGGAGCGGCACGTGCTGCTTCAGCTTGGGAAGGATGGCCTTCATGGCGCCGCCGTAGGTGTCCATCCCCGAACTGGCGATCCAGCCCGGCGCCACGGCGTTCACGCGCACGCCGGCATGCGCCCACTCGAAGGCCGCCGTCATGGTGAGGTTGCTCATGCCGGCGCGCGCCGCGCCGCTGTGGCCCATGCCGGGCATGCCGTTGCGGAAGTCGGCCGTCATGTTGACGATCGCGCCGCCGTGGGCCTGCATGCACTGGTTGAACAGCTCCCGCATCATGAGGAAGCCGCCGGTCAGGTTGTTGGCCACGACCGCGTCGAAGCCCTTCTTGCTGATGGCCAGCAGCGGCGCCGGGAACTGCCCGCCCGCGTTGTTGACGAGGCCGCTCACGGGGCCGTGCTTCGCAATCACCGCCGCCACGTTCGCCTTCACCGCGTCTTCGTCGCGGATGTCGAAGGCCACGGTGTTGCAGCGGCCGCCGTCGGCCGTGATCTCGGCCGCCACGGCATCGAGCTTGGCCTGCGTGCGCCCGCTGATCACCACCAAGGCACCCAGCGCAGCCAGCTCGTGCGCCACGCAGCGCCCGATGCCGCTGCCGCCGCCGGTGACCCAGGCCAGCCGGCCGTCGAAAAGCCCCGGGCGGAAGACGCTGGCGTACGGCGATGTGCGGGTCATGGTCCGCATTGGGCACCAGGGGTGACGTTAAGGTCAACCAGTTGACATCTAAGTAAATACGCGCATCCCTGCGGCATGCAGTGTGGCTAGCATCCTGCGACATCGCCAGCCACCGCTCCACGAGGACGAGACCCATGGACCTGCAAGCCTGCACCCAAGCACTGCGCGCCAAGGTGGGCGACTCCAGCGGCCTGAACGCCGTGCTCAAGTTCGACTGCGGCGCCGATGGCGTGGCGGTGATCGACGGCCGCGCCGTGCCCAACACCGTGGACAACACCGACCGCGAGGCCGACTGCACCGTGGCCATCACGCTGGAGAACCTGGCGGCGCTGCTGTCGGGCGAGCTCGAGCCCGCCACCGGCTTCATGATGGGCCGGTTCAAGGTCAGTGGCGACATGAGCGTCGCACTCAAGCTGCAACGCGTGGTATGACCGTGCCCGACGGCCGCCGAGGCAGCGCCGGCACCGCGTCGGCCGCTACCCAGGAGGCGGTCGACGCCCACCGCGACGACGGCAGCGCCGAGCTGTTCGGCATCACCGAGCTGTGCCAGCAGTTCGGCATCACGCCGCGCACCATCCGCTTCTACGAGGACAAGGGCCTGCTGGCTCCGCGTCGCGTGAACGGCACGCGCGTGTACACGCGGCGCGACCACGCCCGCCTGGCGCTCATCCTGCGCAGCAAGGCCATCGGCGCCAGCCTGGAAGAGATCAAGCACTTCCTCGACCTCTACGGTGCCCACGGCGAAGGCCGCGTGCAGCAGATGCGCTACGTGGTGCAGCGCACCGACGAGGCCATTCGCCAGCTCGAGACCAAGCAGGCCCACATCGAGGCTTCGCTGTCGGAGCTGCGCCTCATCAACCAGCGGGTGCGCGGGGCCCTCGCCGCACAGGGTCCACGCTCCTAGGAGCGTGGGCCGAAATCGCTCAGGCCAGCGCGCGCCCGATGAGGATCTTCTGCACCTCGCTCGTGCCCTCGTAGATCTGGCACACGCGCACGTCGCGGTAGATGCGCTCGACGGGGAAGTCGCTCACGTAGCCGTAGCCGCCGTGCACCTGGATGGCATCGGAGCACACGCGCTCGGCCATCTCGCTGGCGAAGAGCTTGGCCATGGCGGCCTCCTTCAGGCAGGGGCGGCCGGCGTCCTTGAGCGCCGCGGCGTGGTGGATCATCTGACGCGCACACTCGATCTGCGTGGCCATCTCGGCCAGCTTGAACTGCACCGCCTGGTGCTGGAAGATGGGCTGACCGAAGCTCACGCGGTCCTTGGCGTAGGCCAGCGCCGCCTCGAAGGCCGCGCGCGCCATGCCCACGGCCTGGCTGGCGATGCCGATGCGGCCGCCCTCCAGCCCGCTGAGCGCGATCTTCAGGCCCTGGCCTTCCTCGCCCAGCCGGTTGGCCGCCGGGATGCGGCAGTTCTCGAAGCGGATCTGCGCCGTGTCGCTGGCGTGCTGGCCCAGCTTGTCCTCGAGCCGCGCCACGACGTAGCCCGGCGTCGAGGTCGGCACCAGGAAAGCGCTGATGCCCTTCTTGCCGGCGGCCTTGTCGGTGACGGCCATGACGATGGCGACGTCGCCGTGCCGGCCACTGGTGATGAACTGCTTGACGCCGTCGAGCACGTACTCGTCGCCCGCGTCACCGCGGACACGGCGGGCGGTGGTGCGCAGGCCACCGGCCTCGGAGCCCACGTGCGGCTCGGTCAGGCAGAAGGCGCCGAGCATCTCGCCGCGGGCCAACGGCACCAGGAAGCGCTGCTGCTGCTCGGCGTTGCCGAAGGCCAGCAGGATGGAACACACGGGGCAGTTGTTGACGCTGACGATGGTGCTGGTGGCGCCGTCGCCGGCAGCGATCTCCTCCAGGATGATCGCCAGCGCCAGGTAGTCCAGGCCTGCGCCGCCGAGCTCGGCCGGCACGGCAACGCCGTAGCAGCCGAGCTGCGCCAGACCGCGCAGAGCCTCCTTCGGAAAAGTGTGGCCGCGGTCCCAGGCCGCGGCGTGCGGCGCGACCTCAGCCCGCACGAAGGCGCGCACGGCGTCCTGCACGGCGAGGTGGTCTTCGGAGAGCAGCATGTCGGTGTCACCAGGCCAGGGGCTGGCCGTCGTGGTTGAAGAAGCCCCCGTTGTCGGCGGGGGTCAGGGCGGCGAGCGTGCGGCGCATCGTTGCCACGCTCTCGGCCACGTCAAGGTCGGCCTCGGCGCCGCCCATGTCGGTGCGCACCCAGCCCGGGTGCAGGGCCACGCACAGCGCGCGGCCGTCCAGGGCCAGCGAGGCGTCCTTGAGCACCGAGTTGAGCGCCGCCTTGCTGGCGCGGTACAGCCAGCCCGACGGGTTGGCGCGCAGGCCCATCGAGCCCATGCGCGAGGAGATGACCGCCAGCCGCGCCCCTGGCGCCAGTGCTTCGGCCAACAGCGGCAGCACGCGCATGGCGCCCAGCACGTTGGTGTGCATGACGGCGTCGAACTCGGCCTGGCTCGGGGTCTGCAGGCCGCTGCTGCGCGGGCCGAAGACCCCGGCGTTGAGGATGGCGGTGTCGAAGGCCTCGCCGTCGAGCGGCCAGGCCAGCGCGCTGGTGCCGGCCACGCTGGCCACGTCCACACGCAGGGCCCGGGCGCCCAAGGCCCGGATGTGCGCCAGGCCCTCGTCGCTGCGCGCGGTGGCCGTCACACGCGCACCGGCCTCGCGGTACTGGCGCACGAACTCCAGACCGATGCCGCGCGAGGCCCCCACGATCAACACTTCTTGCGTCATGCCTGCACCGGACCTTCCTTCTGCACGTCGCCAGGGGCTCCGCGGGTGCGCCTGGCCAGCCCCGCCATCAAAGCATCTCCACGGCCATCGCCGTGGCCTCGCCGCCGCCGATGCACAGCGCCGCGACGCCGCGCTTCAAGCCGCGCTTCCTGAGCGCGCCCATCAGCGTGACGACGATGCGCGCGCCGCTGGCGCCGATGGGGTGACCCAGGGCGCAGGCGCCGCCGTGCACGTTGACGATCTCGTGCGGCAGCTTGAACTCCGCCATCGCCGCCATCGTGACGGCGGCGAAGGCCTCGTTCACCTCCCAGAGGTTGACGCTCTTGGCGTCCCAGCCGGCTTTCTTGAGCGCCTTCTCGATGGCACCGGCCGGCGCGGTGGAAAACCACTCCGGCGCCTGCGCATGCACGGCGTGGCTGACGATGCGCGCCAGCGGCTGCAGGCCCAGCTGCCGCGCCGTGCTCTCGCGCACCATCACCAGGGCGGCAGCACCGTCGCTGATGCTGCTGGCGTTGGCGGCCGTGATCGTGCCGTCTTTCTTGAACGCGGGCTTGAGCGTGGGGATCTTGTCGAGCTTGGCCTTGAAGGGCTGCTCGTCGTGCTTCACCAGGGTCTCGCCGCCCTTGCCCGGCAGCGCAACGGGGGCGATCTCCCAGTCGAAGCTGCCGTCCTCGTTGGCGGCCCGGGCCCGCGTGGTGCTGGCGATGGCGTAGGCGTCCTGCGCCTCGCGCGTGAAGCCGTACTTCGCGGCGCAGCTCTCGGCGAACACGCCCATGGCCTTGCCGCCCCCATCAGCCAAACGTTCATAGGCGTCTTCGAGGCCGTCCCGCGCCATGTGGTCGAACAGCTGCGCAGCACCGTACTTCACGCCCTTGCGCGCGAACATCAGGTGCGGCGCGTTGGTCATGCTCTCCATGCCGCCGGCCACCACCACCTGCGCACTGCCGGCGGCCAGCATGTCGTGGGCGAACATCATCGCGCGCATGCCGCTGCCGCACATCTTGCTGAGCGTGACAGCGCCGGCGCTCTGCGGCAGCCCGGCCTTCAAGGCCGCCTGGCGTGCCGGCGCCTGGCCCTGGCCGGCCATCAGGCAGTTGCCCAGCAGCACCTCGTCCACCGCGTCGCCGGGCACACCGGCCCGCTCGACCGCGGCCTTCACGGCGACGGCGCCCAGCTCCCAGGCCGCGAGGCCGGCGAAGTCTCCCAGCAGGCCGCCGATGGGCGTGCGGGCGGCGGCGACGATGACGATGGGGTCGGTGGGCATGGTGGACTCCTCGGAGAAGGTGGAACGGGGTCAGGCGGTGGCGCGGCTGGAGAAGCGCTTACCGGGGTCATAAGGAAACACGTCGTGCACGTGCCCGGCCAGGATGCGCTCCTTGCAGCCCTGCCAGAACGCGGCGTCGAGCAGATCGGCGTGGTGGGCCATGAAGATGTCGCGCACCTGCGGATTGCCCAGCAGGAAGGGGCCGAAGGTCTCGGGGAAGACGTCCCCCTTGTTGACGGCGTACCAGACTTCGCCGGAGAGCTCGTCCTCCTCGTGGCGCGCCGCCGGCACGCGGCGGAAGTTGCAGTCGGTGAGGTACTCGATCTCGTCGTAGTCGTAGAACACCACCTTGCCGTGGCGCGTGACGCCGAAGTTCTTCCAGAGCATGTCGCCGGGGAAGATGTTCGCGGCCACCAGGTCCTTGATCGCGTTGCCGTACTCCACCACCGCGTGCGCCAGCTGCTCGGGGCCGGCCTCCTGCAGATAGATGTTCAGCGGGATCATGCGGCGTTCGATGTACACGTGCTTGAGGATCAGCTCGGTCTGGCCGTCGCCGTCGCGGTCGGAGATCTCCAGCACGCTGGGGCAGAACTTCTTCAGCTCCTCCACCAGCTCGTCCTCGAAGCGCGCCCGCGGAAAGGCGACGTTGCTGAACTCCAGCGTGTCGGCCATGCGGCCGACCCGGTCGTGCTGCTTCACGAGCAGATACTTGCTCTGGATGAGCTCGCGCGTGGTGTCCTTCTGCGGCGGGTAGTAATCCTTGATGACCTTGAAGACGTAGGGAAACGAAGGCAGGTCGAACACCAGCATCACCATGCCCTTGATGCCCGGCGCGATGCGGAACCTGTCGGAGCTGTGGCGCTGGTGCGCCATGAAATCGCGGTAGAAGAGGTTCTTGCCGTGCTTCTGCAGGCCCAGCGCGTTGTACAGCTCGTGGCGGGGCTTGCGCGGCATCAGCGAGCGCAGGAACTGCACCGTGGCGCTGGGCACCTCCATGTCGACCATGAAGTACGCGCGCGCGTAGCTGAAGATCATCAGCAGGTCGTCTTCGCCAAAGAGGGCCGCGTCGATGACGAGGCGACTGTCGCTGCCGCGCAGGATGGGCAGCGCCAACGGCGTCTCGTGGAAGCCGTTGATGATCTTGCCCACCAGGTAGGCGCCCTTGTTCCGGTAGAACAGGCTGGCCAGCACCTGGATCTGGAAGTTGGCGCGCGGCCGGAATCCGCCGAGCTCGCCGAGCATGGCCTGCACGACATGGTCGACGTCGCGGTCCAGGTCCTGAAATCCGCCCTCAAGCTGCAGGTTGGTGATGATGCGGCGCCAGGTGTCGTGCAGCGTCTCGCGCGTGGGGTAGTAGGCGCGGTAGGTGGGCAGCGAGCCTGGCGCGTCGTCCTCGATGTACTCGGTGCTGACGGCCGGGCGCACGAAGATGAAGTCGTTGTGGAAATAGCTGCGGTGCAGCAGCTTGGCCGTGACGGAGTTGAAGAAGGTCTCGGCCAGCTCGGGCTGGTGATGATCGACCAGCAGGCCGATGTAGTGCAGCTTGGCCTGCTGCCAGGTGTCCATGCCGACCTCCTCGACCGCGAGCTCGCCGCGCAGCCGCTGCACCGCCTCGTCGACGCGCTGGTCGTAGAACGCGATGCGCTCGGCCTGCGCACGCTGCTGGCTGTGCCAGTCGGCCTTTTCGAAGCGGCCCTTGGCGGCGGCGCTGGTGGCCCGGAACAGGCGGTAGTGGCGGTCGAAGCCGTCGACCAGGGCCTGGGCGATGTCGAAGGCGTGGCGGTCGGTCAGCTGGTGGGGGAACATCGTGCGGGCATCCTGATGGCAGCGGCTTTCACAGGGCCGCCGGGGGTACCCGGAGCGGCGCGGCCAGGTCGAGTGCCGTCTCGGCCACTGGCGGCAGCGGCGGCACCGGCAGGGTTCCGGCGGACGCGGCGGCAATGTGGCGCGTGCGCAGCGCCGCCAGCGCCGCGGCATAGACCAGCTCGGCCTCCGCGGCGCTGCGCACCGTCATCGCCAGGTCCTGCAGCAGGCCGTCGTGCAGGCCGTACACCCAGCCATGCACCACGACACGCTGCCCGCGCGCCCAGGCGTCCTGAACCACGGTGGTCTCGCAGACGTTGAGCGCCTGCTCCAGCACGTTCAGCTCGCAGAGCGCCCGCAGCCGCGACTCGTCGCCGGGCAGCGCAGCGAGCAGATCGCGGTGCTTGCCGCGCACGTCGGCCACGTGGCGCAGCCAGTTGTCCACCAGACCGGCGCGGCGACCGTGCAGCACCGCGGCCACACCGCCGCAGCCGTAGTGGCCCACCACCATGACGTGCTGCACGTGCAACTGGTCCACCGCGTACTGCATCACCGACAGCGCGTTCAGGTCGCTGTGCACCACCACGTTGGCGACGTTGCGGTGCACGAACACGTCACCGGGCAGCAGGCCGAGGATTTCGTTCGCCGGCACGCGGCTGTCGGCACAGCCGATCCACAGGTACTGCGGCTCCTGCTGCGCCAGCAGGCTGGTGAAGAAGCCCGGCCGCTCTCGCTCCACGCCCTCGGCCCAGCGACGGTTCTTCTCCAGCAGGTCGCGCAGGCGGTAGGGCATCGCTCAGGATTCGCGGTAGCAGGCCCACAGGTAGCGGTCGATCAACCGACCCTGCTTGTAGGCGCTGCGAGGCTGCACCGACTCCAGGCGCATGCCGGCTTTCTCGGCCACGCGCATCGAGCGCAGATTGCCAGCGTGGATGGGCGCAAAGATGCGGTGCACGGACGGCAGCTGCCAGCAGCGGCCGATCAGCCAGCACGCGGCCGCCGCGGCCACGCCCTGCCCCCACTGCGCAGGCGCCAGCCACCAACCCACCTCGACATTGCAGCGCTGGAAGCCGGTCTGCGGGTGCAGCCCGGCGCCGCCCCAGGGCTCGTCGTCCAGGCAGATGGCCAGGGCCTGCGCGCCGCGATCCCGGCCGACGTGCTGGCCCTCGTTCACCCACCACCGCGCGTCGGCCTCGGTGTAGGGCATGGGCCAGGTGTCGCTCATCCACGACGCGATCGCCGGGTCGTCGGCCAGGGCCGCCAGGCGCGGGACGTCGGCCTCGCGCCAAGCGCGAATCGTCCATCCGGGCGGCCCCGGCAAGGGTTGCGCAGCCAGCGGCGCGACGGTGCTCACGCCGTTTCCGCGAACAGTTCGCGCCCGATCAGCATGCGGCGGATCTCGCTGGTGCCGGCGCCGATCTCGTAGAGCTTGGCGTCTCGCCACAGGCGGCCCAGCGGATAGTCGTTGATGTAGCCGTTGCCGCCGAAGATCTGGATGCCCTCGCCGGCCATCCAGGTGGCCTTCTCGGCGCACCACAGGATGACGCTGGCGCAGTCCTTGCGCACCTGGCGCACATGCTCGGCGCCGAGGCTGTCGAGGTTCTTGCCCACCGTGTAGCAGAAGGCGCGCGCGGCCTGCAGCACGGTGTACATGTCGGCCACCTTGCCCTGGATGAGCTGGAACTCGCCGATGCTCTGGCCGAACTGCTTGCGGTCGTGGATGTAGGGCACCACGTTGTCCATCACGGCCTGCATGATGCCGATGGGCCCGGCGGCGAGCACCGCACGCTCGTAGTCCAGGCCACTCATCAGCACGCGGGCGCCGCCGCCCAGCTGGCCGAGGATGTTCTCCGCCGGCACCTCGACGTCGGCGAACACCATCTCGCCGGTGTGCGAGCCGCGCATCCCGAGCTTGTCGAGCTTCTGCGCCGTCGAAAAGCCCTTCATGCCCTTCTCGACGATGAAGGCCGTAACGCCCCGCGCGCCGAGTTCGGGCTCGGTCTTCGTGTAGACCACCATCACATCGGCATCGGGGCCGTTGGTGATCCACATCTTGGTGCCGTTGAGCACGTACACGCCGCCGCGTTCCACCGCGCGCAGCTTCATGCTGATGACGTCGGAGCCGGCGCCGGGCTCGCTCATCGCCAGCGCGCCCACGTGTTCGCCGCTGATGAGCCGGGGCAGGTAGCGGCGCTTCTGGGCCTCGGTGCCGTTGCGCTTGATCTGGTTGACGCACAGGTTGCTGTGTGCGCCATAGCTCAGGCCCACGCTGGCGCTGGCCCGGCTGATCTCCTCCATCGCCACCATGTGCGCGAGGTAGCCCATGTCGGCGCCGCCGTAGGCCTCGGGCACGGTGATGCCGAGCACGCCGAGCTCGCCCATCTTGCGCCACAGGTCCATGGGGAAACGGTCGCTGGCGTCGATCTCGGCCGCGCGCGGCGCGATTTCGGCCTCGGCGAAGGCGCGCACGGCATCGCGCAGCGCGTCGATGTCGTCGCCGAGCATGAAGTTCAGGCCGGGTAGCGTGTTCATGAGGGTCTCCGGGAGGCGTTGCTGTCACCGGCGGCGGCGCGCCTGGGGCCGGCGGCCAGCAGCGTGCGGCAGCGCTGCTCGTGCTGATCGATCTCGGCCAGCGTGACCTCGATGTCCACGCGCTGGCGCTCCAGCAGCCGCCGGTGTTCGGCCAGCACGGCGATGAAGGCCTCGAGTTGCTGGTGGCTGCCGCTGTCGGCATCGTAGAGCTCGACGAGCTGCTTGATCTCCTGCAGGCTGAGCCCCAGCCGCTTGCCGCGCAGCGTGAGCTTCAACCGGGTGCGGTCGCCGGCGCTGTAGACACGCTGGCGGCCGGCCCGCTGCGGCCTCAGCAGGCCCCAGTCCTCGTAGAAGCGGATGGCACGCGCTGTCACGTCGAACTCGGCAGCCAGCTCGGCGATGGTGTAGGTGCGGGCACCGGGGGCGGACATCTCGGAGGATCGACGCAGAGTCGATGTCAGCGCCGTCCGCCGCCGCTCAGTGGATGACGCGGTCTTCGGAATCGACGAACAGTTCGTCGAGCACCAGCGCATCGGGCTCCTCACCCAGGCTCCAGAACACCATGAGCACGATGATCTTCAGGTCGTCGAGCTCGATGCGGCCGCTGCCCACGGCCAGCGCGCGGTCGATCACCATCTCGCGCATCGCCGGGGCCATGACGCCGGCGCTCTCGAGGAAGCTGATGAAGCCGATCGACTCCTCGCCCAGCACCTCGTGCTCGTGCGCGGTGTAGACGCGCAGGCTGCCGGCCCGGGGCTGCAGGCGCGCAGGACCTGCGGTGCCGCCCTCGGCCGTGTGGGCCAGGCCATCGAGCCACTTGAGCGCGTCGTTGATCTCTTCAGCCTCGAAACCGACGGCGCTCAGCTTGCGGGACAGCTGCCGAGGTTCCGGGCAGGCGTCGGGGCGCCAGTAGTTCTCGTAGAGGTAGACCAGCACGTCGAACATGCGAACCACTATAGCGCGGTTCAGCCGCTGTCCAGGCGTTGGTAAAGGCCTCCGGGCAGCCGCGCGACGCGGCCTTCGAGTTCCAGCTCCAGCAGCCGGGCTGACAGCAGCGCGGCGCTGTCGCCGGTGCGCGCCAGCAGGGCGTCGAGCGTCACCGGGTCGTGCCCCAGCGCAGCCAGCAGCGGGTCGGCGTTGTCGCCGGCCGGCGGCTCGTCGTCGGCCTTGGCCCCGCCCAGTGGCAGCGCGCGCTGGCCGCGCAACTCCTCGACGATGTCCTCGGCCGTCTCCACCAGCTTGGCGCCCTGGCGGATGAGCGCGTGGCAACCGCGGGCCTGCGGCGAGTGGATCGAGCCGGGGATGGCGAACACCTCACGCCCGGCCTCGCTGGCCAGGCGCGCCGTGATCAGCGAGCCCGAGGCCAGCGCGGCCTCCACCACCAGCGTGCCCTGCGCCAGGCCGGCGATGATGCGGTTGCGTTCCGGGAAGTGCTCGCGCAGCGGCAGCTCGCCGGGCGCGTACTCGCTCACCAGGGCGCCTGCCGCGGCGATGCGGTGGGCCAGTGCGCGGTGGCGCGCCGGGAACACGCGGTCCAGGCCCGTGCCCACCACGGCGACCGTGCCGCCCCCGCCGGGCGCCGCGAGAGCGCCCTCGTGGGCCGCCGCGTCGATGCCCAGTGCCAAGCCCGAGACGATGCACCAGCCTTGTCCGGCCAGGGCGCCAGCGAAGGCGCGCGCGTTCGCCAGGCCCTGCGGCGTGGCGCCGCGGCTGCCCACCATGGCCAGCGCCGGTCGCCGCAGCACGGCGGGATCGCCCTGCACATACAGCAGCAGCGGTGGGTCGGCGGTCTGCAGCAGCGGTGGCGGGAAGCGAGGGTCGCCGAGGGTGAGCACGTGCCGATCGGCGCCGCCCGCCAGCCACGCGCGGGTGAGCGCCAGGCGTGCCTCGGTCTGGTCTGAAGGACTGCGCAGGGCCTGTGCCACGGCCTCGCCGGCGAGTTGCCGCAGCGTGGCCAGCGGCGTGGCCAGCACGGCCTCGGGGCTGCCGCAGGCGGCGATCAGCCGGCGCGCCGTCCGGCGGCCGACACCGGGCGCGGCCAGCAACCGGAACCAGGCATCGAACTCGTTCGCATCCATGCCGGCGCGCTGCGTGGCAGTGGGTGTCAGGGCTGGGTGAACCGGTCCCCGGTGCGTACGGGTTCCTGCACGTTCAGCACCAGTGCGTACGAGACGCGGTCGAACACGCGGAACACGAACATCAGGCCGTGGCGCTCATCGGGCAGCCGCAGCGGCGCCTGGTCGGCCGAGGTGCGGTCGACCAGGCTGCGGCCGGTTCTCAAGACGGCCAGGACATGGCCGCGCTCGATGCCGTCGCGCTGGCCGCGGTTGATGGTGACGGTGTGGTTCTGGCCGGCACGCACGCCGTCACCGTAGAGCGAGACGATGCGGCCGTCCACCGGCTGGGCTGGCGGGCGCGGCACGTAGGCCACCGGTTCCTGTTGCGGCACCGGGCTGAGCCGGTCGCCGACCCCGGCCTCGATGCGCGTGCTGGTGATGCGGAACGTGGCCGGCACCAGCGCCGCCTGGCCGTCGACCACGGTGTTTCCACCGGAGCGAGCCAGCTCGGCGGTGCCGACGTAGCGGCCCTCGAAGCCCAGCACCTCGCGCGTGCCGGGGTCGAGCAGCGGCCGCAGCTCGCGGAACAGGCGGAAATCGCGCGCGCCCTGCAGTTCGCCGCGCACGTAGGCGGTCTCGCCGCGCGAGACCATCACGCGACCCTCCTGCGCCGCGACCACCCGCGGTGCGCTGTCGAGCTCGTTGCGGTCGAACACCATCGCCTCGTTCAGGAAGGGCGCAATCAGGTTCAACGGGATTGCCGCGATGGCGCCGTTGGCGAGCCCTTCGGAGCGCACCCGAGGCGACAGCCGAACGGTGCGCAGGGGCTCGCTGGCGCCGCCGCCGCCGGCCAGTCGCAGCCGCGCCATCCCATCGATCACTTCAAGCACCAGCACCTGGCCGGGATAGATGAGGTGCGGGTTGCGGATCTGCTCAAGGTTCATGCCCCACAGCTCGGGCCAGCGCCAGGGCGAGCTCAGGAACAGGGCCGAGAGGCCCCAGAGCGTGTCGCCCGGGCGCACAGTGTGCGCGTCCGGGGCATTGGGCGCCAGCGCCGACAGCGGCACGCCGGCCGAGGCCACACGCTGGGCCGTGTCTCGCCATCCGGGCAGCACCGCCAGGCGGCTTGGCTCGGCCCTGGCAGCGCCGGCGGCCGTCGCCAAGCCTGCCATGCGGGCGGCCTGCAGCAGGATTCGGCGGCGGGGCACGGAGGTGGGTTCGGTCACGCTGCAGATCTCCGGACGGCGTTCGGGGCGGTGCCAGAATGGGGTCCCTCGCAGCGGGCCGGCCCAGGTCGGGACGCTCGTGGCGAAAGAGCGGCGACAATCTTCGCCCGGTCCAGAAGATTCTGCCCCTGAACCCTTGACGCCGCAAACGAAGTGGGCGTCGACTCTGGCGCAGAACGACGGTTTTCGAACGCTTGGCGTAGCCTTCTTTCGACAGCTTTTGCGACCCGTTTCGTCGCCCCCATCTGACTCCCGCCAAAGCTTGCGACGCCCGCCCTGCCATGGCCCGACTCCCGATCCTGCGCTATCCCGATCCCCGCTTGCATACCGTGGCCCGCCCTGTGGCCGCGGTGGACGACCGCATCCGCGCCCTGGTCGCCGACATGTTGGAGACCATGTACGCCGAAAGCGGCGTCGGCCTGGCGGCCACCCAGGTGGACGTGCACGAGCGCGTGATCGTGATGGACACCTCCGACTCGCGCGACCGGCCGATGGTGTTGATCAATCCCGAGATCGTCTGGGTCAGCGACGAGCGGGCGCTCGCCGAGGAGGGCTGCCTGTCGGTGCCCCAGGTCTACGACAAGATCGAGCGCCACGCCCGTGTGAAGGTGCAGGCGCTGGACCGCGAGGGCCAGCCCTTCGAGATGGACGCCGAGGGTCTGAGCGCGGTGTGCGTGCAGCACGAGCTGGATCACCTGCGCGGCAAGGTGTTCGTGGAGTACTTGAGCCTGCTCAAGCGCGACCGCATCCGCACCCGGCTGCTCAAGCGCAGCCGTGACGAGCAGCGCGCTCGCAACTGAGCGCGACCCCGCCATGCGCATCGCCTTTGCCGGCACGCCCGAGTTCGCCCGCGTGGCGATGGAGGCTCTTCACGCGGCGGGGCACGAGATGGTGCGCGTGCTCACCCAGCCCGACCGCCCGGCAGGCCGCGGCATGAAGCTGCAGCCCTCGCCGGTGAAGCAGTTCGCCCTCGCCCACGGCCTGCCGCTGGCGCAGCCGCGCAGCCTGCGCCTGGATGGCCGGTTTCCCGACGAAGCCGAGGCCGCCCGCGCGATGCTGGTGGCCGACGCGCCCGAGTTGTTGGTGGTTGCGGCCTACGGCCTGATCCTGCCGAGCTGGGTGCTGGCGCTGCCGCCCCGAGGCTGCCTCAACATCCACGGCTCGCTGCTGCCGCGCTGGCGCGGCGCCGCGCCGATCCAGCGCGCCATCGAAGCCGGCGACGACGAGACCGGCATCACGCTGATGCAGATGGACGAAGGCCTGGACACCGGCGCGATGCGGCTGCACGAAGTCACGCCGATCACAGCTGCTGACACTGCGGCGACGCTGCACGACCGCTTGGCCGCGATCGGCGCACGCCTGGTGGTGATGGCACTGGAGCGACTCCAGGCCGGCACGCTGCCGTCGATTCCTCAGCCGGCCGAGGGCGCCACCTATGCGCACAAGGTCGACAAGGCCGAGGCTGCGCTCGACTGGGCGCAGCCGGCGGCCGCGCTGGAGCGGCGCATCCGCGCCTTCGACCCGGCGCCCGGCTGCAGGGCGGCGGTGGCCGGCGTGCCGCTGAAGCTGTGGCGCGCCAGGGTATGCCCCGGCCCGGCCGGGGCGCCGCCGGGGCAGCGCCTGGATGCGGGCCGCGGCCGGCTCGTCGTGGCCTGCGGCGAGGGCGCGCTCGAGCTGCTCGAGGTCCAGGCAGCCGGCAGCCGCCGCGTGTCCGCCGCCGGCTGGCTGCGCGGCGTTGACTCAAGCCCGGCCGCTGCGGCGCCGATAACCGAGCCATGAAACGCGTCGCCGGACCTGCCCTGGCTCGCCTGCTGCTGGCCGCGCCGCTGCTGCTGGTCGGCTGCGACTGGCTGGGCATCGAGTCGCCCGATCAGATCGCCGCCAAGCGCGAGGCCGACGGCCGTGCCATCGGTGCCGGCTGCCGGCACGCCGCGCGTTCGGTGGAAACCTGCTACGAACTGAACAAGCGCGCCGACCGGGCGGCCATCTTCGCCGGCTGGAAGGAGATGCACGAGTACATGGCCGAGAACAAGATCGAGGCCGCGCCGCCGCCGGCCGCCGACGACGAGGCCGACGGCGAGCCGGTCCGCAAATCGGCCGGCCAGCCGGCGGGCGACGGCGAGAAAGTCGCCGCCAAGCCCGGCTCCTGAGAGCCTGGCTTCGCCGCAACCGCATCCGGTCGCGCCGGCCGGCATTTCGTCGCAGCGGCGCTGTGCCGCCGTGCCCCGTCAGGGCAAGATGGGCCTCCATCGACATCCCGGAGGCCCCGACATGACCACTGCCATCCCCCGCCGTCGCCTGCTCCGCGCCGGCCTGCCCCTGCTGCTGGGCGTCGCAGCGTTTCTGCCGCTGGCCGCACAAGCGCAGCGGCTGGAGGGCAGCGGCCGCATCGGCACCGAGACGCGGCCGCTGCCGGCCTTCCAGGGCGTGGCGCTGGCCGGCGCCATCGACCTCGTGGTGCGCCAGGGGACCCCCCAGGTGGTGGAGGTCCAGGCCGACGACAACCTGCTGCCCTACCTGGAGACCGAGGTCACCGGCAGCGGCGCTGACGCCCGGCTGCAGGTGCGCTGGAAACGCGGCACATCGATCTACAACAGCCGCACGGTGCGCGTCAGCGTCACGGTGCCGCTGCTCACTTCGCTGGCCGCCTCGGGCTCCGGCGACATGCTGGTGGAAGCCTTCGAGACCCCGTCGCTGGCGATCCGCATCTCGGGCTCCAGCGACACGCGCTTGCGCCAGCTCACGACCGGCGAGCTGCAGGTGTCGATTGCGGGCAGCGGCGACGTCGTCGGCGCCGGCAGGGCCACGAAGCTGAAGATCGGCGTCTCCGGCAGCGGCGACGTGCAGTTGCGCGAGCTGAAGGCCGAGGAGGTGTCGATCAACATCGCCGGCAGCGGCGACGCCGCCGTGCACGCCGACAAATCGCTGGAGGTGCGCATCGCCGGCAGCGGCGACGTCGTCTACACGGGCAACCCGGCCACCGTGAGCACCAAGGTCGCCGGCAGCGGCAGCGTCAACAAGCGCTGACCCGGTGCGGGGCGCCGCTGAGGGGACAATCGGCGGGTGTCCGAGACCCCTCCCACCCTGCGCGGCCCCGCCCCCCTGTGGCGCCACCCCGAGTTCGCGCACGGCGCGCGCGACATGCTGAGCACCGCCATGGGCATCGCCGCCTGGGGTCTGATCACGGGCGTGGCCATGGGCAACAGCGGGCTGCCCATGCCCTTGATGCTGATGATGTCGCTGCTGGTGTTCGCCGGCAGCGCACAGCTGGCGACGCTGCCGCTGCTGATGAGCGGCGCGCCGGTGCTGGTGGTGTGGGCCACGGCGCTGTGTGTCAACCTGCGTTTCGTGATCTTCTCGGCGCAGTGGCGGCCTTACCTCGTGGTCCTCGGGCGCAAGAAGCGGCTGGCGCTGTCCTACCTGATGGCCGACCTCAACTACGTGTTGTTCATGCGCCGCTTCCCCGAGCCCAAGCCGGCGCCGGAGCAGCTGCCTTATCTGCTGGGTGGCGCCACCATCAACTGGCTGAGCTGGCAGGTGCCGTCGATCATCGGACTGGTCTTTGCCGACAGCGTGCCGGCACACTGGGGCATCGGCTTCGCCGGCACGCTGGCGCTGCTGGGGGTGGGGCTGTCGCTGGTGTCCGACCGCTACACGGCAGTGGCCGGGCTGGTCGCCGGCTGCGCCGCGGTGGCGGCCTACGCGCTGCCGCTGAAGCTCAACATCCTCGTGGCCATTGCCGCTGCCGTGGCCATGGGCGTGCTGATGGACCACGCCGCGCCGCGCAAGGCCGCGCTGGCCACACCCGCGGAGCCGCGCCGGTGAACGCTGCGGACGCGTGGCTCACGGGCTTGGCCATCGCGGGCCTGGCGGCCATCACCTTCCTCACGCGCGGCTTCTTCCTCATCCCCGATCGCGAGTGGCCGCTGCCGGCGTGGCTGCGCGAGGGCCTGCGCTACGCGCCGCTGGCGGCGCTGGCCGCCGTGGTGGTGCCCGAGATCGTCAGCACGCAGGGTCGTTTCGTCGACACCTGGGCCGACGCGCGGCTGTGGGGCGCGGCGGCCGGCGCGGCCTGGTACTTCTGGCGTCGCGACATCCTGGGCACCATCGTCTGCGGCATGGCCGTTTATCTGCCGCTGCGGCTCGGGCTGGGCTGGGCGTGATCGGGCCACGCTCTCACCCGACAGCCTCCTAGAATCCGTGGCCGACATCGGCGTCGGCTCGCGGCCCCTCGGCTCGGCGGCGTCCGCCGGAGACCTGATCCATGAACGTGCTTCGACTCGCCGACCTGGTGGCCGCCGGCCGGGTCCGGGGCCAGCGGGTGTTCATCCGCGCCGACCTCAACGTGCCGCAGGACGACGCCGGCCACATCACCGAGGACACCCGCATCCGCGCCAGCGTGCCCGCCATCCGCATGGCGCTGGACGCCGGGGCCGCGGTGATGGTCACCAGCCATCTCGGCCGGCCCACCGAGGGCGAATTCAGGCCCGAGGACAGCCTGGCGCCGGTGGCCGAGCGGCTGTCGGCCTTGCTGGCCCGCCCGGTGCCGCTGGTGTCGAACTGGGTCGATGGCGTGGCCGTGCAGCCGGGGCAGGTGGTGCTGCTCGAGAACTGCCGCCTCAACAAGGGCGAGAAGAAGAACGACGAAGCCCTGGCGCGGAAGATGGCCGCGCTGTGCGACATCTTCGTGCACGATGCCTTCGGCACCGCGCACCGCGCCGAGGCCAGCACCTACGGCATCGCGGAGTTCGCCAAGGTCGCCTGCGCCGGCCCGCTGCTGGCGGCCGAGATCGACGCCGTCACGCGCGCGCTGGCCGCGCCCAAGCGGCCGCTGCTGGCCATCGTGGCCGGCAGCAAGGTGAGCACCAAGCTCACGATCCTGAAGAGCCTGGCCGAGAAGGTCGACGGCCTCATCGTCGGCGGTGGCATCGCCAACACCTTCATGCTGGCGGCGGGCCTGCCCATCGGCAAGAGCCTGGCCGAGCCTGACCTGGTGGACGAGGCCCGCGCCGTGATCGCCGCGATGAAGGCGCGCGGCGCTGCGGTGCCCATCCCGACCGACGTGGTGGTGGCGCGCGAGTTCAAGGCCGACGCCCAGGCCACCGTGAAGAAGGCCTCTGAAGTGGCGCCCGAGGACATGATCCTCGACATCGGCCCCGAGACCGCGGCCGTGCTGTCGGCGCAGATCGCCGGTGCCGGCACCGTGGTGTGGAACGGCCCGGTGGGCGTGTTCGAGTTCGAGGCCTTCAGCCATGGCACCGAGGCCATCGCGCGCGCCGTCGCGGCCAGCGGCGCCTTCAGCATCGCCGGCGGCGGCGACACACTGGCCGCGATCGCAAAGTACGGCATCGAGCGCCAGGTGAGCTACATCAGCACCGGCGGCGGCGCCTTCCTTGAGGTGCTGGAGGGCAAAACGCTGCCGGCGTTCGAGATCCTGGCGCGGCGCGCCGCGGGCTGAGCCCGGCTCAGCGCACCGCCGCGTCCAGGAAGCCGGCGATGCGCCCGAGCGCCCCGCCTTGCCAGGCCAGCCGGTCGAAGCCTGCTGGGTCGTAGGCCGGGTCGATGCCGTTGGCCGGCAGCGGCCCGGTGCCGGCCTGGAACGATGCGAAGTGGCCGGCTCCCTTGTCGACGTGGCACTGCACCCGCGGCAGCCCGCACAGCGTGAGCGCGTGGTGGCGCGCGGCCAGCACCTCGTCGCGGCCCGCGGCCTCCACCCACACCGGCGCGCGCAGCGCCTGCAGCGAGGCCGGCTGCAGCGGCACCACCAGCGGCGTGGCCACCACGGCGGCGGCGATGCGGCGGTCCGTCACCTCCGCCGGCACGGCCTGCTGCATCGTGGCCGCCGCGTCGGCGCTGCGCCGGCCGCCCAGGCCGCACATCACGGCGTCGTCGACGAGCCCCGTGCCGCCCGGTGAGCACCAGGCCACCGCGCGCGCCGGATCGGACCGCGCCCCCACCAGCGCCAGCACCGAGTGGCCGCCGGCCGAGTGGCCGAAGGCGGCGATGCGCGTGGGGTCGATGCGTTCGCGCCAGCGCGGATCGGCCAGCAGCTGATCGAGCACACGGCTGAGCTGCCGGGCGCGCTTCTCGAAGAAGTCGGGGCGGGTGATGCCGGAGCGGTCCTGGAAGTGGTCGGCCGTCTGCCGCAGCGTGAGCACGAGCCAGCCTCGCTCGGCCATGCCCTGCGCCAGCCAGGCATGGCCCAGCTCGTGGCCACCGGTGCCGTGCGACACCAGCAGCAGCGGGCGTCGGCCCTCGCTCGGTGGCGCATCCACGGCAACCTGCAGCGCGAACGGGCCCATGCGCTGCGGCTGCGAGGGCGTGGCCGTGGGGTACCAGACCAGCGCCAGCACGGCCGCGGCCGGGTCGACGCCGTCGAGGCGTTGCACGCCCACCTGGGCATGGGCGAAGAAGGGCAGGAGCGCGGCGGTCAAAAGGGCGGCGGCGCGACGAAGGGCGATCAAGGGGTGTGTCATGGACCGCAGCGTGCGCCGCCGACACCGGCCGCGCCACGCTGGCGTGACGGCCGGATGCCCGGCGTCGCGAAGCCGCGGCCCGGCAGCGCGAAACCGCGCTGAAACTTCGCGTGCGCGGCCGACACCCATAATCGGCGCGCCCTGCCGCAAGGCCGCCTTCCGAAGAGCCGACCCATGACCCGCGCCACCAAGATCGTCGCCACCCTCGGCCCGGCCTCCAGCGACCCCGCCGTGCTCGAGAAGCTGCTGATCGCCGGGGTCGACGTGGTGCGGCTGAACTTCAGCCACGGTAAGGCCCAGGACCACATCGACCGCGCCAACCTCGTGCGCGCGGTGGCCGACAAGGTGGGCAAGACGGTGGCGCTGATGGCCGACCTGCAGGGCCCGAAGATCCGCGTCGGCAAGTTCGCCGACGGCAAGGTGATGCTGGAGCCGGGCGCAGCCTTCGTGCTGGACGCGCAGCGCACCGAGCCCGGCGACCTCACCGCCGTCGGCCTGGACTACAAGGAGCTGCCGCGCGACGTGCGGCCCGGCGACACGCTGCTGCTCAACGACGGCCTCATCAAGCTGCAGGTCGAGGCCGTGCGCGGCGAGCAGGTGCACACGCGCGTGGTGCTGGGCGGCGAACTCAGCAACAACAAGGGCATCAACAAGGCCGGCGGCGGCCTGACGGCGCCTGCGCTCACGGCCAAGGACATGGAGGACATCAAGACCGCGATGGCCTTCCAGTGCGAGTACCTGGCGGTGAGCTTCCCGAAAAACGCCACCGACATGGAGATGGCGCGCCAGCTGGCCTACGTGGCTGGCGAGGCGACGCGGCACAAGCCGGCGATGATCGCCAAGATCGAGCGCAGCGAGGCGATTCCGCAGCTCGAGGCCATCCTGCGTGCCAGCGACGGCATCATGGTGGCGCGCGGCGACCTCGCCGTGGAGGTGGGCAACGCGGCCGTGCCGGCCTTGCAAAAGCGCATGATCCGCATGGCCCGCGAGATGGACAAGGTGGCCATCACCGCCACACAGATGATGGAGAGCATGATCCTCGCGCCGGTGCCCACGCGCGCCGAGGTGAGCGACGTGGCCAATGCGGTGCTCGACGGCACGGACGCGGTGATGCTCAGCGCCGAGACGGCGGCCGGCAAGTTCCCGGTCGAGACGGTGGAGCAGATGCACCAGATTGCGCTCGAGGCCGAGCGCGCGGAAGACATCTCCATCGAGACCGACTTCACCAACAAGAAGTTCGGCCGCATCGACCAGAGCATCGCGATGGGGGCGCTCTTCACCGCCCACCACCTGGGCTGCAAGGCCATCATCGCGCTCACCGAAAGCGGCAGCACGGCGCTGTGGATGAGCCGGCACAACATCAAGGTGCCCATCTTCGGCCTGACCTCACAACCCGCGAGCCAGCGCCGCATGGCGCTGTACCGCAACGTGCGGCCGATGCTGATGCCCAAGATGAGCGACCGCGACGCGGCGCTGGCGCAGGCCGAGCGGCTGCTGGTGGAGCGCGGCGTGCTCAAGCCGGGGGATACCTATGCCATCACCTGCGGCGAGCCGATGGGCTACCCCGGTGGTACCAACATGCTGAAGGTGTGCCAGGTGGGCTGAAGGCCCACCCGCCGCGGCAGCGGCGCGCGGCGCCCGCCGCGGGGCGCAGCTCGGCGCAGCCAAGGTGTGCCAGGTGGGCTGAAGGCCCACCCGCCGCGGCAGCGGCGCGCGGCGCCCGCCGCGGGGCGCAGCTCGGCGCAGCCAAGGTGTGCCAGGTGGGCTGAAGGCCTGGCTGGGGTTGAACACTCCGTTCGGGCTGAGCTTGTCGAAGCCCTGGGCGGAGCGAAGGCGCTTCGACAGGCTCAGCGCGAACGGGTTGTTCCCGGGCAAGCAGGTCCGCCGCGCCCTCACGCCGCGGGCCGCACCGCCTCGATCATTGCCGCCACCGGCGCAGCGGCACCCACGGGTTGCAGCCGCAGCGCCGGATGCCGGCGCCCGATCACACGGAACAGCTCGTCTGCGAAGCCGTGACCGATGTGCTCGAAGCCCGTGAAGTCCAGCTCGGCCGTGGCAAAGCGATCCAGCCGCTCGGCCACCCGGCGGGCCTCGGCGCGCGAGCTGAGTTGCCGGGCGCCGGGCGCGGCCAGCAGCGCCAGCGGCACCCGCGTGCGCTCGAAGCCCAGGCCCTGGCCGCTGGCGCTGTGTGCCAACAGCACCTGATCCAGCGTGCGCGGGGTGTCCAGCGCGATGGCGAGGTAGATGCTGGTGCCGGCCTTGGTGGCCGGCCGCTGGGCGTGCCAGTGGCCGCCGTCCCAGCCCCGGCGCTGGAACGCGGCCGCGTTGGCGTGCAGGTCGAACACATCGGCCAGCTGCGGGGTGAAGAACAGGCCGTGGCCGCAGTGGCGATCGGGGTCGCTGGTGAGCTTGCCCTTGGCGAGTTCCAGCATGGCCACCGCCGGTTCGTCGAGCGCGAAGTGCTCGGCCAGGCGGCGGAACAGGCCCACGCCGTCGTCCGACACCAGCAGCTGCAGCTGCAGCGGCGTCTGGCGCATCGACACCGTGACGTGGGTGCCGCCGCTGTGGTCGACGGCGTTGTTCAGCAGCTCGGTGAAGGCGTGCTGCGCCATCGCCTGCACCGCCGCCGGAAGCGCAAAGCAGGGCGCGAAGTCGCGCCGCCAGGGGACGTCTTCCTGCAGCCCGGCCAGCGCGTAGCGGCTGACCACCTGGCGCAGCGCGCCGGGCGCGTAGCGGGGGGCTCTCGGCGTGCCGCTGGCCACCAGCCACTGCAGCGCCTGAAGCCGCTTGAGCAGCGCGCCGGCCCGGCGGCGGCTGATCTGCAGGCGCTGCATCAGGTGCGCCGGCAGCCCGTCGCCGTGCTGCACGGCCGCGGCGGTGATCCAGCGGGTGATGGAGGCGGTGTCGATGCGGGCCATGGTGTGCGGGCGCTTGCAGCGGTGAGGTGGGGCGGCCAGTGTCGGCGCAGCGGGGCCATGGCCTGAGCGCGAACAGCGGCACGGAAGCCCGCCATTTCCCGTTTGGGGGCGGCACCTAGAATTCCCGCCGTTACCGCGTGGTGACGGCCGGGCCGGCTGCGCGCCGCATTCGCAAACCCACTCGGAGTTCCGCCATGCCCCTCGTTTCCATGCGCCAGCTGCTCGACCATGCCGCCGAGCACGGCTACGGCATCCCGGCCTACAACGTGAACAACCTCGAGCAGGTGCAGGCGGTGATGCAGGCGGCGCACGAGGTGGGCGCGCCGGTCATCCTGCAGGCCAGCGCCGGGGCCCGCAAGTACGCCGGGGAGCCCTTCATCAAGCACCTGATCCAGGCTGCCACCGAGGCCTGGCCGCACATTCCGCTGGTGATGCACCAGGACCACGGCACCAGCCCCAAGGTCTGCCAGGGCGCCATCGACCTGGGCTTCGGTTCGGTGATGATGGATGGCTCGCTGATGGAAGACGGCAAGACGCCGGCCAGCTTCGACTACAACGTGCAGGTCACGCGCAAGGTGGTCGACCTGGCGCACGCCGTGGGCGTGACGGTGGAGGGCGAGCTCGGCTGCCTGGGCAACCTGGAAACCGGCGACGCGGGCGAGGAAGACGGCATCGGTGCCGAGGGCAAGCTCGACCACAGCCAGATGCTGACCGACCCCGAGGAGGCCGCCGTGTTCGTGAAGGCCACGCAACTCGATGCGCTGGCCATTGCCATCGGCACCAGCCACGGTGCCTACAAGTTCAGCCGCAAACCCACGGGCGACATCCTCGCCATCGGCCGCGTGAAGGAGATCCACCGGCGCATCCCGAACACCCATCTGGTGATGCACGGCAGCTCCAGCGTGCCGCCGGAGCTGCTGGCCGTCATCAACCAGCACGGCGGCAAGATGAAGGAGACCTTCGGCGTGCCGATCGAGGAGATCCAGGAAGCCATCAAGCACGGCGTGCGCAAGATCAACATCGACACCGACATCCGCCTGGCGATGACCGGCGCGGTGCGCAAGTTCATGGCCGAGAACCCCGACAAGTTCGACGCCCGCGAGTGGCTCAAGCCCGCGCGCGAGGCCGCCTACCGGGTGTGCCGCGACCGCTACGTGCAGTTCGGCTGCGAGGGGCAGGCCGCGAAGATCCAGCCGCGCACGCTGGTGCAGGTGGCGGCCGACTACGCCAGCGGCCGGCTGGCGCAGGTGGTGCAGTGAGCGCGCCGCTGCCCTCGTTCGAGGCTTTCCGGGCCGAGTGGCTGGCGCAGGGCTACAGCGAGGTGCTGGCGCGTGAGTGGGCACCCGGCCAGGTGGTGCCGGAGCACCGCCACCCCTTCGACGTGCAGGCGCTGGTGGTGCGGGGCGGCCTGGTGCTGGATTGCACCGGCGAGCAGCGCACGCTGCAGGCCGGCGACCGCTTCGGGCTCGCGGCCGACGTGCCGCACACCGAGACGTACGGCCCCGAAGGTGCCACCTTCTGGGTGGCGCGCCGCACCCCGCGCTGAGCCCGCACCGAGCCCGCATTGGGCTCAGACCTCGCCGACGATGGCGGGGTCGATGGCGTGGTTCTGCGGGCCGCGCTCGGCGATCTTCAGCGCGCCCAGGCGGTTGCCCAGGGCGGCACAGCGCTCCAGCCGCCAACCCCGCTCCAGGCCGTAGAGCAGACCGGCCCGGAAGGCGTCGCCACAGCCGGTGGGGTCGAGTGCGCGCGCGGCCTTCACGCCCGGCACGGCGATGCGCTCGCCCCGGACCCACAGCTCGCAGCCGTGCTCGGCCAGCGTCACGATCACGCCCTCGATGTGGGGCAGGCGCGAGATGGTCTCGGGCGTCCAGCCGGTGCGCTCCTGCAGCATCCGCCCTTCGTAGTCGTTCACCGCCACCCAGCGCGCCAGCCCGATGATCTCGCGGTGCTCGTCGCCGTTGAACTGCGGCAGCTGCTGGCCAGGGTCGAAGACAAACGGGATGCCGGCCTCCGCCATCTGGTGCGCGTGCTCCCACATCGCGTCGCGACCGTCGGGAGCGATGATGCCGATGGCGATGTCGCCGCGCTCGTGGCGGCCGGGCACCCGCATCTGATGGGCGTGGCTCATCGCGCCCGGGTGGAAGGCGGTGATCTGGTTGTTGTCGCGGTCGGTCGTGATGTGGCACTGCGCCGTGTGCAGCACGGTGTCGCGGTGGATCAGGCGGGTGTCGGCACCCCAGCCGGCCACGCGCGCCAGGTACTCGCCGCCGTCCACGCCCACCGCGGCCAGGATGAGCGGCTGGCCGCCGATGGCCTGCAGGTTGTAGGCGATGTTGCCGGCGCAGCCGCCCCACTCGCGCCGCAGCGTGGGCACCAGGAAGCTCACATTCAGGATGTGCACCTGCTCCGGCAGGATCTGCTCGGCGAAGCGCCCCGGGAAGGTGGTAATCGTGTCGAAGGCGAGGGAACCGCAGATGAGCGCGGGCATGGACAGGCTCCGGGGTGGGGTGGCGCAGGCCGCTGGGCCGCGCCAAGGGGCTTCAGGGGTAGAACATCTCGACGGTGTAGCCGGTGATGACGCGGCTCGGGCCGATGACCGTGGCGCCGGACTGCAGCGTCGCCTGCAGCACGAGATCCCGACCGGGCGCGATTGTCGCCGCGCTCGCGCCCAGATCGGCCGGCTGCAGCACGCGGCGGGCGATCAGGTCGCCGCTGGCGTCGGTCAGCGACAGGTCCAGCGCCGGCAGGGCCACCGGGTGGCGGGCGCCGTTGCGCAGCGACACCTGCAGCGTGTAGACGTTGCTGCTCTCCACCCGAACGAGGCCGGAACTCTCGACTGTCAGCGCGTCGAGCCAGCGTGCCGGGGCGACCTCGCAGCCCAGCCAGGCGCAACCCTGCACCAGCAGCGGAGCGAGTGCCGGCACTCGGGCGGCCAGGCGGTCGCGCCAGGTGTGAGCCACCTGGGCCGCCAGCAAGGCGGCCGCGAGCAGCGCCGTCCCGGCCAGTGCCGCGCGCACCCAGGGCCGCCGCCAGCGCGCGGCGCGCTCGGCCCGCCGCAAGAACGAGGGCGCCACGATGGGCAGGGCAGCGCGGTGGCTGTCGGGTCCTTCGTCGGCGAAGGGCTTGAAGGGCGGCCCTGACAGCCGCTCGGCACCCCGTGCAGGCCGGGTGTCGAGGGCCGAGGAGGCGGCGGACCCGCGGTCTGGCTGCGGGGCGGCCGGCGCGGACGGGGACGAGGACAGGGGCCGTGGCAGCCCCGGCGGTGCACCTGGGCGTGCGGCCGGCAGCGCCGGGTCAAGCGGCGATGTGCCGCCGCGCCAGGGCAAGCCGGTCTCCAGGTCGACCAGGCTCTCCATCGCATGGAACACCTGCGAGCAGCGGCCGCAGCGCACCCAGCCCTCGGACACGCCCAGTTGGTCGGGCACGACCCGGAACACGGTGCCGCACGCGCTGCAGCGGGTGGCCAGGCGGCTCATGGCGGCGGCGCTCAGGCGTGGCGGCCGGTCATCAGGATCCAGCCGTCCTCGTGGTCGGCCACGGACAGTGTCAGCGCCGGCGTGCAGGCGGCGTACACCGCGGCGATCTCGTCGGCCTGGCGCTCGAGCAGCCCGGCCAGCACCAGCCAGCCGCCGGCCGACACATGGGCCGTGAGCAGCGGCGCCAGCAGCTTCAGCGGCGAGGCCAGGATGTTGGCCAGCACCAGGCCGTACTCGCCGGCCACCAGCTCGGGCGGGCCCGCGTTGAGCATCACGCCGTTGGCGCTGGCGTTGTCGCGCGTGCTCCGCACGGCGGCGGGGTCGATGTCGACGGCGTCGATGAGCTGCGCGCCCATCAGCGCCGCGCCGATGGCGAGGATGCCGGAGCCGCAGCCGTAGTCGAGCACGCGGCCCAAGTCGGCCGGCTGCGCGTGGGTGTGCTGCGTGGCCAACCAGCGCAGGCACATGCGCGTGGTGGGGTGGGTGCCGGTGCCGAAGGCCAGGCCGGGATCGAGGCGGATCACCTGGCGCGCGGCGGCGGGCACTTCGTGCCAGGTGGGCACGATCCAGAACGTGGGCGTGATGGGCACGGGCTCGAACTGGCTTTGCGTCAGGCGCACCCAGTCGGCTTCAGGCGCTGCCTGCAGCGACTGCAGCAAGAGCCCTGCGGTCCAGTCCTGCGCCAGCAGCAGCGTGGCCGCGGCCTCGGCCTGCGACCCGTGCTCGAACAGCACCTTCAGCGTGCTGCGTTCCCAGCCCGCGGCCGTCGCGGGCATGCCGGGCTCGCCGAACAGGGCCTGCTCGGCGTCGGTGTCCGCGTCGGCGTCCTCGACGCTGACGGACAGCGCATCGAGCTCGTCCATCAGCGCGTCCGACACCGGCTCCACCAGGGCCGCCGGGGCGCGCAGGATCAGCTCGACCATTCGGGCACGCCCCCCACCGTTCGCCCTGAGCAGCGGACCGAGCTTGCCGAGGGCCGCGTGTCGAAGGGCTTGCTCCGGAGCGAGGGCTTCGACAGGCTCAGCCCGAACGGTGATTTGACCTTCACCGCTTGTGTTGACTCATCCACTGCTCGAGGTAGTGGATGGTGGTGCCGCCGGCCATGAACTTGCTGTCGACCATCAGCTCCCGGTGCAGCGGGATGTTGGTCTGGATGCCCTCGACCACGGTTTCCATCAGCGCGATGCGCATGCGCGCCATGGCCTGCTCGCGCGTGTCGCCGTGGCAGATGATCTTGCCGATCATCGAGTCGTAATTGGGCGGCACGAAGTAGTTGGTGTAGACGTGCGAATCCACCCGCACGCCCGGGCCACCCGGCGCGTGCCACAGCGTGATGCGGCCGGGGCTGGGCACGAACTTCACCGGGTCCTCGGCGTTGATGCGGCACTCGATGGCGTGGCCGCGCAGCGCGATCTGGCGCTGCGTGAACGGCAGCTTCTCGCCCGCGGCGATCTTGATCTGCTGCTGCACGATGTCGATGCCGGTGACGAGCTCGGTCACCGGGTGCTCGACCTGCACGCGCGTGTTCATCTCGATGAAATAGAACTCGCCGTTTTCGTACAGGAACTCGAAAGTGCCGGCGCCGCGGTATCCGATCTTCTTGCACGCGGCGGCGCAGCGCTCGCCGATGCGTTCGATCAGGCGGCGCGGGATGCCCGGGGCCGGCGCCTCCTCGATGATCTTCTGGTGGCGGCGCTGCATGCTGCAGTCGCGCTCGCCCAGCCACACCGCGTTGCGGAAGGTGTCGGCCAGGATCTGGATCTCGATGTGCCGCGGGTGCTCGAGGAACTTCTCCATGTAGACCTGCGGGTTGCCGAAGGCCGCCCCGGCCTCGGCGCGTGTCGTCTGCACGGCGTGGATCAGCGCCGCCTCGGTGTGCACGACGCGCATGCCGCGCCCGCCGCCACCGCCGGCGGCCTTGATGATGACCGGGTAGCCCACCGTGCGCGCGATGCGGATGATCTCCTTCGGGTCGTCGGGCAGCGCGCCCTCCGAGCCCGGCACGCAGGGCACGCCGCTCTTGATCATGGCCTGCTTGGCGCTGACCTTGTCGCCCATGATGCGGATGCTCTCGGGCGTGGGCCCGATGAACACGAAGCCGCTGCGCTCCACGCGCTCGGCGAAGTCGGCGTTTTCGCTCAGGAAGCCGTAGCCGGGGTGGATGGCCTCGGCGTCCGTCACCTCCGCGGTGGAGATGATGGCCGGCATGTTGAGGTAGCTCTGCGCGCTGGGCGCCGGGCCGATGCACACGGCCTCGTCGGCGAGCTTGACGTATTTGGCCTCGCGGTCGGCCTCGGAGTAGACGACGACCGACTTGATGCCCAGCTCGCGGCAGGCGCGCTGGATGCGCAGGGCGATTTCGCCGCGATTGGCGATGAGGATCTTCTTGAACATGGCTACGCGGCGAAACCGCCCTCGCGTGCTGCGCACGCGGCGCGATGTGCCGTGCCTGCGGCACGTCCGCGCTGCGCGCGAACGCCCCGGTTCGCGATGAGGATCTTCTTGAACACGAAGACCCGCCTTACTCGAGCACGAAGAGCGGTTGGCCGAACTCGACCGCCTGCCCGTTCTCGCACAGCATCTTGACGACGCGGCCTTCGAGGTCGGACTCGATCTCGTTCATGATCTTCATGGCCTCGATGATGCAGACGGCCTGGCCGGGCTTGACGGCGTCACCCACGTCCACGAAGGGCTTCGCGCCCGGGCTGGCGGCGCGGTAGAAGGTGCCGACCATGGGCGACTTGATCACCTTGCCCGCCGGTGGCGCGACCGGTGCCTCGGCCGGGGCTGGATGCGCGGCCGGCGCCGGGGCGACCGGCGCTGCCACCGGCGCGGCGGCCACGGCCGGCATCACGGCGACGGCGGCAGGGCCGCCCTTGACGATCCGCACCTTGCCCTCGGCCTCGGTGATCTCCAGTTCGGAGATGTTCGACTCGGAGACGAGGTCGATCAGGGTCTTCAGCTTTCTCAGGTCCATGGGGTCCTCGCAAGGCGGCCGCGGGTCGCGGCGGGTGCCCGGGTGTGACTTCAGGCCGGTCGCGCTCGGCGGCCCAGCGCGTGGTGCACGGCCAGCCGGTAGCCGTCGGCGCCCAGACCGACGATCACGCCGGTGGCGATGTCGCTCAGGTGGCTGTGGTGGCGGAACGGCTCGCGCCGGTGCACATTGCTCAGGTGCACCTCGATGAAGGGCAGGGCCACACCGGCCAGCGCGTCGCGCAGCGCCACGCTGGTGTGGGTCAGGCCGCCCGGATTGATGACGATGAAGTGCGTGCCGTCGCTCCGCGCGGCGTGGATGCGGTCGATCAGCACGCCTTCGTGGTTGCTCTGAAGGCTGCTCAGCTTCGCGCCGGCTTCTGCTGCGATCTGTGCAAGATCGGCGTCGATCTGTGCCAGCGTCGTCGAGCCATAGACCTCGGGCTCGCGGGTGCCGAGCAGGTTGAGGTTGGGGCCGTGGAGGACGAGCAGGTTCATGGGCAGGGGCGGCTCAGGGCCGCCGAAGGGCGCGACTGTACGCCGTTTTGCCGAAATTGCGAGCAGTTCGAAACATACCGGCCCCTGGCGGCCCGGTCAGGCCATGTCGCGCGCCCAGCTGGCCAGTTCGGCGGCGTTGGTCTCGCCGGCCTGGGTGCGGGCGATGCGGCCGCGGCGGTCGAAGGCCACGGTGTAGGGCAGGCCGGACTGCGCGTTGCCCAGCCTGCGGGACAGTTCCGAGCCCTCGAAGCCGGCCATCGCGATCGGGTAGCTCACGGGGGTGTGGCGGAGGAAACTGCGCACTGCGCGGGCGTTGTCCACGGCCAGGCCCAGCACGCGCCAACCCTGGGCCGCGTGCTCCCGTGCGAAGCGGTCGAGTTCGGGCATCTCCTTCACGCAAGGCGGACACCAGGTGCCCCAGAAATTGACGAGCAGCGGCTGCCCGCGGAACGAGGCCGTGGCCACTGTCCGCGGCTCGGGCTCGTCGGGGGTGGGGAAGCTCAGCGTCCAGAAGCCGGCGGTGTCGCGGTCGACGGCGGCGCGTTCCTCGTCGCGCAGCCGGGTGGCCCGGTGCTGCCAGGCGATGCCGCCGGCGGCGGCGCCGCCGCCGACGAGGGCGATGATGACTGCGGAGCGGCGGTTCATGCCGTGGACTCGGCCATGCGGGCGCGCAGCGCGGCGGCGTCGCCGCGCCAGGTCTGGCCGCCGCTGTCGGGCTTGAGCGCGCCGCGCAGGTCGTCGCGGTCGTGCACGATCAGATGCACGGCGACCAGCTCCCCCAGGGCGTGGCTGCGACTGGCGACCGTCAGCACCGGCAGCGGCTCGCGCCGGTGCCCGGCTGCCGGCAAGCTGTCGACGTCGTAGCTGACCCCGGCGTTGATCAGCGCGATCTCCGGCGCCTTGCCATCGTCGGCGTAAAGCTCGAGGCGCAGCGCGCTCAGGCGTGTGGCCGTGCCGCGCCAGGCGGCGCCGGCCAGATGCGGGTGGAACTCCGACAGCCGCTCCATCCACTGCAGCGCCACCTCGCGCAGGGCGCGCAGTTCAGCCGGCTGGGTGTCGGCGCAGAAAATGGCGATGTGCTCGCGCACGGCGGCCTCCACCGTGGCGTTGTCGGGCAGCTCGGCGCGCGCTCCGGCGTCGCGCGCGGCACGCCGCTTGGCCTGGTCGAACTCCATGCCCTCGTCGACGATGAGCCGCGCCGCGGCGGCGGCGATTTCCAGGGTCTGCGTCACTTCGGTATTTCCACGTCGTTCATGCGCGCCACGATGGTGGCCGTGCGCGACAGCAGGTAAGGGCTGGCCGGCCGCTTCTCGAAGCGTTTGGGCGCCGGCAGCATCACCGCCAGGCGCGCGGCCTGCTGCGGCCCCAGCTGCGCGGCATCGACGCGGAAGTAGTGCCGCGCCGCCGCCTGGGCGCCGAACACCCCTTCGCCCCACTCCACGCTGTTCAGGTAGATCTCCAGGATGCGCTCCTTGCCGAGCAGGCCTTCGAGCAGCAGCGCGATCACCAGCTCCTGGCCCTTGCGCAGCACGGTGCGCTCGCCCGAGAGGAACAGGTTCTTGGCCAGCTGCTGCGTGATGGTCGAGCCGCCCACGACTTTGGGCACCACGGGACGGCCCTGGCGTGCCTGGGCCCGCTTCGACGCAGCCTCGGCCCGGGCTTCGGCGCGCTCGTTGCGCTCCCAGGCCTTCTCGATGGCCTCCCAGTCGACGCCCGCGTGGTCAAGGAAGCTGCCGTCCTCGCTGGCGATGACGGCGCGCTTGAGGTGGGGCGAGATGCGCCCGCCTTCTGTCCACTGCTGGCTCCACAGGATGCGCCGCTGCTCCACGAGCAAGCGCCAGGCTTCGCTGCGCTGGAAGCTGGTGCTTTGTGGGTCGATCACCGTCATCAGGGCGATGCGGGCGGCGAACACGAGCTGCAGCGCCACGGCGCTGAGCATCACCAGCCCCCCGAGGCGCAGCCCCTGCCTGAGCCAGGCCGGGCGCTTCATGCGGCATCCCCCCCCGCACCGAGCGCCTGGCGCAAGGCGGTCAGGACCGGCGCGGTGTCGGGCATCACCCCGCGCCACAGGAAGAAGGCCTCGGCCGCCTGCTCCACCAGCATGCCCAGCCCGTCACGCGGGACGGCGCCGTGCGCGCGTGCCCAGTCCAGAAAGGGCGCCGCGGCCGGGCCGTACATCAGGTCCACGGCCAGCGTGCCGGGGCGCAGCACGGCGGCCGGCACCGGCGGCTTGGCACCGGCCAGGCTGCTGCTGCTGGCGTTGAGCACCACGTCGAAGGCCTCGCCCGGCGCCCGCAGCGGCGCAGCGGCCAGCGCGGCGCCGTGGGCGCGGGCCAGGCCCGCGTGCGAGTGCACCAGCGCCTCGGCCCTGGCGACCGTCCGGTTGGCCAGCACCACGCCGGCCACGCCGGCCTCGATCAAGGGCCCCAGCACACCGGCCGCCGCACCCCCGGCACCCACCAGCAGCACGCGCGCACCGGCCAGCGCCACCCCGGCGTGCTGCCGGATGTCGCGCACCAGGCCGATGCCGTCGGAGTTGTCGGCCCACCACTTGGCCGGATCCGGGCTGTCGAAGCCCAGCACGTTGGCCGCGCCGGCCAGGCGCGCTCGTTCGCTGGCGCGCCCAGCCAGGCCCAGTGCCTCGAACTTGAACGGCACCGTGACGTTGCAGCCGCTTGCGCCGCTGGCGGCGAAGGCGCGCACGCCGGGGCCGAACCCGTCGACCGGGCACTCGATGCGGCCGTAGTCCACAGCCTGCCCGGTCTGCGCGGCAAACCCGGCGTGGATCGCCGGGCTGCGGCTGTGGGCCACGGGATGGCCGAGCACGGCGTAGCGGTCGGCAGGCTTGTCGGGCGCCATCATCGGCTGATCTGTATGGTCTCAAGCGCCTCGTCGCGCGTGAAGCGGAAGCGCGAGGTGACGACGATCTGGTCGGCCCGCGCGCGCATTGCGGGCGTGAAGGGCCCGAAGGGCTGGGAGGCCGCCACGATGGCCAGCGCCTGCTGGTCGAGCCGGCGGTCATTGCTGCTGCGCACGATGTCGGCCTCGACGACGCGGCCGGCGGCGTCGATGGTGACGTTCATCGTCAGCTCGCCAAAGAGCTTGCGGCCCTGGTGCTCGGGGAAGCTGCGCGTCCCCCGGTCCTCGATGCGGCGGCGCAGGTTGTCGTAGTAGAGGGCGTAGATTTCCTCGCGCGTGGCCGGGCTGACGTAGCGCTTCTTGGGGCGCGCGTTCTCCTCGTTCACCCGCTTCTCGATCTCGGACAGCATGCGCAGCAGCTGCTTGCGGCGCTCTTCCTGCTCGCGCTGCTCGGGGCTGCCGTTGTCGCGGCTGGGGTCGGGCGACAGCAGCGCGGCGATCTCGCGCCGCGCCTGGGCCAGCAGCAGCTGTTGCTGACGCTGCAGCTGCTGCTGCTGGCGCCGCAGCTGCGCGATGCGCTGGCGGGCTTCGTCGGGCGACTCGCCCAGCTGCACCGTGGCGGCCAGCGGCAGTGGGCTGGTGGCGCGGCCCTGGGCAGCCTCACCGCCGCCGGCCAGGTTGGCCTGCGCCAGGGCCTGGGCCTCGGCCGGCGGATCCTCGCCACGGGCGTTGACGAGGATCACCTCCAGCGGCGTATCGCGGAAGGCCCGCTCGATGGCCTCGGGATCGACGAAGCGCACCGACAGCAGCACGCCGTGCGCGCCCAGGGAGAGCGCCAGCGCCCACTGCAGTGTCGTCAGTTCCGGCCAGCGCATCGCTCGGGCGGTCGGGCCTGGTGCCGCCGTCAGGCCGCGGGCTCGGCCGCGGGGTCCACTGCCGGCGCGGCGTCGGCCTCTGCCACGTCGATGGCCAGCTGCAGGCTGCCGGTGGGCTCGGCCTCGTCGTCCTCGGCCGACTCTTCCGGTGGTGCCGGTTCGGCGTCGAGCCGCGCCAGCAGCGTGGCGTGCAGCTCGAGCGTCAGCAGATCGATGCCGGCCACGCGCGCGCGCAGGCGCGCGCCGCGCGGCAGGCCCTCGGTACCGGGCAGCCGGAACACCAGCGGCAAGGTCTCGGCGCGCACCAGTCCGTCCTTCATGACCGTGGCCTCCAGCTCGGCGATGCCAGCCTGCTGCAGGTGACGCAGCGTCCAGTAGCGTTCAATCTGCTGCTGGAAGCCGTTGTAGGCCGAGTACGCGGAGTCGAACGCGCCAATGATGCTGAACAGGGCTGCGTCCTTGGGGCGAAAGGGCGCCACCAGCGGCGCCGCGTGGCCGTGGCGCGCCACGGCCACGATTTGCCACTGGTTGACGAGATCGGTGTAGCGCCGCAGCGGGCTCGTGCTCCAGGCGTACTGCGGCACACCCATGCCGGCGTGCGGCGCGGGCTTGGTGCCCATCTTCACCTTGATGCCCGGAGCCAGGCTGGCCTGGCTGCGGTAGATGGCCGGCACCCCGTGCTGCGCCAGCCAGCCGCCCCAGGTGCTGTTGGCCAGGATCATGGCCTCGGCGACGATCAGGTCCAGCGGCGCGCCGCGGCGGCGGTTGCCGATGAGCACGGTCTCGTCGCCGGTAGGCTCGGTGCCGGCGTTGCTGCGGTCGAGCTTGAAGCTGTAATCGGGCCGGTTGAAGGTCTCGGGCTTGCCGCGCACCACTTCGCGCGCGGTCTTGAGATGCCGGGCGAGGCGGAAGGCGAAAGCCAGCTCGGGCGCGAAGTCGTAGGCCGCGGGCTCGGTGCCGCTCGCTTCGGACGTCAGCGAGGCCTCGGTGACGACGGCGTCCAGCACATCGTGGCGCAGGTTGGCGGCGATGCGCACGCGCTCGATCTTCGTCTCGTGGCCCTGCAGCTCGAGCGAGGCCTCGTCGAAGGTGGCGTACAGGCTCAGTGCAGGGCAGTCGCGCCCGGCCATCAGCGTGTAGGCCTGCACCACCTCGTCGGGCAGCATGGTGATCTTCCAGCCCGGCATGTAGACGGTGGACAGGCGCTCGCGAGCCACCTTGTCGAGCGGCGAGTCGGGCGCGATGGCCAGCCCCGGCGCCGCGATGTGGATGCCGAAGACCACCGTGCCCGTGCCCAGCCCGCGCACCGACAGCGCGTCGTCGATCTCGGTGGTGGCCGAGTCGTCGATGGAGAACGCCGCCACGCCCTCGGCCAGGGGCAGCTCGCCCTCCACGGGCGGCGCGGCCAGCGCCGGGAAGCTGGTGCCCTTGACGAAGAACTCGAACAGGAAGCGCCTCCAGTGGAACTGGTAAGGGCTCGTGATGGCGCCGGCGGCGGCCAACAGGTCCAGTGGCGCGCGCTGCGCGCGGCGGCTGGCCTCGACCACGGCCTTGTACTCGGGGCCGTTCTTGTCGGGCCTGAAGAGGATGCGGTAGAGCTGCTCGCGCACGGGCTCGGGGCAATTGCCGGCAGCCAGCTCGCCGGCCCAGGCCTCGATCTGCGCGGCGATCTGCTTCTTGCGCTCGATGCCCAGGAGCGCGGCCTTGACGGTGTCTTCCGGCGCCTTCTTGAACTGCCCCCGGCCCAACCGGCGGAAGTAGTGCGGCGCCTCGAACAGCCGCAGCAGCGCCGCGGCCTGGTGTTCGGGGCCGGCCATGGCGTCGAAGTAGTCGCGGGCCAGATCCGCGAAGCCGAACTCGGCCTCCGGCGCGAACGCCCAGGCCAGGTCGAGGTCGATGTCATCGGCCAGCACGCGGGCGCGCGCCAGCAGCTCGGCCGGCGCCGGCTGGTCGAAGCGCAGCATCAGGTTCGCGGCCTTGACCTTGACGCGCTTGCCGGAGTCCAGTTCCACCTGCAGCGAGCTCTCGGCCTCGGACATCACGCGCCCGGCGTGGAACCTGCCGGCGTCGTCGAAGAGGGCGTACATGCGGGCATTGTCGCTGCGGCTTGAACCACCCGTTCGGCTGCTCGTGTCCTTCGTGCCCTCGGCACCGACCCGCCCGCCCGGGATGGCCCTTGCAGCAGAATGGGCGTTGACGTCGCCGCTGCAAGCGGTGGCCTTCCCGTCGACCAACCCCATCCGCCATGACCGACGCACCCACCAAGCACACGACCGAACCGTCCCGTTCCAGCACGACGCCAGCGCATCGCCAGACCGCCTTGCCGCCGCTGACGGCCGTGACGGCGGCCCTGCTGTTGCTGAGCGGCTGCGCGACCCCCACGCCGCCCGACCAGGCGCCGGGTGCCGCTGCGCCGCCCCAGGCTGCGGCGCCCGCACCGGCGCCAGCTGCGCCAGCTGCGCCACCGGCGCCCGCGCCGGCCAGCGGGGGCGCAGCGCCCGCGCCCGCTGCACAGCCCACTGCCGGCGCCTCGGCCCCGCCGCCGGCGGCGGCCCGCCCGCCGGGCACGCCGCCGCCCTTCGCCGAGGTCATCAAGGACGCCAAGCGCGAGGACGGCTACATCCCGATCTGGCGCAAGGACGAGAAAGTCTGGCTGGAACTCACGCCCGAGCGCCTGGGCCAGCTCTTCCTGCTGTCGGTGAACGTCAAGAACGCGGTCGGCGAGCGCGGCCTGTATGCCGGCGATATGGGGCCGGCGTGGCTGGCGCAGTTCCGCAGCGTCGGCAACCAGATCCAGCTCGTTGCCATCAACACCGACTTCCGCGCCGACGGCGACCCCGGCAACCGCATCGCGGTGCGCGAGAGCTTCTCGGACAGCCTGGTGGGCTCGTCGGCGGTCGCCAGTGCCCGGCACCCCGAGAGCAAGAGCGTGCTCGTGGACGCCGGCTTCCTGCTGGGCGACATGGCCGGCTACAGCACCTATCTGGAGCTGGCCTACCGCATGCCCTTCGCGCCCGACCGCGCCAACAGCTTCTTCGACGCCGCCCGAGCCCAGCCGGGCCTGACCACGCTCGGCGGCCAGGTCCACTACAGCGTGCCGCGCATCGCCGCGCCGCCGCTGCTGCCGCCGGGCGCACCACGGCCGATGACGCCGCCGCCGCCGCAGACCACGCCGGACCCGCGCAGCCTGTTCGTTGGTTTCGTCTACAACTTCCGCGAGCTGCCGGCCGAACCGATGAAGCCGCGCCTGGCCGACCCGCGCGTGGGCTACTTCGTCGACAGCTACACCGAGCTGTCCGACGATCTCAAGCCCACGACGCGCGTGCACCACATCAACCGCTGGCGGCTCGAGAAGAAGGACCCGGCCGCGGCCATGAGCGAGCCGGTGCGCCCGATCACGTTCTGGATCGACCGCAACACGCCGCTGCGTTACCGCAAGGCCGTTGAGGAGGGCATCCTCGAGTTCAACAAGGCCTTCGAGCGCATCGGCTTCAAGAATGCCATCGTGGCCCGGCAGCAGCCCGACGACGCCAACTTCTCGTTGATGGAGTCCGGGCATGCCTCGGTGCGCTGGTTCAGCGGCGCCGACGTCGGCTTCGCGCAGGGCCCGAGCCACTCCGACCCGCGCACCGGCGAGATCCTCGACGCCGACATCCGCATGGCCGATGTCTTCGGCCGCGGTGCGCGGCGGCTGATCCGCGAGGACATGCAGCCGCTGCAGGCCTTTGCCGCGCCCCCTGCCGCCGGTGCGCCGGGCTGGCGCGGCGCGCTGTCTGCCCTTTGGCAGCAGGGTCTGACGGGCCAAGGCGGTGCACCGCAGGCCTGCGGCTACGCGATGCAGGCGGTCAACGAGCTGCACTTCGCGATGGACCTGCTCGAGGCGCGCGGCGACCTCGACCCCGAGAGCCCCGAGGCCGAGGCCTTTGTGCAGGCCTACGTCAAGGACGTGATCGTGCACGAGGTGGGCCACACCCTGGGCCTGCGCCACAACTTCATCAGCTCCACCACGGTCACGCGGCAGCAGCTCAAGGACAAGGCCTTCGGCGAGAAGAACGGCATCTCCAACTCGGTGATGGACTACAACGCCTTCAACCTGCCGCTGCAGGGCGAGCCCAAGGGCGAGTTCAACATGAAGGGCCTGGGCGCCTACGACTACTTTGCCATCGAGTACGGCTACAAGCCGCTCGACCCCAAGCTCGATGCCAAGGCCGAGGCGGCGGAGCTGGACAAGATCGCGAGCCGCCAGCGCACCGACCCGCTGATCGCGTTTGCCGACGACGCCGACGCCGGCTGGGGCGACACCGGTGGCTACGACCCGCGCGTGAACCTGTTCGATCTCGGCGACGACCCGCTGGCCTACTACCAGCGCCGCCTGAAGCTCACGCGCGAGCTCTGGGACCGTGTGCAAACTCGCGGCCCACGCGACGGCGACGATGCCAACCGCCTGCGCCGCAGCCTGCTGTCGGGCTTCCGGCTGCTGCGCAGCGCGCCTGCGGATGCGGCCAAGTACGTGGGCGGCCTGTACGCCGAGCGCGACCCGCAAGGCCGGCCCGGCTCGCGCCCGGCCTTCCGACCGGTGGAGCCAGCGCGCCAGCGCGAGGCGCTGCAGTTCGTGGCTGACTCGCTGTTCACGGTGGACAGCTTCCGCTTCAAGCCCGAGTTCCTGAGCAGCCTGCAGCCCGACTTCATCGAGTGGAACCGCGCCGGCCCGGCCGACATCCCCGGCACCGTGCTGGCGTTGCAGACGCAGGCGCTGGACCGGCTGCTGTCGCCCGGCGTGGCACGGCGGCTGCTCGACCTGCCCAACCTGGTGCCCCCGGCCCAGCGCAAGGACCTGATCTCGCTGGGCGAGCTTTACGGCACGCTGCAGTCGGCGGTGTGGAGCGAGCTCAAGAGCGGCCAGGAGATCGAGCCGATGAGGCGCAGCCTGCAGCGGGCCCACATCGCGCGGCTGCAGGGTCTGCTCACGCGCCCGGGCGGCGCGCTGCCGGCCGATGCCTACGCGCTGGTGCGCTTCCAGGCCGTGCGGCTGCAGGCCGAGCTGCGCGCGGCCAGCACCCGGCGCGGGCAGAGCCTGGAGAGCAAAGCCCATCTCGAGGAGGCGCTGGCGACGCTGACCGAAGCGCTGCGCGCGACTCTCTCGCGCGGCTGAGCGCGCGGCAGGGCTTCGACAGGCTCAGCCCGAACGGCACCCGCTCGCCCTGAGCCTGTCGAAGGGCCGTGCCCGGCTTGCGGCTCAGCGGCGGCCCAGCGCCGCCAGCAGCTTGCCGTGCACGCCGCCAAAGCCGCCGTTGCTCATGCACAGCACGTGGTCATCGGCGCGCGCGTGCCGTGCGATCAGCGCCACCAGCGTGTCGACGTCGTCCGCCACCAGGGCACGGTCGCCGAGCGTCTGCAGCGCCTCGCGGACACTCCAGCCGTAGTCGCCCTGCAGGCAGAACGACAGGTCGGCCTCCTCCAGCGACCACGGCAGCTGGGCCTTCATCGTGCCGAGCTTCATGGTGTTGCTGCGCGGCTCGAACACCGCGAGGATGCGCGCACCCAGGCCCACCTTGCGGCGCAGCCCTTCGATGGTGGTGCGCATCGCCGTGGGGTGGTGCGCGAAGTCGTCGTAGACCTTCACGCCGCTCACCTCGCCGCGCAGCTCCAGCCGCCTGCGCACGTTGAGAAATCCCGCCAGCGCGCGGCAGGCCTCGGCCGGCGCCACGCCCACGTGCTCGGCGCTTCCGATGGCGGCCAGCGCGTTCATCTGGTTGTGCTCGCCGAGCAGATCCCAGGCCACGTGGCCGAGCTTGAGGCTGCCGCGCAGCACGTCGAAGCTGCCGGGCTCGCCGCGCGCGCACAGGCCACCGGGCTCCTCGCGCCGCGTGCCGAAGCGCTGCACCTCGCTCCAGCAGCCGCGCGCCAGCACGCGGGCCAGGGCCTCGTCGCGTGCGTTGACGACGACCCGGCCGCGCGAGGGCATCGTGCGCACGAGGTGGTGGAACTGCGTCTCGATGGCGGCGAGGTCCGGGAAGATGTCGGCGTGGTCGTGCTCGAGGTTGTTCAGCACCGCGGTTCGCGGCCGGTAGTGCACGAACTTGCTGCGCTTGTCGAAGAGGGCCGTGTCGTACTCGTCGGCCTCGATCACGAAGGGCGCATCGGCATCGCCCAGCCGCGCGCTGACCCCAAAGTTCAGCGGCACGCCGCCCACCAGGAAGCCGGGCTTGCGGCCCGCGGGAAGCGCCTGTTCGAGGATCCACGACAGCATCGCCGTGGTCGTGGTCTTGCCGTGCGTGCCGGCCACGGCCAGCACATGGCGGCCATGCAGCACGTGTTCGGCCAGCCACTGCGGGCCGCTGGTCATGCGCGCACCGTCGTCGAGCAGGGCCTCCAGCAGCGGCATGCCACGCTTGACGACGTTGCCCACCACGAAGACATCGGGCGTGAGCGCCCGCTGCTCGGCGCCGTAGCCTTCGATGAGATCGATGCCGAGGGCGCGCAGCTGCTCGCTCATCGGCGGGTACACGGCGGCGTCGCAGCCCGTCACGCGGTGGCCGGCCTCGCGCGCCAGCGCCGCCAGGCCGCCCATGAAGGTGCCGCAGATGCCCAGTACGTGGATGTGCATGTGAGGCATTCTAGAAGTCGGGTGCGGCGCCTTTTGTTAGCGTCCGCGCATGTTCGAAGGACTCGTGGGCCTGCCCTGGATCGCCGAGCACCCCATCGCCTACCCGGCGCTGCAGGTCGTGCACATCGCCGGCATTGCGCTGCTGCTGGGCAACCTGGTGCTGCTGGAGCTGCGGGTGTGGGGCCTGGGGCGCGAGCTGCCGCTGGCGCCACTGGCGCGCCTGGCGCTGTCGCTCAGCGTGGCCGGCTTCGGCGCGGTGGCAGCCAGCGGGCTGCTGATGTTCGCGGCCCACCCCGCCGAGATGCTGGCCAACCGCGCCTTTGTCATCAAGCTCATCCTGCTGGCGCTGGCCGGCAGCAACGCCGCGAGTTTCCATGCGCGCGGCGGCTTGCGACGCAGCGATGCCGTGGCGCGCGCGCAGACCGTGCTGTCGCTGGGTCTTTGGCTCGCCGCCATCATCGCCGGCCGTTGGATCGCCTACGTCTGAAGGAGCCTGCCATGCACCGCCGAACCCTGCTGGTCGCCGCGCCCGCGCTGCTGGCGTTGCCTGCCTGGGCCCACCACGGCTGGAGCAGCTTCGACCAGGCGCGGCCGGTCTACCTGGAGGGCACTGCGCGCGACGTGCGCTGGCGCAACCCGCATGCCGAGCTCACGCTGAAGCTGCCGGCTGACCTGAAGCTGCCCGCCGACCTGGCCACACGCTCCTTGCCGCCGCAAAGTGCGCCGGTGGACGGGCCCGCGCTGCTGAGGGCGGCGCAATTGCCCACGCGCAAGGACCGTGTCTGGGACGTCGAACTCGCGCCGCTGTCCCGCATGGGCGCCTGGCAGGTGCCCGAGATCAAGGCCGGCGACCGCCTGGCGGTGCTGGGCTTCACCTTCGCTGGCGAGAAGGGCGACGCGATCCTGCGCGCCGAGTACGTGTTCCTCAGCGGCCGGGCCTACGGCTTGCGCTCGTCGCCGGGCTGAGCGCCCAGCCAGGCGTCACAGCGTCGCGAAGGCCTCGCGCGCCGCCGCCACCGTGGCCTCGATCTCGGCCGGCGTGTGCGCCGCGCTCACGAAGCCGGCCTCGTACAGCGCCGGGGCCAGGTACACGCCGCGGTCGAGCATGGCGTGGAAGAAGCGGTTGAAGCGTTCCTTGTCGGTGGCCATCACGGTGCCGTAGTGCTGCGGAAGGGTGTCGGCAAAGAAGAACCCGAACATGCCGCCCTCGCTGTCCACCACGAAGGGCACGCCCGCGGTGTCGGCCGCGCCCTTCAGGCCGTGCACCAGCGCGCGCGTGCTCGCGCCCAGCGCCTCGAAGAAGCCGGGGCGGCCGATTTCGCGCAGCGTCGCCAGCCCGCAGGCCGTGGCCACCGGGTTGCCGCTGAGCGTTCCGGCCTGGTAGACCGGCCCCAGCGGCGCCAGCTGGCTCATCACGGCCCGACTGCCGCCGAAGGCCGCCAGCGGCATGCCACCGCCGATGACCTTGCCGAACACGAACAGGTCGGGCCGGAACCCCGGCATGAGCTGCGCGTACACGCCCCAGGCGCCCCGCGCGCCGACGCGGAAGCCGGTCATGACCTCGTCAAAAACCAACATCGCGCCGTGTTTCGTGCACAACTCGCGCAGCCGGGTCATGAACGGCACACTGGCGCGCACGAAGTTCATGTTGCCGGCGATGGCCTCGAGCATGACGCAGGCGATGTCGTCTCCCTGCCTCGCAAACGCCGCCTCGAGCTGCTCGAGGTGGTTGTACTCGAGCACCAGCGTGTGCTTGACCACATCTTCGGGCACGCCCGCGCTGGTGGGGAAGCCGAAGGTCGCCAGGCCCGAGCCGGCCTTGACGAGCAGCGCGTCGGCGTGGCCGTGGTAGCAGCCCTCGAACTTGACGATGAGGCTGCGGCCGGTGGCGCCGCGCGCCAGCCGCAGCGCGCTCATGCCGGCCTCGGTGCCGCTGGAGACCAGGCGCACCTGCTCGACGCCGCTGGCCGGGCCGAGGTGCCCGACGATGGCCTCGGCCAGCTCGATCTCGCGCTCGGTGGGGGCGCCGAAGCTGAAGCCGTCGGCCGCGGCCTTCTGCACCGCGTCGAGCACCGCCGGGTGGCCGTGGCCGAGGATCATCGGGCCCCAGGAGCCGATGTAGTCGATGTAGCGCCGGCCCTCGGCATCGTGGATGAAGGGCCCGTGGGCGCGTGTGATGAAGCGCGGCGTGCCACCCACGGCCCGGAAGGCGCGCACCGGCGAGTTCACGCCGCCGGGGATGACGCGCTGCGCGCGCTCGAACAGGGCCTGGTTGGTCTGGGGCATGGGGTACTGCGGCCGGCAAGGGGGCGGATGGGGGAGGGGGGTTCAGTGCACGCGGCGCGGTGTGGCCTTCGGTGGCGGCGCTTCGGGCTCGGGTTCAGGCCCGTCGGCGTCGGGGCTGGCGTCGCCCTCCTCGGGCGGCGGCAGCGCCCAGAAGAAGCGGTCCGGCACCACGTGGCCCATGCCGGGCCGGAAGCCGGCGTCGAGCGCCTGGTCGAGGAAGTTCAGCGCCTCCGACACGGCCGGCTGCAGCTCCGCCCCGGTGGCCAGCAGCGCCGCCAGCGCAGCGCTGAGCGTGTCACCGGCACCGACGAAGCTGGTCTCGAAGCGCTCGAACTTCTCGCCGGCCAGGGCACCTTGCGGCGAGGCCAGCACGTTGTCGACGTACTGCTCGGGGCCCTTGGCGGCCAGCGCCACGCCGGTGACGAGCACATAGCGCGTGCCGTGCTCGGCCGCAGCAACCGCAAGCTCCCGCGCCGACGGCGGCCGCTCGCTGTCCCAATCGGGCAGCAGGAAGTCCTGCAGTGTCTTGTGGTTGCCCACCAGCACCTCGGTGGCCGGCAGGATGAGTTCGCGGAAGGCGTCGAGGTAGGGCTGCAGCCGGTCTTCGTCCATCCAGCCCAGGTTGGGCAGGTGCGTGACGAGCGGGATGTCGGTGTAGTCGGACAAGACCTCGGCCACGGCGCTGACGTTGTCGGCGCTGCCCAGGAAGCCCACCTTCCACGCGGCGATCGTGATGTCTTCCAGGATCGTGCGCGCCTGCTCGACCACGACGTCGGCGTCGATGTCGTGCTGATCGAAGATGTCGGCGGTGTCGCGCATCACGATGCTGGTCACGATGGGCAGCGCGTGAGCGCCCATGGCGGCGGCGGTGGCCACGTCGCCCGCCACGCCGCCGGCGCCACTGGGCTCGCTGGCGTTGAAGCACATCACCGCAGGCGGCGCCGGGGGCTCGAGGCCGACAGCTTCGCGGTCATCGACGGCCGCGGCCGAGTGAGAGTCGGGATTCATGGGCTGGGCTTGGAGGGCGTGGGGTGTCGCTGCCTTGGCCGGTGGGCGCGGCGGCGCGGAGCTCGGAACGGGGCCGGACCAAACCTCCAGCGGTTTCTGAGGAACGTCGTGCAGGCCCTCACAAATCAACGCTTTTCGTCGGATCCGCGTGGCTACAATGACCATCTATTGTAGTGAGATGACCGAGCCATCGTGAGCGAACCGCGTACCTGGATGTGCCTGATTTGCGGCTGGATCTACAGCGAGGCCGATGGCGATCCGGAACACGGCATCCCGCCCGGCACCGCGTGGGCCGACGTGTCCATGAACTGGACCTGCCCCGAGTGTGGTGCCCGCAAGGAAGACTTCGAGCTGGTGCAGATCTGATCCGTCGTGCGCGCGTCCGGACGGCGCGCAAGGTCTCGACGAGGAGTACGGCGCTTGGGCATGCAAGGGCCCGAAGCGGGGCCCTAGGAGCGTGGGCGGCAGAAATCGGCGCGGGGCTGGATTTCTGCCGCCCACGCTCCTAGGCCGAGGACGAGCTGCTGGGCCTGATCGCCAGCCATGTGGCGTGTGCCGCAGCCCAGCCTGCCTGACAATCCGCGGCCATGAGCAATGTTGTCGACCACCTTGCCGAGCTCACGGGCCTGCGCGACCGCGACGTTCTGGACGTGACACTCGTGAGTGCGCTGCGCGATCTGCTGTGCCCGCGCCTGGCGGCCATCTATCGCGTTGTCGGCGAGGCCCCTGGGCAGCGCTGGATGACGCGCGCGCGCCTGGCCGAAGGCGATGTCTCGGCGCAGACCGACTCGCTGTGGGCCGATCTGTCGGAGCTGCCGGCGCTGGACGAGCACGCCGACCGTGCGGCCTGCCTGCGCCGGCAGGAGGCCTACACCCTGGCTGCCGGTCCGGGCGGAGCGGCCGCGCGGGCCTACTTTCCGCTGGCCAACGAGTTCGAGGCCGTCGGCGTGCTGGAGCTGCACACCGACGCGCAACTCCGGCCCGAAGAGGTGCGGCTGGTGGGCAGCATCCTGCGCATCTACCGCAATTTCCAGGGCCTGCTCGACTACAGCGAGCGCGACACGCTGACCGGCCTGCTCAACCGCAAGACCTTCGACGAGAGCTTCCTTCGCATGCTGGCCGGTACCGCCGCGTCCAGCACGCAGACGGCCTCGCCCGGCAGCGGCGACGCGAGGCGGCTGGCCGTGCAGGGCAGCGGGCGCGGGACGGCTTGGCTGGGCGTGATCGACATCGATCACTTCAAGCGCGTCAACGACGGCCACGGCCACCTGATCGGCGACGAGGTGCTGCTGCTGCTGTCGCGCCTGATGCGGGCCTCCTTCCGCTTCCACGACCACCTCTTCCGCTTCGGCGGCGAGGAGTTCGTGGTGCTCATGCGCTGCGGCACCGATGCCGACGCCAGCGGGGCGTTCGAGCGGCTGCGAGCCAACGTCGAGCGCTTCGCGTTCCCGCAGGTCGGGCGCATCACGGTCAGCGTGGGCTTTTCTGCGCTGCGCCCCGACGACACCCCGTCGGCGGCTTTCGAGCGGGCCGACAAGGCGGTCTACTGGGCCAAGCAGAACGGCCGCAACCAGGTGGCCTTCCACGCCGACCTGGTGGACCGCGGGCTGCTTGCCGAGGCTTCGCTGGACAACCGGGACGCCGAGCTTTTCTGAACGGCCACCGGGAAAACACCCACATCAAGCGAATGTTTAAAACAAACGTTTGATTTATCGGCTAGAGTCGCTGTCGTGAAGCCCGATGCCGACACCGCCGATGCCCGTGCCCGCTTGTTGCACGTGGCCATCCGGTTGTTTGCCCTGCAGGGTTTTGCCAAGACCTCGACGCGAGAGCTCGCCGAGGCGGCCCAGGTCAACGTGGCCGCCATCAGCTACTACTTCGGCGACAAGGCCGGGCTCTACCGCGCGGCCTTCCTGGAGCCTATGGATCCCACCGAGGACCTCGCGCGCTTCACCGACCCCGCGCTGCCAATGGCCGACGCGCTCGCCGGCTTCTACGCCGGCTTCCTGGAGCCGCTGCGCCTCGGCGACGAGGCCCGCCTGTGCACCAAGCTGCACCTGCGCGAGATGCTGGAGAGCACGGGCCTGATCGACAACGGGCTGGCGCGCACCATCCAGCCGCTGCACGACGCGCTGGTGGCGCTGCTGGTGCGCCACCTGGGCCTGCCTGGCGCGGACGACGAGCTGCTGCGCCTGGCCATCTGCATCGAGGGCCTGGGGGTGCAGCTGCACGTGGGCCTGGACATCAACGAGGCCATCGCCCCCGGGGTGAACACCGCGCCCGGTGCCATCGACCGCTGGCACGGCACCTTGGTGCGTGCGGCGCTGGCCATGGTCGAGGCCGAGGCCGAGCGCCGCGGCCGCAACTTCAGCGAAACCCCCGCACGGAGCTCCCCTTGAACCGCCTGTTCATGCCGACACTGCTGGCCGCTGCCGCCCTGGCGGGCTGCGCCAGCAACGCCGGGCCGCCCGTCGGCCCTGTGGCCTTGGCCGCCGACACCCTGGCCTGGCAGGCTCCCCTGCCGCACGGCGGGCGCAGCGCCGAAGTGGCGGCCTGGTGGCGCGCCTTCGACGACCCGCTGCTGCCCGGGCTGATCGACGCCGCCCAGGCGGCCAGCCCGTCGCTGGCCTCGGCGCGGGCGCGCATCGAAAGGGCCCGCGCGGCCCTGGCCGCCAGCGACGCGCAGGCCCTGCCGCGGCTCGATGCGGTGGCCAGCGGGCAGCGGTCGCGGACCGTGCCCGACGCGCCTGCGACCACCAGCGCCGCGGCCGGCGTGCAGGCGGCCTGGGAGCTGGACCTCTTCGGCGGCGTGGCCGCCGGCCAGCGCGCCAGCGCCCAGCGCCTGCGTGGTGCCGAGGCCGGCTGGCACGACGCCCGCGTCTCGCTGGCCGCCGACGTGGCCACGGCCTACGTCAACCTGCGGGGTTGCGAGGCGCAGCTGCAGCAGGCGCAGGCCGACGCCGTCTCGCGCGAGGCCACGGCGCGGCTGACCGACCAATCCGCCGCCGCCGGTTTCACGGCCCCGGCCGACGCCGCGCTGGCGCGCGCCGGTGCCGCGCAGGCGCGCAGCCAGGCGCGAGCCCAGCAGGCCCAGTGCGACGTGCTGATCAAGGGCCTGGTGGAGCTGACCGACCGCCCCGAGCCGGCACTGCGCCGGCAGCTGGCCGCCGCCACCGCGCGGCTGCCGCAGGCCGCGGGCCTGGCCACGGTGGTGCTGCCGGCGCAGTTGCTGCAGCAGCGCCCCGATCTCGCCGAGGCCAGCGCCGCCGTGATGGCCGCCGCGGCCGATGTGGCGGCCGCCCGTGCCGACGAGTTGCCGCGTGTCAGCTTTGCCGGCTCGCTGCAGCTGGCCACCTTGCGCAGCGCCAGCGTCAGCAGCAACGGCAGCGTGTGGAGCTTCGGGCCGCTGCAGCTGAGCCTGCCGCTGTTCGACCGCGGCAGCCGCCGCGCGGCCACCGCCGCGCAGCAGGCCGGCTACGACGAAGCGGTGGCCCAGTTGCAGGGCAGCGTGCGCCGCGCGCTGCGCGAGGTGGAGTCTGCCCTCGTCAGCCTGGACGCCACGGCCGCGCGCGAGCGCGACGTGAGGGCCGCCGCCGTCGACTTCGAGGCCTCGCTCACGGCCACCGAGGCGCGCCAGCGCGGCGGCCTGGCCAGCCTGCTGGATCTGGAGGCCGCCCGCCGCAACGCCGTGCAGGCGCGCGGAACCCTGATCGAGCTGCAGCGCGAGCGCGCCGCGGCCTGGATCGCCCTGTACCGCAGCCTGGGCGGCGGCTGGACGCCGGCCGACACCGTGCCCACCGTCCGCGCGCCGCTGACCCCCAACACCTGATTTCCTCGCACACCACCATGAACACCCCGAGCTTCCTCAGGAAACCCCTCGCGCTGGCCGTGGCCACGCTGCTGCTGGCCGCTGGCGGCGCCACTACCTTGTTGGTGCACGCCCAGGACGGCAAGGCCCCGGCTGCCGCCGCGCCGCGCCCCGCGCTCACCGTCACGGTGACGACGCCGCAGCGCGCGACGGTGGCCACCTCGGTGGCCGCCAACGGCAACATCGCCGCCTGGCAGGAGGCCATCGTGGGCGCCGAGTCCAACGGCATGCGTCTGGCGGAGGTGCTGGTCAACGTCGGCGACGCCGTGCGCAAGGGCCAGGTGCTGGCGCGTTTCGACACCGCGATGGCCAACGCCGACCTCGCGCAGAGCCGCGCTGCCGTGGCCGAGGCCGAGGCCAACCTGGCCGAGGCCGCCGCCAATGCCCAGCGCGCCCGTGACCTGCAACCCAGCGGTGCGCTCAGCGCGCAGCAGGTGGCGCAACTGCTCACCGCCGAGCGCACCGCGCAGGCGCGGCTGGAGGCCGTGAAGGCTGCGCAACAGGTGCAGCAGCTGCGCCTGGAACAGGCCCAGGTGCTGGCGCCCGACAGCGGCGTCATCAGTGCGCGCAGCGCCACCGTGGGCGCTGTCGTGCCGGCCGGCAGCGAGCTGTTTCGCCTCATCCGCCAGGGCCGGCTCGAATGGCGCGGCGAAGTCGCCGCGACCGAGCTGGCGCAGATCCGGCGCGGCCAGACCGTCAGCCTCGGCGCCAGCGGCGCCGGCGTGCCCGTCACCGGCACCGTGCGCCAGGTCGCGCCCACGGTGGACGCGGCGACGCGCAATGCGCTGGTCTATGTCGACCTGCCCGACACCGGCGGGCGACTGAAGGCCGGCATGTTCGCGCGCGGCGAGTTCGCCACCGGCAGCAGCACCGCGCTGACGCTGCCGCAGGCCGCCGTGCTGCTGCGCGACGGCTTCAGCTATGTGTTTGCGGTGAGCGCCGACAACCGCGTGGCGCAGATCAAGGTGAGCACCGGACGCCGCAGCGGGGACCGCATCGAGATCCTGCAGGGCCTGGACGACAAGGCCCGCGTCGTGGCCAGCGGCGGCGGCTTCCTGGCCGACGGCGACACCGTGCGCGTGGTGGCCACGGCGCCCGCGGCGCCCGCCGGCAAGACCACCGCGTCGAAGTAAACCCCTGCACGAGGCCCCGCCATGAACGTTTCCGCCTGGTGCATCAAGAACCCGATCCCGTCGGTGCTGCTGTTCGTGATGCTCACGCTGGCCGGTCTGCTGGGCTTCCAGCAGATGAAGATCCAGCAGTTCCCCGACATCGACCTGCCCACCATCAACGTCACGGCCAGCCTGCCCGGCACCGCACCGGCGCAGATGGAGACCGAGGTCGCACGCAAGATCGAGAACGCCGTGGCCTCGCTCACCGGCGTGAAGAACATCTACACCAAGGTCCAGGACGGCACGGCCATCGTCACCGTGGAGTTCCGCCTGGAGAAGAACACGCAGGAGGCCCTGGACGACGTGCGCAGCGCGGTCAGCCGCGTGCGCGCCGACCTGCCGGCCGAGCTGCGCGACCCCGTCATCACCAAGCTCGATCTCGCGGGTGCGCCCATCCTCACCTACACGGTGGCCTCCAGCCGCATGGACGACGAGGCGCTGTCCTGGTTCGTCGACAACGAGGTCACCAAGGCCATGCTGGCGGTGCGCGGCGTGGGTGCCGTCAATCGTGTGGGCGGTGTGGCGCGCGAAGTGCGTGTGGAGCTCGATCCGGCCAAGCTGCTGGCTTTGGGCATCAGCGCCGCCGATGTGAGCCGCCAGCTGCGCGCCGTGCAGACCGATGCGCCCGGCGGCCGCGCCGACGTGGGCGGCATCGAGCAGAGCGTGCGCACCATCGCCACCGTGCAGAGCGCCGAGGAGCTGTCGCAGTTGCAGCTGGCCATGCCCGACGGCCGCAGCGTGCGCCTGGCGCAGGTGGCCAGCGTCAGCGACACCGTGGCCGAGCTGCGCAGCGGGGCGCTCATCAACGGCCAGCCGGCGGTGGCTTTCGAGATCCTGCGCAGCCGCGGTGCCGGCGAGACCGAGGTCGCCGATGGTGTGCGCGCGTCGCTGGTGACGCTGCGCGCCGAGCATCCCGACATCGTCATCACCGAGGCCTTCAACTTCGTCGAGCCCACGGTCGAGAACTTCCACGGCAGCATGGTCCTGCTGCTGGAGGGCGCCATCCTGGCGGTGGTGGTGGTGTGGCTTTTCCTGCGCGACTGGCGCGCCACGCTGGTGGCGGCCACGGCCCTGCCGCTGTCCATCATTCCGGCCTTCGCGGTGATGCACTACGTGTTCGGCTTCAGCCTGAACGTCGTCACCCTGCTCAGCATGAGCCTGGTGGTGGGCATCCTGGTCGACGACGCCATCGTCGAGATCGAGAACATCATGCGCCACCTGCGCATGGGCAAGACCCCCTACCAGGCGGCGATGGAAGCGGCCGACGAGATCGGCCTGGCCGTGATTGCCACCACCTTCACGCTGATCGCGGTGTTCCTGCCCACGGCCTTCATGGCTGGCGTGCCGGGCAAGTTCTTCGTGCAGTTCGGCTGGACGGCGGCGATCGCGGTGTTCTTCAGCCTCGTGGTGGCGCGCATGCTCACGCCGATGATGGCGGCCTATATCCTGAAGCCGCCGAAGACGGAGCACACCGACCCGGCCTGGATGACACGCTACATGGGCTGGGCGGCCTGGTGCCTGAAGCACCGCATCACCACCTCGCTGGCGGCGCTGGCCTTCTTCGTCGGCAGCTTCGGCCTGGTGCCGCTGCTGCCCACGGGCTTCATCCCGCCCGACGACATCAACCAGACCCAGGTCACCGTCACGCTGCCGCCCGGCAGCACCTATGCCCAGACCTTCGCGGCGGCCGAGCAGGCGCGCGCGCTGGTGCAGAAGAGCCCTCATGTGAAGCTGGTGTACACGGCCGTCGGTGGTGGCAGCACCGGCGCCGACACCTTCACGCCCGGCGCCGGCCTGCCCGAGGTCACGCGCGCCACGCTGACGCTGAACCTCACGCACCGCAGCGAGCGCACCAGCCTGTTCGGCACCAGCACCAGCAAGCAGGACATCGAGGCCGAGCTGCGCACCTTGCTGGCCGAGCTGCCCGGCGCCCGCGTGAAGGTGGGCTTCGGCGCCAGCGCCGAGAAGTACGTGCTGGTGCTGGCCGGGGCGGACGGCGCCGTGCTGCAGCAACACGCTGCGGTGGTGGAGAAGGAGCTGCGCACCATCCCCGGCATCGGCGCCGTGACGAGCTCGTCCAGCCTCGTGCGGCCCGAGCTCATCGTGCGGCCCGACAGCGCCAAGGCCGCCGACCTGGGCGTCACGAGCCAGGCCATCGCCGAGACCCTGCGCATCGCCACGGCCGGCGACTACGACCAGAGCCTGCCCAAGCTCAACCTGAGCCAGCGCCAGGTGCCCATCGTCGTGCGCCTGCCGGCGAGCGCGCGCACCGACCTCGCACTGCTCGAGCGCCTGCCCGTGCCCGGCACGCACGGCCCGGTGATGCTGGGCAACGTGGCCACGCTGGAGCTGGGCAGCGGCCCGGCCACCATCGACCGCTACAACCGCCAGCGCAACATCAACTTCGAGATCGAGCTCAACCAGCAGCCGCTGGGCGCCGTCAAGGCCGCGGCGCTGGCCCTGCCCAGCCTGCAGAGTCTGCCCGCGGGCGTGACGCAGACCGAGATCGGCGACGCCGAGGCCATGGGCGAACTGTTCGCCAGCTTCGGCCTGGCCATGCTCACCGGCGTGCTCTGCATCTACGTGGTGCTGGTGCTGTTGTTCAAGGACTTCGTGCAGCCGGCCACCATCCTGGGCGCGCTGGTGATGTCGATTCCCGGCGCCTTCCTGGCCCTGTTCATCACGCACACGGCGATCTCGATGCCCAGCATGATCGGCCTGATCATGCTGATGGGCATCGCCACCAAGAACTCGATCCTGCTGATCGACTACGTGATCCTCGCGCGGCGCGACCACGGCCTGGCTCGCTTCGAGGCCGTGCTCGACGCCTGCCACAAGCGGGCGCGCCCCATCGTGATGACCACCATCGCCATGGCCGCGGGCATGCTGCCCATCGCCATCGGCCTGGGCACCGACCCGAGCTTCCGCAGCCCCATGGCCATCGTCGTGATCGGCGGCCTCATCACCAGCACCTTCCTGAGCCTGCTCGTGATCCCGGTGATGTTCACGTATGTGGACGACGCCATCCTGAAGCTGCAGCGCCTGTGGCGGCGCGGGCGGCCGGCGCCGGCTGCGGCTTCGGCCGCCGGCCCGGAGGGCCGGTCGTGAAGCGGCGGCAATGGCTGCAGGGCGCGGCTGCTCTGGCGCTGGCCGCGCCGCTGGGCCTGCGCGCCCAAGGCACCGAAGCCGGTGCCTACGACACGCTGGACCTGGACTGGGCCGACACGGCGCGCCAGCGCCCGGTGCCCGTGCGCCTGTACCGACCGCGCGCCATGGCGGCCGGCGCGCGGGTGCCGCTGATCGTGTTCTCGCACGGCATCGGCGGCTCGCGGCGCGGCTACACCTGGCTGGGGCGCTTCGTGGCGGCGCACGGCATCGCCAGCCTGCACCTGCAGCATGTGGGCAGCGACCGCACGCTGTGGAGCGGCGGGCTGTTCTCGCTGGTGGGCCGGCTGCAGGACGCTGCCCAGGCCGACGAGGCACTGGCGCGCGTGCGCGACTTCCGCTTTGCGCTCGACACGCTGCTGGCCGGCGAGTGGGGCTCGGCCATCGACCCGGCGCGCATCGTCGCCGCCGGGCACAGCTACGGTGCCAACACCAGCCTGCTGGTGGCCGGCGCCCAGGTGCCGCAGGCCGGCGAAGCGCTGGCCGACCCGCGCGTGCGCGCGGCCATCGTCATGAGCGCGCCGCCCTTCTACGGCGAGCCCGAGCCCCGCCGCATCCTGCAGGGCGTGACCGTGCCCACCTTGCACGTGACCTGCACCGACGACGTCATCCGCATCCCCGGCTACTGGAGCGGCTTCGAAGACCGGTTGCAGGTGTTCGAGGCCACCGGCAGCCCCCGCAAGTGGCTTGCGGTGTTCGAAGGCGGCTCGCACAGCATCTTCACCGACCGTGCCGGCACGGGCGGCGCGCTGCTCAACCCGCAGGTCAAGCAGGCCACGCGCGAGCTGGCGCTGGCCTTCGTGCGGGGCGTGTTCGACGACGACTCGGGTGCGCTGACCCAGTGGCCGCGGCGCCACGCGGGCATCCTGGCGCGTTTCGAGGCGGCCGGCTGAGCGAGGGCAGGCTTCCCCGACCGCTCCTGGGCTCTCTGGTTCTCGAAGCAGGCGATGGGCTTGGGCGATTCGGCGCCTGGAGCCGGGCTGCCAAGCAAACGCCGCAACAGGGCGCGGCAGCTGCGGGCCGCCGGGCGCCGATTCGCGAGAATCGGGCGTGCGAGCGCGTCGCCAGCGGTCGCCGTGAACCGGGGAGAAGAATGACCCAGACCGACCGACAACAGCGGCTCGAAGCCACCCTGCTGGCGCTGCTGCCCGCCAGCGGCAGCCTGGTGGGCAACGGCAGCCTGCTCGCGCAGTGGACCCAGGCCGCGAGGGCAGCGGGCCTCGTCGTCACCGCCGAAGACTTCTCCGCCCTGCGTGAAGACCTGGTGGCCCGCGGGCTGGTGGTCAAGGGCAAGGGCCGCGGCGGCTCCACGGGCCGCGCCGCCGCCGCGGCAGCGGGCAGCGACACCTTCGCCCTGCAAGCCGAAGCGCCCGTGCCAGTGGATGGGGCCCATGCCGCCCCGAGCGGCCCCGCTGCCCAACCCCAGGCCCAGGCGGCTACGGCGCCCAAGGCCCAGAAGCTGCGCGCCGCCGATGCCGGCGAACCGGCCCAGGTGCTGAGCTACCGCCACGCCGACCGGCGCAAGAACAACCCCGAGGTGGGCCTGGTCAGCGAAGCCAGCGACCCGCAGCAACCGAAGCAGACCTGGGCATACAACCCGCACCTGGATCCGGTGCTGAACTTCGACAGCGCGCGGGCCGAGTTGGAGACGCTGATCGACGATGCGCTGGCCAGCGGCGATGCCGCCGCCGCACGGGCCGCGCTGGAAGAGATCAAGCGCCGCGGCGCGCCCTACCTGCAGTGGGCCGGCAAGGCCGAGCGCACCAGCTTCGAAGTGGACACGGTCAGCCTGCACGTGCACGAGCGCATCGACCCGATGAGCATCCTTTCGGCCGTGCGCAAGCGGCTGGAAGAAGCGAACGACACCCAGGGCAAGGCGACGGCCAAGGTGAAGGCCGAAGAACCCTCACCCCTGGCCCGCCAGGCCAGCCTGTTCGAAGCGCCGTTCGAGAACCTGCCGCTGCGCAGCGCGGTGGACTTCTACCGCCACGACAAGGGCTGGGCCAACCGGCTGATCGCTGGCGACAGCCTGCTGGTGATGAACAGCCTGCTGGTCAAGGAGGGCCTGGCCGGGCAGGTGCAGATGATCTACATCGACCCGCCCTATGGCATCAGGTTTGGCTCGAACTTTCAGCCGTTTGTGGGCAAACGAGACGTCAAGGACCGCAGCGACGTAGACCTCACTCAAGAACCTGAGATGGTGAAAGCGTTTCGCGACACCTGGGAGCTCGGGATCCACTCCTATCTGACCTATCTTCGCGACCGACTCCTGCTCGGCAAATCACTTCTCAATGACAGCGGAGTTGTATGCGTCCAGATCGGCGACGAGAACGTTCACCTGGTGCGCGCAGTACTAGACGAGGTGTTTGGTGCGCGAGCCTTCTACAGCCAAATCAGCGTCAAGAAGACCTCTGCGCAGACATCGGAAGGATTGCCTGGAAGCCTGGACTATGTCGTTGTCTATGCGCAGGACCGCAGCAAGGTCAAGTTCCGGCAACTCTATCGGGAGAAGGAAGCTGGCGGCTTCGGCGCGGACAAGTATCAATACACGATTGATCAGCTAGGGAGAACCAGGCGTGCTACGGAGGGTGCCCCACTACCCATAGACACCCGTCTCTTCTCCATCGACACGCTGGTGTCCCAAAGGCCTCCGGGTGACTTCCCGGTCTCGTTCAATGGCCTGCTTCTTCGGCCCAAGACTGGCTACTGGAAGACTGGGGAGTTGGGCTTTCCCCGCCTCATCAAGAGCAATCGCGTGCTGATGGGCGGTTCTGTCTTGATGTACCGCCGCCTCTTCGAAGATTTTCCAGCTGTGGCCTATTCCAACTACTGGGAAGACACAAGTAGTGGTGCTAGCAAGGCCGACCCCAAGGTATATGTCGTGCAGACAGCGACTAAGGTGGTCGAGCGGTGTCTACTCATGTTTACGGACCCTGGTGATCTGGTTCTGGATCCGACGTGCGGATCAGGTACCACAGCTTTTGCCGCCGAACGCTGGGGCCGCCGCTGGATCACCTGCGACACCTCGCGCGTGGCCGTCACGCTGGCCAAGCAGCGCCTGATGACGGCCAGCTACGACTACTACGAGCTGGCCTACCCGCACGAGGGCCTGAAGGGCGGCTTCATCTACAAGACGGTGCCGCACGTCACGCTGAAGTCCATCGCCAACAACGCGGACATCGACGCCATCCACGACCGGCTGCACCCGGCCATCGAGGCCGCGCTCGCCGCGCTGAACGCCGCGCTGGCGCAGCACCCACCGGCCGAGCCCTTGGCCGTGAGCGAGGGCGTGCGCAAGGGCCAGAAGCTGGCGCTGGGCAAGCAGGGTGTTGCGCTTCATGAGTGGGAAGTGCCGTTCCCCACGGACGACGGCTCACTGCCCACCGGCTGGCCCGACGCGCTGCGTGAGCCCTTTGGCGCCTTCCACGCCGCCCGCCAACGCATGCAGGCCGAGATGGACCGCTCCATCGCCGCCAACGCCGACAGCGAGACGCTGGTCGACAAGCCCGAGCCCAGCAAGACCAAGCTGCGCATCACCGGCCCGTTCACGGTGGAAGCGGTGCCCTTCCCCACCGTGCTGAGCCTGGAGGCGGCAGAAGGCGGCGCTGCCGCCACGCCGTCGGAAGACCAGTCGTACCAGACCAGCATCGCACGCAGCGGCGAAACCAGCCGCCAGCAGCAGTGGCGCGACGAGCTGCTGAAGACCGGCATCCGAGGCAAGGGTGGGCAGATGCTGAAGTTCGCCGAGCTGGAGGTGATGGCCGGCACCACCTGCCTGCACGCCACGGGCACCTTGGCGGAAAGCGGCGAACGCGCGGTGGTGAGCTTCGGCCCCGAGCACGGCGCGCTGGAACAGCGGCAGGTGGAGCACGCCATCGGCGAAGCGGGCGAGCTGTTCCCGCGGCCGAAGATGATCGTGTTCTGCGCCTTCACCTTCGACCCCGAGGCCGCGAAGGACATCGACGCCTTCAAGGGCATCACCGCGCTGAAGGCGCAGATGAACACCGACCTGCTGACCGAAGACCTGAAGAAGGCCCGCTCGAGCAACCAGAGCTTCTGGTTGATGGGCCAGCCCGAGGTGCAGGCCACAAGGCGGCCCGACGGCCGCTGGCAGGTGGAGGTGATGGGCTTCGACTACTTCGACACCGTGAAGGGCGAGCTCATCTCCGGCGGCAAGTCCAAGATCGCCATGTGGAGCCTGGACACCGACTACGACGGCCGCAGCCTCTTCCCGCACCAGGTGTTCTTTCCCATGGCGGGCAGAGACGAAGGCTGGCGCAAGCTGAAGAAGAGCATCCGCGCCGAACTGGATGAAGCCCTGCTGGAGCAGTTCCACGGCACGGTTTCGCTGCCCTTCGAGGCGGGCAAGAACGGCAAGGCGGCGGTGAAGATCGTCGACGATCGGGGCATTGGCCTTGCCCCTGAAAAACGTAGTCCATAGCTGATGATGAAATCACAGAGATGGAGCACGAGAGATGAGCAAGCAAGAAGGCAAGCGCCGCAGGGCGAGGTACACGTTGGAGTTCAAGCTGGAGGCGGTCAGGCTGGTCAAGGGCGGGCAGGACGCGGCCGTGACGGCACGGGTTCTGGACATCCCGAAGGCCACGCTGGGCAACTGGATCAGGGCGGCCGAGAAGGGTGAACTGCAAGGCGCTGGGGACAGGCCGGTCAGTGCCGAGCAGATGGAGTTGGCGCGGCTGCGGGCGGAGCTGGCGCGGGTCAAGATGGAGCGCGACATCTTAAAAAAAGCGACGGCGTACTTCGCGAAGGAGTCACTGTGAAGTACGCCTGGATCGACAAGCTCAAGACGGTGTGGCCCGTCACGCTGATGTGCCAGGTGCTGGGGGTGAGCGTCAGCGGTTTCTTCGAGCACCGCCAGCGCAGCAGCAAGGCAGCACCGCCGGAGCCCGGCCCCAGGCGTGTAAGCAACGAGGCCCTGGTAGCGCACATCCGCGCGATCCACGCCGAATTCAAGGGCGAGTACGGCTGGCCCCGGGTGTGGAAGGAACTCCTGGCCAGGGGCGTGCGGGTAGGCAAAGACCGGGTGCAGCGGCTGATGAAGATGCACAACATCCGGGCGCGCGGCAAGAGGAAGTTCGTCGTCACCACAGACAGCAAGCACAGCCTGCCGGTGGCCGAGAACCTGCTGGCCAGGGACTTCACGCCCGAAGCACCAGACCGCGTCTGGAGCAGCGACATCACCTACATCGCCACCGATGAGGGCTGGCTGTACCTGGCGGCGGTGATCGACCTGTTCAGCCGCCAGGTGGTGGGCTGGAGCATGCAGCCGCACATGCAGACCAGCCTGGTGACGGATGCGCTGCGCATGGCGTGGTTCAGGCGACACCCAGAACCCGGACTGATCTTCCACAGCGACCGTGGCAGCCAGTACTGCAGCCATGACTTCCAGGCCGCTCTGAAGGGCTATGGGATGCGAAGCTCAATGAGCCGCAAGGGCAACTGCTGGGACAATGCGCCCACGGAAAGCCTGTGGGGCAGCCTGAAGGTCGGGCGGCTGTACGGTAAGCGGTTTGCCACCCACCGCGAGGCGATGGACGAGGTGATCGACTGGTTGACGTTCTACAACCACCGGCGGCTGCACTCCACACTGGGCTACATCAGCCCCATGAAGTTCGAAGCCAACTGGCGCGCGGGCCAGGTCAAGAAAGCCGCGTAACCGAGTGGCTATGGACTACGTCGGACAGGGGCAAGGCCACATCGAGTCGCTGAAGATCCTGCCGCTGCTGCCCGCCAACGGCGGCTGAACAAGAGATCCACCATGCAGATCGAATCCATCCGCCTGAAGAACTTCCGCGCCTTCCGCGACGTGACGCTGAAGGACGTGCCGCGCTTTTGCGTGCTGGTGGGCGCCAACGGCTCGGGCAAGAGCACGCTGTTCTCGGTGTTTGCCTTCCTGCGCGATGCGATGCAGGGCAACGTGACTTCGGCTTTGGCCAAGCTGGGCGGCAGCCGCGGGCTGCAGGAAGTGCGCAGTCGCGGTGCCGAGGGCCCCATCGAGATCGAACTGAAGATTCGGACCGACATCGACACCCACCGCACCAGCAAGCTCATCACCTACGAACTGCACATTGACGAAGAGGGGGGCCGCGCGGTGGTGGTGCGAGAGGTGCTGCGATACCGGCGGGGCAGCAGCGGAAAGCCCTGGCGGTTCCTGGATTTCTCGCGCGGTGCCGGCGAAGCCGTGACCAACGAGCTCGATTCTGTGGCAGACGAAAGCAAGCTCACGCGAGAGTCACAGACGCTGAAGAGCCCAGACATCCTGGCCATCAAGGGGCTGGCCCAATTCGAGCGGTTTCCCGCCGTCGTGGCGCTGGGCAACCTGATCGAGAACTGGCACCTGTCGGACTTCCACATCAGCCGCGCCCGGCCCGAGGTCGAGGCCGGCTACGCAGACCACTTGAGCCGCGAAGGCGAAAACCTGTCGCTCGTCGTGGAGTACCTGCATCGCCAGCACCCGATGCTCTTTGCGCAGATCCTGGATCGACTCCAGCATCGGGTGCCCGGCATCACCAGCGTGCAGGCCAAGACCACCGAGGAAGGGCGAGTGCTGCTGAAGTTCTCGGACGGTGCGTTCGAGGATCCGTTTCTGGCCCGCTTCGTGTCCGACGGCACGATCAAGATGCTGGCCTACCTGGTGCTGCTGTATGACCCCGCACCCCACCCGCTGCTGTGCGTGGAGGAGCCTGAGAACCAGCTCTACCCTTCGCTGTTGTGGGACCTGGCCGAGGAGTTCCGCGGCTACGCGGTGCGCGGCGGACAGGTGTTCGTTTCGACCCATTCGCCGGACTTCCTGAATGCGGTGAAGCTCGACGAGGTGTTCTGGCTGGCCAAGGAAGGCGGCTACACCCGCATCCATCGAGCGGCAGACGACGAGCAGCTGGCGGCGTACATGGCCGCTGGTGACCGCATGGGTTACTTGTGGAAGGAAGGACTGCTGACCGGGGCCGACCCACGATGAGGCACCTTGTTTTCCTGTTGGAAGGGCCGTCCGAGAAGGAGGCCTTGCAGGCGTGGCTGCCCAGCTTGCTTCCCGCCGACGTAAAGCCGCACTTCATCATCTTCGAGGGCAAGCAGGACATGGAGCGGCGCATGGTCCTGAAGCTGCGGCATTGGATGCAGCCGCAATCTCGGTTTCTCGTCCTGCGAGACCAGGACAGCGGCGATTGCCTGGATGTGAAAGAGGCACTCCGAAAACGCTGCGTGGAGGCCGGGCGCAGCGATGCGGTCGTGCGGGTGGCTTGTCACGAGCTTGAGAACTTCTTTCTCGGCGACTGGGCCGCCGTGGCAAGGGCGTTTGGTCGCCCCAGCCTGGCCGACCTGGACCGTAGGGCGATTTTTCGGGATCCGGACCGCATCGCGGCGCCGGAGGCCGAGTTGAGGCGCCACCTTCCGAGCTACCAGAAGCGTGAAGGAGCGCGGCGCATTGCGCCGCACATGGACCTGCGCCGCAACCGCTCGCGCAGTTTCGGCCATCTGCGCGACGCCATCATCCGCATGGTGCAGCCGTGAAGCGCCCCGGCAACGTCATCATCAACTCGCCCTTCGAGGCACCGCGCCGGCATTGGCAGCCGCAGCGCGACGGCACCTTGACGCTGGTGGATGATCGCCGCCCGGCCAGCTATGAGATCTACGACGTCCGCAACAACACGCGGCGCGTGGAGACGCTGGACCAGGTGAACGAGATTCGCCAGCGCGTGGACCGCTGGCGTGCGGACGACTACCCGGGCGTCACGGCCATCACCCGGCAGCTGCTGACCCATTGGCATGACCAGGGCGCGCGGCAGTACCCGTTCTACTTCTGCCAGCTGGAAGCCATCGAGACGCTGATCTGGTGGGTGGAGGCAACTGACGCCTACCGTCAAGGCGTGTTCCTGCAAGGCGACGGCGGGCTCTGGGAACGCGTGTGCAGCAAGATGGCCACCGGCTCGGGCAAGACCACGGTGATGGCGATGCTCATCACCTGGCAAGTGCTGAACGCCGTGACGTACCCGAAGCGGCCACGCGACTTCTCGCCCGCCATCTTCATCGTGGCGCCGGGCCTGACCGTGAAGGAACGCCTGCAGGTGCTGCTGCCCGGCAACCCAGCCAACGCCTATGACGAGTTCTCGACCTGCCCGTCGGAGTCGCTGCGGCAGAAGCTCAACCAGGCCGAGGTGCTGGTGGAGAACTGGCACACGCTGATGCCGGCGAAGGAGCCGGACCGCTCGGTGGTCAAGAAGGGGCGCGAGACCGACGAGGTCTACACGCGGCGCGTGCTGGGCCAGCTGGCACAGCACCGCGACATCGTGGTGATCAACGACGAGGCGCACCACGCCTACCGCAAGCCGGCCGATGTGAAGATCAGCAAGGCGGATGCGGAACGACTGGGCCTGGACCTGGACGAGGCCACGCGCTGGATCGAAGGCCTGGACCGTATCCACCACACGCGGCGCATCGGCCGCTGCTTCGACTTGTCGGCGACGCCGTTTGCGCCCACCGGCAAGACCAACAGCGAGGAAGGCCTCTTCAGCTGGATCGTCAGCGACTTTGGCCTGACCGACGCCATCGAGGCGGGTCTGGTGAAGACCCCGCGCGTGGTGATCCGGGATGATGCGCTGCCGGATGCCAAGAGCTATCGCTCCAAGCTCTACCACCTGTACCGCGACCCCGATGTGCAGGAAGACCTGAACCGGCGGGGCGCCGAGCCCCATGAGGCGCTGCCCAAGCTGGTTCAGGATGCCTACACGCTGCTGGGCGCCGACTGGCGCGTGGCCCTGCACGACTGGCAAATGGCAGGGCACCACTCGCCACCCGTGATGCTGACCGTGTGCAACCGCGTGGAGACCGCGGCACGCGTCGAGCACTACCTCAACCATGGCGACGCGCACTGGCCGGAGCTGAAGTCGCCGGAGCAGACCCTGCGCGTGGACTCCAAGGTGCTGGAGAAGGCCGAGATGGGCGAGAAGGCCTCATCGGTCGCGCCCGAGTACGTGAGCCGCCTGCGGGAGATCGTGCGAGCAGCCCGGTTGCCGGCCGACCGCGAGGCGCGGCTGCTGGCCCTGGACAAGGAAGACCTGCTGCGCGCCATCGTGGACAACGTGGGCAAGCATGGGCAGGCGGGTCAGCGCCTGCAGAGCGTGATCTCGGTGGCGATGTTGTCCGAGGGCTGGGACGCGAAGAACGTCACCCACATCATGGGCCTGCGTGCCTTCACGAGCCAGTTGCTTTGCGAGCAGGTGATCGGCCGCGGCCTGCGCCGCGTGGGTTACGACAAGGACGAGAACGGCCTCTTCGTGCCTGAATACGTGAACGTGTTTGGCGTTCCTTTGTCGGTGTTCGTTGACGCAGGCGACGGCGGCGAGACGCCACCGCCGCCGAAGCCGAGCACCCAGATCGAGTCGCTGCCCTGGCGCAACGAGTTCGAGGTGCGGTGGCCCAATCTGCTGCGGGTGGACACGGTGGTCAAGCCGGCGCTGTCGGTGCAGTGGTCGAAGGTCGGCGATCTGCATCTGGATCCGGCGCAGACCGTGATCACGGCCGAACTCGCGCCGGCGGTGGGTGGTGCCACCGACCTGAGCAAGACGACCCACATCGACCTCAGCAAGCTGCCCGAGGAGTTTCGGGAGCAACGCATTGTGTTTCAGGCAGCACGCAAGGCGTTCGATCAGATCGCCGGCAAGTTCACCGGGAACCGGGAGTACCTGGTGTTCCAGCTCATCCGGCTGGTGGAGCAGTTGCTGGCTTCGACGAAGCTGGTGATTCCGAGCCTGTTCCATGCCGGAAGCGTTAGGCGCCGTATCCTGGTGGCGCTGAACATGGACCTCATCGTGCAACACGTGGTGAAGCACCTGGCGCAGCAGAACGTCGCGAGCATCGAGCCGGTGTTCGACCCGGAGCAGCCCATTGGCAGCACCCGGGCGATGCGCACCTGGTTCACCACCAAAGGCAACCAGCAGACGCGGAAGTCCCAGATCAGCCACGTGGTCGGCGACAGTTCCTGGGAGATCTATGCCGCCACCTTGTTCGATGCCAGCGACAAGGTGCAGGCCTACGCCAAAAACGACCATCTCGGGTTCCAGGTCTACTACCTCTGGGGAGGCTCGCGCAAACGATTCATCCCCGATTTCATCGTGCGTCTGGCCAATGGACACAACCTTGTGCTGGAGATCAAGGGAGAAGACTCGCCCATGAACAGCGCCAAGCGCGACGCGCTGGCGCTTTGGGTGAAGGCCGTGAACGCCAAGGGCGGGTTCGGCCGCTGGTGCAGCGACGTGGCGTTCAAGCCGGCGGAGCTTCAAGACATCCTGAGCCGGCACGCGCATGGCAACCAACCCGACGACGTTGCGGCGAAAGTGCCGTTCACCCCATGACAGGCACCTGCCGATGATCCCCCGCCTCGCTCAGCTGCTTTCGTCTTGAACGCCCCCGTCCCCATGTCGCTCAACGACGCGCAGATGCGCGCCGTGCACCACCTGGGCGGACCCTGCCTGGTGCTGGCCGGCGCCGGCTCGGGCAAGACACGCGTCATCGTGCACAAGATCGCGCGGCTGCTGCAGGCGGGCCTGGCGCCGAAGAACATCGCCGCCATCACCTTCACCAACAAGGCCGCGGCCGAGATGCGCGAGCGCGCCAAGGCGCTGGTGGGCCCGCGCGCGGCGCGCGACCTCGCCATCAGCACCTTCCACTCGCTCGGGGTGCGCATGCTGCGCGAGAGCGGCCAGAAGGTCGGCCTGAAGCAGAACTTCAGCATCCTCGACAGCGACGACGTGCTCGGCGTGCTGCGCGACGCCGGGGGCACCACCGACGCCGCGCTGGCGCGCCGCTGGCAGTGGGCCATCAGCCTGTGGAAGAACCAGGGGCTCGATGCCGACGGCGCGGAAGGCCAGGCACAGAACGACGACGAGCGCGTGGCCGCGCGCGTGATGCGCCGCTACCAGGAGCGGCTCTCGGCCTACCAGGCGGTGGACTTCGACGACCTGATCGGCCTGCCCCGGGCGCTGCTGCAGCGCGACGCCGAGGAACGCGAACGCTGGCAGGCGCAGTTCGGCCACGTGCTGGTGGACGAGTACCAGGACACCAACGCCGTGCAGTACGAGCTGATGAAGGCGCTGGTGGGCGAGCAGGCGCTGTTCACCGCGGTGGGCGACGACGACCAGAGCATCTACGGCTGGCGCGGCGCCACCATCGACAACCTGAAGCGCTTGCCGCAGGAGTTTCCTCGGCTCACGGTCATCCCGCTGGAGCAGAACTACCGCAGCACCGGGCACATCCTGCGCGCCGCCAACGCGGTGATCGCGGCCAACCCCAAGATCTTCGAGAAGAAGCTCTGGAGCGAGCTCGGCGACGGCGAGCCCGTGCGCGTGGTGCAGTGCGACAACGAGGAACACGAGGCCGAGCGCGCGGTGGCGCGCATCCAGAGCCTGAGGGCCGGGGCCGTGGGGCAGGGCGGGGCGGTGAAGCTCTCGGACTTCGCCATCCTCTACCGCGCCAACCACCAGGCGCGCGTGTTCGAGCAGAAACTGCGCGCCGCGCAGCTGCCGTACAAGGTGAGTGGCGGGCAGAGCTTCTTCGACCGCGCCGAGATCAAGGACCTTTGCGCCTGGCTGCGGCTGCTGGTGAACCCCGACGACGACCCCGCCTTCCTGCGTGCCGTGACCACGCCCAAGCGCGGCATCGGCCACACCACGCTGGGCAGCCTGGGCGAGTTCGCGGCGAAGTGGAAGGTGAGCCTGTTCGAGGCCTTGTTCAGCCCCACGCTGCCGGCCGTTCTCAAGGGCAAGGCGGTCGAGCTGCTGCACGACTTCGGGCGCGAGGTGAACGAACTGCAGCACCGCGCCGGGCACACCCGCGGCGCCGAAGATGCCAAGGCGCTGCTGCTGGGCTGGCTCAAGGACATCGGCTACGAGCAGCACCTCTACGACGGCGAAGACAGCGAGAAGCTCGCCGCCTCGCGCTGGACCAACGTGCTCGACTTCGTCGACTGGATCGCGCGGCGCTGCGGCGGCGAAATCCGCAACGACGGCGGCCTGACGGAAGAGACCGAGCGCCAGACCGTGCTGCAGGTGGCGCAGACCATCAGCATCATCATCAGCCTGGCCGAGCGCGACACCGAGCAGGACGTGATCACGCTGTCCACGCTGCACGCCGCCAAGGGCCTGGAGTGGCCGCACGTGGTGCTGGCGGGCGTCAACGAGGGGCTGCTGCCGTTCAGGAGCGGCGATGACGACATGACGCCCGAGCGGCTGGAGGAAGAGCGCCGCCTGATGTACGTGGGCATCACGCGCGCGCGCCTCACGCTCACCGTGAGCACGCTGATGCGGCGCACGAAGGGCCGCGACACGGTGGCCGGCGTTCCGAGTCGCTTCATCGCCGAGATGAAGCTCGAGGAGGCCGGCGCCCGCGAAGACCCGCGCGAGCGGCTCAAGCGGCTTCGCGCCGAGCTCGTCGCCAAGGTCGCCGCCTCGGCCGAGGCGCTGAAGTCGGCAGCCTCCTGAATGCCCCGGCGCCCACGTCCGCGGGCCCGGTTCGTTCAACGCCTGGGCGCCAACTCCAGGGTCTTGCGCGAGAGCACGACGGTGCCCAGCTCGCGCAGCCCTTTGCCGTCGATGGGCACCGGGGTGTGCGCGCGCCGGATGCGCGCGAACGCTTCGGCGATGCCCTCGTAGCCGCGATCGTCGTGGTAGCTGTCCATCACCAAGAGGTGCCAGTCGGCGTCGTCGGTGGCGCTGTCCAGGAGCCGGTAGTCGTCCATCAGGCCCTGGAGCTTGGCGACGCGGTCCATCTCGAACCAGTTCGCGACGATGTACCGGCGCAGGCGTTCGCGTTCACCCGGCAAGGCCTTGAGGAAGGTGAGTTCGACCGCCCTGTGGGCCTGGCCCGGCGCAGACGGCAAGGCGGCCGGCCGCTCGGCCAGCGCGGGCAGGCTCGTGCAACTGCCGAGCGCGGTCGTGAGCAGCAACTGGCGGCGGGAAGCGGTGGTCACGAGGTCTCCTGGGCGCCGTGGGCGGATGCTCGGGTGCGGTCGGCATCGACGGTCGACACGCCATAGTCGGTGTAGCCGCGGTGGTCGCCGCCATAAACGGTGTCGGTGTCTACGGCTTGCAAGGGCCGCCGCATGCGCAGCCGCGCCGGCAGGTCGGGGTTGGCAATGAAGGCCCGGCCAAACATCACCGCATCGGCGCCGTGTCTGGCTAGCAGGGACTGCGGCAATGCAACCGCGCTGCCGCCGCCCACCGTGTAGGGCCCCGGGACGCAGGCGCGCAGCGCCTCGTGGACGGCCGCGTCGGCGTCAGACGTGCCGGTGTCGGGCGCACACTCGACGAAGGCCAGCGGCAGTGGCCGCAGCGCCGTCAGCAGGGCATGGCAGGTGTGCGGCCACTCGTCGTCGTCGATGTCGTTGAAGCGCTTGCCCGGCGTGAGCTTCAGGCTGGTGCGGCGTGCGCCCACGGTCGCCGCCAGGGCCTCGACGAGCTCGATCACGAAGCGCGCACGGTTGCGGGGGCTGCCGCCGTAGGCGTCGCTGCGGCGGTTGCTGTTGGCGGCCAGGAACTGCATGCACAGGTAACCCGATCCGGCGTGGAGCTGCACCCCCGCGAAGCCGGCAGCCATCGCGCGGCGGGCGGCCTGCACGTGCTCGTCGATGACGGTGGCGATGTCGCTTCGCGAGAGAGCCCGCGGCACCGTGAGGGGCTGCTCGCCGTCGGCCGTCCAGACGCTGCCGGCGGCCGCGACGGCCGATGGCGCGCAGGGCTGCACGCCAGGGGGCAGGACGCTGGGGTGGGCGATGCGGCCTGCATGCATGAGCTGCGCAAAGAACGGCGTGCCGTGTTCGCGCAGGCGGCGGGTCGCCGGCTCCCAGGCCGCTGCCTGGGCCGCGTTCGCCAGGCCCGGTGTGAGCGCGTAGCCGCGGCCCGCCTCGCAGGGAAACAGTCCCTCGCTGACCACCAGGCCCGCAGTGGCGCGCTGCGCGTAGTATTGGGCTGCCAGGTCGCCGATGCAGCCGTCCGCACTTGCGCGTGCGCGGGTCATCGCCGCCATCCAGATTCGGTTGCGCACCTGGTGGCCGGGAAGCCGGATAGGATCTTCGAGCGTGGTCATCGCTGCGCATCGTGCGGCCGGCGGCGCGCCGAAGAAAGCGGAAAGAACCGAACGACTCTTTCGACGACTCAGCACGACAAGCCATGTCCCGCATCTCGCTCGAGGCCCTGGCCGCGCTGGACTGCATCGATCGGCGCGGCAGTTTCGCTGCCGCCGCGGCCGAGCTGCACCGGGCCACCTCCAGCGTTTCGCACACGGTGCAGAAGCTCGAGGCACGACTCGGCGTGCCCCTGTTCGACCGCGGCGGGCACCGCGCCGTGCTCACCCCGGCAGGGCGTGCGCTCCTGGAGGAAGGCCGCGGGCTGCTGGCGGCGGCCCGGGCCCTCGAGCGGCGGCTGCAAGGGCTCGGGCAGGGCTGGGAGCGCGAGCTCGTGATCGCGGTCGACGACATCGTGCCGCTGGATCGCGTGCTGCCCTTGGTGGGCGAGTTCCTGGCGCTCGGCGCGCCCACGCAGGTGCAACTGCAGCAGCAGGTGCTCGGCGGTGTCTGGGAAGCCCTGGTGGCGCGGCGGGCCGACCTCGCCCTCGTGGATGTGCCGGCGGTCGCGCCGTCCGACATCGAGCATCGGCCCGTTGTGGATGTCCCGTTCGTCTTTGCCGTCGCACCTGGGCATCCGATGTTGCGGGAGAAGCAGCCGCTGTCGGCGGCGGCCTTGCGTGCGCACAGGGTCATCGTGGTGGCCGACAGCGCGCGCGGCACGCCCTTGCACCCGGGCGCCGTCAGCGGCCTGGGCACACCGCACGAGGTGCTGGGCGTCAGCTCTGTGCAGGCCAAGCTGGCCGCACAGAGGGCTGGGCTCGGCGTCGGCTTCCTTTCCCTGCCCTGGGCGGCACCTGCCCTGGCCGATGGCAGCCTGGTCGCCATGGCCGTGCGGTCGCCCAAGCCACCGGCGCGGCTCAGCGTGGCCTGGCGAAGCCCGCACGCGGGCGAAGCGCTGCGCTGGTTCGCGCAGCGGCTGCAGCAGCCCGGTGCCCTGCAGCCCTGAGCCCAAGGCAACCCCACCGCTGCGCCGCCTCGGCCGAAGCGCTCGTCCTCGTGATCCCACGGGCCCCTGCCCCTACGCGCCGGGCCTGTGCTGACGGGTACCCCAGGAGTACCGCGTGACCCCGCTGCGGTCCGACTTCTCCCGCCTGCCGCGCCGCGCGGCCCTGTTCGTGCAGATGAATGACCTGGTCTGCCGCGACGGCCATCTCGTGCCGCTGCTGTTCCGCCGCTACGTCAGTGCGGTGGCCAACAACCTGGTGGTGCCGCCCACCGGCTGGGACCTCGACATGAGCACGCTGGCGCAGTGGTGGCAGCGCTGAGCCGCCCGGGCGCTACATGCCCTTGAACAGCCCGGTGTAGCTGCGGCTGACCTCCAGCCGGTCGCTTCGGCCCTTGACGCTGACGATCTGGCGGCCGCGGAAGTCGCGCGTGACGCCCGCGATGGCCTTCACCGCCACCAGTGTGCTGCGGTGGATCTGCCAGAAGGCACGTGGGTCCAGCTCGTCGACCAGCTCCTTGATGGGCTTGCGGATCAGGGCCTCGACCTGTGCCGTCTGCACGCGCGTGTACTTCTCGTCGGAGATGAAGAACAGCACCTCGTCGACCGGAACCATCTGGATGTTCGGCCCCACGGTGGCCTGGATCCACTCCAGATACTGCGGCGGCTGGCCTGGGTTCAGCCGCGCCGACAGCTGGTGCAGCAGGGCCTGCAGATGCGGCCCCGGAGGTGCCTCGACACTGGCGTCGCGGCGTGCCGCCAGGCGCTGGCGGATGCGCTGCACGGTGAGCGCCAGGCGCTCAAGCTCGGCGGGCTTGAGCACGTAGTCGGCCGCGCCCTGCTCAAAGGCCTCCACCGCATACTGGTCGTAGGCGGTGATGAACACGATCTCGGGCAGCAGCACCTCGTCGTCGGCCCCGCCGCCCTCGGGTGGGGCCAGCTGCGCGATCTGACGCGCCGCCTCGACGCCGGTGGCACCGGGCATGCGGATGTCCAGGAAGACCACGTCGGGCCGGTGCTCGCGCACCAGCTCCACCGCCTCCAGGCCGTTCTTGGCCTCGGCCACCACCTGCAGCTCGGGCCAGGCCGATGCCAGCCGCGCGCGCAACTGCTCGCGCATGAGGCGCTCGTCGTCGGCGATCACGGCGCGGGGAGCGGGGGTGTTCATCGCATGCTCGGGTCAGGAAAGGCCGTGCATGCTAGGAGCGTCGGCGGCAGAAATCCAGCCCCGGCCCGGCGCGGGGCTGGATTGCTGCCGCCCACGCTCCTAGCCCGGATGTCGCGGCACCTCCGCCGTGGCGTCGTCGACCGTCTTGTAGGGCACGGTGATGCGGACGACCGTACCGCCGCCCGGGTTCTCGGCCACGCTCAGGGCGGCGCGGCTGCCGTAGAGGAGCTGCAGCCGTTCGCGGATGTTGGCCAGGCCGACCCCGGTGCCGGCGGTGGCGGCCTTGCCGAAGCCCAGGCCGGTGTCGGCCACCGTCATCTGCAGCTTGCCGTGCACGATCTCGGCGGCCACGCGCAGCCGGCCGCCCTCGGCCTTGGGCTCCAGGCCGTGCTTGATGGCGTTTTCCACCAGCGTCTGCAGCATCATGGGCGGAAACTCCGCCGACAGCAGACCCTCGGGCACGGCGATCTCGGTGGCCAGCCGCTCCTCCATCCGAACCTTGAGGATCTCAAGATAGGGCCGGATGACGGCGATCTCGCGGCCCAGCTCGCGCACGCCGCTGCCCGATCCGCTGCCGGGCCCGCCCGCGGCCTCGCGCATCGTCGGCATGCTGGCGCGCAGCAGCGCGATCAGGTTCTTCTGCATCTGGCTGGCGCGGGCCGGGTCGGTCTCGATGAGGTGGTCGATCGAGGCCAGCGTGTTGAACAGGAAGTGCGGTTCCACCTGGGCCTGCATCGCGGCCATGCGGGCCTCCACCACTTGGCGCCGCAGGCTCTCGGCCTCGGCCGTCTCTGTGGCGCGCGCGGCCTGCTTCTGGGCCTGCTGCGTGCCCTTGTAGGTGAACTTGAGGATCGCCGAGGCCGCGATCCACAGCAGCGTGAACTGCATCATCGCGTCGCCGATGCCGTAGCGCACGGTGCGGGTGCGCGGCTCGCTGCCGAGATGCTCGGCCAGGGCCTGGGCCTCGCGGCGCGCGGCCTCGGCCTCGCGCATCGCGGCCTCGGCCTCGCGCGTGGCCTCTTCGGCCTCGCGGCGGGCCTCCTGTGTGGCCTGCTCGATCTCGCGGCGGGCTTCCTCGAGCGCCTCGCGCACGACCTCGGCGGTGCCGGGCGGCAGCGTGATGCGCAGGTCACGGCTGGCCGATGCGGCCGACTCGGCGGCGCGGCGGGCGTGCTCGGCCGATTGCTCGGCCGCGCTCGCCGCCTGCTCGGCGCCCTGCACCCGCGGGCCGATGCGCACGCCGTCGCGGCCGATGCTGATCTCGACGCTCTCGCCGGGCTTGGGCGGCGTGATCTCGACGCGCGGGTCGGCAGGGCGCGGCGCGGCGGGCGGCCGGGGCGCCTCGGGCACCCGGATCACCACCGCGCGGGTGTCGGCCACCTGCTGCGTCACCGTCCAGGTGAAGGGCGGCATGTCGTGGACGATGGCGACCACGATCAGCAGCAGCAGCGACAGCACGATGAAGCGCCGCCAGCTGATCGCCACCAGCCAGCGCGCATAGGCGTGGAAGCCGCGCACGCTGCCTTCGCGCAGCCGCTGCCAGCGGTCGCGCCAGGGGGGGGCGGGGGGCGGGGTGGCAGAGGCGTTCATGGGGGGGCGGCTCGAGTACGGTGCACTGTACGCAGCCGCGGGCGGCCCGCGAGCGCCGGGCGATGCACCGGGGCCACCCCGCGACAGGCTGCAGCCGGCCCGGATGGGCGGCACGGCCGCCGGGGGCCCTGTGCCCCGCCGGGGCGTCAGCGCGCCGGTTCGGCCGCCAGCGTCGCGGTGACGCGGCGCGGGTTCAGCCCGAGCTTGGGGAAGTCGGCCATCGCGGCGGAGAACATGGCCGCCAGTGTGGCGTCGCTGGCCGAGGTGGACACGCTCTCGTGGCTGGCGCGCGCCTCGAAGAGCGGCTTCCCGCTGGCGCGGTCGCGGATGAGCAGCGCCACCTCGCGCTCGTAGCGGGCGCTCAGGTCGAACTGGGCGCTCAGGCCCCAGCGCGGGCCAGCCCAGGGGTTGGGGCGCCAGGCGCCGAACCCGCCGCGCCACCAGAACGGGTCGGCCCAGGGGGCGTCGGCACGGCCGACGCGCGAGCCGACCTGCACCAGCACGTCGGGAGCGGCGCCGTCGGCCGCCGGTCTGAAACCGGCCTGCGCAAGGGCGCCGCGGGCGCCGGCTTCGAGCGCCTCGGCCTCGGCGGCGCGCGCCTGCTGCGAGGGCAGCCGCTCGAAGGCGTAGGTCCCGGCCTTGCGGTCGGCCGGCCACTCGCCAAAGCTCGAGACCTCGGCGGTGAGCGTGTTCAGGCCGGCGCAGCCGCTGAGCAGCAGCGAGGCCGCCAGCGCGGCGCCCAGCCAGGCGCGTCGGGGCAGGGTGTGCGGGGTGTGCATGGTGTCAGTCCTCCGTGGCGCCCGAAGCGGCCCGCCTCCGTTGCAGCGTCACGGTGGCCGTGGCCGATGCGCAGGGCTCCTCGTCGAACGCGATGTCGCCGCCGGCCAGCGGCCGGCCCTCAGCTCGGATCGTCGTGAAGGGAAACAAGTTCCGGTCCATCAGGTGGCTGGGCACCACGTGGCCCATGGCCGTGAGCATGTTGTCGATGCGGCCGGGGTAACGGCGCTCCCACTCGCGGATCATGGCCTTCACCTGCACGCGTTGCAGGTTGTCCTGGCTGCCGCACAGCGTGCACGGGATGATCGGGAACTGCCGGTGCACGGCCCACTGCTCGAGGTCGGTCTCGGCCACGTAGGCCAGCGGGCGGATGACGACGTTCCGGCCGTCGTCGCTGACCAGCTTGGGCGGCATGCCCTTCATGCGGCTGCCGAAGAACATGTTCATGAGCAGCGTCACCACCATGTCGTCGCGGTGGTGGCCCAGGGCGATCTTGGTGGCGCCGAGCTCGCCGGCCACGCGGTACAGGATGCCGCGGCGCAGCCGCGAGCACAGGCTGCACATCGTCTGGCCCTCGGGGATGAGCTTCTTCACCACCGAGTAGGTGTCCTGGTTCTCGATGTGGAAGGGCACGCCGAGCTTCGTGAGGTACTCCGGCAGCACGTGCTCGGGGAAGCCGGGCTGCTTCTGGTCGAGGTTGACGGCCACGATCTCGAAGGGCACCGGCGCGCGCTGGCGCAGCGACAGCAGGACGTCGAGCAGCGCGTAGCTGTCCTTGCCGCCCGACAGGCACACCATCACCTTGTCGCCAGCCTCGATCATGTTGAAGTCGGCGATGGCCTGGCCGACCTGGCGGTGCAGCCTCTTGCTGAGCTTGTTGGCCTCGAAGCGGGCCTTGCGCTCGTCGTGCACCGGGGCTGCGTTGGGTGCGGCGGCCGCCAGCACGGCGGCCTCGATGCGGTCGTTCATGACGGGGCCTTGATCTTGAAGACTTCGCAGCCCACGGCGTCGCAGTCGGGGTAGACGTCGGGTTTCTCGGTGGCCACGCGGGCCGCGCGCACCTTGGGGTGGGCCAGCATGCGCGCGAGCACGTCGTCGGCCAACGTCTCCTGCAGATGGATATGGCCCTGGGCCACGCGCGCCATGATCTCGCGGCGGATGAAGTCGTAGTCCAGTACCTCGGCCAGCTCGTCGTGTTGCGGCGTGCTCTCGGCCAGCGGGACGTACAGGTCGACGTTGATCTTCACGCGCTGCTCGCCCTTCTTCTCGAAGTCGTGCACGCCGATGTTGATCCACACCTCGTAGTCGCGGAGGAACAGGCGCCGGCAGTCGGCGAGTTGTGGGTTGGTGAGCAGGGTCTGCATCAGGGGGCTTTCGGTACGCCCTCGCGCACGAGGAACATCACGTCACGGGTCTGGGGTGCGAGGTGCTGGCCGCCGTCCACCAGCAGTGTGGTGCCGGTGATGGCCGGGCTCTCGAGCAGGAAGCGCACGGCGCGCGCCACGTCGTCTGGTGTGGAACTGCGGCCGAGCGGCGTCATGCGGTGAGAGGCCTCGAACTCGGCGTCGCTCATGCTGCCCGAATGCAGCGTGACACCCGGCGCCACCCCGCACACGCGCAGGCGCGGCGCCAGCGCCTGCGCGAGCAGGGTGGTGGCGGCCTCCAGCGCCGCCTTGCTGAGCGTGTAGCTGAAGTAGTCGGGGTTGGGGTTCCAGAGCTTCTGGTCGAGCAGGTTGACGACGGCACCCTGCGCGCCCTCGGGCAGCGCGCGGTGCAGCGCGCGCGCCAGCACGATGGCCGGCGCGGTGTTGGCGCGCCACATGCGCTCCATCACCGCAGTGGAGAAGCTCGCCACGTCGTCGAGCTCGAAGGCCGAGGCGTTGTTCACCACCGCGTCGATGCGGCCGAAGGCCCGCTGCACGGCCGGCACCAGGGCCTCGCAGGCGGCCTCGTCGGCGAGGTCGGCGGCGAAGGCCTCGGCCCGCGCACCGGCCGCGCGCAGGTCGGCCACGGTCTGAGCAGCGGCGGCGGCGGAGTGGCGAAAGTGCACGGCGATGTCAAAGCCGTGCGCGGCGAGATCCTGCGCGATGGCCCGGCCGATGCGCTGCGCACTGCCGGTGACGAGGACAACGGGGCGTTGAGACATGCTTCCTACAATGCCGCCGATGGCTGCACACAGCGGGGCAGAGAGTGTATCGGCGCCCCCTCTCCCCGAAGGCCCGACGCCCCTGAAGGCCCGCATTGCCCAGGCCGTGATGGCCGGCGGCGGCTGGCTGCCCTTCGACCGCTGCATGGCGATGGCCCTGTACGAGCCGGGCCTGGGCTACTACGCGCGCGGCACGCCGGTGTTCGGCACCATGCCGCAGTCGGGGAGCGATTTCGTCACCGCGCCCGAGCTCTCGCCGCTGTTCGGTGCCGCCCTGGCGCACCCGGTGAAAGAGGCGCTCGACGCGGCCGGCGCCGACACCGTGATCGAGTTCGGCGCCGGCAGCGGCGCGCTGGCCGAGCAGTTGCTGGGCGCTCTGGGCGGGTGCGTGCGCCGCTACCGCATCGTCGAGTTGTCGGCCGCGCTGCGCCAGCGCCAGCAGCAGCGCCTGGCGCCGCACGGCGACCGCGTCGAGTGGCTCGAGGCCTGGCCCGAGGCGATGCACGCCGTGATCCTGGGCAACGAGGTGCTCGATGCCATGCCCGTGACGCTGCTGCACTTCGACGGCACACAGTGGTTCGAGCGCGGCGTGGCGCTGCAGGGCGCGGGCTTGGTGTGGGCTGACCGCCCGACGGCGCTGCGGCCGCCGCACGCCGGGCCCTTCGTGCCCGGCACCACCACCGAGATCCACCCCCAGGCCGAGGCCTTCGTGCGCGGCCTGGCCGAGCGGCTGGCCTGTGGCGCGGCCTTCCTCATCGACTACGGCTTTCCCGAGCACGAGTACTACCACCCGCAGCGCGTCGGCGGCACGCTGATGTGCCACCGCGCGCACCAGGCCGACTCCGACCCCCTGGCCGACGTGGGCACAAAGGACATCACCGCCCACGTCAACTTCAGCGCGGTGGCGCTGGCGGCCCAGGACGCCGGCCTCGACGTGCTGGGCTACACCAGCCAGGCGCGCTTTCTCTACAACGCCGGCATCGCCGGTCTGCTGCACGGGGCCGACCTGCCCGCGCGCACCATGGCCGCACGGCTGGTGAACGAGCACGAGATGGGCGAGCTGTTCAAGGTGCTGATGCTGGGTCGCGGCCTGGCCTTCGGCGCCGCCGGACCGCTGGGCTTCGTGGCGGGCGACCGCTCGCACACCCTGTAGGCCGCGGCATGCGCTGGGTGCTCGTGTTCCTGCTGGCCACGCTGGTGTTCAACGCGCTGCACGGCTGGATGACGAAGATCGGCCTCGGCCGCCTGCCCGGCGACTTCAGCTTCAAGGCGCGCGGCCGCACCTGGCACGTGCCGCTGGCGAGCTCGATCGTGTTGTCGGTGCTGATGGCGATGATCGGGCTGCTGATTTAGGAGCGTGGGCGGCGTCAGGGCTCGATGCGCCAGCCGTGACCGCACTTGCGGCAGCGCACCTCGACCTCGTCGCCCGCCGCATCGCCGCGCAGCAGCTCAAGCCGGCCGTAGGTGCGGCAGTGCGGGCATTCGGCCTGGTTGGCGGCCGACTCGGCGCGCGCCATCAGGCCCAGGTAGCGGCGCAAGGCCCACACGCCGGTGCCCGTGCAGACGAGGATGGCGGCGACGTCGGTGAGGCGGTCCTCCAGCCCCGTGAAGTGGCCGGCGGCCTCGAAGGCGGCGAACACGCCGATCAGGCACAGAAAGCACAGCACCAGGTGGGCGTGGCTGGCCAGCAGCGTGCGCTCGTACCACTTGCGAAAGCCGATGCGGCGGATGCCATCCGACAGCAGCATGGGGCGCCCTCCCCGTTCGTGATCGGGCAGCCATGGTGTCACGGATCGGCCGCGCCCGCGCAGGCCAATCTCGTGGCCAGGTGTTGCAGCCGCGCCGCGCGGACCGCGTCACCGACGGCCACGCCGCGGGCACCGGCGGCCTGTGCCGCCTGGGCCGCCGCCGCGGTGGGCCAGGCGACGAGCGCGTCCAGCAGGGCTTGCAGCGCCGTGGCGTGGCCGGCCCGCTGGGCCAGCAGGTCGCTCGCCTGCAGCAGCTGCGAGAAGCGCGCCGGGCGGCGCAGCGCATCATGGTGTTCGAAGGCCGCCAGCAAGGCCTGGGCTGTCGGCGCGGCGGCCAGGGCTTGCAGCGCCGCGTGGGCCCCGGGCAGGCGGGTGGCCAGCCAGGCGCTGTCGGCGTCGGTGCGCAGCGCGGCGGCGCGGCGCGCGGCGGCTTCGGCGCCCGGCGGCTGCAGCAGCAGTGCCGCGCGCGCCGGCAGCGCCACGCCTGCGGCCGCGGCGCGGTCGAGCACCGGGCCCAGCGCCGCCACGGCGCCGGACAGCGCCACCAGCTCGGGCAGCAGCCGCGCCAGCGCGCCGCAGCCGTCCAGCACCTGCAGCATCCGGCTGGGCTGCTGGGCCAGCAGCCCGCGCGAGAGCTCCTGCCACACGCGCTCGGGCACCAGCGCGTCGACCTCGCCGCTGCGCACCAGCTCGGCCAGCAGCGCCGCGGTCCCGGGCGCCACCGTGAAGTGCGGGAAGCGTGCCGCCAAGCGCGCCAGCCGCAGCAGGCGCACCGGGTCTTCGGCGAAGGCCGGTGAGACGTGGCGCAGCACGCCCGCGGCCAGGTCGGCACGGCCGCCGAAGGGGTCGACCAGCGTGCCGTCCTCGGCCTCGGCCATGGCGTTGATCGTCAGGTCGCGCCGGGCCAGGTCTTCCTCCAGCGTCACCCCGGGCGCGGCGTGGAAGGTGAAGCCGTGGTAGCCGCGGCCGACCTTGCGCTCGGTGCGCGCCAGCGCCACCTCTTCGTGCGTGACGGGGTGCAGGAAAACCGGAAAGTCCTGCCCCACCGGCCGGTAGCCGGCGGCCACCAGCTGCTCGGGCGTGGCGCCCACGGCCACCCAGTCGCGGTCGGCGGCCGGCAGGCCGAGCAGCCGGTCTCGCACGGCCCCGCCGACGACGTAGAGCTTCACGCTGCGGGCGTGTTCAGCGCTGCGTGCGGTAGGGCTCCTCGAAGTCGAGGAAGTCCTGCTCGGCCAGTGCGTCGGTGATCCAGGCCTTCACGCCCGGCGCCAGCGCGACGCGGCCGACGTAGTCCCAGGCATGCGGCGTCATGGGCAGCTGGTAGGTGCGCAGCCGCAGGCACACCGGTGCATACATCGCGTCGGCGGCGCTGAAGGCGCCGAAGAGGAAGGGCCCGCCGCTGGCGTTGAGCGCGTCCAGCCAGGCGGTCTCGATGCGCATGACGTCGTCGCGCACGGCGGCTTGCTCGGCCCAGACCCGGGCGCCCACGTCGGGCAGCGCGGCCTCGATGTTCATCGGGCAGTGGTGGCGCAGCGCCGCAAAGCCGGAGTGCATCTCGGCGCACAGGCTGCGCGCGCGGCCGCGCTGGCGCATGTCTTGCGGCCAGACGCCGCGGCCCGGGAACTTGTCGTGCAGGTACTCGACGATGGCCAGGGTGTCCCAGACCGAGAAGTCGTCATCCAGCAGCACCGGCACCTTGCCGGCGGGCGAGAAGCGCGCCACCTCCTTGCGGAAGGCCGAATGCGGTGTGAAGTCGAAGCGCAGCTTGATCTCTTCGAAGGGGATGCCCAGCTGCCGCATCAGCACCCAGGGGCGCATCGACCAGGACGAGTAATTCTTGTTGCCGATCAGCAATTGCATGGCGCAGGCTCCGCGGTGGGGTCGGGCGCCCATGCTACGGCGGCTGCGGCCGGCCGTTCATGGCTTGTCGGCGCCGCACCGATGCGCGGCCCTGATCAGCGACGGCGCGCGCGGAAGCGGTCCTGCAGCATGGGCCCGACGTGTTCGGCCAGGTAGCCGGGTGCCACGGCCTCCAGCGGCGCCGGCTCGATGCCCAGCTCGGCCAGGCCGGGCAGCGTGCCGCCGGCCACGTTGGGCACCGACATCGAGGCCACGTTGTCGCGCGACATCAGCGGCTCCCCCGGCAGCAGCTCCATCAGCAGCGCCTGCAGCGAGCCGGCCCAGCCCGGCAGCGGAAGCTGCGGCCGCTCGACGCCGGCCCAGCGCCCGGCCAGGCGCACCAGCTCCGACAACGTGGCCTCGCGCGGGCCGGCGCACTCGAACACCTGGCCGGCGGTGTCGGGGCGGTCCAGCGCGGCGGCGATGGCCCCGGCCACGTCGCCCACCCACACCGGCTGGAAGCGCGCGGCGCCAAAGGCCAGCGGCATGAAGGGCGCCAGCCGTTGCAGCTGCGCGAACACATTGAGGAAGCGGTCGTGCACGCCGAAGATCACCGACGGCCGCAGCACCGTGACCGCCAGGCCCGAGCCGGTGAACACCGCCTCGCCCGCAGCCTTGCTGCGCAGATAGCGCGACGGCGCGTCGGCCGCCACGCCCAGGGCGCTGACGTGCACCAGCCGCTGCACCCCCGCGGCGCGGCAGGCCGCCACGATGTGCCGCGGCAGCGCCACGTGCACGTGCTCGAACGCGGCCTGGCTGCCGTGCAGGATGGCGATGAGGTTGACCACCGCGTCGCCGCCCGCCACCAGGCCGGTGAGCGCGGCCTCGTCGTGCACGTCGGCGGTCACCAGATCGACATTGGGCAGCGGGCGCACGGCCTGCCCGTGCGCGTTGCGGCGCGTCGGCACCAGCAGGCGCAGGCCGGGGTGGCTTTCCGCCAGGCGCTCGCACAGCGCGCGGCCGACGAAGCCGCTGCCGCCCAGCACCAGCACGCGGTGCATGGAGGAAAGAAGCTGCATGGTCAGGGAAGCTCGCGGTTGGGTGCCGGCTCGCCGGGCGCACGCGGCGCGATGGGCGGCCCGAGCCGGGCCTTGATCGACGGCACCGGCTGGCCCAGCGCGGCGGCGTAGTAGACGCTGTTGGACAGCACCTTCTTGACGTAGTCGCGCGTTTCGTTGAACGGGATGCCCTCGGCCCAGGCCGCGGCTTCGACCTTCGCGCCCTCGCGCCAGCGGCGCGGCCGGCCGGGGCCGGCGTTGTAGGCTGCGGCGGCCATGGCCAGCGAGCCGCCGAAGTCGTCGAGCACACGCTTGAGGTAGGTGTTGCCCAGCAGCAGGTTCAGGTCGCGGTCGTTGATGAGCGCCGGGCTCCAGGCCAGCCCCAGCTGCTGGGCCGTCCAGCGCGCGGTGGCCGGCATCAGCTGCATCAGGCCCGAGGCGCCGACGTGGGAGCGCGCGTCCATGATGAAGCGGCTCTCCTGGCGGATGAGGCCGAAGACGACCGCCGGGTCCAGCCCGGTCTGGCGCGCCTTGGCCACCACCTGCTCGCGGAACGGGGTGGGGAAGCGCTGGCGCAGGTCGATCTCGGTGCGCGTGCGGTCGGAGGTGTTGATGCAGCGGTCCCAGACCTCGCGCGAGCAGGCCAGGTCGGCGGCGGCCAGCAGCTCGCGGTCGGTCAGGCCGCGCAGCGTGAAGTTCCACTCGCGGTTGCCGTCGCTGCGCAGACCCAACGCGATGAGCTGCAGCGCGCGCTCCAGGCCCGGGCGCTGCCGCGCGGCGGCGCGCTCGGCGTCGGTCAGCGGCGCCGGGGCGGCCGGGAGTGCGACGCGCAGACCCAGCTCCTCGGTGGCCAGCTTGCCGTAGAAGCTCAGCCGCGTCGACAGCGCCTGCAGCGTGTCGCGCCCCTGCTGGCGGGCGGCCTCGCCGGCCGGGCCGGCGCCGGCCTGCGCCAGCGCGGCGCGGGCTCGCCAATAGGTCCAGGCCTCGTCGGCGCGGTCGGCCGGGGCCATGGCGTCGATGGCCACCTGCACCAGCGGCCAGCGCCGCGCATCGGACTCCGGCGCCCGCAGCGCGGCCCGCACCTGCCAGGCCAGGGCCTCGCCGCTGAACGGCACCTCGCCGCCCGGGCGCGCGGCGGCGTCCCAGGCCTTCCAGGCGCGCAGCGCCTGGTCCAGCGCCTGCGTCTGCAACCTCAGCGCCGACTGCCGCGCCACCTGCGACCAGGCCAGCGCCTGGTGCAGCAGCGGCAGCCGGGCGCGGCCGGCGTCATCGGCCGGTGCCAGCGCCTCCAGCTGCGCGGCGGCGGCCTCGGGGTCGGCGGCGGCCAGCCGCATGAGCGCCAGCAGCTCGAGCTCGAACGACACCGCCGCCCGCGGCCTTGCCGGGCGCTGCAGCCAGCGCTGGGGGTCTTTCCACAGCGCATCGGCCACGTCCTCGAGCCCGGGGTCGATCAGCGCCACGGCGGCGCGCAGCGCGCGCGGCCGGTTGGCCTCGGTGGCGCTGCGGGCCTTGGCCCAGATGTCGGCGTCGCTCAGGCGACCGGCCTCGCGCAGCGTGCGGGCCAGCAGCTGGCAGCCGTCGTCGGCTTCGCGCTGCGCCAGCCAGGCGGCGCGGGCGGCGGCGCGCACGTCCACGCCGTCCTCGTGCTGCGTGATGAGGGCGTAGCAGGTGACCTCGCGGTCGTCGTTCATGCGAAAGCGCGGGAACTCGGCGCGGATGCCGGCCCAGTCACGCCGGGCGCCCAGTTCCAGCAGCCAGTCGTTGCGCAGCCGGTCTTCGACATAGGTGCCGGGCCAGCGGGCGTAGAAGGCGTCCAGATCGGCCTGGCGCGCCTCGACGAGGCGGTTGGTGAGTGCCCAGTAGTCGGCCCACTGCACCAGCGGGTGGCGAGCCCGCTGCAGGCTGGTGGCCGCCGCGTTCAGCGCCGCCTGGTCCTTGCGGCGCAGCGCCTCCCGGGCTTGCAGCAGCGTCTCGTCGGTGCCGGCGGCCAGCACGGTGGCGGCCGTGCCGCGGGGCGTCTGGGCCTGCGCGCCTACCGCGCCCAGCGCCAGGAGCGCAGCGCCGGTGCTCAGCAGGATTCTCCCCAAGGGCGGGATAGGGCGGTTCATGCGGCCGAATCTAGCGCATCGCCCGTTGGCGGGCGTCGGTCGTCTTGTGCAGTCTTTCCTGCGCCAGGAGGGCCGGCGCGCGACGGAGACGGACGCCGCCTGGCCATGGGCGGACAATACGTCGACGAGTCATCGCGCGTTGCCGATGCCGCACGCCGCACCGCCATGTCGCTGAACTTGCCTTCGTTCGAACCCTCGCGCAACAAGAGGTCGCTGCGCCGCCAGTTGCAGGCCGAGCGCCAGACCCTGATCGACCGCCACCAGCGCGCCATGCACCTGCAGGAAGTGCTGCGCGTGTACCTGCTGGAGCGCCGGGAGCTGGCCGTGGGCGCCTACTGGCCGATCAAGGGCGAGTTCGACGCGCTGCCGGCGCTCTACCGCTGGGCCGAGGCCGACGGCAAGCGCGTCATCGGCCTGCCGGTGATCGACAAGCAGACCAGGCAGCTGCGCTTCCAGATGTGGTTTCCGGGCTGCGAGATGGAAGAAGACGCCTACGGCATCCCCAAGCCCAAGGACACCCCGGTGTTCCACCCCACGCTGCTGCTCGTGCCCTGCGTGGGCTACGGTCCGGGCGGTGTGCGCCTGGGCTATGGCGGCGGCTTCTACGACCGCACCCTGGCCACCATCGAGCCGCGGCCGGTGACGGTGGGCCTGGTCTACGCGCACGGCTTCGTGCCCTGGCTCCAAGCCGAGCCGCACGACGTGCCGCTGGACGCCGTGCTCAGCGACGAAGGTCTGGCCTGGCGCGGGCCCCGGGGCTGACCCGCTGCGCCGCTGCGCCGCCCGCGCCAGGCGCTCACAACCAGCCCAGACGGCGGCAGATGTCCAGGCTGAGCGTGCTCTGGTTGAGCGTGTAGAAGTGGATGGCCGGCGCGCCGCCGGCCACCAGCCGCTCGCACAGCCGGGCCACGACCTCGATGCCGAAGGCGCGCACGCTGGCGGCGTCGTCCAGGTAGCCCTCCATCTTGAGAGCAACCCAGCGCGGGATCTCGATGCCGTCGCGCGCCGCGAACTGTGCGATCTTGGCGTAGTTGTGTATCGGCATGAGGCCCGGCACGATGGGCGCATCGACCCCCAGCGTGCGCGCCTCATCGACGAAGTGGAAGTAGGCATCGGGGTTGAAGAAGAACTGCGTGATCGCGCTGTCGGCGCCGGCACCCATCTTGGCCGCGAAGTGCTCGAGGTCCTTGCGCGCGTAACGCTGCTGCGGGTGGTATTCGGGGTAGGCGGCGGCCTCGATGTGCCAGTCGGCGCCCTGCGTCTGGCGCACGTAGGCGATCAGGTCGGCGGCGTAGCGGAACTCGCCGGCCACGGCGGTGCCGCTGGGCAGGTCGCCGCGCAGCGCCACCAGCCGGCGGATGCCCTGCGCGCGGTAGGTGTCGAGGATCTCCGCGAGCCCCAAGCGCGTGCTGCCGACGCAGCTCAGGTGCGGCGCGGCCTCATGGCCCATCGCCGCGATGTCTTTCACCGTGGCCAGCGTCTTCTCGCGCGTGGCGCCACCGGCGCCGTAGGTGACGCTGAAGAACTCCGGCCGCATGGCGGCCAGCTCCGACACCACCGTCTTCAGCTTCTCGCTGCCGACGGGGGTGTTGGGGGGGAAGAACTCGAAGGAGAGGGGAATGGGGGATGTCATTGCGTCGGGGCCTCGTTCAAGGCAGCCATCAGGTGGTTCATGAGACGGTCAAGGTGCGACGGGTCGTGCTGCAGCAGCACGCGCTGCGGCCACAGCGCGTCGGGGGTGGCGTCTTGCCCCGGCGGAAAGGCCGCAGCGTCCGGTGCCGACACCGACAGCAACGCGCCGCGCACCGGGATCGAAAGCGGGCGCGCTTCCAGCTCCTGGATCAGTTCGATCTTGTCTTGCGGCCACTGCCGCGCGAAGCCCTTGGGGTCGACCAGGCCCAGCACCTGCTGCGGCCCGCGCTGCAGCCACAGCATGAAGTCGGGCGCAAAGCCGCTGTCGCGCCACAGCCGCAGGCCGCCAGCGGCCGGGTTGCGCAGCAGGTACAGGCTGATGTCCTGCCAGGGCGCTTGGCCGTGGCGCTGCTGCCACCAGGCGCGCAGGTTCCACACGAACGTGGTTTCACCCGGGTTCAGGGCGGGAGGGCGAATCTGCACGGCGGCGTTGGCCGTCCAGCTGCCGGCATCGAACAGGCCGAGTTGCTCGCCGGCATGCCCAGGGTGCGCGGCGCCCGCTGGCAGCGCCTGCTCGGCCAGCAGCGGCGTGAACAGGTGCGGCAATCCGTGCAGCCGCGGCAAGGGCAGGGCCAACGCGTCGCGGTGCAGCTCGGCGTGGTTCTCGATGAGGGCTTGCACGCGCGGCACCAGATCCAGAAGGTGCGCGCCGTGGCGGGCCAGCACCGCCTGCACGTCGGCGATCAGCGCCTCGGGCGCCAAGCCCTGCTGCACCACACTTTGCACGGCACCCAGGATGGTGCTCTGCACGCCGCGCGCCACGTCCACTTCCAGCCGCCAAGCCAGGCGCGGCTGGCCTGCCACCAGTTGGCGCGGCAGGCCCGCGTTGTGCTCGTCCAGCGCGGCTACGTTCAGCTGCCCCATGCGCCAGCGTCGCTCGGTCTGCCGCCAGGCCCGCACAAGGCCGGTTTCCAGCGCCTGCAATGCGGTGGCTGCGCGCCGCGCTGCGCCGTGTGCGGGCACCTCGAACCAGCCCTGCGGCGCCCGCACCGTGCACCGCCCCAGCCAGCGCTGCAATTCCGCCGCCGAGAACACCAGCCCCGCCAGCGTCTGCCGCTGCTTCACCTGTAGCGCGTGCTGGTAGGCCACTTCGGTGTCCACGAAGCCCGCCAGAGAGGGCGTGAGCACCGCCGCCGGCCCCAGCACCTGCGCGCCGGCCAGGCCCACGGTGGCGCGCAGCTGCGGGTCGATGCAGGGGTGTTCGGGCGCCACGTCGTCGGCCTTGAAGACCACGCAGCCGGCAAAGCGATCGTCGCCCGTGAGCAAGGTCTTCAGCCCCAGCCCGGCCAGTGGCTCGTGGGGCAGCGTCACGGGCACGTGCAGCACCTGGGACTTCACGCCCTCCAGCGCCAGGGTGGCCAGGAACTGCTCCAGGTAGTCGGCCTTCACGCCAAACACCTGCAGGCTCTGCAGCACCTGCACCGGCAAGGGGGCGTCGTCGTCGCGCTGCAGGCTGAAACCCCGGCCGCGCAGCCGCACGCCGCGGCCGAACAGTTGCACGATCTCGGCCCCGGGGCTGCGCCCCACGTTCATCAAGCCCAAGGCGCTGACGCGCCAGCTCGACCAGCCTTCGATGAACATCTTGGCGCCCACCAGCACCGTGAGCCGTTCGTCGGCATCCAGCCGGGCGAAGAGGCTGCCGGCCATGCGGTCGGGCTCGCCGGCTGCGGCAATGTCGGCGGCCACCAGGGTGTCGGCCAGCTTCTTGGCCTCGCCCACGCGCACCACGCCAAAGTAGGCGTCGTCGGCCGCGCCCAGGCATTTCAGGCCCAGCTCCTGCGGGTTGAGCAGGTGCACGCTCAGCCGGCCGGGGCCGCCAAACACGCGCTGCGCCACGTCGGCGGCCAGCTCGGCAGCACCCCAGCCCCGGTCGGCCAGCCGCTGGCGCAGCCAGCGCAGGTCCAGCGGCGGCAGGCCGATCTCGGCCTGCGCCGGCTCGGCACCGGCCAGCACCTGCGCCATCTGCCCCGCCAGCCACGCGGTGTCGGCACTGGCGCGGCCCAGAAAGCGCAGCAACTCGGCCACGTCCGAGGCGGCGCCCCCGGCCGTCACGTCCTTGCCCACGCACGCCATCAGCGGTGCGGCGGCTAGCACGTCGCGGGCCAGATCGCCGTGCTCGGCCCAGGCCAGCCGCTGCTGGTAGAAGGCCAGCAGCCCGGCCGTGAGCGCGAAGTCGGCGCCCGCCGCCTGGCCGGCGTTGATCTGCCGCGGCTGCTTGCCGTAGCCCTCGCGCCAGAACCGGGCGTAGCCGAAGTCCACCGCCACGCAGCGGGCGTATTCGTCGTACAGCGCCTCGTCCTTGTCGGCAATCTGCGCGAAGGTGGCCGAGTACTCGAATGTGAAGCCGGCCTGCGCCTCGGTGCTGCCTGCGGCCAGGGCCTCGCGGATGGCCTTCCAGTCTTTCTCGCCGCCGCTGTTGCCGCCCTTGTGGCCTTCGTCCACCAGCAGCAGGTTGGGGCCCTCGAAACGCGAAGTGGGTTCGCTCACGCCCTTCTTGGGCCGCCGGGCGCCGGGGCCATCGACGTAGAACTTGGTGATCTCGGTGATGCGCACGCCCAGGGCGCCCAGGCCGGAGGCCTGCAGCTCGTCGGCATGCTGGCGCGAGAGGCCTTCGCCCGGGGTGATCAGCAGCAGCTGTTGCGGCTCGAACAGGTCGTGCGCCAGGAACTGCCGCAGGTTCATGTGCAGCACCAGCGTCTTGCCCGCGCCCGTGGCCATGAAGCAGGCCAGCTTGCGCGCATCGGCCGCGGTGTAGGGCGGCAGGTGCGGCAGCTCGCGCTCGCGCAGGGCCTCGATGGCGGCTACGTGGGCCGCGGTGTCGCGCACCAGGGCCTCCAGGTGCCACTCCACCACCGCACAGGCCAGCCACTGGAAGTGCGTCAAGCGCAAGGGCATCACCGGTGTGCCGGCGGCCAGCGCATGGGCGGCGCGGGCGCTGCCGATGGCGGCCTCGTGCTGGCCGATGGCGATGTCCCAGCGGCGCAACGCATCGGCCAGGCGGGCGGCGCCCGGCACCGCGCCGAGTGCGCGCGCGCAGCCGCTGCTCCCGGCGGCGTCGCGCCCCGGGTCGGCGCCGCGCAGCAGCGGCTGCAGCTCGGCCTCGCGCAGGCCGAAGGCGGCGGCAAATGCGCGGGGCAGCAGCAGGCTGGCGGTGAACGGCGGCCGCCTGTTCAGGGCCGGGCGCGAGGGCGCGCGCGCAGGGGCTGTGCGGCTGGGCATGGGCCGTTCCGGTTCAGTCCGCCGCGGCCGCATCGGCCATCGCCGGCACCCCGGCCTGTGCAGGGCTGGCGGGGCTGAACGCCGGATCGCGTTGCCACATGGCAGCGGCCAGCGCGGCGTCGATGGACTCGCCGCGCTCGCCAGCCCCCGGCAGCAGCAGGTCGCGGTTGTGGTGCACGCGGGCGTAGCTGGCCAGGCTGCGGCCGAAAGCCTGCTGCACGGCCCGGGCCAGCCAGTCGTACTCGGCCTGGGCGCGCGGACCCTGGGCCTCGGGCGGCAGGTCTTCCAGGTCGTGTTCGCGCAGCAGCAGCAGTTCCAGCGGCACGGTGCTGGCGGGCTGGCCGGGGCGGTGCGGGCGCACCTCGGCCAGCAGTGCGGTGCCGCCACCGGCGGCGGCGGGGCGCACCAACTGGCGCAGGCGCACCGGGTGCAGGCCCAGCAGCAGCAGGGATGTGTGCAGCAGGTCCACCGGGCGTTCCACGGCCTGGCCTTCCCAGACGGTGGGCAGGCGGTAGTCCAGCGGGCGCCTGAGCGCAGCGGTGGACAGGCGCACCGGGTTGGCGGGCGCCTGCGCCTGGGCCACCGTGCCCAGCACGTAGCGCAGCAGCGCGTCGAAGCCGGCCAGCTCGGCCTGGCCGGCCGCGGCCGTGGCGCCGGGCAGGGCCAGGGCGTCCAGGCTGTCTTCGTAACGTTCAATGCGCAGCACCTGCACGATGGGCAGTGTGCGGGCGGCCCAGTGCTCGTCGGCTTCTTCGCCCGCGGCGGGCTGGTGCAGCACGCCTTCTTTGGGCCGGCCGTCTTTCCATTCGGGGCAGGCCATCACCTTGGCCACCCGCGGCAGCGTGACGGTGTCGAAATACTCGCCTTGCTCCACCAGGATGAAGCGCCGCGCGCCGCCGTCGTCGCGGTTCAGGTTGATGACGGCGTGGGCGGTGGTGCCGGAGCCGGCGAAGAAATCGAGAGTGACGGCGTTCGGGTTGGAGGCACCAGCGACATAGATCGAATCCAAGACTGCAAATAGAGACTTTGGGTACTTGAATGGCGACTTTCGAAACAACTTCTTCAAGAGGGCTGTCCCATGCTCGGTTGCGCTATACCGCGCACCAAACCATGCCGTTACCGCAACCACGCCTTCTTCGTTTGGCCGTCGCTTGCAATACGGGTACAGCTTGCCCGAACGGTCTTCGCGAACCGCAACTTCATTCGGACTGTTTGCCACTTTCTCGTGACCCCAGCGCCAAGTCTTTTCATTGCCCTTGTCATCGAGAGGCAGCACGATCTGTTCTCCGCGCTGCGGCTTCTCTTGCAGTTCCCACTCCTCGGTGTCCTCGTCCCAGGTCATTCGGGGAACCCTAAGCCCGGCGTTGGAAACAAAAATCGGGTAGTGCAAGGCGCGCCTAGCTTCCCTGTCCGAATTCGAGCCTTCGCGCCTCAGATTTCTCCACTCAAACGGGCCTTGTTCGTCGGCTTCGTTGAATCGCGCAGCCTGTTCATCGGTTGGATTCATACGGCCAATAGTCGAAAGCTCAGAGCGGCCCACGAAATGCATGTACTCATGGGCAACTGAAAATCCGCGCTTCGTCGGCCTTCCTGACGGGTTCGACCTAACGGGCACTGTGCCAAGCAGGTTGTCCTTAAACAACGAATTCAGAAGGAGACGAAGTTCTGATTCCTCTGCATCGTCGATGGCTGCAACAAGAACTCCGTCTGACGGAAGCAGTGATTTGGCGCACTCAACGCGCTCGGTCATCAAGGAAATCCAGCTGGATTCGCGAAACCCGTTCTTGTAGTCAATGGGAGAGGCATCCGTGTTGTACGGCGGATCGATGTAAATGCACTTCACCGCCTCCCGCCACTGCGCCTGCAGCGTGCGCAGCGCCGCGTAGTTGTCGCCGTGCACCAGCACGCCGCCCAGGGCGGCCTGCAGGTCGGGCACCGCGGCCAGCACTGCCCACTGGAAGGCCTCGTCGAACAAGGCCGTGTCCAGCGGGAGGTGCGGGCAGCGCGCCAGCACCTCGGCGCCCGTGACGGTGCTGCCCTCGGGCTCGCCCAGCCACTGCCGCCAGCGCGCCACCTGTGGCGCATGCAGGCAGGCCTGCTGCACCAGCGCCGCGCCATCAGCACCCTGCCGCGCCAGCCACGAACACTGCACCAGGTAGTGCGCCTGCATCACGAACTTGCGCTTCTCGAACAGGGCGGCCTGCAGGTCTTCGAGTGCCGCGAGCACGGTGATGAGGGCGCGGCCGATGTCGCGCGCCACGGCCAGCTTGCCGCGTTCGCGCGCCAGCGCGGCGTCGGGCAGGTCCCACAGGTGCACGAACTCCGTCTGCAGGTAGTGGTCGAGCTCGTCGCGCAGGAAGGGGCCCAGCTGCGGGTGGACGAAGAAATCGGTGCTCTGGCCCTTGGCGTAGCGCAGGGCGTGGCGTTGCAGCAGCGCGGCGTCGATGCGGGCCGGCACGCTGGCGGACGCGGTGGCTTTGGCGAACCAGGCGTTGACGATGCGTTCCTGCACGCTGGCGCCTTCGGTGGCGGTGGCCTCGTCGGCATCGGGCGCTTCGTCGGTGGCCGCGGAGCCGCCGCGGGGCTTGCGCAGCGCGCCCGCGGCCTTGGCCTCGTCGTCGGCCAGCGGGCGGTGCTCGAAGGCCAGGCGCCACTCATCGGGGTGGTCGCCCCCCGGCGCGTGCAGGGCCACGGGCAGGTAGTGGCGCTGCGCGCCCTTGGCGTTGTCGCGCTCCACGTTGGCGGCCTGCACCACCAGCCGCACGCGGGTGCCGTCGGCCTGGCGGTAGGCATAGGCGGCAAAGCGCTCGCCGCTCTTCACGTAGTGGCTGCCCTTGGTGGCCCAGTGGAAATGGGTGTCGCTGCCGTCGTACGGCACGCTGTAGCGCCCGGTCTTGCCGCGGCGCTGGCGGGGCAGGAAGTCGCCGCTGTCGTAGTAGCGGTTGAAGAAGGTGAACAGAGCGTTGTAGACGCGGGCCTCTTCGTCTTCGGTGGCCAGGCCGGGCAGGCGGGCCAGCGCGGCCGTGATGCGCGCGGGCAGTTCGGTGGCCAGAAAGGCCTCCAGCTCGGCGCGGCGGTGGTTCAGCACGCGGTAGATGCCGAAGTCCAACTCGGCGGCGTCGAGCTCGAGGATGTCGCGCCGAAGAAGCTCAAGGAAGCGCTGGCGTGCGGTGCTCATGGGATGCTCGGTGTCGAAGGTGGGGTGTCCATGCGGGGCTCAAGGCGCAGGCCATGGGTGAGGCCCATCTCAGGCCTGCGTGGGGGCCGGCAGCGCACCCTGGAAGGGGTTGAGCACGCGCACGCCGCCGTAGTCCTGCCCGGGCACCATGTCTTCGCTGACGACGGTGTGGGCGCCCAGGCGTCGGGCGGCGCACAGGATGGCGGCGTCCCAGTGCGAGAGGTAGTGGCGGTGCCGCAAGGCCAGCGCTTCCAGCACGATGGCGCTGTCAACGGGCACCACCGGCCGGCGCGCGGCGATGCGCTCCACCAGGGCCTGCGCCGCGGTGGGCAGCAGCCCGTGGCGCGGCTGGCGCGCCTGGGCGTACAGCTCCATCAGCACCTGGGTGGAGACGCCCCAGTCGGTGCGTGCCATCCAGGCGCGTGCGGCCTCGCGCCTGGGCGCGTGGCTCTCGGCCAGCGAGGTGGCGTACACGAGGATGTTGGTGTCCAGGAAGTAGGGCGTGGCCATGCCGTCGAACCGCATCGTCAGCGTGCGCGGGCCTGCTTCAGCTCGGCTTCGCGGCAGTCGAAGTCGAGTTCGCGGGCGAGGGCTCGGTCGTGCAACGGGTCGCGGCCCAGCACCGGCGCATCGCCCCAGCGGCTGCCTTCGACGATGCGGTCCAGCTCGGCCAGGAGCCCGTCGGATCCCGCATCGGGGGGTGGCAGCGCCGATCCGAGGGCCGGCCCCGACGGCGCCTGCGCGTAGGCGGCCGGAGGCTCCCCGAAGCGCAAGGCCGTAGCGGGGCCTGCCGCGCTTGCGGGTTGCGCGGGCTCGGCCACGGCCTCCTCCACCAGCGCCATCAGCTCCCTTTGCAGGGAGCGGTGGTTGCGCTGGGCGCGTTGCCGCAACCGGGCCGCGATGGCCTCGGGGACGTCCTTGATCGACAGGCTGACACCCATGACTGCCTCCACAATGGAACCATGGCGCCATTTTGGCGCCATGCCGCGGGTGAATCAAGGCGCCCGGCGGGCGCCTTGGCGCCACGCCTCAGTACCGGTAGGTCTCGGCCTTGAACGGCCCCTGCTTGGGCACGCCGATGTAGGCGGCCTGCTCGTCCGTCAGCTCGGTGAGCATGGCACCCACCTTCTTGAGGTGCAGGCGCGCCACCTTCTCGTCCAGGTGCTTGGGCAGCACGTAGACCTTGCCGATGTCGTAGCTGTCGGGGTGGCTGAAGAGCTCGATCTGCGCGATCGTCTGGTTGGCGAAGCTCGCGCTCATCACGAAGCTCGGGTGGCCCGTGCCGCAGCCCAGGTTCACCAGGCGGCCCTTGGCCAGCATGATGATCTTCTTGCCGTCGGGGAAGACGACGTGGTCGACCTGCGGCTTGATCTCGTCCCAGGTGCAGTCGGCCAGCGCGGCCACGTCGATCTCGTTGTCGAAGTGGCCGATGTTGCAGACGATGGCCTCGTCCTTCATGGCCTCCATGTGCTGGCGCGTGATGACGCTCTTGTTGCCGGTGGCGCTGACGAAGATGTCGGCCTTGTCGGCGGCGTACTCCATGGTGACGATCTTGTAGCCCTCCATCGCGGCCTGCAGGGCGTTGATGGGGTCGATCTCGGTCACCCACACCTGGGCGGAAAGGGCGCGCAGCGCCTGGGCCGAGCCCTTGCCCACGTCGCCGTAGCCGGCCACCACGGCCACCTTGCCGGCGATCATCACGTCGGTCGCGCGCTTGATGGCGTCGACCAGGCTCTCGCGGCAGCCGTAGAGGTTGTCGAACTTGCTCTTGGTGACGCTGTCGTTCACGTTGATGGCGCGGAACATCAGCGTGCCGCGGGCGCTCATCTCCTTGAGGCGGTGCACGCCGGTGGTCGTCTCTTCCGTCACGCCGATGATCTCGGCGCCCTTGCGGCTGTACCAGGTGGCGTCAATCTTGAGCTTGGCCTTGATGGCGGCGAACAGGATCTCCTCTTCCTCGCTGCCCGGGTTGGCCAGCACCGACAGATCTTTCTCGGCCTTCTTGCCCAGGTGCATCAGCAGCGTGGCGTCGCCGCCGTCGTCGAGGATCATGTTCGGGCCTTCGCCCTGGCTGCCCGGGGCGCCGAATTCGAAGATGCGGTGCGTGTAGTCCCAGTAGTCGACCAGCGTCTCGCCCTTGTAGGCGAACACCGGCGTGCCCTTGACCACCAGCGCCGAGGCGGCGTGGTCCTGCGTGCTGAAGATGTTGCAGCTGGCCCAGCGCACGTCGGCGCCGAGCGCCTGCAGCGTCTCGATCAGCACGGCGGTCTGGATCGTCATGTGCAGGCTGCCGGTGATGCGCGCGCCCTTCAGCGGTTGCCGGGCGGCGTATTCCTCGCGGATGGCCATGAGACCGGGCATCTCGGTCTCGGCGATCTTGATTTCCTTGCGGCCCCAGTCGGCGAGGCTGAGGTCGGCGACGGCGTATGCGTCGGTGTGCAGGGGCTTGAGAACGGCGTTCATGGAAGCAGGCTCCAACGGAGGGTCGTTGACGGGCCTGCACGCGGCAGCGGGGGAGGGGGAATTCACGTCCACTCACCCACGAGTAACCTCGTGCAGGTGAGCGCGGTTGCAAGGAAGGGCTCCGAGCCTGGCCTTCGGGATGAAGGTTGCAACGCTCCTCGGCAGCGGCCAGCAGTGTAGCGAATCCCCGCAAACGCGGGGGCGTGTGGATTTCACGGCCGGGGTGGATCGTCAGGTCCGCGTTTGCCAGCGGCCCAGGCGCGCGCCGGACGCGGGCGGTCCCGTGGCGGGGCGGGGCGCTTGCCGCAGAATGCCCGGCCATGGATCGGTCCCCCAGGCTGCTTGAGGCGACGCGTTCGCGCACGGCCGCGGTGCATCGGGGCGCTTCGATCAAGACCGCGGCGCCCGCGCCGCTGCGCACGCTGCCTGCCGGCGCCTGGCGCGGCATCGTCGGCCTGCTCACCGACATCGACGACACGCTCACCCGCGATGGCCACATCGAGCCGGCGGCCCTGCAGGCGCTGCAGGCGCTGCACGAGGCCGGCGTGCCGGTGCTGGCCGTCACGGGCCGGCCGGTGGGCTGGTGCCGCGAGCACACCGGCGCCTGGCCGCTGACGGCGGTGGTGGCCGAAAACGGCGCCGTGGCGCTGTGGCGGCAGGCCGCGGGCGGCCCGCTCCGCACCGAGTACCTGCAGGACACGGCCACGCGCGGGCGCAACGCCCGCCGCCTGGCGGCGGTGGCGGCGCGCATCGTTGCCGAGGTGCCCGGGGCGAGCCTGGCGCGCGACAGCGCCGGTCGCGAGACCGACATCGCCATCGACCACGCCGAGTTCGCGCGGCTCGACGCGCCCGGCATCGCCCAGGTCGTGGCGCTGATGCGCGCCGAAGGCCTGCAGGTCAGTGTCAGCTCCATCCACGTCAACGGCTGGATCGGCACGCACGACAAGGCCCGCGGCGCCGACTGGATGCTGGGCCGCCTGTTCGGCCAGAGCCTGGCGCAGGACGCCGCGCGCTGGGTGTTCGTGGGCGACTCGCCCAACGACGAGGCCCTGTTCGCGCGCGTGCCGCACTCGGTGGGCGTGGCCAACCTGATGCCCGGCCTGGCAACACTGCGCCACGTGCCGGCCTGGCACACCGAGGGCGAGCGCGGCGCCGGCTTTGCCGAGGTGGCCACCCTGCTGCGGGCCCACCGCGCCGGAGCGGGGCCGTGAGCGCCGCCGCGCACGACCCCCGCCGCCGCGGCCTGCTGCAGGCCGCCGCCGCGCTGGCGCTGCCCGCCGCCGTGGGGGCGCAGCCCGCGGCCCCGGCGCCCAAGGTGCTGCGCCTGGCCAGCGAGAGCGAAACCGGCTTCGACCCCGCCCGCGTGGGCGATGCGCGCTCGCTGCGCATCACCAGCCACATCTTCGAGACGCTGGTGGAGTTCGACCCGCTGGCCCGCCCCGTGAAGCTGCGCCCGCGCACCGCGCTGGCCCTGCCCGAGCCCAGCGCCGACTTCCGCAGCTGGACGGTGCGCCTCAAGCCCGGCATCCACTTCACGCCCGACCCGGCCTTTGCCGCCACCACGGGCGGCGCCCCGCGCGAGCTGGTGGCCGCCGATGTGGCCTACAGCCTCAGGCGTCTGGCCGACCCGGCCACGCGCAGCCCCGGCTGGAGCGCGGCCGAGCAGGTGGGCATCGCCGGCCTGGCCGCGCTGCGCCGCGAGGCCATCGAGCGCAAGCAGCCTTTCGATTACGACCGCCCGATCCCGGGCCTGCAGGTGCTGGACCGCCACACGCTGCGCCTTGAGCTCGACGCCGGCCGGCCGCGGATTGCCCAGTGGCTGGCCAGCGCCGCCACGGCCACCGTGGCGCGCGAGGTCATCGAGGCCCATGGCGAGCTCAGCATGCAGCACCCGGTGGGCACGGGCCCGTTCCGGCTGGCCGAGTGGCGGCGCGCCTCGCGCATCGTGCTCGAGCGCAACCCGCAGTACCGCCGGGTGCTGTACGACGCCGAGCCGGCGGCCGACGATCTCGAAGGCCAGGCCATCCTGGCGCGCCTGAAGGGCCGCCGCGTGCCCATGGTGGACCGCGTCGAGATCGACGTCATCGACGAGAAGCAGCCGATGTGGCTGGCCTTCCTGAACGGCGACCACGACTGGGTCGAACTGCCCGACGGCTTCCTGCCGGTGGCCCTGCCCGGCGGCCGGCTGGCGCCCAACCTGCGCCGCCGCGGCATCCGCGCCGAATCCGCCGTGCTGCCCAGCACCTACTACACGATGTTCAACATGGCGCATCCGCTGGTGGGCGGCTACACGCCCGAGCGCGTGGCGCTGCGCCGCGCCATCGCGCTGGCCATCGACGTGCCGCGCGAGGTGGAGCTGCTGCGCCACGGCTCGGCCGTGGTGGCGCAGTCGCCGGTGGCGGTGCACCTGAGCGGCTACCACCCCGGCTGGAAGAGCGAGATGAGCGACTACAGCCCGGCCCGGGCGCGCGCGCTGCTCGAGGTCTACGGCTGGCGCGACCGCGACGGCGACGGCTGGCGCGAGACCCCCGAAGGCCAGCGCTTCGTGCTGGAGATGGCCACCCAGCCGGCGCAGGAAATGCGCCGCTACGACGAGCTGATGAAGCGCGACATGACGGCCATCGGCCTGCGCATCCGCTTCCAGACGGCGCAGTGGCCCGAGCAGTACAAGGCCGCCCGCGCCGGCAAGCTGATGCTGTGGAGCGTGAGCGGCCGGGCCGCCGCGCCCGACGGCATCGAGGGCCTGCTGCGCTACGAAGGCAAGGCCGCGGGCGGCATCAACCTGGCGCGTTTCGACCTGCCCGAGATGAACGCCACGCTGGCACGGCTGCAGGCCCTGCCCGACGGCCCCGAGCGCGAGGCCCTGTTCGACCACGCCAAGCGGCTGAGCGTGGCCTGGATGCCCTACAAGCTGCGCACCCACCTGGCGGCCACGGCGCTGCTGCAGCCCTGGCTGGTGGGCTACCGCCGGCCGCTGTTCTGGAACAACTGGTTCGAGTCGGTCGACATCGAGCCGCACCGCAGGCCCGAGCCCTCATGACACGACCCCTGCTGCGCCCGCCGCGCCTGCGCGACGGCGACACCCTCGGCTTCGTCAACCCCAGCGGTGCGCTGCACGAGGACGAGGCCTATGAGCGCGCCCACGCGTCGCTGCGCGCCCTGGGCCTGAACACGCGCGAGGCGCCCAACCTGCGGGCGCGCTGCGGCCACATGGCCGGCACGCCGCAGCAGCGCGCCGACGACCTGCACGCGATGTTCTCAGCGCCCGACATCGCCGGCATCCTGGCCGTCACCGGCGGCAGCGGCGCCAACCGCGTGCTGCCGCTGCTGGACATGGGCCTCATCGCGCGCCACCCCAAGCTGCTCGGCGGCTACTCCGACATCACGGCGCTGATCACGGCCGTGCACCGGGCCACGGGGCTCGTCGCCTTGCATTCGCCGCTGGCCCGCTCGGACTGGTCCGCCTTCTCGGTGCAGCACTTCCGCGCCGTGGCCATGGCCGCCGAGGCGCCGCTGCTGCGCAACCCGCCTGAGCGCCCGCCGCGCCCGCTGCGCGGCGGCGTGGCGCGCGGGCCGCTGCAGGGCGGCAACCTGGCGGTGCTCACCTCGCTGGCCGGCACGCCGCACTTCCCCGACCTCACCGGCGCGATCCTGTTCCTGGAAGACGTGAACGAGTACCTCTACCGCGTCGACCGCATGTTCACCACCCTGGCGCTCGGCGGCCACCTGGCGCGTGTGGCCGGTGTCGTGCTGGGGGGGTTCACGAACTGCAAGCCCAGTGAGGGCAGCTACGGCACGCTGACGCTCGACGAGATCCTGGCCGACCACCTCGGGGCCTTGGGCGTGCCGGTGCTGCGCAACGCCGCCTTCGGCCACATCGGCACCCAGTGGACATTGCCGCTGGGCGTGCCGGCGGAGCTGGATGCCGACGCCGGCACGCTGCGGCTGCTGGCGCCCGCGGTGGCCTGACACCCTGCGCAAAGGAGCCCCCGATGCCAGACCTTGCGGCCGTGTACATCACCCGGGCCGGTGATGCCCCCTGCATGGCGCAGGGCTGGGCCTTGGCCTGATGCTTCGCCCGATGCAAGACATCAACCTGGCCGAAGGCCGGCCGCACCCGAAGCTGGCCCGGCTGTGGCAGCTGCAGGCGCTGCTGTCGGGCCTGGCCGCGGGCGCGATGGCGGCCCTGCTGATCGCGGTGTTCATCGGCGCGCGGGCGGGCTGGGGTGGGCCGGTCCTCGCGGGCCTGGCCGTCGCCGTTGCCGTGTCGCTGCCGCTGCTGTGGCGCGCCCGGGTGGCGGCGCAGGTCTACCGCTGGCAGCGCCAGCCCGGCGAGGGCGTGGTGGTCTGCAAAGGCGCCTGGTGGCAGAGCGAGGTCTGGATTCCCCTGACGCGGCTGCAGCACCTGGACATCCAGCGCAACCCGCTGGAGCGCTGGCTGGGGCTGGCCACGCTGGAGCTCTACACCGCCGGCTCCCGCGCCTACGAGACGCGGCTGCCCGGGCTGGAGCCGCCGCAGGCGCAGGCGCTGCGCGACGCGCTGCTGGCCGAACTGCAGGCCCGGACCACGCCCGCCGAGGACCGCGCGGCGTGAGCAGCGTGTTGCCGGCGCAGCGGCTGCACGGCTGGTCGTGGTTGTTTCACGCCGCCAGGGTGCTCAAGGAAGTCGCTCTGCCCTTGCTGATCCTCGTGCTGCTCAAGCGCGAGGACGCCCTGCTGTCCCTGGGCCTGGCCGGCACGGCCGCGGCGCTGGCCTGTGCCTACGGCTGGCTGCGCGCGCGCAGCGTGCGCTACGAGCTGCTGGCCGAGGAGATCGTCATCCGCGAGGGCCTCTTCGCGCAGGAGCTGCGCCACGTGCCCTTTGGCCGCATCCAGTCGGTGAGCGAGCGCCGCGGGCTGCTGCACCGCGCGCTCGGTGTCACCGAGCTCGTGCTGGAGTCCGGCTCGGGCGGTCGCCCCGAGGCGGTGATGCGGGTGCTCGACTCGCGAAGCGCTGCGCAGCTGGCCGAGGCCTTGCGGCTGCACCGTGCCGGCCGCGCCGAGCCGGCCCCCGCCGTCGCGGCGGGCCCGGTGGCCGCGGCCGGCGGGCCGGGTGCAGGCGCCGCGGCTGCCGCCGGGTCGGCGCCCACCGTGCTGCTGGCCGTGCCGACGGTCGAGCTCGTCAAGCTCGGGCTGATCTCCAACCGCGGCTTCCTGGTGGTGGCGGCGGTCGTGGGCGTGCTCTCGCAGAACACCGAGCTCCTGCAACGGGTGCCCGGTGCGGACCGCCTGGCCGAGAGCCTCGAAGCCCGCATCAACCAGGTGGCGGGCATCGGCATGGCCGAGCTGGTGGCCGGGCTGCTGGCGCTGCTGGTGCTGGCTGCCGTCACCGTGCGCGTCCTGTCCATCGGTCACGCCCTCGTCACCCAGCACGGCTACACGCTCACGCGCAGCGGCGACCGGCTGCGCGTGCAGCGCGGTCTGCTGACCCGCACCGACGTGAGCGGGCGCCTCGGCGCCATCCAGCGCCTGGTGCTGGAGCGCACGCTGCTGCACCGGCTCTTCGGCCGCTGCAGCCTGCGCGCCGATCTGCCCGCCAGCCTCGTCGCGTCGGGCGTCGCCCTTCCAAAGCTGGACCACCTGGCGCCCATTGCGTCCGTCGAGCAGGCCGACGCGCTCATCCGGACCTGCCTGCCCGGGGTCGATCTGCAGGCGCTGGCGTGGCGGCCCTTGCACCCCGGCGCCGCCTGGCGGCGCTGGCAGCGCACGCTGCGGTGGCTGCTGCCGCTGCTGGCCGCGGGCACGCTGCTGGCGTGGGGGCTGCCGGGGCTGCCCGCGGATGCCGGGCCGGTGGTGCTCGGCCTGTCGGCCGTGCTGCTGGGCGCCAGCGCCTGGCACGCCCGCCGCTGGGCCGCCGGGGCGGCTTACGCGCAAGGCCCCGGGGTCCTGGTGTGGCGCAGCGGCGTGTTCACCCGCCGCTGGGTGCTGCTGCCCGAGGGCCGCTGCCAGGCCGTGCTGCTGCGGCGCTCGCCGGCCGACCGCCGCGCCGGGACGGCCCGGCTGTGCACCGACGCGCAGTCGGTCGGCCTCGTGCTGGCCCTGGACATCCCCTGGCTGGCCGAGGCGGATGCGGTCGCGCTCCAGGCGCGGCTGTGGCAGGCCAGCCTTGCGCTCAGCCACCCCCGGGCGGCAGCCTGAGAAAGCCCTCCAGCCGCAGCCGCTCGGCGGCCAGCGCCGCCTTGAAGCCGGCCTCGCGCGGCGCCCGGCCGCTCACGTAGCCGGGCTCCACGTGCAGGCGGCCGTCGGCCACGGCCGCGTTGGCCCAGCCGATGACCTGCCCACGCCACAGCAGCGGCAGCGCGTAGTAGCCGCGCTGCCGCCGCGCGGCGGGCGTGTAGGCCTCGAAGCGGTAGGCCCAGCCCCACAACTGCTCGAAGCGCGCGCGGTCCCACACCACGGGGTCAAAGGGTGCCAGCAGGCGCAGCGTGTCGTCGTCATCCACCGCGGCGTGGCGGCGGCTGGCCGGGTTCTCACCCGCGGGCCAATACCAGGTGAGGCCTCCCACCGTGGCGCTGGGCAGCCGGGCCCGGGTGCGCGCCAGCAGCGCGTTCATGCGCGACGTCCACTGCGGCGCGCCGTAGCGGATGCGGCGCAGCAGCATCGACAGCGACGCCGCCGGCAGCGGCGCGTACAGATTCAGCACCACGTCGGCCAGGCGGTCGAGCGCCGCATCGGGGTCGGCCACCGGCTCGGGCGCGGGCCGCGCCGCGTACAGGCGCACGCCGCCTTCGCGGGCCGCGGTGCGCACGAGGCCGCGGTAGTGCATGCCGTCGAGCAGCTGCGTGCTGGCGCGGCTGGCGCCGCCGAACCAGTTTTTCGTCCGGCCGTGGTCGAAGGCGGCGTCCACCTCGCGCGGGTGCACCACGCCGCGCTCGCGCACGAACGCCAGCACCGCCTGCGCCTGCGCCCAGCGTGCTTTGGGCCACACGGTCTGCGGCGTGCGCGGGTGCATCAGTGCCGCCAGCTCGCGCGGCAGGAAGCCGTAGTTGACAAAGAAGTCCTCCTCCAGCGGCAGCGATGCGTAGCGCGCCTCCAGATCACCGGCGCGGTAGCCGCTGACGCGGTGGCGCAGCGTCAGGTCTTGTGCCCGCGCGGGCGCGCGGATGGGGTCGGCCTGCACGAAGCCGCTGCGCGCCAGCGCCTGCGCCAGCGAGCGCGCCGGCCGCAGGCTGCGCGCCACCGCATGGCGGCGCAGGTCGTCCAGCGTGATTGGCACGCCGCGGGCGCGGCTCATGTCTGCACTCTCAGTGGGTGTAAACGAAATAATGACCTCGCGCGTTGTGTCTTGACGAGACAAGCGCGCGAGGCATGGCATGAAGAGCAAGGCTGGAGACATCGACCGCAAGGGCAAGCCCGGACGCAAGCCGTTGCTGGGCGCCGAGCATGGGGAGGTGCTTCGTGCCATCGTCGCGGAGATGCCGCACGCGGCGTTGGCTGAAGTCACGGCGGAGTTGGCCCGGCGCTGCGGTGTGAAGGTCAACCCGGTTACGGTGCGCAAGGCGCTGCGCGAGGCTGGCGTCGTGCGACTGAAGCCGCTGCGGCGCTCCTCGGCCGAGCGGGGTGAGCAAGGACGTGGCGCGGGGCCGCGCACCGGCTACAACGCCATGCACCGGCGCAGCAGCAGCCCCGAGGGCCAGCACACCGATCTGACCGACGCCGAATGGGCGCTGGTGGCCGACCTGTTCGAGCGCGATGGGCAGCCGGGCGTGCCGCCTCGCTATCCGCGCCGCGTTATGGTCAATGCCTGCTGCTACGTGGTGCGCACGGGCTGTCCCTGGCGGCTGGTGCCCAAGACCTATGCGCCTTGGCAGGCGGTGTACATGTCCTTCAAGCGCTGGGCTGCGGCCAATACGTTCGAGGCCATGCACGAGCGGCTGCGCCAGCAGTGGCGCCGGCGCGAGGGCAAGTCCCCCGAACCTACGGCGGCCGTCATCGACTCGCAGAGCACGCGCAGCACGCCCCAGGGCGGCAACACGGGCTTCGACGCGGGCAAGAAGGTCAAGGGCCGCAAGCGCAACCTCGTGGTCGACTCGCTGGGCCTGCTGCTGGCGGTCACGATCACGGCCGCCAGCGTGCAGGACCGCGACACCGCCGCCGACGTGGTGGCCAAGGCCTATGCCAAGGCACCCACGATCAAGAAGCTCTACACCGACGCCGCATACGCCGGGCAGCGCGCAGCAGCCATCGAGAAGGCTCACGGCATCACCGTGGAAGTGGTGCGCCGCCCGGGCAACCGCGCCACCGGCACCTGGCGCGACGCCCAGCAGCCCTTGTGGCCCGAGGAATCCGCCAAGCCCTTCGTCGTGCAGCCCATGCGCTGGGTGGTCGAGCGCACCCACGCCTGGCTCGAGCGCGACCGCCGTCTCATCGCCCATCACGATCGCTCCGAATGGGCGCCGCTGGCCTGGGTCTGGCTCGCACAAGCGCGTATGCTCGCAACGAGACTGGCGAACTGAACATTTCGTTCACACCCTCTCAGTGGGTGTAAACGAAATAATGACCTCGCGCGTTGTGTCTTGACGAGACAAGCGCGCGAGGCATGGCATGAAGAGCAAGGCTGGAGACATCGACCGCAAGGGCAAGCCCGGACGCAAGCCGTTGCTGGGCGCCGAGCATGGGGAGGTGCTTCGTGCCATCGTCGCGGAGATGCCGCACGCGGCGTTGGCTGAAGTCACGGCGGAGTTGGCCCGGCGCTGCGGTGTGAAGGTCAACCCGGTTACGGTGCGCAAGGCGCTGCGCGAGGCTGGCGTCGTGCGACTGAAGCCGCTGCGGCGCTCCTCGGCCGAGCGGGGTGAGCAAGGACGTGGCGCGGGGCCGCGCACCGGCTACAACGCCATGCACCGGCGCAGCAGCAGCCCCGAGGGCCAGCACACCGATCTGACCGACGCCGAATGGGCGCTGGTGGCCGACCTGTTCGAGCGCGATGGGCAGCCGGGCGTGCCGCCTCGCTATCCGCGCCGCGTTATGGTCAATGCCTGCTGCTACGTGGTGCGCACGGGCTGTCCCTGGCGGCTGGTGCCCAAGACCTATGCGCCTTGGCAGGCGGTGTACATGTCCTTCAAGCGCTGGGCTGCGGCCAATACGTTCGAGGCCATGCACGAGCGGCTGCGCCAGCAGTGGCGCCGGCGCGAGGGCAAGTCCCCCGAACCTACGGCGGCCGTCATCGACTCGCAGAGCACGCGCAGCACGCCCCAGGGCGGCAACACGGGCTTCGACGCGGGCAAGAAGGTCAAGGGCCGCAAGCGCAACCTCGTGGTCGACTCGCTGGGCCTGCTGCTGGCGGTCACGATCACGGCCGCCAGCGTGCAGGACCGCGACACCGCCGCCGACGTGGTGGCCAAGGCCTATGCCAAGGCACCCACGATCAAGAAGCTCTACACCGACGCCGCATACGCCGGGCAGCGCGCAGCAGCCATCGAGAAGGCTCACGGCATCACCGTGGAAGTGGTGCGCCGCCCGGGCAACCGCGCCACCGGCACCTGGCGCGACGCCCAGCAGCCCTTGTGGCCCGAGGAATCCGCCAAGCCCTTCGTCGTGCAGCCCATGCGCTGGGTGGTCGAGCGCACCCACGCCTGGCTCGAGCGCGACCGCCGTCTCATCGCCCATCACGATCGCTCCGAATGGGCGCCGCTGGCCTGGGTCTGGCTCGCACAAGCGCGTATGCTCGCAACGAGACTGGCGAACTGAACATTTCGTTCACACCCTCTCAGTCGTAGCGCTGCGTGACGACGCCCCCGCCCCAGGGCGTGCCGGCGACGTCGACCACCTCGGCGCTCCAGCGCACCTGTGCATGCGCGCCGTTGACCAGCACCATCTGCGGCTGCACGTGGCCGATGTCGACATCGGCCAGCACCGGGCAGGGCAGGGTGCCGAAGGTCTGGCGCAGCGCGTCGTCGTGGCGCAGCCCGTGCGGGCCACCGGGCTCGGGCGCGGCGCTGCGGCCGAGCAGCACGCCGGCCAGGCCGTCCAGCCAGCCGGCCCAGCGCAGGCGGTGGAAGGCCCGCACCACGTCGCCCGGCGTTCCCTCGGCGTTCTCCAGGTACAGGATCGCGCCCTCCAGGCGGTGGCGCTGGATGAAGCCGGCGCCGTCGGCGTGCACCGTGCCGGCCACGTGCACCAGGGTGTCCAGGCAGCCGCCGAACAGCCGGCCGTCGAAGGCCTCGCGCGCGCGGCCGTGCAGCGAGCGCCAGCGGGTCGGCTCGGTCAGCGCGTAAGTGCCGGCGGGCTGGCTCGCGAAGTCGCTCCAGGCCTTTTGCCAGGCCGGGCTCTGGCGCTGCCGCAGCGCCTGGCCCGGCGGCAGCTGCAGCGCCTGCAAGGCCTGCCGCGTGAGCGGGTCGTCCTGGTCCGGCACCAGGTCCATCAGGCAAGGGCCGTGCGCGGTGGCCCACTGCAGCCGCAGCGTCAGGGCCAGCATCCAGGTGCTGGTGTCGCTGTAGCCCAGCACCCACTTCGGGCGCGTGCGCGCCAGCGCCCCCCAGTCGAGCCGGTCGAGCAGTTCCACCGCGCGCTCGCCGCCCCAGGGCGGGATGACGGCGTCGACATCGTCGCGCATGAGCGCGCGTTCCAGCTCGGCGGCGCGCTCGTCGGCCGGGGCGCTGGCGCCCTGGCGCTCGTCGCGCAGGCAGCGGCCTTCTTCGACCTCGAAGCCGCGCGAGCGCAGCCCGGCCAGGCAGAGATCGAGCCGCGCATGCAGCGCCGGCTGCACGCCCGAGCTCGGCGCGGTCACCAGCACCCGGCTGCCGGGGGCCAGCGGGCGCGGATAGCGGATCGGTCCGGGGTACTGCGTGACGGACATGGGCCGCGATGATGCCCCTTTGTGGGGCGCTGGCGATGCGGGGCAGCCCTGATGGGCCGCCCATGTTGAAATGACTTTCATGACGCCCCAGGAGTTCGTGGCCAAGTGGAAACCCGGCACGCCGTCGCACGGCCTGAGCGAGCGGGCCGGCGCGCAGCCGCACTTCATCGACCTGTGCCGCGCGCTCGGTGTGCCCGAGCCGGGCGAGCCCGAGCGCTACTCAGTCAGGAGAGTCATGCCCACCCGCTTGGCCACTCCGTAATCCAAGACGAGCTTGATGGCCCTCAGTCACCCCGTTCCGGCGAAATCCCGCAAGAGCTTAGCGGCAGCGCTGGCCGTGCTGGAAACCATCCAAGTCGCCGCGGCATCCAGCCTGAGTTCATAGCTGACCATGCCGATACCCGGTGGCATGCCGCCCACGATGGACGCAGGCACGAGTCGGGGGAAATCGTCAGCGACGCGATACAGCCCCTCGGTGCGCACCCGAAACAGTAGCTTGGCGTACTCAGCCTCCAGCCGGTCGTCGTAGCCGGCTGCAAAGAGCACCGCATCAAAGGCATTCAGCGCGTCGTGATCACCTCTCAGACGACCTCGAATTTCGCTGACGAGTCTTGGAAGGCTCTCAGTGGCGCTGGCCTCATCACGCACGCTCAACCCGAATAGCAGCAAAGCGCCGCCAGCCGGCTCGAGGAGCTGGTCGATGCCGTGGATGATGTGAACTGAGTCGACTCGTTTGGTGGTCTTGATCTCGACGCCAAGTCCGGGCAATTCAAAGTCGTTACGAGCCCCAGCTGGACCTCGCCACGTGCTAACCGCCCTGGTCGGACCGAGTGCCTCGCACAACCAGCGACTCAGGAAGTAGAGTTCCCCGAATAGCCCGACCTGCTGCTCGATGCTAAGTGCGCCGCTTGGAACCCCTGACCAGAAGCGCCGCCACTTCGACAGCACGCCTTGCACAAGTCTCACACGGGTGAGGCCGCTTGCATGCACAAGCGCATCGACCAGCTCGCCGATGACCAAGTCAAGTGCCCGGTGGCCCTGCGAGTCAAGGCAGGCGATCTCGACGAATGACTCCTCAAGACCCGTGTCCTGAGGCACCATCTTCACAGTCTGCACTCCAATGCCGCGACTGACCCGCTCCGTCAGAGCGTCTTCCTCGCCTGGCGGAATGCGAACGAGCACGTAGCGCCGCAACGCAGCATCGACGCCGATGAGAACGTCGTCATGCCGGCCACTGAGCGCAACCCGAACCGATAGGCGTTCCTTCGTAGGAGGCACAGCCTCCAGAAGGTCCCAGCGCGGGACCGCTGCCTCGGCTGAACCTAGATCACCGGCCGCCACCTAGCCGTTCCCTCAAGGTAGGCCTCGGCGGGCCGTTCACGGTTGACCCTCGGCAGCGAGACTGCCAGACCAATCAAGTCCTTTGCCATAACGCTCTGCGGATCCTGGTAGAGCGGCTGACGTGACTTGCCGAGCTTGGAGCCGTCGTGGCCTGAGAACCTGCTGATGGGGTAGAAGATGAGCAGACCCCGGGTCGAGGAGCGCGACAGGCGCGCAGCGCGGTTCTCATCAGTCTGCTCGCCCGACTGCAGCTTGCGCTGCATCTCCACGCGCTCCTCGGGCGTCAAGCCAAACGCCTCGTCGCCGGGCGTCGTGATGACGCCCAGTGAGTTGGACGATCCGATACGACTACGGGCGATGCTCCAAACCGCTCCAACTCCAGCGGGCAGCCAAGTGGGCGCGCCCAGTGCCGGGCTCCCAGTCTCGCGCCCGCGAACGAGCACGCTCCAGTTCGTGACGTCACCATCAATGTTCTGCTGCTCAATCCAAGCAGCGATGAGCTCGGGTGAAAGGCCGGCGGCTTCTGGCACCACGTCGAAGGCGCGCAGGAGCTGAACGACGTACAGAGCCTGGACCTCCTCCCAGAGGGGTCCGAACTGTGTCTGCGCCGCTGGCACCCCGATCTGGGTCAGGAACTCATGAACAGTCGCTCGGTTACGCTCACACAGCAGCGCAAGACGTTCTTCGTCGTTCAGCGGAAAGCGGAAGGTCTGCTCAAGCTCTCCGGAGTAAGACTGGCTGACCTGCGTTGCAACGGCATGGCGACGCTTGAGCGCGCTGGTCACCTGCATGCTTGGGTGACGCAGGATGCGCACTCCCACGTCCCGAGGCGAGAGCCCGGGCATCATCTCGTACATGCGGATGTCTTGGCGCAGACGATGCTCGACCAGAGCAAGGTCTGCGAACCATCCCTGCAGGGTTCCCGTCGTGTAGATGCGCGTGAGATCCTCGTAGCCGCCTCGGTAGCCATACCAACGCGCCATCTGCAGCAGCGTGTCGTACTGAGGGGACTGCCTGGCGAAGTAGCTCACCAGCAGCCCTTCCAAGGTCAGCCCTCGAGCGAGCTTGTTGCCGCCAATGGCGATGGCCTTGAGCGTGGGCTCTAGGTCAAAGTCGAGCACATCACCGCGGTCACTGTTGATTTCACGGACCTGCACGGCCTTGGCGAACGCAGCGATGTGTCCCTCGATGTCCTCGAACTCGACAACCCTCGCTCCATCGACTCCAGCGGTGGTGGGCTTGAAATCTTCGTCCCACAGCTTCTTTAAGCGATCACGCAGCCCATGGTGCTTGTCGTAGCGCCATTCGTCCCGGAGTTCCTCAAAGCGCCGCTGGATGAGATCTCGTGTAGGCGACTGGTCTGCGATGCGCTGAGTGGTGTGAACCAGCATCGTGCAGGGAGCGTCCGGCTTGCCGCGCTGTGCTCTGGCGGCACCCGCGAGCATGAACGCGAGCAGCGCCTCTTCGAGTGTGGGAGGAAAGTCGCTGTTGCCCAGCAGCTGCGAGACCTCGGCGTCCGGCACGTCGCGCAAGACGTCTAGGCCCGCAACACTCTCTCCGCTTGCAGGGTCGAATCGCCCGAAAAACTCTTCGGTCCCGAAGTAGCCGCGCGGCTTGGGCAGGTCGATGAGGAAGTCGCGCGGATAGAGGTCGTCGCCTGCGTTCCCGCCGTAGTTGTCGTGCGGGATGAGGACGTTGGCGAACGGGGTCGCCGTGTAGGCGATATAGGCCCGCCTCGGGAACAAGTTGAGCAGGGCACGAATGAGGCGGTTGATGACCGCGGGCTCTTCGAAGCTGGGGTCGTTGGGGTCGAATCCGTCCTCTTGCTGGTAGCTGCCGCGTGTGTCAACGCTGGCTTGGTCAGCCTCGTCGTCGATGAAGAGTGCTGGCAGTCCGCGGCGCATCTCCTCCGACGCCTCCTCAAACCAAGCTTGGAGCCGGCGCAACACCGTGCCGTTCTTTTTGACTACCAGCAGCACCGGTTGCGAGCCTTGCAGGGCGGCGGTGTTTGCGCGGCCACGGTTGAAATCACCATCAAGCGTGTCCGTGGTGAACTGGTGCCACTGCTTGCCCACAGGCGGCTGCTCTACCGCATGTGGCGGGTTGCCCCGGTATCCCGTGAGCTCTCGGTTCAGCCGCAACTGCGTCTGACGACGCAGCCCGTTGTCGATCCCGGAGAACACCACGACCAGCTTGTAGCCGGCGTCCGCAGCCTTGGCGATGACGGCTGTGAAGTTAGCTGTCTTGCCGCTTTGCACGTAGCCGAGCACCAGGCCGCGGATGTCGAACTCGTCCGTGGACGGAGGTGCGAGCTTGGCAAGAATGCGGTCGGAGGCGTCGTCCAGCGAGCTGATGGTGTCGCGCGGCCACTTCTTCTTTACGAGAAGAAAGCGCCGCAGCGTGGGCCAGTAGCGCCAATTGCTGCGGTCCAGCGCCGCAACCCAGTCGTTTTCGCTCTCGGCAGCCGAGATGACCCTCACACGCTCGAACGTGCGGTTCGCTTCTTCAGTGAGCTTGCCGCGAACCCACTCTCGCAGATGGGCAGGGATGAGCTCATTGGCGTAGACGGTCTCGGGCGCGTGCCCGAGGTCCAGCAAGACCCGCGCTGTGCTCAGCGCCCTCTCGTGTTCAGCTTCAAGGTCTGCCATGACTGGGCTGTGCTTGAGTTACTCGTCGAGCGTGGACTGCGCCCGCGCCACGGTTGACTCGATGACGGGGATCTCGTCAGGTTTGGCCACACGCCTGAGCAGCTTGCCCACGCGGGCGAGCTCGTCGACCGTGACGCTGGCACTTCGAGGTGCGGGCGCTGAGTTGCTGGCGGTCGACGTTGAAGCCGCTGCGGCGGCCGAGGTAGCCGAAGCTGGAATGCCTGAGCTGGAACTGCTCGATACACCGGCTGACGGCTTACCGGCCGTGCTTACGAGTGACGCCGGCGCTGGTGGGAGTGCTCCGCCGCCCGATCCCTTGTTCGCCTTGCGGTAGGTTTCGTCCGCAACCTTCGTCCAAATCTTGACGGCCTTTTCCACCTCGGCGCGAATCTCTGCGGGGAACGCCACCTTCATCTTCGGCACGTTGATCTTGAACTCCTCGTCGAGCTTGGGCGAGAAGTAGACCGCGATGCGAGCGAGCTTCAAGTGCTCATCGAGCGTGCGGATGCTGCTCCACCCGCCGCTCTGGATGAGGCGATCAGCGCGGTAGATGTAGAAGCCCTGCTGACGGTTCCACTGATTGGGTCCGGAGGCACGCTTGTGTGCCTCGGGGGTGGAGAACATCGACAGCGCAGGCAGCACATAGGGCTCGAAGACCACGTCGCTGCGCCCGCCGTGCCCGTCGACACGGAGACTGATGGAGTCGAGGGCTTTGCGCTTGGGTTCGTTGGCAACGAACGGATCCCAATAGGTCACCTTGTTGTCGTTGATGTAGATGGCAAGCCGCTTGCCACGCACCCTGTTCTCAAGGAAGCGATGGAAGACCATCGCGACATGCTCCTCCAGCTTGCCGCACATTTCGATGAGCTTCTTGCGTGCCGGCTCGCCGCTCGGGTTGTTGTAGCCAAGGATGCGGTCAAGCTGTTGCCAGACAACGACTGTTCCAGTGGTTTCCTTGAGGTGCAACCGCACCAGCTCTGGCAGGTCCGCCGTGCGAACCGGCAGGATCTCCCATCGGTTGGTAGCCTCAATGTGTGGGAGGTCCCAGCAGTAGGCGTTGATATCAGCTCGGGACTCGTTCTGCCTAGATGCGACGATTAGTCGCTGGCATTGGCTTAGCGACGCTGTCTTGAGGCCTAGGCCGAACTTGCCGAGATCGTCGTCTTCATAGTCGCGATCGGAGCCAAAGCGCAGGGCTTCGCGCAACTCCTGCGCCGACATCCCCACGCCGTTGTCCGCGATGCTCACAGACGTGTCGGCGCCCGCCCAGTGCGAGTTGATGCGCACCGTGTTGGCTCTCGCGGCTATCGAGTTGTCGACGAGGTCAGCCACGGCTGACTCGAAGTCGTACCCCATGTCTCGAAGCGACTTGATCAGGCGCCTTGCGCCCGGAATGCTCTCAACACCAATCGACATCAACTCTCCCCGCGAGTGGTTTCGCTATTCGTGTCGTCAACCTGCTATCGAACCTTGTCCTTTGCAGCCGCCCCGGCGATGACTGCCGCAGAGCAGTAGTACTCATCCTCGGCCAGTGCTTTGGCCACAAAGCGGCGCCTTGCCTCCAGGGCAAGGGGTATGAGCTCCACTGGCCAGCCGCTTCGCACGTAGTAAGGCTCAAGCACGAAGCTCACGCCTCGCCTGGGTCCGGGGCTGAGCTCCTTGCCGTTGTCGAGAGCCGCATCCGGATGCAGATTCGGGTGGAGATATCCAACCGCCCACCATGCCTTCAGAAACTCTGTTCTTGAGAGCTGCTTGAGGTCCTTTGTGAGCATCACCTCGATGAAGCCCTCAAGCTCAGTGATGGCAAGCTCGTGGCTCAGTGGCAGGTTGGCATTCAGACTCTGCGTCACCGCGTCAGCCATGTCTGGCTGTGACAGGTAGTCCGCAACAGCCAGCCCCACAGCTTTGCCCACAAGAGGCGGAACGGCGTTGCCGATCTCTGAGTAGGCGCGGGTTCGCTCCTGCGGAAACTCAAACGTGTCTGGGAAGCTCTGAATGCGGGCAGCCTCCCTTGGCGTGAGCGAGCGAGCCTGGGTCGGGTGAATGAACATCAGCCCGTCCTTCTTCAGATGCGCCACGATGGTCGAGCACAGCTGGTCTCGGTGCTGTCGCGTGTAGCGGTCCTTGAAGTGCTCTCGGTCGTAGGGGAACTCCATCTCCACGCCGCGGGCCAGCGCTGCCCGGCTGGTCTCGCCCTCCCTGAGGCGCCTGAAGTCACGCAAATCCCGGTCGCTGTGCGGGCGCGAGGTGTGGCCGAGCAGCTTCTTGGCTCTGTGGGCCTTGAGTACATCGTAGAGATACCGCCTGCCGTATCGCTTGACGTGTTCCTCTCGGGCGGCGACGTCATAGGTGCGGATGAACCGCTCGTCGCCGGACGTGATCTCCGGTAGGTCGCCTATAGCTTCACCCAACGTCACGGCTGACTGCTTGCCCCTGGACACAGGGTCGCCGGGGTCGACGTGCGTCTCGCGGATGTAGCGGTCGGGGATAAACAGTGGCAGTTCTCGGCGGGTTCCGATGATGAGCTGGCGGATGCGCTTCTGCGGCACGCCGAATCGCCACGCCTGAACCTCATAGGGGATGACGCGGTAGCCAAGCTCGCGGCTATCGACTTGGACAGCCGTGAAGAAGGCTCCGCCTGCGGCCGAGCGCATACCCGGCACGTTCTCCATCACAAAAACCTTGGGCTGGTAATAGGCGACGTACTTCAAGAACTCGCGATAGAGCTCCCGGCGGGGGTCGTAGACAAGCCGCTCGCCGTGGTTGGAGCCGCCGACTTGGCGAGCCCTAGAGAAACCTTGGCAGGGCGGCCCACCGACAATGACGTCGACTCGCGCGGAGCCTAGCGCTGCGTCCAGCTCCTTGGGTGCAAACTTGGTCAGGTCCTTGATCAGCGCGACGGGGACGTTTAGGTGATTTCGCCGAAACGTCTCGATGGCTGAATCGTTGTAGTCGATGGCCGCCAAGCAGCGCAAACCGGCCCATTCCAGCCCGAGCGAAAAGCCTCCGCAGCCTGCGAATAGGTCGACGAATGTCAGCGGCCGGTTGTGCACCTCATGGCTCCCGGATGGGTCATCCTCACGGCGTGTCATTGTTGTCCCTGTCAGACGTCCAGGAATTCTGACAGCACACTGAAGTACACCGCTAGCCCGATGACGGGGGACAGCCAGGGGTAGGCTCTGGCCCCGTGCTTTCGTCGCCTTGTTGCGCATAGCGAACATCACTTCTGTGCGTAGCTGTCTCGATCAGTCCTTGATGATGATCGCCCGCGCCGACGACACCACCTTAGGCATCCTCCACAGCCGCCTGCACGAACTCTGGTCGCTGCGCCTGGGCACCTCGCTGGAAGACCGGCCCCGCTACACCCCCACCACCTGCTTCGAGACCTTCCCCTTCCCCGCCAGCCTCACCCCCGCACACACCGCCCACCAGCGCACCGAGCCGCTGCCCGGCGGCGCCTGCATCCCCGCCGACCTGCCGCCCGTCGGTGCGGGCCCTCGCCGAGCCCATCGCCCAGGCCGCGCACCGCCTGGTGGCCCTGCGCGACGCCTGGCTCAACCCGCCCGAGTGGACCGAGCGCGTGCCCGAGGTCGTGCCGCTGGGCCTGAGCACGAGCCCCTACCCCGACCGCATCGTCGCCCGCCCGGGCTTCGAGGCCGAGCTCGCCCGGCGCACGCTCACCAACCTGTACAACCAGCGCCCCACCTGGCTGGCCCAGGCCCAGGAGGCGCTCGACGCCGCGGTCGCCGCCGCCTACGGCTGGGCCGACTGGACCGCCGCGATGCCCGACGACGAGATCCTGCGCCGGCTGCTGGCGCTCAACCGCGAGCGGGCCGCGGCGCCCTGAGACCCGGGCGCGCGGCCTACACTGGCGGGCCTTCGCCCGACCGGAGCCCGCCATGGGACAAGCCGCCCTGAACCTGCCGCTCTCCGCCGCCGACTTCCTGGCCTGGGACGCCACCCAGACCACGCGCCACGAGTTCGTGCGTGGCGAGGTGTTTGCGATGGCGGGGGCCGGCGAGCGGCACGTCACGGTCGCCGGCAACGTGTACCTGGCCCTGCGTCAGCACCTGGCCGGCACGCCCTGCCGCACCTTCATCACCGACATGAAGCTGCGCGTGGAAGCCGCCGACGCCTTCTTCTGCCCCGACGTGATGGTGACCTGCAGCCCACGCGACGCCGAGCAGTCGCACGTGAAGAGCGAGCCCGTGCTGCTGGTGGAGGTGCTGTCGCCGGCCACCGCGGCCTTCGACCGGGGCGACAAGTTCGCGGCCTACCGCAGCCTGGCTTCGCTGCGCGAGGTGCTGCTCGTGGACCCCGACCTGCGCCGCTGCGACCTGTTCCGCCGGCAGGTGGTGGACGGCGGCGAGGCCTGGGTGCTGCACCCCGGCGAGGCCGGGGCGGGGGTGGAGTTGGTGTCGGTGGGGTTGGCGCTGTCGGCTGCGGCGCTGTGGGCGGAAGTGCCGGTGTTGGCTGCGCCGCGGGCGTCCGGCGCCTGAAGACAACGACGGGCGACTCCCGTCGCCCGTCAGACCCATCGCTGGCGGCCCTTTACAGGCCCGCCGCCGCGCGCAGCGCCGCAGCTTTGTCGGTACGTTCCCACGTGAACTCGGGCTCCTCACGCCCGAAGTGCCCGTAGGCCGCGGTCTTTTCGTAGATGGGGCGCAGCAGGTCCAGCATCTGGATGATGCCCTTGGGCCGCAGGTCGAAGTGCTGCTGCACCAGCGCGGCGATCTGGTCGTCGGCGATCTTGCCGGTGCCCTCGGTGTAGACGGTCACGTTCATGGGCTTGGCCACGCCGATGGCATAAGCCACCTGCACCTGGCACTGCTTGGCCAGGCCGGCGGCCACCACGTTCTTGGCCACGTAACGCGCGGCGTAGGCGGCCGAGCGGTCGACCTTGGACGGGTCCTTGCCGCTGAAGGCGCCACCGCCGTGCGGGCAGGCGCCGCCGTAGGTGTCGACGATGATCTTGCGGCCGGTGAGGCCGCAGTCGCCCTGGGGGCCGCCGATGACGAAGCGGCCCGTGGGGTTGACGAGGTAGCGCGTGTCCTGCAGCCACTCCTGGGGCAGCACGGGCTTGATGATCTCCTCGATCACGGCCTCGTAGAAGCTGGCCTTCAGCCGCGTGGCCGTCTCGCTCTGGTCGGGGGCGTGCTGGGTGGAGAGCACCACGGTGTCGATGCTGTGCGGCTTGCCGTCCACGTAGCGCATCGTCACCTGGCTCTTGGCGTCGGGGCGCAGGAAGGGCAGCTTGCCGCTCTTGCGCAGCTCGGCCTGGCGCTCCACCAGGCGGTGCGCGTAGTAGATGGGCGCCGGCATCAGCTCGGGCGTCTCGTCGCAGGCGTAGCCGAACATCAGGCCCTGGTCGCCGGCACCGGTGTTGAGGTGGTCGTCGCTGGCATGGTCCACGCCCTGGGCGATGTCGTTGCTCTGCTTGTCGTAGCAGACCATCACCGCGCAGCCCTTGTAGTCGATGCCGTACTCGGTGTTGTCGTAGCCGATGCGCTTGATGGTGTCGCGCGCGACCTGGATGTAGTCGACGTGCGCGTTGGTGGTGATCTCGCCGGCCAGCACCACGAGGCCGGTGTTGGTGAGCGTCTCGGCGGCCACGCGGCTGCGCGGGTCCTGCTTGAAGATGGCGTCGAGGATGGCGTCCGAGATCTGGTCGGCCACCTTGTCGGGGTGGCCCTCGGAGACGCTTTCAGACGTGAAGAGGAAGTCGTTCGCCACGCTGGGGCTCCTGTGGATGCAAAGGTTGCTGAAACTGCGTCGTCGCTGTTCAGAGACCTTTCGGAACCCGCGGCGAACGCTTTAGCGGATTTGGTTGGCAACCCCGGCATCGTGGCCTTCGGCTGCCCTGCGGGGGCCTCGGTATCCTTCGGCCCCGCTGATCGCCCCGCAAGTTGTCCTTTAACTCGGCGATCGGCCGATGATACCGAACGCACCCGTGCCGTCCTTCCTCCTCGCCTGGCTGGCCCGCCGCCGCCTGCGGCATCTGCACGCCGCCGGTGCCGTGCTGGGCTGGCTGGCTTACCTGGCCTCGGGCGTTTACCGGCGGCGGCTGCGCGCCAACGCCGCGCGGGCCGGCCTGGCGGCGGCCGACCGCCGCCGTGCGGTGGCCGAGGCCGGCAAGATGGTGATGGAGCTGCCGCGGCTTTGGCTGCGCCCGCACGCGCAGCCGCTGGCCGACCCCGTGACCTGGCACGGCGCCGGGCATGTGGACGCCGCGCTGGCCCGGGGCCGCGGCCTGATGCTGCTGACCGCGCACCTGGGCAGCTTCGAGGTGGCGGCCCAGGCCTATGCCGAGCGCTGGGGCGCGCAGCAGCCCATGACGGCGCTGTACCGCCCGGCGCGCCAGGCCTGGCTGCGCCAGGTGATGGAGCGATCGCGCCACCGCCCGGGCCTGCGGACGGCGCCAGCCAGCCTGGCCGGCGTGCGCCAGTTGATGCGCGCGCTCAAGGCCGGGCAGACGCTGGGCCTGCTGCCCGACCAGGTGCCGCCCGAGGGCCTGGGCGTGTGGGCGCCGTTCTACGGCGAGCCGGCCTACACCATGACCCTGGCCGCCCGCCTGGCGGCGCAGACCGGCTGCGCGCTGCTGCTGATCACGGTGCAGCGGCGGGCGCAGGGCGGCGGCTACGACATCCACGTCGCACCGCTGCCCGAGCCGCTGCCGGCACCCGAGCGCTGTGCCGGCCCCGAGGCCGAGGCCGCCTGGACACGGGCCGCCGCCACGGTGCTGAACCGTGCCCTGCAGTGGCAGATCGGCCGGCTGCCGAGCCAATACCTGTGGGGCTACCACCGCTACAAGCAGCCCCGCCAGCCCGAGGCCGGGACGTGATCGAGAACCTCGCCGCCCGGGCCGTGCTGCTGCTGGTGTGGCTGCTGAGCGCGCTGCCGCTGGCGCTGCAGGCGGCCATCGGCCGCGGCGTGGGCGGCCTCATGCATGAGCTGGCCCGCGAGCGCCGCCGCGTGGCGCAGGCCAACGTGGCGCTGTGCCTGCCTGGGCTCGACGCGGCCGCTCGGGATGCGCTGGTGCGCGAGCATTTCGCGCTCGTCGGCCGCAGCCTGCTCGAACGCGGGCTGCTGTGGCACGCCTCGCGGGCCCGGCTGAAGCGGCTGATCCGCGTCGAAGGTGACGTGGGCTTTGCCGAGCGCCACCAGGGGCCGGTGATGTGGCTGGTGCCGCACTTCCTGGCACTCGAGGTGGCCGGCGCCGCGACGCAGCTGTTTCAGCGCCGCCTGGCCTTTGACGTGTACACGCCGCAGAGCGTGGCGGTGTTCGACGCCGCGCTCCTGAGGGGCCGCGGCCGTTTCGGGCGTGCCGAATTCCTGCGGCGCGAGGACGGCGCCCGCGCCATCGTGCGCGCCATCCGCAGCGGGCGGGCGTTCTTCAACGCGCCCGACATGGACTTCGGCCTGCGCGATGCCGCCTTCGTGCCCTTCTTCGGCCAGCCGGCGGCCACGCTGCTGGCGCCCAGCCGGCTGGCGCGCAGCCTGGGGCTGGCGGTGCAGCCCATCGTGGCCGAGATCCTGCCGGGCGGGCAGGGCTACCGCGTCGTCTTCGGCGAGCCCTGGACCGACTGGCCCACCGCGGACCCCGAGGCCGACGCGGCGCGCATGAACGCCTTCATCGAGGCGCAGATCCTGCAGCGCCCGGCACAGTACCTGTGGCTGCACAAGCGCTTCAAGGTGCGGCCGCCAGGGGTGCCGCCGGTGTACTGACGGGCCGCGCACGCATCCCGCAGCCCGGCCGCAAGCCGCGCCGGATAATCCCGCTCACCATGGCGACGCAGCGGCTGTCCTTCACCAAGATGCACGGCGCGGGCAACGACTTCGTCGTGCTCGACGCCACGCGCCAGCCGCTGGCGCTGGGGCGCGAGCAGCTCCGCCGCCTGGGTGACCGCCGCTTCGGCGTCGGGGCCGACCAGATCCTCGCCGTCGAGGCCGTCGACGCGGCCACCCCGGCGGGCGTCGACTTCCGCTACCGCATCTTCAATGGCGCCACGGGCGACGAGGTCGAGCACTGCGGCAACGGCGCGCGCTGCTTCCTGCGCTTCGTGCACGCACGCGGGCTCACCCGGGCGCGCCGCGTGCGCGTGGCCACCGTCAACCGCGTGCTCGAACTGGTGCTCGAGGACGACGGCCGCGTCACGGTGGACATGGGCCGGCCCGTGTTTGCGCACGACGCGCTGCCCTTCGACGCGCGTGCCCTGGTGGCGCAGCCCGAGGGCGGCGGCGAGCGCTGGCCGCTCGAAGGCGTGGAGCCCTGGCGCTGGGCCGTGGTGTCGATGGGCAACCCGCACGCCGTGACGCGCGTGGACGATGTGGCCACGGCGCCCGTGGCCGCACTGGGCCCGCGGGTCGAGACGCACCGGCGCTTCCCGCAGGGCGTGAACGTCGGCTTCCTGCAGGTGCTGTCGCGCACCGAAGTCCGGCTGCGCGTGCACGAACGCCAGGCCGGCGAGACGCTGTCCTGCGGCACCGGCGCTTGCGCCGCCGTGGTGGCCGGCGTGCGCCTGGGCTGGCTCGAGGGCGACGTCGAGGTGCACACGCGCGGTGGCGATCTGCGCATCCGCTGGGCCGGTGGCCTGGACGCCCCTGTGTTCATGACCGGCCCTGCCGAGACCGTCTACCAAGGAGAAATTGAACTGTGAGCTCCACTCCCGCCCCGCTTGGCGGCATCACCGAAGCCGACATCGCCCACTACCTGTCCAACAACCCGGCGTTCTTCGAGCGCCACGCCGAGCTGATGGCCAGCATCACGCTGACCAGCCCGCACGGCCAGCGCGCGGTGTCGCTCCAGGAGCGGCAGATGGAGATGCTGCGCGAGCGGATCAAGGGTCTGGAGATGCGCATGGTGGAGATGATCCGCCACGGGCAGGAGAACCTGGCCATTGCCGATCGCATCCACCGCACCACGCGCCGGCTGCTGCTGACCACCGACGCCGCGCTGCTGCCGGTGCGGCTGGTGCAGTCGCTCCAGCACGAGTTCATGATCCCGCAGGCCGCCCTCCGCCTGTGGGACGTGGCGCCCGAGCACGCCGCCCAGCCCTGGGCCCAGGCCACGGGCGACGACGCCCGCGCCTTCGCGGCCAGCCTGTCACAGCCCTACTGCGGCGCCAACAGCGGCCTGGAGCCGGCGGCCTGGCTGGACGACGGCAGCCCGGTGGCGTCGCTGGCGATGCTGCCGCTGCGCCAGGGCCACGGCGAGCGGCAAAACTGCTTCGGCCTGCTGGTGCTGGGCTCGCCCGACCCCGCGCGCTACACCGCCGACATGGGCACCGACTTCCTGGCGCGCATCGGCGAGGTGGCCAGCGCGGCGCTGTCGCGGCTGAGCGCGCCGGTGGTGGCCTGACGGGGCGCGCCTTGGCCATGCCGGCATCGCCCGCGCTGCAGGCCTTTCTGCAGCACCTGGCGGTGGAGCGCCGTCTGGCCGGCCGCACGCGGGCCATGTACGCCGAGGCGCTGGCGAGGCTGGAGCGTTTTGCAGACGATGCCGGTGTGGCGCTGGAGCGCGCCGCGCCGCACCACCTGCGCGGTTTCATGGTGCAGCTGCGCGGCCTGGGCCTGGCGCCGCGCAGCATCGCCATCGCGCTGGCGGCCTGGCGCGGCCTGTACCGCTGGTGGGGCCGGCAGGGCGTGGTGGTGGCCAACCCGGTGGACGGCCTGCGCCCGCCCAAGGGCCCGAAGCCGCTGCCCAAGGCCCTGAGCGTGCAGCAGGCGGTGGCGCTGGCCGCCCACCCGGGCATGGCCGGCGACGGACCGCTGGCCGCTGCGCTGGCCGCGCGCGACCACGCCATCGGCGAGCTGCTCTACGGCGCCGGCCTGCGCATCGGCGAGCTGCTCGGGCTGGACGTGCAGGGCGGTGCCGTGGCCGCCGGCTGGGTGGACCTGGCCGATGCCACGGCCCACGTGCTGGGCAAGGGCGCCCGGCGCCGCAGCGTGCCGGTGGGCAGCGCGGCACTGGTGGCGCTGCGCGCCTGGCTCGGGCAGCGCCCGGCCCTGGCCGCGGCGGGCGAGCCGGCGCTGTTCGTGAGCCAGCGCGGCACGCGGCTGAGCCCCAACCAGCTGCGCCTGCGCCTGGCGCGCCAGGCCCAGGCCGCGGGCGTGCCGACGAAGGTGCACCCGCACATGCTGCGCCACAGCTACGCCAGCCACCTGCTGCAGAGCAGTGGCGACCTGCGCGCCGTGCAGGAGCTGCTGGGCCACGCCAGCATCAGCACGACGCAGGTCTACACCAAGCTCGACTTCCAGCACCTGGCGCAGGTGTACGACGCGGCGCACCCGCGGGCGAAGGCGAAGAAGGGCTGATCAGGCCGCGTCGCGCAGCCGCTCGCGCATCAGCGCCTGCAGCGTCTGCAGCCCCGGCGGCTCGGTGCGGCGGCGCAGGGTGACGAGACCGAAGCGCGCCGTGGCCTGCAGCGCAGGCGCCAGGCGCAGCTCCGTCAGGTCGGGCGCGGCGGCGCGGATGGCCAGCAACACGGCGTCGCTGCGGCGGGCCACCTCCACCAGGCTGGGCAGTTCGTCGCAACGCAGCGTGACGAGCACGTCGGGGTGGGCCTGCGGGCCGTAGCGCTCCACCAGCACGCGCGCCACCTCGTCCGACAGCGGCGTGCTGGCCACCGGGTACTGGCGGAGCAGGGCCAGGTCGGCCGGGGCGCGGCGGCGCGCCAGCGGGTGGCCGCGCCGCACCAGGAAGGCGCCGCGCATCTCGTGCAGTTCGCGCGTGTCCAGGTCGGGCGCGGGACGCAGCGAGCGCGCGTCCACCACCAGCGCGTCGAGCGTGCGCTCGCGCAGCGCCTGCACCAGCTGCTCGGTGGCGGCGCGCGCCACCTGCAGTTGCAGGCGCGGGTGCTGCAGCGCGCACTGCAGCAGCAGCGGCGTCATCAGCATCGAGCCCGGGCCGGAGCCCAGGCCCACACGCAGCGTGCCCTCGTCGCCGCTGCCGCCGACGGCCGGGGCCAGGCGACGCGCGCGTTCGCGCAGGTCGTCGGCGGCCAGCACCAGCTCGCCGGCACGCTCGGCCATCTCGCGGCCGAAGGGCGTGAGTTCGCTGCGGCGGCCGATGCGGTCGAACAGGCGCTGCCCCAGCTCGGACTCGAGCGCACCGATGCTGCGGCTGAGCGCCGGCTGCGTGATGAACAGCGCCGCCGCCGAACGGCTGAACGAACCCGTGCGGGCCAGCGAGAGCAGGTGGCGCAGTTGCACCAGCGTCATCGGGTGTGCTCCTCAGCGATGAATCGAATGCATCGTAAGTCAAAGAACAATGCATTGGACGCACAGTCCGCCGCGGCCGACAGTTCGCCCCGAGGTCCCCATCCGCCGCCTCGGCGCCAACGACACCGGAGTGCCCGCCATGAAGCTGCCCCGTTCCCTTCGCCGTCTGTTCGTGCTGACCGGCCTGCTGGCCGCCAGCGCCGCCGCCCTTGCCCAGGGTGTCTCCGCCAAGCCCGTGAACCTGATGGTTCCGTACCCGGCGGGCGGGCCCTCGGACGCCATCGCGCGCATCCTCAACACGCCGCTGGGCCGTGAACTCGGCCAGCAGGTGCTGGTCGAGAACCTCGGCGGCGTGGCGGGTGCGCTCGGGGCGCAGAAGGTGCTGGCGGCGCCGGCCGACGGTCAGTACCTGTTCCAGGGTTCACCCAACGAGGTGATCCTCTCGCCGCTGGCCAACGCCGCGGTGCGTCTGAAGGCCGAGGACTTCCGCCTGGTGCACCCGGTGGCCGACGCCGTGATGGTGTTCGTCACGCGCAAGGACCTGGGCGTGAACAGCGTCGACGAGCTGATCGCGCTGGCGCGCCGTTCGGCCGACCGGCCACTGAGCTACGGCAGCGTCGGCATCGGCTCGCTCTACCACCTGATCCTCGAGCAGGCGCAGGCGCAGACCGGCATCAAGCTGGCGCACGTGCCCTACAAGGGCAACGCGCCGCTGCTGCAGGACATCGCCGGTGGCCAGGTGGACTTCGCCGTGCTGGTGTACAGCGCCGGCATGGGCGCTCTGGCCGAGCAGGGCCGGCTCAAGGTGATCGGCCAGCTCGGCGCGCAGCGCTCGGAGCTGCTGAAGAACGTGGCCACGGCCGGCGAGGGCCGCGAGCTGAAGAACTTCGCGTTCAAGATCTGGACCGGCTTCATGGTGCCGCGCAACACGCCCGAGCCCGTGGTGCAACGCCTGCACGCGGCCATCGGCAAGACGCTGCAGGACCCGGCGGTGCGCGCGCAACTGGCGGCGCAGACGCAGCTGGCCTCGGCGCCCATGAGCCTGGCCGAGTCGGCCGCGTTCTTCGAGGCCGAGACGGCGCGTTACCGCGCCATCGCGCGGCAGATCAATCTGCAGCCGCAGTGAACGCCCGCGCACCACGCCGCCTTAGGGCCCCGCCATGACCTACCTGCTGGACGCGCTGCACGCCCGCGTGGGCGAGTTCGTGGCGCTGCGCCGCGACATCCACCGCCACCCCGAACTGGCTTTCGAGGAGCACCGCACCGCGGCGCTGGTGGCCGACAAGCTTGAGGGCTGGGGCTACGCCGTCACGCGTGGCGTGGGCGGCACGGGCGTGGTGGGCACGCTCGTGCGGGGCAGCGGCCGCAGACGGCTGGGCCTGCGCGCCGACATGGACGCGCTGCCCATCCAGGAGGCCACCGGCAAGCCCTGGGCCAGCGCGCACGCCGGCCTCATGCACGCCTGCGGCCACGACGGCCACACCGCCATGCTGCTGGCCGCCGCGCGCCGCCTGGCCGAGGACGGCGGTTTCGACGGCACGCTGCACCTCGTCTTCCAGCCGGCCGAGGAAGGCGGCGGCGGCGCGCTGCGCATGATGGCCGACGGCCTGTTCGAGCGCTGGCCCTGCGACGCCGTGTTCGCCATGCACAACATGCCCGGCGTGCCGCAGGGCCACCTGGTGCTGCGCGAGGGCGCGGCGATGGCCTCGTCGGACTACGCCACCATCACGCTGAGCGGCACCGGCGGCCACGGCGCCATGCCGCAGCACGCGGCCGATCCCATCGTGGCCGCGGCCAGCCTGGTGATGGCGCTGCAGACCGTGGTGTCGCGCAACGTCGACCCGCTGCAGGCCGCGGTGGTGACCGTGGGCGCGCTGCACGCGGGGCAGGCCAACAACGTGATCCCGGCCACGGCCACGCTGGAGCTGAGCGTGCGCGCGCTCGACCGCGACGTGCGCGCGCTGCTGGAGCAACGCATCCGCGCGCTGGCTGATGCGCAGGCCGCGAGCTTCGGCGTGCGCGCCGAGGTGGCCTGGCGGCCGGGCTACGCCGTGCTCGTGAACAGCGCCGCCGAGACGGCCTTCGCGCGCGGGGTGGCGCTGGAGCTGCTGGGTGCTGAGCGCGTGACGCCGCAGGGCCCGCCGCTGACCGGCAGCGAGGACTTCGCCTTCATGCTGGAGCGTGTGCCCGGCAGCTACCTGCTCATCGGCAACGGCGACGGCCCGGGCTCGTGCATGGTGCACAACCCCGGCTTCGACTTCAACGACGACAACATCGCCGTCGGCAGCGCCTTCTGGGTGCGGCTGGCCCAGCGCTTCCTCACCGCATCGGAACCCACGCCATGAACGTGATCGTGCTCGGCGCCGGCCTGCTCGGCGTCACCTCCGCCTACTACCTGCGCCAGCTCGGCCACGACGTGACCGTGGTCGACCGCCAGGCCACGCCCGCGGCCGAGACCAGCTTCGCCAACGGCGGCCAGATCTCGGTGAGCCATGCCGAGCCCTGGGCCAACCCGGGCGCGCCGCTGAAACTGCTGAAGTGGCTGGGGCGCGAGGACGCGCCGCTGCTGTTCCGCCTGCGCGCCGACGCGCGCCAGTGGCTGTGGGGCCTGCAGTTCCTGCGCGAGTGCACGCCGGGCCGCACGCGCCACAACATCGAGCAGATCGTGCGCCTGGGCACCTACAGCCGCGCCGCGCTGCAGGCGCTGCGCGCCGAGCGCGGCCTGCAGTACGACCAGCGCACGCAAGGCATCCTGCACTTCTACACGAGCCAGAAGGAGTTCGACGCCGCCGAGGCGCCTGCGGCGCAGCTGCGCGCACTCGGCTGCGAGCGCCGCGTGATCAGCGCCGACGAGGCCGTGGCGCTGGAGCCCGCGCTGCGCCACATCCGCCCGCAGCTGGCCGGCGCCACCTACACGGCCGAAGACGAGAGCGGCGACGCCAACCGCTTTGCGCGCGAGCTGGTGCAGCGCTGCGTGGACGACGGCGTGCAGTTCCGCATGAGCCACACGGTGACGGCGCTGCGCACGGCCGGCGGCGCCATCGACCATGTGGAGGCCACCGACAACGAAGGCCGCTTCCAGCGCCTGCGCGCCGACGCCTACGTGCTGGCCATGGGCAGCCTGAGCCCCCTGCTGGCGGCGCCGCTGGGCATCCGGCTGCCGATCTACCCGGCCAAGGGCTACTCGGTCACGATGCCGGTGAAGGACGCCGCCATGGCGCACCAGGTGTCGCTCACCGACGACGAGTACAAGCTCGTGTTCTCGAGGCTCACGACGCCGGCCACGGCGTCATCGCCCGCGGGCGACCGCCTGCGCATCGCCGGCACGGCCGAGCTCAACGGCTACGACCGCGACTTGAACCGCGTGCGCTGCGAGGCCATCGTCCGGCGCGTGGAGCAGCTGTTCCCGGGCGCGGGCGATGCCGAGCAGGCGCAGTTCTGGACCGGCCTGCGCCCGGCCACGCCGAGCAACCTGCCCATCATCGGTTGCTCGAAGCTGCCCAACCTCTTCCTCAACACCGGCCACGGCACCCTGGGCTGGACGCACGCCTGCGGCTCGGGCAAGAGCATCGCGCGCATCGTCAGCGGGCTCGTGCCCGAGGTGGACTTCGCGTTCACGGGCGAACGCCCGCCGCGGCGGCCGATGGTTCAGGGCGCGATGCGGCCGACCTGAGCCTCGGCCTCGGCCAGGCGCCCGGCCAGCGCCGCCAGGGCCGGGGCAAAGGCCGCCGACAGCGAGCCGGCACGCGCCGCGGCGTGCAGCCGTGCGAGCCACTCCTGCGCCAGCGCCAGCGCCGGGTGCCAGGTGGCCAGCGGCACGCTGGCGGGCAGCTGCAGCGGCGGCAGCGTGTCGCGCAGCGCGCCCGCGGCCGTGGGGGCCAGGGCCATCGGCAGCATGTCGTAGGCCGGCGCCAGGGTGCAGGGCTGGCCCGCTGTGCTGAAGAAGCTCAGGTTGCCCATGTGCATGTCGGTGTTGGCGATGAGCACGCCGAAGGCGTACAGGCGCTCCACGGCCGGCAGCGCTTCGGGCGTCGCCAGGCGCTGCCGCACGAGCGCCTGCACGGCCACGGGCCAGGGGGCGCTGCGGTCGCCGACGAACTCGTCGTCGAGGCTGCCCAGCGAGTGCAGCGCGCGGCGGCCCAGGGCGCCGACGCGGTCGAAGCGATCGAGCTGCAGGAAGCGCTGGCCGGCGTGATCCAGCAGCTCGGAGCGGGCCGCGGCCAGGCCACCTTCGTGCAGCACCTGCAGCGTCAGGTGCTCGGCCAGCAGCAGGTCGCGCCAGCGCGTGGTGAGCGCGTTGGCTTCGGGCAGGCTGAACTTCACGAGCACGTGCGCCGGGCCGTGGGCCGTCTCGACGAAGGCGGTGAACTTGGGCTGCTCGCCGCCGGCCGATGAGCCCGGCACGTCGCCCGCCAGCGCCTGCGCCGCGCGCTGCGCGAACACGGCGCCGCGCTGCCGGCTGGGCACGGCCTGCGGCGGCGGCAGCGCCAGGAACTGCTCGCGCGCCGCGTCGCCCACCAGCAGGTTGCCCACCGCGTCGTGCCCCTGCGTGGCCAGCGCGCGCAGCACCTGGCGGTCGGACCAGGCGGCCACGTCGGCCGGCAGCCCCAAGGCCGCGGCATGCCGCTGCGCGAAGGCGCGGCCCAGGAAGCCCTGCGGCCGCAGGTCGGCCAGCCACCAGGGCAGGCCGTCGCTCGGGCGCACCGAGCCGTCGGCAGCTGCCACCGCGAAGCCGGCCGGGCGCAGCGGCAACAGCTCGCCCAGCGCATGCAGGCGGCCGGCTTCGCAGACGCGGCGCAGGGGCAGCCTCGGCAGCTCAGGCCATGAATCGCGCAGTGAATAGAAAGAAGAGCGCCCGCTGCCCAGCCGCAGCAGCTCGTTGCCCAGCGCTGCCAGCGCCCGCGAGACGGTGGGCTGGCTCAGCCCCAGCTGCTGCTGCAGCGCACGGCTGCTCTGCGGGCCGCGGCCCAGCAGCTGGCGGATGGCGGCTTCGTGGGCAGACGCTGACAGCATTCATGAATTAAAGCATGAATAGATAATCGGGATCTGCCCCGTCCGTTGCCCGGCCCTGGAAGGGGTCGGTGCCGCAGCGCCCGATCAGCCCGCCCGGCTGCCCGCGCGACGGCCGCCCCGCCGACAATGCCGCCCATGAAAGCCATCCGCCTGCACGAGGGCCGCGAGCGCAGCCTGCTCAAACGCCACCCCTGGGTGTTCGACGGCGCCGTGGCGCGCGGCCGTGCCGACCCCGGCGAGACGGTGCGCGTGGAAGCCGCCGACGGCCGCTTCCTGGCCTGGGGCGCGTACAGCCCCGCCAGCCGCATCCGTGTGCGCTGCTGGAGCTTCGACGAGGCCGAGCGCGTCGATGCCAGCCTGTTCGCCCGCCGCATCCAGCGTGCCGTGGCGCTGCGCCAGCGCCTGGCCGTGCCGAGCACCGGTGTGCGCCTGGTGCACGGCGAGGCCGACGGCCTGCCGGGCCTGGTGGTGGACCGCTACGGTGACGACCTGCTCGTGGCCCAGTTCGGCTGCGCGGGCGTGGAGCGCTGGAAGGCCGCCATCGCCGACGCGCTGCTGCAGGCCACCGGCTGCACGCGCCTCTACGAGCGCAGCGACGCCAGCGTGCGCGAGCTCGAAGGCCTGCCGCCGCTGACCGGCTGGCTGCGGGGCGGCGACATCCGGGGCGGCGACACCACCACCACCATCACCGAGCACGCCTGGCGCCTGACGCTGGACGTGGCCGAGGGCCACAAGACCGGCTTCTACCTCGACCAGCGCGACAACCGCGGCCTGCTCGCGCGCTGGGTGCGCCACTTTGGCCTGGGCCGCGTGCTCAACACCTACTGCTACACCGGCGGCTTCAGCGTGGCGGCGCTGGCCGGCGGCGCGCGCGAGGTGGTGAGCGTGGACAGCTCGGGCCCGGCGCTGGCGCGCGTGCAGCAGCACGTGGCGATGAATGCCCAAGGCGGCGATGGCGACGCGGCCGCCAGCCGCGTGGTGGAGGCCGATGTGCCGGCCTTCCTGAAGCAGGCCCTGCGCGAGGGCGAGCGCTACGACGCCATCGTGCTGGACCCACCCAAGTTTGCGCCCACCGCCGCGCACGCCGAGCGCGCGGCGCGGGCCTACAAGCACATCAACCTGCTGGCCTTGCAGCTGCTGGCGCCCGGCGGCCTCTTGCTCACCTTCAGCTGCAGCGGCGGCGTGAGCGCCGATCTGTTCCACAAGATCGTGGCCGGCGCGGCGCTCGATGCGGGTGTGGACGGCGCCATCCTGCAGCGCCTGGAAGGCGCGCCCGACCACCCGACGACGATGACCTTCCCCGAGGGCGAGTACCTCAAGGGCCTGGCGGTGCTGAAGCAGGCGTGATCGCCGACGGCGCATCGGCCCCGAGCCGCGCACGCAATCTACGACTCGTGCGCGTACAGGCCCAGCTCGGTGCGGCCCACGCAGAGGGCGATCACGTCGTCCTGCTCGGGGCGGAAGAAGCGCACCGCGATGTCGGCGTCGCGGCGCTCAGGCGCGCAGCAAGGTGGCCAGCTCGCGGCGTGGCGTGGGGCCGGCGGGCGTGGTGGCGTAGCCCACGCGGGCCAGCATCTGCACGGCGCCCTGGGCCGGGTCCACGCCCAGCGCGCGGTGCACGGCGGCGTAAGGGCCGCGCATGGCCTCGAACTCCTGCAGCGCCTGCGACACCGGGTGCAGGTCCACCCCCGCGGCGGTGGCCTGCAGGTGCTGGCGCACGTAGGCGCGGCCGGCCTCCACCTGCTGCGCACGCGTGTGCCCGGGGCTGGCCAGCCACAGGAAGCCGCTGCCGGTTTCGAAGGGCTGCCAGCGGTCCATCACGCGCTCCAGACTCTTCTGGCCGCGCTGCGGCACCTCCATCGGGTCGAACAGGCCGGTGGCGTGCAGCACGCGGATCATGGGGCTGACCAGGCTGATGCCGTCGCGGTGGGTGGCGATGGCGTCGGGGCCGATGCGCATGAGCCGTGCCGACTCCAGCCAGGTGGCCGGCGTCGTGCACTCGATCTCGTAGGCCTCCCGCGTGAGGCGGCGCAGTCCCGCCACGGCGTCTGCTGCCGTCACCGTGCCGGCCTGCAGGCCGTGACGGCGGGCGGTCTCGATCCAGGCGGCCACCAGCGCATCGGGCAGGGGGCGGCCATCGGCGTAGGCCGTCTTGGCCGTGTGGCGGCGGGTGATGGTGGCGAACAGCGGGTCGCGCGCGGCCGAGCTGGCATCGCCCACCGTGAGCGTGGCCACCACGGTGCCCGCGGGCAGGGTGCGCGGCGCCGGGGCGCCCTGCGGGAACAGCGCCACGCTCACCGCATGGCCGCGCTCGGCCGCGGCGATGACGGCCAGCTCGATGAAGGCGCCGCAGCCGATGAGGATCTGGCGGCCGTGGGGGTCGGTCTCGGGCAGCAGCCGCTCGCCGTCGCACAGCAGGTGGATGCGGCCGGGCTCGCGCAGGTCGGCCACCCAGGGCTGGCGGTTGTGCGGGTTGGGCGCCAGCAGCGCGTGCGCCAGCATGTGGCGGCGCAGCTCGGTTTCGGTGTTGGCCGTGCGCCAGGGCTGCAGCGCGGCATCGGGCAGGCCGCCGGCACAGCCGGCGGTGCCCAGGCCGGTGGCGAACACGGCGCCGCCGCCGAGCAGACGGATGAAGTTGCGGCGGGTGGGGGCGGGGGTGGTGGTGTTCATGGCGGTGCGGCCGAAGCGGAGGGTGCCGCCATGCTCGGGCGTTCGGCGCGCGGCCACCAGACGCGCGCGGGCATGCCAGCTATGCACGTTTGCATGGCGCTGCAGCGCGGGCCCGGCGGCCCCGCGAAACTTCAGCGCCCGGGCGCCGGGAGCTTGAGCCGCGGCTCGAACTTGGCCCGCTTCACAGCGAAGTAGGCCCTCACGTTGCGCACGTTGGCGTCCTGCGTGAACAGGCGCTGCGCCAGTGCCTGGTAGCCCGGCATGTCGGCGCAGTGCACCACGAGCACGAAGTCGGGGCCGGGCGAGACGCGCCAGAGCTGCTGCACCTCGTCATCCGCCGCGATGCGCAGCTCGAAGGCATCCAGGTGCTCGGCGCCCTGGCGGTCGAGCGTGATCTCCACCAGCGCCGTCAGGGCGTGGCCCAGGCGATCGGGGTTGAGCAGCGCCACGCGGCGCTCGATGAGCCCGGCCTCGACCAGCCGCCGCACCCGGCGCAGCGCCGTGGCGGGGCTGGTGTGGGCGGCGGCGGCCAGATCCTGGTTGGACAGCGAGGCGTCGGTCTGCAGCAGATCGAGCAGGCGGCGGTCGGTGGGGTCGAGATCCATGCGACAAGAATTCCACAGAGTGACCATCAATGCAACAAAACGTCATCACACCCAGGAGGTGGAATCAGAAGCCGAAAAAGTTAGAAAAACGCAAACCAATTGCAGGCCCCTGTCCCTAGCATCGCCGCTTTACGAAACGGAGAGGTGCTCCATGTGCGGCATCGTCGGCGCGGTCAGCACGCGCAACATCGTCCCCATCCTGATCGAGGGCCTGAAGCGGCTGGAGTACCGCGGCTACGACAGCTGCGGCGTGGCCGTGCACCAGGGCGGCGAACTGCGACGCGCCCGCAGCACGCAGCGCGTGGCCGAGCTCCAGGCCGGCGTGGCAGCCGACGGCATCAGCGCCGGCACCGGCATCGCCCACACGCGCTGGGCCACGCACGGCGCACCCGCGGTGCACAACGCGCACCCCCACTTCAGCCCCGGCCCGCACGCCCAGGTGGGCGCCAGCGGCAAGGTGGCGCTGGTGCACAACGGCATCATCGAGAACCACGAGGAACTGCGCCGCGAGCTGCAGGCGCGCGGCTACCACTTCACGAGCCAGACCGACACCGAGGTCATCGCGCACCTGGTGCACAGCCTGTACGACGGGGACCTGCTCGACGCCGTGCAGCGCGCGCTGCCGCGGCTGAAGGGCGCCTACGCCATCGCCGTGTTCTGCCGCGACGAGCCCCACCGCGTGGTGGGCGCGCGCCAGGGCAGTCCGCTGGTGGTGGGCATCGGCCAGGCGCAGCAGGGCGAGAACTTTCTCGCCAGCGACGCCATGGCGCTGGCCGGCGTCACGAACCAGATCGTCTACCTGGAAGAAGGCGACGTCGTCGACCTGCAGATGGGCAAGGTCTGGATCAGCCGTCTGGATGCGGCCAGCCAGCGCCACGTGGCCGTTGACCGTCCCGTGCGCACCGTGTACGCCCACAGCGGCGCAGCCGAACTGGGCCCTTACCGGCACTACATGCAGAAGGAGATCTTCGAGCAGCCCAAGGCCATTGCCGACACGCTGGATGGCGTGGGCGGCCTGGCCCCCAGCCTGTTCGGCGATGAGGCCGCGGCGGTGTTCGACGGTGTGGAGCGCGTGCTCATCCTGGCCTGCGGCACCAGCTACTACGCGGGCAGCACGGCGCGCGACTGGCTGGAGGCCATCGCCGGCCTGCCCACCACGGTGGAGATCGCCAGCGAGTACCGCTACCGCGAGAGCGTGCCCGACCCCGCCACGCTGGTGGTGGCCATCAGCCAGAGCGGCGAGACGGCCGACTCGCTGGCCGCGCTGAAGCACGCGCGCGGCCTGGGCATGGCGCGCACGCTGACCATCTGCAACGTGGCCACCAGCGCCCTGGTGCGCGAATGCCGGCTGGCCTTCATCACGCGCGCGGGGGTCGAGATCGGCGTGGCGAGCACCAAGGCCTTCACGACGCAGCTGGTGGCGCTGTACCTGCTGGCGCTGGTGCTGGCCAAGCAGCGCGGCCGTCTGCCGGCCGACGCCGAGGCGGCGGCCATGGCCAACCTGCGCCATCTGCCGGCCGCGCTGGCCAAGGTGCTGGCGCTGGAGCCGCAGGTGATGGCCTGGGCCGAGGCCTTTATGCCCAAGCACCACGCGCTGTTCCTGGGGCGCGGGCAGCACTACCCGATTGCGCTGGAGGGCGCGCTCAAGCTCAAGGAGATCAGCTACATCCACGCCGAGGCCTACCCGGCCGGCGAGCTCAAGCACGGCCCGCTGGCCCTGGTGGACGCCGAGATGCCCGTGGTGACCGTGGCGCCGGCCGACGACCTGCTGGAAAAGCTCAAGAGCAACATGCAGGAAGTGCGCGCGCGCGGCGGCCAGCTCTACGTGTGCGCCGACGCAGACACCCACATCGAGGCCGAGCCCGGCGTGCACGTCATCCGCCTGCCCGAGCACTACGGCGCCCTCAGCCCCATCCTGCACGTGGTGCCGCTGCAGCTGCTGGCCTACCACACCGCCTGCGCGCGCGGCACGGATGTCGACAAGCCGCGGAATCTGGCGAAGAGTGTGACGGTGGAGTAGGGGGCGCTCCGAGATTCAAGTTGTTGTTCCGATCAAAAACTGGCCGTAAATCGAACATTAAAGCCGTAAACACAACAATGGAGTCGAAAACCGCGTAGGGGCCTGAACTGCTGTCTGTGGCAACGACGGCGCTACGGGCGTCCGTTCAAGACTGTCTGCTGCCGTTCGGGTTTGGCAGGTGAATGTCTGCAACCACCCTATCCGGCCATTCGATCTCCGGCTAGGAGCGTGGGCGGCAGAAAACCAGCCCCGCGCCGGGGCGGCCAAAGCCACTGGCGTAGGCGCGTCGCGCAGCGCGGGCTTGACGCCCGCGCCAGCGGCGCAACACCCGCCAGCGGCTTTGGCCGCCCCGGCCCCTCGGGTTGGGCCGATTTCGGGGCCCATGCGGCGTTGCCACGCTGGCCCGGGCGCACAGCCCGGGCTGCGCGCGGCGCCTGGCCTGGGCCCCGAAGTCGGCCCAACGCGGGGCTGGATTTCTGCCGCCCACGCTCCTAGACGGATGACCGCAGTTCCCAAGAACCCGCCGGACGCCGCAGCGAAGGATGGGGTACCGAAGGAAGCAGATCCGAAGGCATGCGCGCTGAGCTACGGAGGGGCAGCTCTGTCGACGCCGCGGGCAGACAGGTTGCCACAATGCACTGATGACGAGAAGACAAACCTTCGATATGGGCGCATGGTCGACGCCGCCGCGAGCGGGGCTCAACGAACGCGAGCGCGATGCGCTCTCGTCGCTCCTTCAGTCGCCCGCAATGGGTGGACGGGCCATGGACGTGCACATGATCCAGGGACTGGCCGCCGGCCTGGTCCTGGGGCCGCGGCTGATCTCGCCGGCCCTCTGGCTTCCGTGGGTCTGGGACCGCGAACACGGCGTGCAAGCGCCTGCCTTCAGCGACATCGACCAGTTCAACACCGTTGCCGGCTGGGTGATGGTGCTCTACAACGAGGCGGCCGAGCAACTGGGGCCCTCGGCAAGCGATGACGGATCGGCCTACACCCCGCTCTTTGCCGGTTTGCCCGGATCCGTGCAGCCCGCCGCGGCGAGCTTCTGCGCAGGGCTTCGTCGCGCGGTCACGCTGGCGGGCGAGCACGACTGGTCGCCGTTGTGGGCCGAATGGCCGCAGTGGCGCGACTTGATCGACTCGCCCGAGCCGGACGCGGATGCGCTGCTGGCCCTGCTGGTTCCGATGCGACGCTACTGGCGGGGGCGCAGCGATCAACTCGAACCTCTGCGCTCCAGCGACCTTATCGGTCGGCTGCGCGAGGCCTTCGAGTTCTTCCGCCGCCCGTTTCCGGGCCAGGCGGTGGCGCTGGCGCAGCGACACCGCGAGGTGGTGGCGCCGTGGCTGGTGCAGGTGCTCGAAGACGTGGCACGCGATCCGAGCGTGGCCTTGCAGGACGACTACGTGCTGCACGACTTCGCGATGGTGCTGCTGGGGCACTGGCGCGATACCCGTGCCTACCGACCGCTGCTGGCGCTGGCACGGCTGCCCTACGAGACCGTCGACCAGCTCCTTGGCGATGTGCTGTTCGAGACTTACGACCGAGCCCTGGCGAGCGTGTGCGACGGTGACCTCGCGCCGCTGATCACGATGGTCGAGGACGACACGACCAACGTCTGGGTGCGCATGACGCTGCTCGAGGCCTGGGTGCTGCGCGTGATCGAAGGCGACGCGCCGGCGGCTCCCCTTGAGGAGTGCCTGCTGGCCATGGGCGAACGCGACGCAGCGCGGCTGCGCGGATCGGCCGCGAGGGACGACGATCCGCCGATCATCGAGGCGGTGGTGCATGCCGCCTGCGACATCGGCTCCGAGCGGCTACGTGCGCCGGTGCTCGGCTGGTTCGACGAGAAGCTGATCGACCCACGGAACATCAGCCGTGCGGATTTCGAAACCGAGATGGAGATGCCGATCGCGCAACGGCGGGACATCCTACGGGCACGCGGTCGAAGCTACCTGCGAGACCCTGAAACCGAGATCGGCTGGTGGGCCGGCTATCGCGACGAACCCGCGCCGCCGCCGCGCCTCGACGCATCGGCTGAGCGCACCATCGTGCGCGATACACCCAAGGTTGGGCGCAACGATCCTTGTCCTTGCGGCAGTGGACGCAAGTACAAGAAATGCCATGGCGCGACGTGAAGCGGCCGGTGCTGCCGGATGCGCGGGGAAGCGAAGATGAGGTGGCCACGAGCGGCCGCTGGAGGGGGCTCCTCCGCTGCGTGCCGAAGCGCAGTTCATGCGTCGGGCCGCGGCCGATGGCTCAATGGCCCAAGTCGCTGTAGCGCGGGGCCGTCAAGAATCGGCGTCGCTGAGCACCTCATCGCCGGCCGCGGCTCGGGGGTCTGCGACCGCCAGGCCAATGCCACGGCTGGCACCGGCAACCATCACGCGCCTGACTTGCTGTTGTCTCATTGCTTGGCCTCATCAGGATACGGTTGGTGCGTGGGTTCGGGCATTGGCCGCAGCGCGCGCCAAGTCAAGGCAAAGCCCACGCTGCTCAAGCCCAGCAGCAACAGCGAAAGGCTCGTGAGCCCGCCGGCGTCGAAGGTCGCGCCGCCTACGGTGGGCCCGACTGCCGTGCCCATTGCGTAAGCAGTGACCAAAGCGGCCACGGCCCTGACGAGGTGCGAGCCGCTCAGGCGGTGGCCCAGCTCCACGATCATCAGCGTATAGACCGCACCCCCCATGCCGCCCAGCGCGAAGCCGACCGCCCACAGCACGCTCTGCGGGTCGTCTGCGAATGCGAGCAGCACCGCATTCGCGACGAGCACGCAAACCCAGGCCAGCAGCGTGGTGCGGGCCACACCCCACCGGTCGGCAAGATGCCCGGCCGGCGGTTGCAGCAGCGCGCTGCCGGCACCGATGACCGTGCCCAGCCAGGCGGCGGCCTCGAAGCTGAAGCCGATTCGCATCGATATCGAGGGCAACAACGCTGACGCGCCGCTCTCCATCAAGCCACTGATGGCCGCCACGGCGATCAGGGGCATCGCTACCGCGCGCCACGGGGCTGCGCCGGTATTGCTTGCACCAGAGGGGCCTTCATGCGCTTGTTCGCCAGGCACAGCCACGCGCAACAGCAAGGCGCTGATAACAAGCGCCACCAGCATGCCGATGGTGCTCAGCCAGAGTGCGGGCCAGTCGAGTGCCCGGGCCAGCGGTACCAGGGCCGGCCCAGCCATGAGCCCGAGGCCGACCGCCGTCTCGAACAGGCCGACGTACAGCCCACGCCGCGCCGGCGGCGCGGCCTCTGCGAGCCAGGACTCGCCGGCCACCCACACGAAGCCGCCGCCGAACCCAAGCACAAAGCAGGCGGCAAGCCAGCTGGCAAACAGGTCGTGCCACGGTAATGTGGCAATGGCCACGGTAGACAACAGCGTCGCGCCGACGAAGACCGCTCCGTAGCCCCAGCGGGCCACAGCGACGTGCGAGCGGGCGCTGGCCAGAAGAATGCCGGCCCACAGCGAAGTTGCGATCAGCCCGACCGACATAGCCGATCGCCCGTTGGCAGTGGACTTCAAAGCCAGGTACGTCAGCGCAGCGAACTCCGATGCGACGAACACGAAGTACACCGCGGGAATGATCCAGAGCACCGCGCTGCCTGTGGCCGGTCTCATGGCCTGACCTTTGGATTTCTGTCTGCTGCAGCTGGCTTGCGTCGGCGTGTGGTCTCGGCGGTCGTTTCTGTGGTCGCAGCCAAGGCAAGCATGCGCTGCACGACCGCGCGCCGCTCTGCGGTGCTGAGCGGTGACAGACCGAGCGTTTCCTGCCAAAACAGGCCCTCGGCAGCGAGAGAAAGCAGGGTCGCCAAAACCGGGTCCCTGCTCTTTCGGTTGACGCCGATGTGGTGCTCTGCGAAGTAGCGGCGCCAGGGTTCGTTCAGCGCCTTGGAACTGGACGCCGCACTCAGCAAGCCCGCACAGAGGCGGGAACTCTCCTCATCCGGCTCCGTGCTGGAATCGATGTAGGCCGCGAGGTCTGCTGCAGGCCCCACAGCGCTCGAACGTTTGTCGGCCACGCACTTGCGCCACTGCTCAAGGTCATGTTCGACAAGCGCCTCGAGCAAGGCGTCCTTGCTGCGGAAGTGGTAGACGATGCCGCCGCGCGTGATGCCGCTGCGGCGCACCAGTTCGTCGAAGGTCAGGTTGGCGGCGCCGATGTCCTTGACGATGGCCTCGGCTGCAGCCAACACGGCCTCGCGGGCATGGGGTGGTCGGCTCATATCTGTACAGAACAGTTTGTACAGAAACTGTAGCCAAGGACGGATGACCGCGACTCCGCCTGGGTTGCTCTCATCTCCGACCGCGCACCTTGTCCGTCGCATGGATCAAGTTGCACTCCTTCGCGCGAATCGCGGATGTCGGCTTCTGATGAACCCGATGATTCGGGAAGGATCGCCTGTTCAGGGGCACGAAGCTGCCGTCGGCCGCCCGGCGTGCGGGTCGGCGCGCTTCGCAGTACAGCATCAGCGCCAGCAGACCCCGCGGCTCGGGCTCGTCGGGTAGCAGCGCAACGAGCAAGCGGCCCAGGAACAGCGCCTCTTCGATCAGGTCGTGCTGCCCGGTGTCGGCGCCGGGCACCGCGTCCCAGCTTGCGCCGTAGGCGGCATAGACGGCAGCGAGCACGTCCTCGAGGCGTGCGGGCATGTCCTCGGCAGAGGGCAGTTCAAAGCGCAGCCCGGCATCCCGGACCTTCGCCTTGGCCCGCACCAGCCGCTGGCCCATCGTGGCAGGCGCAACGAGGAATGCTGCACCGATCTGTGCCGCATCCAGGCCGAGCACGGTCTGCAGCATCAGCGGTGTGCGTACGGCGGCATCGATGGCCGGGTGGGCGCACACGAACAGCAGCTTGAGTCGGTCGTCCGGGACGGACGGCGCCTCGGGCGCCGTCTCGTCCCGCAGCAGTGCCAAGTCTGCCGCCGACGTGTCGACCACACCTTGGTGGCGTCGCATGTTGTGCAGGTTGTTGCGGGCCGCTGTCAGCAGCCAGGCCTGCGGGTTGCCCGGCACGCCGTCGACTGGCCAGGTGCGCAGCGCAGCGACGAAAGCCTCGGACAGCGCGTCCTCGGAGGCGGCGAGGTCGCGCGACCGGGCCACCAGCATTGCCAGCAGCCGGCCGTAGGCATCGCGCGCCGCCAGTTCGGCGGCGCGGAATGCGCTCACGCGCCTGGAGGGGCCATCGGAGGCAGCACCGGCCGCACCTCGACCGACGCGCAGGCCGCCGAGGGCGCCCGGGCGGCCCACTCCAGCGCCGCGTCGAGATCAGGCACCTCGACAACGAAGTAGCCGCCCAGTTGCTCTTTGGTGTCGGCAAAGGGGCCGTCCTGCACGATGCGCTTGCCGTCGCGGATGCGCACGGTCGTGGCGGTGTGCGGCCCTTGCAAACCGTCGCCCTTGACGATGACGCCGGCCTGCGCCATAGCGCCGATGAAGGCGTTCCAGCCGCCCCAGTAGGCCGCGGCTTGTTGGGGATCGCTGCGTTTGGCAAACTCGCTCTCCGGCTCGTTCAGAAGCAGCATGTATTGCATGGTGGTGGTCCTCGAAATGGGTAAAGAGTAACGGATCGAGTGGGATCGTCAGCGCAACAGCGCGCGGTAGCGGGCTGCCCAGGCGGTCGCGAGCAGGGCCATGGCCACAACCACGACGAACGCGAGGATCGCCAGTTGGCTCGGCATGGCATCAAGGATGCCGAAGTACACGTCCCCGGCAAACAGACCGATGTAGCCGACGAGCGATACCGCGAAGACCGGCAAGGCGGCAGCTCGCCGTGTGGCCAGAGCCAGGGAGCCGAGAAGTCCGCCGAAGACGCCGATGGCGAACACAGCCGTCATCCAGGCTGGCAGCGAGAAGTAGATCTGTGCCTGCGCCGCCGTCATGCCGGCCGCCATCGCTGAGCGCCCCGCCGGCGTGAGGGTGCCGAAGAACTGGTAGATGCCGTAGAGGTTCCACAGCACCCCGAAGCCCGCCATTGCCCAAAACCAGGCGGGAGCGCGGTCGCCACGCGCGTTGAGTGTCAAGGCTGTCATGTCATGCTCCTTTGATGAGGCAGCGAAGGGACGCCGGGATGGTTCCTCTGCTCGCTGCTCATGGGGATGACACGGTAGGAGCGCCGATTTCGACAACGGGCAAAACTTTTTTCGTCCGCCTGTTTCGGCGCAGACTCTGTGACCGGGGGCCGAAGTGAATCTATCGCACCCGATGACCCCGCGGCGTGAATCCGTCGGATCTCTGCGCCAGGGCGGATCCTTGAACGATCAGCCAAAGTCCAGACCCCGCCCAACGACCGCCCGCCTTGGCGCCCGGGGCTCAGCACACTTCGGCTTGGACCGAAGCATCCCACGCGTCATCCGCTGCACAGTTGCACTCCATTCCAACCGACCATGAGCGCACACGATGACCATCACCTGCTTCATCCGCTACCAGATCGACCCCTTCCAGCGCGACGCCTTCAAGGGCTACGCCGAAGCCTGGGGCCGCATCATTCCGCGCTGCGGCGGCGAACTCATCGGCTACTTCCTGCCGCACGAGGGCAGCAACGATGTGGCCTGGGGTCTGATCGGTTTCGACGACATGGCGGCTTACGAGCGCTACCGTGCAACGCTCAAGAGCGACGCCGAAGGGCGTGCCAACTTTGAGCGCGCACAGTCCGAGCGCTTCATTCTTCGCGAGGAGCGTACTTGGCTCGAGGATGTGAGTACGACACGCAACGTCGCGCGGCAGGTGACGCCGTGATTGCGGTCCTCTTCGAGTTAGATCCACGCCCCGGTGCAGCGTCGCGCTACTTCGAACTCGCGGCTGCGCTGAAAGCCGATCTGGAGTCCATTGACGGCTTCATCTCGGTAGAGCGGTTCGAGAGCCTTGCACGACCGGGACGATATCTGTCTCTGAGCTTCTGGCGCGATGAAGCTGCAGTGCGCAGCTGGCGCTGCCACGGAAGGCATCGCCAGGCTCAGCAGGAAGGCCGCAGCGATGTGCTCGCGGGCTACCGACTGCGGGTCGCCACGGTAATGCGCGACTACGGGATGATTGCGCGTGACCAGGCACCCGCGGACTCACGAAGCGCGCTAATCTGACATCCATGAGTACGCCCCACGAACCTCGCCTGGCCCGAGTGGCTGCCATCGTGGCCGACCCGGCGCGCTCTCGCATGCTGGCCTACCTGCTGTCCGGCGAGTACGCCAGCGCGAGCGAACTGGCAAAGACCGCATCGGTGACTTCGGCCACCGCAAGTGGCCACCTGGGCAAGTTGCTGGATGCTCGATTCGTTGTGTGCGAGCCCAGGGGTCGTCACCGGTACTACCGGCTGGCTGATGCCGAGGTGGCGCATGCCCTGGAGGCCCTGGCACTGATTGCGGAGCGCGATGGACACGACCGTGCGTGGGCCCATCCCGAACGAAAACGCCTGCGCTTTGCGCGATGCTGCTACGGGCACTTGGCGGGGCAACTGGCGGTTACGGTGTTCGATGCACTTCAGCGCGAGGAACGCCTGACAGCGGCGACCGACGGCCATGAACTGACCGAAGCTGGAATACAGTGGCTCCAGGGGCTCGGGATGAATCCGGGTTCGCCGAGTGGACGGCGCCGATTTGCGTACCGCTGCCTGGATTGGTCTGAACGCCGCGATCACCTCGCGGGCCAATTGGCAGACGAGATCTACCAGCACTTCACCAAGGCGGGATGGCTGCGCCGCGCTGCCGGTCGCGCCGTGGAAGTCACCGTCAAGGGCGAGCAGGAACTGCTGCCACGTTTGCGCGCTGACGCCAACTGATGCGGTGGTGATCGCCATGAGGATTCGGAGATGCAGGAAATCGCCGTTACCCACCGATGACTCTCGCACTCGGCGGTCCGCTTCGTGGCGTTGCATCGAACGTCGCTGATTGGCCGAACTGAGCCAATCCGGGCCTGCACCCCAAAGCGGCCTCTGGCACGCTAGTGTAGTGTTCGACTCTTGAAGGAACTTAATTGAGTTTTCCACCTCCAATGCTCTACTTCGGTTTGCAATGGAGCGAAAAATTGCGAGTTGCCCCAGGGATAGAGTTGACGGATGAGCAAGAGGTCGAACTGACGAGGCTTGCGCGCTCCAAGCGCACCAGCGTCAGGCTGGCCCAGCGTGCACAGATCGTCCTGCTGGCCGCACAGGGCCTTCAGAACAAGGACATCGCCGAGCAACTGGGCGTAGGGCGCGTGCAGGTTGCTCGCTGGCGCGAGCGCTATCTGCAGTCCGGCCTTCCGGGGATTGAACAGGACCTGCCGCGCGGCGCCCCGCCCGTGAAGATGGACGTTGCCAAGTTGGTGGAGCTGACCACGCAGAGCACGCCCGTGGCTGCCACGCACTGGAGCACTCGCAAGATGGCTGCAGTGCTGAAGGTCAGCCCGAGCACGGTGATGCGCCACTGGCAGGCCAACGGCCTGAAGCCGCACTTGGTGCGCGGCTTCAAGGTGTCCCGCGACCCGAAGTTCGTCGAGAAGCTCGAAGACATCGTGGGCCTGTACATGTCCCCGCCCGAGCACGCGTTGGTGCTTTGCTGCGACGAGAAGAGCCAAGTACAGGCGCTGGACCGCACGCAGCCGGGCCTGCCGATGAAGAAGGGGCGCGCGCAGACGATGACGCACGACTACAAGCGCAATGGCACAACCACGTTGTTCGCGGCGCTCAACGTGCTGGACGGCACCGTCATTGGCCAATGCCAGCAGCGTCACACGCACGCAGAGTGGCTGAAGTTCCTGCGCAAGATCGATCGTGAAACGCCCAAGGACAAAACGCTGCACTTGATCGCCGACAACTACGCCACGCACAAGCACCCTGCGGTGCAGGAATGGCTGGCCAAGCGCCCACGCTTCAACATGCATTTCACGCCGACCTCAGCGTCGTGGCTGAACATGGTGGAGCGATTCTTCCGGGACATCACAGTCAATCGGCTGCGCCGTGGCGTGTTCACGAGCGTGCCCGAGTTGATCACTGCCATTAAAAAGCACGTCGCCCAGCACAACACCAAACCAAAGCCGTTCATCTGGACCAAGAGCGCCGCCGACATCCTGCAGAAGGTAATTCGGGCCAATGCGCGCTTAAGTTCCAAACAGAACGCAACACTACACTAGCGCCTCGGGCCCTGCGACCGCTTAGTGGCCGAATCGCGACTGGCTCAGACCGGCCAGAAGCCGTCCTTCAGCGTCGGCTCTGGCAAGCCAGCTCGCCCACGCGGCGCAGCGCCTGTGGGTTGCGCGGGCCCCAATCGGCGCCGACGCCGATACGCAGGCAGGCTTTGTAGCGCACATGGACGCTGAACAGCGAGCCAGGCGCCACCAGGATTTGCTCGGCCTGTGCTGCCTGCTGCAGGGCCTGCGCATCGATGCCGTGCGGCAGCTCCACCCACAGCAGGAAACCGCCAGGCGGGTCGCTGACCCGGGTACCGGGCGGGAAATGCTCGGCAATCAGGCCACGCGCCTCGTCCAGCCGGGCCCCGGCGGCGTTGCGCAGCTGGCGCATGGCCGCCTGGTGGCCGGCCTGTGACAGCAGATCGGCCACGGCCAACTCAAGCACCGAGGTCTGCGCGCCCTGTACGTTCTTCAGCCGACGCAGACCCTCGGTCCAGCGCCCGGCCTCGACCCAGCCCAGGCGCAAGCCCGGCGCTACCGTCTTGGTGAAAGAGTCGCAGAGCATCACGTGGCCGCTACTGTCAAAGCTTTTCACCGTGCGTCGCAGCTCGTCGTGGAAGACCAGCTCGTTGTAGACCGCATCCTCGATCACCGCGATGTCATGCTGGCGCGCCATCTGCGCCAGCCGGCGGCGCTCGGCCAGCGGCATGCAGCTGCCCAGCGGGTTGCTGAGAGTAGGCACCACCAGCACGGCCTTGACCGGCTGGGTGTCCAGCGCAAGCTGCAGCGCGTCCAGCGAGAGCCCGTGGCGCGGATGGGTGGGGATCTCTAGCGCGCGCAGGTGCAGGCTCTGCAGCAGCTCCAGGAATGAGTAGTGGGTCGGCGACTCGATGGCCACCACGTCGCCCGGCTGGGTCGCCGCCCGCAGGCAAAGGCTGATCGCTTCCATGCAGCCGGCTGTGATGGTGATGCGCTCCGGGTCGAGGCTGCAGCCCAGGTGCAGCGCATAGCGAGCCAGCGCGCGGCGGGCGTCGATATGGCCGTATGGACCGGGGTAATGGCACAGCAGGCCGCGGTGCTGTTGCACCGCGCGGATCACGGAGCGACGCACTCGCTCGGCATCGAGCAAGGATTCGTCGGGAGTGCCGCTGCTGAAGCTCACCACATCGCCCGCCTGGTTCGGTCCCAGCAGGCGTTGGCCCAGCACATCGACACAGACCGGGTGGGCGCGGCGCAATTGCTTGGCCACGGTCGGCTCGGGCAACTGCGGAGCGGCCCGCACGGCGACGAAGAAGCCGGAGCGGGGCCGGGCCACGATCAGGCGCGCATCCTCCAGCCAGTGGTAGGCCTGCACCACCGTGCTGATGGCCACGCCGTTCTGGCGTGCGGTCTTTCGCACCGAGGGCAGGCGCTGGCCCCGCATCAGGCCGCCGCGCCGTATCGCCTCGGCGATGCCATGGGCGATGCGCAGGTAAAGCGCACCAGTTTCAAGCTCGGTAGGCGCTGACGGACTTGGTGGTTGGAGGGAGGAAGACAGGCGGTCCATCGTCTCATTCTGTACTGATCCGCATTCGCCAACACAGTACAGATGGCGCCGGATTTGACCCACACAGATGGCCCGAGGGCGCGCCTGTCGCCTGCGGCGTGGGGGCTGGCTGTGTCTTACGTGGTGGGGCCTCTGCGCTGACAGTGAGTGACATGAAAAGCAGCTTCCTCCCCTACTTGATCACCCGCCCCGTCTTCGCGCCGTCCAGCCCACGGCCGGCCCGGGCCGAGACCCCTCAAAGCGTGTTGCGGCTACCGCCCGCACCGGTCCACCTGTTTGAATGCCCGGCCGGGGGCCAGACCGAGCTCACAGTCCGGCAGGGCTTCATCTGGCTGACCTGCGAGGGCCGACCCGAGGATGTGTTCCTAGCCGCAGGGGAAGTCTGGTCGGTCAATGGCGCCGCTCGCCTGCACCTCAATGCCGAGAACGGGCAGGAGGCGCTGCTGGAGATCCGCGTGCGCGGCGGATGAGGGAGTCGGGCGGTGCAAAGACGATGATCGCCGACTGGCTCCAGTGAACAACTCCCCAGTCTACCCACCGCCGGAAAGCTGACCCCAAGCTGAGTGACCGCAGAGCCGACGTCCGCGGTCGGCAGCCATCGACCCGTTGCTGCCACCCGCCACGCTCCTCCGAAGCCGTCGGCCAGGGGCCGACGCTAGAACTGCTTCGGCAATCCTGCTTGCTTCAGCACGCCGTTGGCGGTGTGCCGGGACAAGATCTTGTGGTCAACCGGGAAGCTCCTTCCGCTCCGCGGGGAGTGCCAAATGTCGTGATCGCCCTTGCCGTGGCGGAAGAACATGCATCCAGCCTCCTTCAGCAGCCGGATCAATTCCGGCGTGAAGCTCTGGCCCACCAGGATCAGGCTGCTGCAGGAAGGGCGACGCTGAACCGGCGGGCCAACAACTCGACAGTCACCTGGCCGTCGGCCGGCATGCAGCCGTTGGCCTCCAACAACGCCGGCACCATGCTCTTGAGCTTGGCATCCAGGGCTTCGATGGTTTCTGCCTCCGTGATCAGACCCGGCACATCGTCAGAGGTGGCCACCCAGACCGCGGCCTCGGCATCCCATTCGGCACGCACAAAGTACGGCTTGTTCATCGCGCCATGATACGCGGCACGCCAGCGACGAGGTGGGTGGCAGGGATGGCCAGGCGGTCTGGGAACGAACGACCGCACCCGCTGCACAGAGGTCGATCGGGGCCGGTAGGTGGGTCGCGCCCTCGGGAACTTGCTCGGGGCGGCTGTTCTGTGACTTCGACGGACTTTGTTTGTTGCGCGTCTTCCAAGGCAGGTGAACTCAGGACCTCCGACGGACTGCGCACGCGGATGGGGCCAGCGAATCGGGTGGGCACATTGCGCGCGTGGTGGTCAACGGTCCCAACAGCAACGAGCCGGCAGCGCGATGGGGCCCGCCCGGGGCAGCAGGCTGAGCCCGCCCGGTGGCCAAGCCCCGGTTGCAGTCCAGGCGCACGGCGACTCGCCCATCGACTGGATGGCGACGAGTTGCCAGCGTGTCCCGGCCAAGGGCGCTGGTGGGTGATCAATCGCAGCGCAGCCGACCAGGCAGGCAGCGATCAAGGCGATCGACTTCGAACCGGTGGGCACCATCGCTGTTCGTGAGGAACCGTCAGACCTTTCCAACCAGGCCCGCGAGCAGCAGGCCGCCGCCGAACAACAGCCAGTCATTGATGATGTGCGCCCCGGTGGACACCCAGATGTTCTTCGTCAGGAGCCAGGCCAGGGTCAGCACCATGCGCGCTGTGCCAATGACGACGATGCACTGGATCAGGTTCCAGTCATAGGTCGGCAGATGGATGAGGCCGAAGAGCAGGGACGACACCAGCCAGGCGCCGACGATCGCGCCCTTGCGTCCGACACCGAAACGGCTCGACAGCAAGGTCATCACGGCAAGGAAGGGCAGCAGGGTGACCACTTCTTCGCCGAACAACTGCGGAATCGTCTTGGCGAAAAAGGCGATGCGCCCTGCCGTGTCCATGCCACTCAACTGCGCGTTGGCCGCGTTGGACGTGGTGCCGGCCAGGGCATAGACGATGGCACCGACACCCATCGTGACAACGATGTTCATCAGCGCGAAGCCGAGCATCAACCTCAGTTCGCGCCCGCCCACCTTGCCGAAGATGGTTTTCCAATGACCCGGCGCAACCTGCGCCAGCGCCAGCATCGGAATCAACGGGAACAGAACGGCCGGGATCATGGCCCCCAGCGGGCCCGCAGGCCAGGGAATGGGCGCCACCAGCACGGCAAAGCCGACGACCACCGCCGTCAGGACGAAAACCCACTGCCACGCTGACAGGCCCACCGGCGCGCCTTTGTAGAAGGGAAAGTCGCGGCCCGGGTCTTCCAGCCGTCCCAGCCGCTGCCCGGGCGCGAGGGCAGTGGTCATGGCGCAGCGAGCTTGGCCACACGGCTCACCTGCGCCGCCATGTCGCCGAAGTGCAGGCGGTCGGACTCGTCGGCCGCGCGGCGCGATGCCTCGTGCAGGCGTGATCGCAGCCCCGGCAGGGCCGCGCGCAGCCAGCCGATGAAGACCGTGTCGTCGCCGCTTTCGGCCAGCGCACGCGCCGCCGCGGGGGCCAGGCGCTCGGTGCCTGCCTGCAGTTGCCGGGACGCGGCCTCCTCGCCGGCGCCGCCCCTGGACCAGGCCTCCACCAGCGCCCCGGCCGCCTTCACGTACCCACGCTGCAACGCCCGCTGGGTGGGCGTGCTGCGGCCCAGGTCGCCCCAGACCGCCGCCGTGACATCGCGGCCGAAGTCCGCCGGGGCGTAGGCGGCGGGGTCGCGGCGGCGCTGGCTCTCGAGTTGCGCCACGTTGGCGCCGCTGAGCAGTTCGATGACGATGGCCGACTGCATGGCCTCGATCGCGCGCTCGCCGCCGAAGCCGACGACGCGGTCGACGATGGCCGGCGCCGCAAAGGGCTCGAGCGAGGCCGCGCCTTCGCCAAGCAGGTAGCGGACCCCCTCGCGCTGCTCGGCCGCGGGTACCAGGCGCCCCGTCCACTTCGGGGGCGCATCCAGGGCCGGCATCACGCCGCCGACCAGCCGCTGGACCGAACGCAGCATGCCCACCTGGCGGCTCAGCAGCAGGTCGTAGGTGGCCGCGAACTCGCGCGGATCGCCGGCGGTGGCGGCCTCCAGGCGGGCCAGCGAGCGCTGCAGGTTGGCCACGCCCAGCCGCGTGGCCTCGACGCGCTCGGCGCCGGTGTTCTCCATCAGCACGCGCGGGTCGCGCCCGTGGCGGGCCTGCCAGTCGCCGCGTTCCTCGGTGGCCCAGAACAGGCGCCGATCGCGCGAGAAGCTGTCGGCGAAGGCGGCGAGCTCGCGGCGCTCGCTCTCGACGTCGGTGCCGAAGACACCGTAGCCGTATCGGATGGCGGCGACGTCGTAGGGGCCGATCACGCCCCACAGCTGCGTCACGCCATCGCCCGGCTGGGCGGCCTGGTTGAAGCGGCCATAGGCCATGATGGAGCTGTTGGGGCCCCAGCGGTTGGCAAAGTCGGGTTGACGCATCTGCGCCACCGGGTAGGCGGTGGAGGCGATGTGGTTGTGCATCAGCCCCAGCGTGTGGCCAACCTCGTGGGCGACGATGTAGCTGAGGATGGCGCCCGACTTCTGCGTGGACAGCGGCAGCCGGTCGGCCTGTGGATCGACGCCGCCGCCGAACATCGCAAAGTAGTAGCGGCTGAAGCCGTCGATGACCTCGGGCCAGATTTGGATGTGGGCAGACAGCGTCTCGCCCGAGCGCGGGTCGCTGACGTGCGGGCCCATCGCGTTGAGGCGCTCCTGCGGCAACCAGCGGATGACGCTGATCGAGACATCCTCCTCCGACCAGTCCGGGTCTTCCTGCGGTGTCGGCGCATCGAGCACGCGGATGGCGTTGGAGAAGCCCGCAGCCTGGAAGGCCGGCAGCCACTGCAGCACGCCGGCGCGGATGTACGGCCGCCAGCGCTCGGGCACGCCGCGCCCCAGGTAGAAGGTGATGGGCTGCACAGGATCGCTGACCGCCGACCCCGGGTTCTTCTTCTCGAGCCGGAAACGCGGGACCAGGATGACGTTGTCCTGCGCCAGCCCGCTGTCGGCCTCGAACTGCGTGAACTCGAGCGGGAAGAAGCCGACGCGCGGGTCGCCGCGGCGCATGGCCATCGGTTTCTCGGGCAGGAAGACGATCGAATGGCCGAGCACCACCGACACGGGCTGCGGTCCGACCACCGGCAGTGCCGGAATCTGGCCCAGGAACGTCAGGTGCGTGCGCACCGCCAGCACGTCGCCGCGCACGCGCACGCGCTCGATGTACGACCTGGCGGGGTCGGCCGCCAGAGGCACCAGGCCCGCGCCGGCCGCGAACAGGCGGCCGGTGGCGGCCGGGATGTCGCTGGAGAACGTTGGCCCGATGTCGATGGCCAGGCTGCCGTCGGCGTCCTCGGCCAGGACGGGAAAGCTGGCGATCAGCGCCCCCACCTGCGTGCGCGAGACCGCCACTTCGATCGGCCGCCGCTTGGGGTCGCCCGGCGCAGCGCCGGGCAAGGCCTCGGGAGTGCGCTCGCCAGGCGGCAGGCCGGCGCGGCGCCGCTGCACCGTGCTCAGGTCGCGCACGTGGACGACGTTGCCGACCCGCTCGAACCGGGCCATCGCATGGACCACCTCCATGCCGTTGCTGGCCACGCTGCCAGGCGGCAGCGCCACGGCCTCGGTGTACCAGAGCAAGGGCTTGCCGACCGCGCCCGGCGGCAGCACCACGATCGTGGCCGAGCCCTTGCGCCAGGCGGCCACGCGGCCCTGGCCGATGGGTTCGGCACCTTGCAGCAGCGCAGCCATGGCGCTGGGCGCGGCCGGCTGCACCGCTGCCGTCTGGGCGGTCGACACGGCGGGCGACAGCGCCAACCCCACCGGGATCCATGCGGCCAGCGCGGCGAAACGAACGAGAAAACGTGAGGGGTAGACCATGACTCTCCTTCAGGCGGGGGCGATGCCGCCGTGCTCGACTGGCACGGCACCGGCAGTATTGTTCGTGTCAGCCCACGCTCCTAACCCGGAAATTTCATCATCATCAGGTCGGCAGCCTCGTGCCGTGGCGCGTTGTCATAGGTACCTGAGCCCCTATGCCAACCGAGGACGGCCGATGCCAAAGTGTACGGATGCCAGGATCGATTTCGGGCGCTTCGGTCGCCGCGTCATTGAGGCCGATTTCAGCGGCGGGGATCTCAGCAGCGACGGCGGGATGCTGTTGTTGCGCCAGGTCGACGAGCACCTGGGCTTGAGCCGCGCGGCGGCTGCAGCGATTCCCGATCCGCGCGACCCGGAGCGCATCACGCACCCGTTGCGTGATCTGCTGGCGCAGCGCTTGTACGGCTTGTGCTGCGGCTACGAGGACTTGAACGACCCCAAGGCGCTGCGGGGCGACGTGCGGATGCAGACGGCGGTCGGGCGCGATGAGGCGCTGGGCTCGGCGCCGACCTTCAGCCGATTGGAGAACCGGGCCACGCGTGCGCAGGCCTGGGCGCTGCACGAGGTGCAGGCCGCGCAGTTCATTGCCAGCCACGACAAACCTCCTGCGGAGCTGGTGCTGGACATCGACGCCTCGGACGTGCCGCTGCACGGGCGCAGGAACTGGGCGCCTTCCACGCCTACTACGACCACCACTGCTACCTGCCGCTGTACGTGTTCTGCGGCCAGGGCCATGCCGGCTGCGGGTCCCGCCCGTCAGCCTCTGCATGCTTTCTGTGGGTGCGGTGCCAGCCTCATCCGGGCTCAGTGAGCCCAGGCCGGGCCTACCTCGCGCCCTCGACCCTCGGGCGGCGGCTGCGGATCGAGTCCGAGATAGCCAAGTGTTTTCTCGGTCACAAGGTCGGGTGACGGCATCTGGTGCTGCTGCAACGCCAGTTCACCATCGCCGGCTGCGAGCCACCGTGCGTCAACAGCCGCATCGGCTGACCCTTCTGAACCTGCATACGATTGATCGGCATGGCGCTTTCCCTGGTTGGCTGATCACGCTGGCGGCATGCGTCGACACGCTCCGCGACGATTCCGCGGCGTTGTCGGCCACGCCGGACGCTCGTGACGACCAAGGCAGACCACATCTTGACGTGGCCGCACGGATGGCGGAAGGGGTCCCCCGAAAGTCACCCCATCAAGCTCATGCGTCCTTGACGGGTGTTTGGTTGGCGACGCGCCCCAGGTCTGACCCCAACTGCGCCGACAGCGCCTGCGCGCAGCGCCGCAGCGCGCGCGCCGCCACCCCCAGGGGCCGTACGTCGAAGCCCGCCGTCGCGCCGATGGCGGTGAGTGCCAGCACCATCTGCCCGCTGCCGTCGAACACCGGGGCGGCCAGGCCGCTCACGCCCACCACGGCCTTGTCGACGACGTGGCTCACGCCGCTGGCGCGGATGGCCGCGAGATCGGCCACAAAGGCGGCGTCGAAGCCGGCGCGGCCGGTCTCGGCGCGCCACGCGACACGCACCACGGCCCGCGGCAAATGGGCCGCGAAAAGCCGGCCGCTGGCGGTGCCGCGCAGGCTCATCACCGCGCCGTGGCGCATGGTCACGTGCACGGGGCTGGGCGCCTCCTCGGTGCGCACCACGGTGGCGCCGCGCTCTCCCCACACAGTGATGCCCACCGTCTGGCCCAGGGCCTGGGCGAGTGCCGGCAGCTGCTCGGTGGCCAGTCGCAGCGGGTCCACCTGCTGCAGGCTGATGAGGCCGATCTGCAGCGCCAGTGGGCCCAGGCCGTAACGTGCGCTGGCTGCGTCCTGCGCGATCAGGCCCAGCTTGCCGAAGCTCACCAGGTACGGGTGGGCCTTGGCCGGGGCCATGCCGGCGGCCGCGGCGATGTCCTTCAGCGCCATCGGCCGGCCCACACGGGCCAGCGCCTGCAGCAGCCGGCCGCCGACCTCGATGCTCTGGATGCCCCGTTGCGCCGTCATGCCCTGGTGTTTACACTAAACCAAACGCATTCGACAATATCAAACGAGCCGTACGGAGACAAGCCGCATGAACACCGCCCAGACCGCGCCCCACAGCGCCCCCCAGAAAGCCTTCGCCTCGCAGGCCGACCTCGAGGAGAAGAAGGTTAGCTTCACCAGGCTGTCCGACAACGCCTACGCCTACACCGCTGAGGGCGACCCCAACACCGGCGTCATCGTCGGCGACAACGCGGTGATGGTGCTCGACACGCAGGCCACGCCCGTGATGGCGCAGGACGTCATCCGCCGCATCCGCGAGGTCACCGACAAGCCCATCAAGTACGTGCTGCTCACGCACTACCACGCGGTGCGCGTGCTCGGTGCCAGCGCGTACCAGGCCGCAGGGGCCGAGCACGTGATCGCCAGCGAAGACACGCGCGACCTCATCATCGAGCGCGGTGAGCAGGACAAGGCCAGCGAGATCGGTCGCTTCCCGCGCCTGTTCCGCAACGTCGAGAGCGTGCCGCCGGGGCTCACGTGGCCCACCATCACCTTCCGCGGCCGGATGACGCTGTGGCTGGGCAGCCTCGAGGTGCAGCTGCTGCAGCTGGGCCGTGGCCACACCAAGGGCGACACGGTGGCCTGGCTGCCGCGGCAGAAGATCCTCTTCAGCGGCGATCTGGTGGAGTTCGACGCCACGCCCTACGCGGGTGACGCCTACTTCACCGACTGGCCGGCCACGCTGGACGCCGTGGCCGCGCTGCAGCCGCAGCAGCTCGTGCCCGGCCGCGGCGCGGCGCTGACCTCGCCCGAGCAGGTGCAGGCCGGGCTGCAGGGCACGCGCGACTTCATCGCCGACGTGCGCGCCAGCGTCGAGGCCGGCGTGCAGGCGGGGCTCGACCTGAACGCCGTGTACAAGCAGACGATGGCGAAGCTGGCGCCGAAGTATGGCCACTGGGTCATCTTCCAGCACTGCATGCCCTTCGACGTGACGCGCTGCTTCGACGAGATGAGCGGCCACACCCACCCGCGCATCTGGACGGCCGAGCGCGACATCGAGATGTGGAAGACGCTCGAAGGCTGAGGGGCGGGCGGTGGTTCCCACGCACTTCGACAGGCTCAGTGCGAACGGTGGTGGTCCTCCGTTCGGGCTGAGCCTGTCGAAGCCCCACGTTGCGGCCGAAGCCCTCGCTCAAGCTGACGGTGGTGGTCCTCCGTTCGGGCTGAGCCTGTCGAAGCCCCACGTTGCGGCCGAAGCCCTCGCTCAAGTTGATGGTGGTGGTCCTCCGTTCGGGCTGAGCCTGTCGAAGCCCCACGTTGCGGCCGAAGCCCTCGCTCAAGCTGACGGTGGTGGTCCTCCGTTCGGGCTGAGCCTGTCGAAGCCCCACGTTGCGGCCGAAGCCCTCGCTCAAGTTGATGGTGGTGGTCCTCCGTTCGGGCTGAGCCTGTCGAAGCCCCACGTTGCGGCCGAAGCCCTCGCTCAAGTTGATGGTGGTGGTCCTCCGTTCGGGCTGAGCCTGTCGAAGCCCCACGTTGCGGCCGAAGCCCTCGCTCAAGTTGATGGTGGTGGTCCTCCGTTCGGGCTGAGCCTGTCGAAGCCCCACGTTGCGGCCGAAGCCCTCGCTCAAGTTGATGGTGGTGGTCCTCCGTTCGGGCTGAGCCTGTCGAAGCCCCACGTTGCGGCCGAAGCCCTCGCTCAAGTTGATGGTGGTGGTCCTCCGTTCGGGCTGAGCCTGTCGAAGCCCCGTGCCCGGAGCGCTGGCCCATGCTGAGCTCCTACACCTATCCCCGCTACGCGGCGCCGCGCGCGCCCGAGCTGGACGCACCGCACGCGCAGCACCACGCCCGCGTGGTGGTGGTGGGCGCCGGCCCGGTGGGCCTGTGCGCCGCCATCGATCTGGCGCTGCAGGGCGTGGCCGTGACGCTGCTGGACGAAGACGACACCGTCAGCGTCGGCTCGCGCGGCCTGTGTTACGCCAAGCGTACGCTCGAAGTGCTCGACAGGCTGGGCGTCGGCGATGCCGTGGTGGCCAAGGGCGTGACGTGGAACGTGGGCCGCACCTTCCACCGCGACACCGAGGTCTTCCGCTTCAACCTGCTGCCCGAGCCCGACCATCAACGCCCGGGCATGGTGAACCTGCAGCAGTACTGGCTGGAGCAGTACCTGGTGGAACGTGCGCTGCAGTTGCCGAACCTGCGGCTGCGCTTCCGGCACCAGGTGACGCAGGTGGAGCCGCACGCCAGCGGCGCGTTGCTGCAGGTGGGCACGCCCGAGGGCACTTTTGCGCTGCAGGCCGATTGGCTCGTCGTCGCCGACGGCGCGAAGAGCCCCATCCGCCGCATGATGGGCCTGGACCTCGAAGGCCAGGTCTTCCGCGACCGCTTCCTCATCGCCGACGTGGTGATGAAGACCGACCTGTTCCCGCCCGGGCAGGCCGAGCGCTGGTTCTGGTTCGACCCGCCCTTCCACCCCGGCCAGAGCGTGCTGCTGCACAAGGAGGCCGACGACGTCTGGCGCATCGACTTCCAGCTCGGCTGGGACGCCGACCCCGAGGCCGAAAAACAGCCCGAGCGCGTGCTGCCGCGCGTGCGCGCGATGCTCGAGCAGGGCCTGGGCCTGACCGGGCAACGGCGGGCGCCCGAGTTCGAACTGGAGTGGGCCAGCGTCTACACCTTCCAGTGCCGCCGCATGGCGCAGTTCCGCCACGGCCGCGTGCTCTTCGTGGGCGACGCGGCGCACCAGCTCAGCCCCTTTGGCGCGCGCGGCGCCAACAGCGGCATCCAGGACGCCGACAACCTGGTGTGGAAGCTCAAGGCCGTGCTCGACGGCCATGCGCCTGAGGCCCTGCTCGACAGCTACAGCACCGAGCGCGTGGCCGCGGCCGACGAGAACATTCTCAACAGCACGCGCGCCACCGACTTCATCACGCCCAAGAGCCGCGCCAGCCGCGAGCTGCGCGATGCCGTGCTGACGCTGGCGCGCGAGCATGCGTTTGCGCGCACGCTCGTCAACAGCGGGCGGCTGTCGGTGCCCACGCACCTGGTGGACTCGCCGCTGAACACGCCCGACACCGAGGCCTGGGACTGCGCCGCCGGCCCCGGCTCGCCGCTGCCCGATGCGCCGGTGCAGCACAGTGGCCAAGTCGGCTGGCTGTTGCGCCACACGGGCGGCGGCTTCATGCTGCTGATGTTCGAGACATCGCCGGCCAGCCTGGGCGCGGCGCAACGCACGCTGATCGCCGCGCTGGCCGCTCGGGAGCCGCCGGTGCGTGCCGTGCTGGTGTGCGAACACGACGGCCCGACCGCGGCCCTGCCCGCCGGCACCCTGCTGCTGGTGGACCACCGCCGCCGAGCCGCGCAGCGGCTCGACGCCAGCCCCGGCAGCGCCGTGCTGCTGCGGCCCGACCAACACCTGGCCGCCCGCTGGCGCGTGCCGACGCCGGGCGCCGTGCAGGCCGCCCTCCAGCGCGCCTGCGGTCAGGCCTGAACGGAGGCCCGGATGAGCACGCCCCACCTGATCACCACGCCCCACTTCGCCAGTGTCGGCGGCGCGCCGCAGCACGCCTACACGCCGGGTGACGACTTCCTCGAGCGCCTGATCACCGCCCACCGTGGCCTGAGCGACGACGCGAGCCGCCTGCTCAACGCGCGGCTGGTGCTGCTGCTGGCCAACCACATCGGCCACCCCGGCGTGCTCGGCGAGGCCCTGGCGGCCGCACGGGCGGGCCTGGATGCCGCCGAGCCCGACACCGCCAAGGAGACGCGATGAACCACGACCTGCCGTCCCTGCCGCCCGCCCCGCCGCTCAGCGGCTTCGGCAACCACTTCGCCAGCGAGGCCGTGCCCGGCGCACTGCCGCAGGGCCGCAACAGCCCGCAACGCGTGGCGCACGGGCTGTATGCCGAGCTGCTGTCGGGCACCGCCTTCACCGCCCCGCGTGCCGACAACCGCCGCACCTGGCTGTACCGCCGCCAGCCCGGCGTGGTGACGGGCGCGCACCAGGCCTACGGGCAGCCGCTGTGGCAGTCGGGCCCCGTTGGCGACGAGGCCCCGGTGCCGCCCGACCCGCTGCGCTGGCACCCGTACTCGCTGCCGGCGGGCGATGCGCCGCTGGACTTCGTCGATGGCCTCGTCACCGTCTGCCGCAACGGCGACCCCGACGCGCAGACCGGCATCGCCATCCACATGGTGCTGGCCAACCGCAGCATGGCGCGGCGTGCGCTCGTCAACGCCGACGGTGAGATGCTCATCGTGCCGCAGCAGGGCCGGCTCATCGTCACCACCGAACTCGGTGTGCTCAGCGCCGCTCCGGGGCAGATCGTGCTCGTGCCGCGCGGCATGGCCTTCAAGGTGGCGCTGCCCGATGGTGCGGTGCGGGCCTACGTGTGCGAGAACCACGGCGCCCCCTTCCGCCTGCCCGAGCTGGGCCCCATCGGCAGCAACGGCCTGGCCAACCCGCGCGACTTCATCGCGCCCGCGGCGGCCTACGAAGCCGAGCCCGGCCCCTATGAGATCGTCCGCCGCTTCGGCGGCCGCAGCTGGCGCAGCCAGCAGCCGGGCACGCCCTTCAACGTGGTGGCCTGGCACGGCAACCTGGTGCCGGTGCTGTACGACACGGCGCACTTCAACACCATCGGCTCGATCAGCTTCGACCACCCCGACCCCAGCATCTTCACGGTGCTCACGAGCCCGTCCGACACGCCCGGCGTGGCCAACTGCGACTTCGTCATCTTCCCGCCGCGCTGGCTGGTGGCCGAAGACACCTTCCGCCCGCCCTGGTACCACCGCAACGTGATGAGCGAGTTCATGGGTCTGGTGCACGGCCAGTACGACGCCAAGCCCGAGGGCTTCAAGCCCGGGGGCGCCAGCCTGCACAACGCGATGGTGCCGCACGGGCCCGATGCCGAGGCCTTCGAGCGCGCCAGCGCCGCGGCGTTGCAGCCGCACAAGCTGGCCGACACGCTCGCCTTCATGCTCGAAAGCCGCTACCGTCTGCGGCCCACGGCCTGGGCGATGGCGCCCGGGCGGCTTGACACGGCCTATGCCGACTGCTGGGCCATCTTGCCCGACCGCTTCGACACGTCTGCCTGAGATGAGCCCTGCACCCGCCTTCGTCCACACCACCGACGCCACGCACGACCCGGACCGAGTCAGCTGGGTGGCCACGGCCAACGATCCCGACACCGACTTCCCGATCCAGAACCTGCCCTTTGCACGCCTGCGCCGCAAGGCACTCAAGGGCATCCAGCCCGAGCCCTGGCGCGTGGGCGTGGCCATCGGCGACCAGGTGCTCGATCTGCGCATCGCGCTCGAGATCTGCCCCTGGGAGCCCGAGGTGGCGGTGCACCTCGACGCGCTGGCAAAAGGCGACCTCGCCACCTTCATGGCCGCCGGCCGGCCGGCATGGCGCTCGGTGCGCGCGGCGCTCAGCGAGTCGCTCACCGAGGGCAGCCCGCGCGGCCCCTTTCTGGAGCGCGCGCTGGTGCCGATGGACGAGCTGGAGTACGCCCTGCCTTGCACGATCGGCGACTACACCGACTTCTACGCCAGCATCCACCACGCCACGGCGGTGGGCCGCTTGTTCCGCCCCGACAACCCGCTGCTGCCCAACTACCAGTGGGTGCCCATCGGCTACCACGGCCGCAGCAGCAGCATCGTCGTCAGCGGGCAGGGCCTGCGGCGGCCGCTGGGGCAGATCAAGCCGCCGGATGCGGCACCGCCGGTGCTCCAGGCCAGCCGCCGCGTCGATTTCGAGCTCGAGCTTGGCGCGCTCATCGGTCCGGGCAACACACTGGGCGAGCGCATCGGCATCGACGATGCCGAGGCGCACCTCTTCGGCCTCGTGCTCTTCAACGACTGGAGCGCACGTGACATCCAGCCCTGGGAGTACCAGCCGCTGGGGCCTTTCCTCAGCAAGAACTGGGGCAGCACCGTCAGCCCCTGGGTGGTGACGATGGAGGCGCTGGCGCCTTTCCGCTGGCCCTTCTCACGCCCGGCCGATCACCCGCAGCCGCTGTCCTACCTCGACAGCCCCGCGCACCGCGCCAGTGGGGCGCTGAGCATCCGGCTCGAGACCTGGCTGCAGACTTCGCGCATGCGCCAGCAAGGTTCTGCCGGCGAGCGGCTGATGGGCAGCGACACCGCCGAGGCGGCGTACTGGACGTTGTCGCAACTGATCGCGCACCACACGGTGAACGGCTGCAACCTGCGCACGGGCGACCTGCTGGGCACCGGCACGCTCAGCGGCCCGGGGCCGGAGCAGGGCGGCTCGATGCTGGAGCTGAGCCAGGGCGGCAAGGTCCCGCTGACCTTGGCCAATGGCGAGAGGCGCAGCTTCCTGGAGGATGGCGACACCGTCATCCTGCGGGGTCGATGCGTGGCCGAAGGCCGGCGTGCCATCGGCTTCGGCGAGTGCCGAGGCACGGTGATGCCGGCGGATCACTGACCGCCTGCGGCGCGGCGCGAGACAGCCGCTGGGTGTCGACCGATCGATCGTGTCTTGCAAGCGCCGGGTGCCGGTCCTGAGCTCGACGAAGGGCTCAGCCCGAACGCCCAGGGCCGGATCCGGTATCTGACCATCAGCACCGGCCACTGACAACCAGGGATCGGGCCACTGGAGCGAACGACCGGTCTCAGGCACGTGCGCGACAGGCCGTCCGCGGCGATCGACCACTCCGCTGCGACGCCTTCAGCGCATCGAACTCAGCCCGAAGTGGTTGCCCTCTGTATCGGCACACAGTGCGACCCAACCGAACTCGCCGATGGAGAACTTCGGTCGCAGCAAACGTCCGCCAGCCGCCTCCACGCGGCCCGACTCGACGGCGCAGTCGTCCACACTGAAGTAGACCAGGGTGCCGCCTGGACCCGGGCGGCCGTGCGGCGAGCGCACCAGCGCGCCGCCTGCACCGTACGCGCCCATGTCGGCGGGAAAGCTGTGCATCACCGTCTCCCCGGTCGGGTCCCCGATGGGCGCGAGCCGGCGCTGAAAGACGGCCTCGTAGAAGGTGGTGGCGCGTTTCAAGTCGTCGACATAGAGGTCGAACCAGCCGACGGCATTGGGCTTTTGCATCGCATGCTCCTGAGTGAAGAGGAGCCGCGAGGCTAGTCATCAGCCTCCGCACCGTCTTGTGGAAATCGGACACCAAAGGTCTTGCGGTAATGGCCGGGCGTGTAGCCGACGGCGCGTCGGAACGCAGTCGTGAAGTGAGACTGGTCCGCGTACAGGTCGAGGTAATGGCGGCGGAAGGACTGCTGCAACCGCAGCACCTTGAGAAGATCGTGGGGCGAGAACCCGGTGATCTGCCGCAGCGTACGCTGCAATTGACGCGTTGACAGGCCCGCCAGCGCCGCCATGTCGGCCACCGTGCGAATGGCGTCAAGCCGCGACAAGATGGCGGCCGTCAGTGGGTGGCCCCGCACCTGCCCGTGCTTCATGCACCACCGCACCAGGTCAGCCAGCACCTGAGCCACCGCGTCGAACGCCTGCCCAGCCAGTTGCCGGTTGGTGTGCACCAGGGGCAACGCGCCCTGGTAGGCAGCGCCAACATAGTGGTCCTGGATCTCGTTGCGGTCGCCCTGCCACACGCCCGGGAAGAACTGCACCCCCACGTAGTGGAAGACGGTTCCGAGGTTGAGCGTGGTGGCCTCGGTGTGCAAGGCCGTGACCCCGGCGACCTCGAGATCGATCTGGTTGAACAGCAGGTTCACGCAAGCGTCCGGAACCGCGTGGTACATGAAGTCGGCAGGCAAGGGCGCCAGCGTGCGCAACTCCCAGAACACATGCACCACATCCGCCAGATCCTGCGGCGGCGGCTGCTCGACATAGCGCACCTCGGCAACGCGCTGGGAGAAGCCGTCAGCGACCGGGGCGTACAGGCTGGACTTCATGGGCTCCCTGCCAGGTGATGAACAGGTGGGATCGGAACGATCACGAATCCTAGGAGCGTGGGCGGCACCCTGCCCGCTGAGTTGCAGGAGCCGAGTTTCCCTTTGTGGCCGACTGCGGCCCTTGTCGAAAGGCGACCGGCGGCAGTCCTCCCTGGCAGGCTGCGCGTCGCTGTTGCAACAACCATGGCGGGTCGCTACCAGGGTCCTGGCGCACGAGGCTGACCACGGCAACCGGCTCTGGCGCGGTCCTGGCAGCGTGCTTGTCTGTCGGGTTCCACGCAAGCCAGCAACCCGGCAAGCTGCGGCTCAAGCCGCCTGCGGCTTCACGCGCAGCGCCCACAGCACGCCGGCCACCAGCAGCGCCACGCCCACCAGCACGCCCGGCGCAGGCGCCTGGCCGCGCAGCATCAGCGCGTAAGCCAGCGCGGCCAGCGTCTCGAAGACGATGAGCTGCCCGGCCAGCGCCGGCGGCAGCCGCTGGCTGGCCTCGTTCCAGCACAGCGTGCCCAGCCAGCTGGCGAACAGGCCAATGGCCAGCATCAGCCCGATGAACTCCCACACCCGCGGGCCGAAGGGCATCTGCAGCCCGCCGCCCCCGAAGGCGGCGTCGAAGGCCCACAGCAGCGCATAGCCCACCGCCGCCAGCGGCAGCGTCGCCAGGCCCTGCGCCGTGGCCCAGGCGCTGGGCGAGCGGTCGGCGTGGGTGCGCAGCCAGTCGGCGTTGCGGATGGGGTACCAGGTCCAGCAGGCGACGGCACCCACCGCCAGCAAGGCGCCCAGGCCGTAGCGCACCAGGTCGACATCGCCCAGGGCCTGCAGCCGCGCCAGCTCGGCCTGGTTGACGAAGCCGATGCCGCCCGCGATGAGCGCCAGCGACGGCGCCAGCCGCGCCCAGGGCAGCCGGCCGTCGCGCGCGCGCACGGCCGCGCCGCTGCGCAGGTTGGAGACGATGGCGATGATCACCGGCAGCGTGCCGATGAGCATGATCGGCAGCGGGCCGCCGGCCATCTGGATGGCCGCCGCGAGGCACAGGTAGTACAGCAGGTTGCCGACGGCGGAGAGCTTGAGCGCCTCCAGCCAGTCCGCGCGCGACAGCTGGCGCAGCGCGACGCGCGCCAGCCAGGCCAGCGGCAGCGCGATGAGCCCGAAGGCCAGATAGCGGCCCACCACCAGCAGTGCCGGCGGGTACTCGGCCAGCAGCGTGGGCGCGATGAACACCAGGCCCCACATCAGGCCGGCGGCGAGGGCGAACAGCGTGCCCGGGATGAGGGAGTGGTGGGAGGCTTGCATGCAGGGCGCTGGTCCTGCGACACGAGGCGGTCGACACCGGGCCAGTGCGGGCTGGCGCCATTCTCACACCGGCCCACAATGCACGGCAGCAACCCGCGCGCCGTGGCCTGACCGCGCCGGACAGGAGTTTACCGATGCCGTACGTCCTTGCACTCGACCAGGGCACCAGCAGTGCGCGCAGCATCGTGTTCGACGCGCACGGCCTGCCGGTGGCGGTGGCACAGCGCGAGTTCGCGCAGCACTATCCGCTGCCCGGCTGGGTGGAGCACGACGCCGAGGAAATCTGGCACACGCAGCTCGCCACGGCGCAGGAGGCGCTGGCGCGGGCCGGCCTGCACGCGCGCGACGTGGCCGCCATCGGCATCACCAACCAGCGCGAGACCACTGTGCTGTGGGACCGCGCCACCGGCAGGCCGCTGCACCGCGCCATCGTCTGGCAGTGCCGGCGCAGCGAGCCGCTGTGCGCGCGGCTGCGCGAGGCCGGGTATGCCGGGCGCATCCGCGATCTCACGGGCCTGGTGGTCGACGCCTACTTCTCGGCCACCAAGCTGGCCTGGCTGCTCGAGCACGTGCCCGGCGCCCGTGCAAGGGCCGAGGCCGGCGAACTGGCCTTCGGCACCATCGACAGCTGGCTGCTGTGGCAGCTCACGGGCGGGCGCGTGCACGCCACAGACACCAGCAACGCCTCGCGCACGATGCTGTTCGACATCCACCGCGGCGCGTGGAGCGACGAGCTGCTGGCGCTGCTGGGCATTCCGCGTGCCGTGCTGCCCGAGGTGCGGCCGAGCAGCCACCTCTACGGCGAAGCCGACGCGGCGCTGCTGGGCGCGGCGGTGCCGATCGCCGGCATCGCGGGCGACCAGCAGGCGGCGCTGTTCGGCCAGGGCTGCTTCGAGGCGGGCCTGGCCAAGAACACCTACGGCACCGGCTGCTTCATGCTCATGCACACCGGCGCGCAGGCGCGGGCCTCCACGCACGGGCTCGTCACCACGGCCGCGGCGCAGCCCACGGCGGCGGGCGCTTACGCGCTGGAAGGCAGCGTGTTCATCGGCGGCGCGGTGGTGCAGTGGCTGCGCGATGGACTGCAGGCCATCGACAGCAGTTCGCAGGTGGAGGCGCTGGCCGCCAGCGTGCCCGACAGCGGCGGCGTGGTGTTCGTGCCGGCCTTCACCGGGCTGGGCGCGCCGTACTGGAACGCGCAGGCCCGCGGCACGATCACGGGTCTCACGCGCGGCAGCACCGTGGCACACATCGCGCGCGCGGCGGTGGAGAGCATCGCCTTCCAAAGCGCGGCGCTGCTGCAGGCCATGCAGGCCGACGGCGGGGTCGATCTGCCCGTGCGCGAGTTGCGCGTGGACGGTGGCGCCTGCGTGAACGATGCGCTGATGCAGTTCCAGGCCGACCTGCTGGGTTTGCCGGTGCTGCGCCCACGGGTCACGGAGACCACGGCGCTGGGCGCCGCCTTTCTGGCGGGCCTGGCCACGGGCGTGTGGAGCGGCACGGCGGAACTGGCGGCGCTGTGGCGGGCCGAGCGCCGCTTTGAGCCGCAGCGGCCGGCCGCCTGGGCGACCGAGCGCATGCAGGCCTGGGCTCACGCCGTGGTGCAGGCCACGGCGTGAGCGCGGGCGTGCTTACTTGACGGCGAAATCCGACAGCTGCTTGCCCGCGGCCAGCGCGTCGCGCAGCCATTGCGGACGCTTGCCACGGCCCACCCAGCTGTTGCCCTGGCCGTCGGTGAACTTGGCGGCGGCCTGTGTCTTGGGCGCGGCGGCCTTGCGCCTCTTGCGCTTGAACGGGGCGGCCTTGGCGCCTTCGGGCTTGGCCTTGCCCGTGAGACCCAGGTCGGCGGCGCTCAGGTTGTAGAACTGGACCGCCTCGCGGATGCGCGTGATGACACCGTCGATTTCGGTGCGGCGCGCCTTTTCGGCTTCGGCTTCCAGGGCCTTGATCTGCTTGACGATCTGGGCGTAACTTTTTGTCATGGGTTGCTCTTGGTTGAAACTCCCTGGACTGCCGGCGAATGCGAACTCGCCGGCAGCGGCCATTTCTGCATGGTTACGAAACACCTGGCCGAACACCGGATATCCCGACACCGCCTCTGCGGGCGGCGCGAACCATAACACAGCCCGTCAATGGCGACGCATTACGCAGGCGTAATGCGACCGAAATGGCACATTCGAAAAACAGCTTGTCCTGAGCTTGCCGAAAGGCTCTCTGCCCGATCGGCTTCTTCACAGACGCCAGGCGCGATCCTTATCCTCACAGGCTCTCACGCGCCGCCGCTGTGGCGCAGCGCGTCGAACTCGCCCATCAGCTCCACTTCGGCCGGCACGACGCCGGCATCCTTGAAGATCGCCATGCCCAGGCCAACTCGGCCGGCGTTTCGTCGTGGCATTCGCCCAGGTCGAGCGGCAGCCCCAGCTTCGGGCGAAGTCTCTACAGACTCTCAGGCCCGGACCTCGCGAGGCAGCGCCAGCCGCGCCGTCCAGTGGCGCGACAGGGGCGATGCCGGCTTGGCCATCGTGCGCTCGTTCAGCAGCGCGCGGCCCAGGCTGCGCCGCCCGCCCTCGGCAGCGGCGGCCAGCAGCGTCAGGTCGATCAGGTCGCGCTGCGCATGGCTGCCGCCCAAGCGTGCCGCCTGCCCGCGCACCGGGGTGATGAGGTCGACCGCACCGTTGGCGTCTCCGTGGGCCAGGGCCAGCAGGCCGCGCATCAGCGGCAGGCCCACCTCGCGCGCCATGGCATGGTTGTCGCGCCCGGCATCCACGGCCTGCAGGGCCCGCTCGGCGCAGCGCGCCAGCCAGGCCTCGGCACGCGGCACCTCGCCGGCCAGCAGCAGCGCCAGCACGCGGTGCACGTCGTTGAAGGCGTAGTGCCCGGCCTCGTCGTCAGCCTGCGTCCAGCCGTCGGCCAGAGAACGGCCGTGGGCACTCACGTCCTCGCCCAGCAGGTGCAGACGCCACAGCAGCGAGGCGGCGTCGATGCGGTTGAGCGTGATCTGCAGCGCCTCGCCGCTGAGGTGCTTGTCTACCACCCGCAGGGCACCGGCGAGGTCCATCGCCTCCAGACGGAACAGCGCCTTGTGCCACCACAGGTGGCCGGCCAGTCCGTTGCCCTCGGCCCAGTGCGGCTGCTGCTGGCGCAGCCAGGCGGCGCCATCCTCGAAGCGGCCCTGCATCTCCATCACGTGCGTCACCGCGTGCACGGCCCAGGGCACACCGGGGTCGATCGCCAGCGCGCGGCGGCCGGCCTCCTCGGCCTGCGGGTACAGGTTGCTCTCCTCCAGCCCGAAGGCCCACAGCGCCAGCACCGCCGGGAACAGTGGGTCGGCCTCGTCCCACTCGGGCAGTGCGCGCGCCGGGCGCTGGCGCAGCGACTGCGCGTCGCCGCGGTAGAAGTCCCACAGCTGCGCCCACTGCAGCGCCAGCGCATCGCGCGGGTGCTCCACGAGCACGGCGTCCCACAGGCGCAGGGCGTCGCGCCAGCGGCCCTCGAGCACGCGCTGCACGGCCTCGAGGTGGCTGCGCTCGCGCGGCGTGGCGTCGCGGGTCAGCGCACGGGCGAGCGACAGATGCGCGTCGGCCTGGGCCCGCAGCGCCGGCTCGGTCAGGCTGAGCAGGAAGCCGGCCTTCATCAGGTGTGGCAAGGTCCAGCCGGGGTCGGCGGCCATCGCGGCGTCGAGCTCGGCCAGCGGCGGCGCGTCGAACACCATCATCAGCCGCAGTGCACGCTCGGCCGCATCGCGAGCGGCGGCGCTGGCGCTGCTGCAAGGGTTGCCACGGACGTCCGGATGGGCCATCACCCTTGAATGTAGCGTGACGCTGAGACGCGGCCGACTCGACTCTCAGCGCAGGTGCCGCGCCAGGAAGGCCTCGGTGCGCTGCCAGGCCAGGGCGGCCGCCGCGGCGTCGTAGCCCAGCGCCGGCAGCGTCTCGTGGCCCGGGGTCTGCGTCTCGTTGGCGAAGGCGTGCTTGCAGTCGTAGCGGTGGAACTCGAGCGTGCAGCCGGCCGCACGGAGCTTCGCTTCCAGCGCGTCGACGTCGGCGATCTTGAAGAATGCGTCGTGCACCGCCCAGTGGCCGAGCATCGGCGCGGTGATCGCCGCGGCGTCCACGAACGCCAGCGGCGGCAGCCCGTACCAGGGCACCGCGGCGTCGAGCTCGCGCACGTGCACGGCGGCCAGGATGGTGAGCGCGCCACCCATGCAGAAGCCGGTGACGCCGACCTTGGCCGAGCCGCCGGCCTTGAGGAACTGCACCGCACCGCGCACGTCCTGCCCGGCGGCATCGCCGAAGTCCAGGGCGCTCATCAGGTGGTGCGCCTCCTCGGCCGCGACCGTGCTCTTGCCGCGGTACAGGTCGGGCACCAGCGCGCGGTAGCCGGCGGCGGCCAGGCGGTCGGCAACGCCGCGGATCTGGTCGTTCAGGCCCCACCACTCCTGGATCACGACGAGGCCCGGCGCCCGGGCCGCCACCGCCGCATCGGCCGGATCGGCCAGATAGCCCTGCAGCGCCTGGCCGTCGGGGCGCTTGAAGCTGACGGTGTGTCCCATGCTCGTCTCCGGTGGTTGATGAAGGCGTTCAGGCGGGCGGCTGCGGCCACGGCGGCAGCGGCCCCCGCAGCTGCTCGAAGGCGCGCGCCAGCCGCAGCACGCCCGTGTCGTTGTGGCGCGCCCCCGCGAACTGCACGCCGCAGGGCACGCCGCCGGCCAGCAGCCCGGTGGGCACGGCCACGGCCGGCTGCTCGCTGGCGTTGTACGGCAAGGTGAAGCCGATGTGGGCCATGGCGCGCGCCGGGTCGTTGCTGGGCATCGGCCACTCGGCCGGGAAGCCGCCGTTCGGCGCCACCGGCGACAGCACGTAGTCGAAGCGGGCGCAGGCCGCCACCGCGGCATCGCGCAGGCGACCGAACTGGCTGTAGCCGTGGAACGCCGTGGCAGCGTCGAAGCCGTCGGCCGGCGCCACCCAGGCCCGGATGAACGGCAGCACGCGCTCGCGCCGGCCCGGGGGCAGTGCCGCCAGGTCGAGCGCCGAGCGCAGCTGCCAGAAGCGCTCGATGCCTTCGGCCATCTCGGCGCTGGTGAAGGGCGGCAAGGGTTCGACCACGGCGCCGGCCTCACGCAGCCGCGCCACGGCGTCGTCGAGCGCCGCGGCCACGGCGGCGTCGACCGCCAGGCCCCAACCGGCATCGCGCAGCAGGCCGATGCGCAGTCCGCGAACGAAGCCGGCGCTGGTGCCGGCCACCTCGAGCCACGGCATCTCGGCGTAGGGCAGGCGCGTCGCATCGCGGTCGTCGGGTCGCGCGAGCACGGCCATGGCCGCGGCCACGTCGGCCACGTTGCGCGCCAGCGGGCCGGCCACGCGGCCCAGGTAGGGCGGGTGGATGGGCACGCGGCCATTGCTGGGCTTGAAGCCCACCACGCCACACCACGCGGCAGGCAGGCGGATGGAGCCACCGATGTCGGTGCCGATGTGCAGCGGCCCGTAACCCGCGGCGGCGGCGGCGCCGGCACCAGCGCTGCTGCCGCCCGGGTTGAGGCCGCGGTTCCAGGGATTGCGCGTGAGCGCGTGGAAGCTCGACAGCCCGGAGCTGAGCATGCCGAAGTCGGGCATCGTGGTCTTGCCCAACAGCACGGCGCCGGCCTCGCGCAGGCGCGCTGCGGGGGGTGCGTCAGCCGGCGCAGGCTGCAGCTCGCTGGCCGCGGTGCCCAGCGGCACCGGCGTGCCGGCGGTGGCGATGTTCTCCTTGATCGTCACCGGCACGCCGTCCAGCGGCGACAGCGGCTGGCCGCGGCGCCAGCGGGCCTCGGAGGCCTGCGCCTGGGCCAGCGCCTCGTCGGCATTCACCGCCCACAGCGCGGCGATGTGCGGCTCCCAGCGCGCCACCTGCGCCTGCACGTGGCGCAGCTGCTCCACCGGCGAACGCTCGCCGCGGGCGTAGGCCCGCGCCAGCGTGGCGGTGTCGTCGGCGGGCCCGGCCATCGGCGGCCTCGGGGCTCAGTGGGGCCGCGCCACGGCGGCGTCACCCTGCCGCCGCGCACCGGGCGGCGAGCCGGCCCCTGCGCTGCGGCGGATCGTGGCCCTGCTCATGCGTCCGCCTGGTTGTTCGGTTCAGGCGCGGGTCGGGGGCGGGGCCCAGTTCAGCGCCGCCAGGTCATTGGCGAAGACCGGGCTCGAGGTCCACAGCCCGCGCAGCCCGCGCCGGCCCACCGACACCTGGGCCGGGTTCCAGATGAAGGCGTTGACGGCGTCTTCGGCCAGCTGGCGCTGGATGTCGCGCCACAGGCGGCCCTTCTCGCGCAGGTTCCTCGTCGCTGCCAGCGTGGCCACCAGGCCGCGGAAACGCGGGCTGTCGTAGCCGAAGTAGTAGTTCGGGTCGGCGTAGGCCGTGGCGTAGTCCAGCGGCTCGACGTGGTTGATGATGGTCAGGTCGAAGTTGCCCTTGAACGGGCCCGACAGCCACTGCGCCCACTCGACGTTCTCGATCTTGGCGTTGATGCCCACCTTGGCCAGCTGCGCCGCGATGATCTCGCCACCCTTGCGTGCGTAGCTCGGGGGCGGCAGCGTCAGCGTCAGGTTCAGCGGCGTCGTGACGCCGGCTTCGCGCAGCAGCGCGCGGGCGCGTTCGGGGTTGTGCGGGTACAGGCCGGTGAGGTCGACGTAGCCCAGGTCGGTGGGCGCGAAGTGGCTGCCGATCGGCGAGCCCAGGCCCTCTTGCGCACCGTCGATGAAGGCCTTGCGGTCGATGGCGTGCGTGATGGCGCGGCGCACGCGCACGTCCGACAGCGGCGCCTTGCGGTTGTTGATGGCCAGGATGCCCTTGCCCGCGGTGCTGCCGATCACGACCTCGAAGCGCCGGTCGGCCTGGAACTGCTTGAGCGCCGACAGCGCCGCGAAGCGCGGGATGGCGTCGACGTCGCCGGCCAGCAGCGCCGCCACCTGGGCCGCCGGGTCGCTGATGAAGCGGAAGGTGGCGCGCTTCATGCGCACCCGGGCGGCGTCGCGGTACCCGGGCCAGGCCGAGAGCACGATGCTGTTGCCCCGGTTCCAGCTGTCCAGCACATAGGGGCCGGTGCCGATGGGCCGCGTGGCGGCCTGTGCGGCGCTGTCCGGGTGCAGGATGACGGCGGTGTTCTCGCCGAGCCGGAATGGCAGCATGGCCTCGGGCTGGTTGAGCACCAGGATCACCGTGTGCGCGTCCTGCACGACGACGCTGGAGATGTTGTCGAACACCGCCTTCTTGGCCCTGTTCGTGCTGGTGGGCGCGCGGGCGCGGTCGAAGCTGAACTTGACAGCGCTGGCGTCGAAGGGCTTGCCGTCGGAGAAGCTCACGCCCTTGCGCAGGATGAAGGTGTAGGCCTTGCCGTCGACGCCCTGGATCCAGCTCTCGGCCAGGAGCGGCAAGACGGCACCGTCTGGCGCGATCTTCGTCAGGCCCTCGAGGACGTTCAGGTGCACGACCTCGCCGATGGCCGCGGCCGGGGCGGTGGTGGGGTCCAGGCCGGGGCTGGGCTCCAGCGTCATGCCAAGCACGATGCGGTCGCGTGCCCCCTGGGCGGCGGCCTCGGGCAGGGCGGCGGCCAGCGGCGTGCCGGCGAGTAGGGTGTTGAAGGTGCGGCGGTCCAGGCTCATGGCGCGGGCTCTCCTGACGAAGGCGGCTGTGGCGGAAACGCCGCGATTGTGGCGCCAAGCCCGCTGCGCCGGCAGCCCATAGACCGTTCCTAGAATGCTGTGATGACGTGGCTGCTGCGCCTCCTGGGCGTGCTGATCCTGCTGACGGTGCTGGCGCTGTCGTGGCTGCGCATGCCCGACCGCCCGGTCGAGACGCTGGTGGCGCGCTGGGCCCCGGCGCCTTCGGACTTCGTCGAGCTTGGCGGCCAGCTTGTGCACGTGCGCGACGAGGGCCCCCGCGACGATCCTTTGCCCATCGTGCTGGTGCACGGCACCGGCGCCAGCCTGCACACCTGGGAGGGTTGGGCGAAGGTGCTCGTGCGCCAGGGGCGCCGCGTCATCAGTTTCGACCTGCCGGCCTTCGGGCTGACCGGGCCGTTCACCGGCCGCTGGGCCGGCCAGCCCTACCACGGCGACGTCTATGCCCGCTTCACGCTGGCGCTGCTCGACGCACTCAAGGTGCCGCGTTTCGTGATCGGCGGCAACTCGCTGGGCGGCGAGGTCGCCTGGCGCACCGCGCACGCCGCGCCCGAGCGCGTGGCCGCGCTGGTGCTGGTGGATGCCGCAGGCCCGGCCTTCGTGCCGGAGTCGGTGCCGCTGGGTTTCCGCGTCGCCCGCACGCCGGTGCTGCGCACGCTGACGGAGTGGACGCTGCCGCGCGAGCTGGTGGCCGAGAGCGTGCGCAACGTCTACGGCGACCCAGAGCGCGTGACGCTTGCGCTGGTGGACCGTTATTTCGAGCTGACGCTGCGCGAAGGCAACCGCGCCGCGCTGGTGCAGCGCCTGGCGCTGATGACCAGCGGCGAGCACGCCGAACGCATCGCCGCGCTGCGCCAGCCCACGCTCATCCTCTGGGGCGGGCGCGACCGGCTGATCCCTCCCAGCGTGGGCCGCGAGTTCCAGCGCCTCATTTCCGGCAGCCGGCTCGTCGAGTTCCCCGAGCTTGGCCACGTGCCGCAAGAGGAAGATCCGGCCTGCAGCGTGGCGCCTGTGCTGGCCTTCCTGAGCTCGCTGGGGCCGCCCCGTTAACCGGCCTTCCCGAGCGCTGCCGTTCCTTCACCAGCCACCTGGAGTCCGCCATGAACCGACTGTCTCGCCGCCATGTCGTCATCGCCGCTGCCGCGGCCGCCACCCTGGGCATGCCCGCTCGGGCGCGCGCCCAGGGCCGCAGCCTGCGCATCCTGGTCGGTTTTCCGGCGGGAGGCGGCACCGATGCCATTGCCCGGCTGCTGGGTGAGGCGCTGAAGGCCGAGCTGGGCGCCACCGTCGTGGTCGAGAACCGGGCCGGCGCGGGTGGGCAACTGGCGGCGCAGGCGCTGAAGGCCGCCGCGCCCGATGGCAACACGGTCTTCGTCTCGCACGACCACACGATCTCGATCCTGCCGCTGGTGTCGAAGTCGCCCGGTTTCGACCCGGCCCGCGACTTCGTGCCGATGGGGGGCTTCGCGAGCTTCGTCAACGCCTTCGCGGTGTCGCCGGGCACGCCGGCCCGCACGATGGACGAGTACGTGGCCTGGGTGCGCGGTCCGGGTGCCGGCAAGGGCAGCGTGGGCGTACCGGCGCCCGCCTCGACGCCGGAGTTCCTCGTCAAGGTGCTGGGCGAGCGCTACAAGCTCGACCTCGTGCCTGTGCCCTACCGCGGCAGTGCGCCGATGATGGGCGACATGCTAGGCAACCAGATCGCTGCCGGCGTGGGCTCGGTGCCCGACTTCATCGAGAACCACCGCGCCGGCCGGCTGCGCGTGCTGGCGGTGCTGGGCCGCGCGCGCCAGGCCGCCCTGCCCGACGTGCCCTCGTTCGGCGAGATGGGCCTGGCCGGCTTCGACGATCTGCCCTACTACGGATTCTGGGCCCCTGCGGGCACGCCGGCTGCCGCGGTGGACGGCTTCGCCCAGGCGCTGGCGCGCGCCGCCAACCGGCCCGAGGTGCGCGAGCGCCTGGGCCAGCTGGGCCTGACGGTGGACATGATGAGCCCGTCGCAGCTGGCCGTCCGCGAGCAGGCCTACACCCGCAACTGGGCGGAGATCATCCGCCGTTCGGGCTTCCAGCCCCAGTGAGCGTCTCCGGGGTCGGGCGGGGCGCTGACTACACTCGCGCGCCATGAAGATCCTGATCCTGGGTGCCGGCCGCGTGGGTGAAAGCGTGGCCGAGAGCCTGGTGTCCGAGAAGAACGACATCACCATCGTCGACAGCGACCCGGCGCGCCTGCAGGCGCTGCAGGGCCGACTGGATCTTCGCGGCGTGGTCGGCAACGGCATCCAGCCGAGCGTGCTGCAGGAGGCCGGCGCCGAAGACACCGACCTGCTGATCGCCTGCGCCCCGCTGGACGAGACCAACCTCGTGGCCTGCAAAGTGGCCAAGCAGTGCTTCAACGTGCCCACCGCCATCGCGCGCGTGCGCAGTCCCGAGTTCGTGGACGGCGGCGAGCTGATGCAGCGCGACGGCTTTGCGGTCGACCACCTGCTGTGCCCGGAGCAGACCGTCACGGCCTACATCCGCAAGCTCGTCGAGTACCCCGAGGCGCTGCAGGTGCTGGAGTTCGCGCACGGCCTGGTCAGCCTGATCGCGGTGCGCGCGGTGGCCGGCGGGCCGCTGGTGCAGCACAGCCTGGCCGAGATCCCGGCGCTGGTGCCGGACGTGGACATGCGCATCGTCGCCATCTACCGCCAGGACACGGTGCTGCCGGTGCTCGACGGCGCCACGCGCATCGAGCCCGGCGACGAGGTCTTCGTGCTCGCCGCGACCGAACGCATCGGCACCGTGCTGGGCGCGCTGCGACACCGCGCCGAGCCCGTGAAGCGCATGATGATCGCCGGCGGCGGCAAGGTGGGCCTGCGGCTGGCGCGACAGGTTGAGGGCCAGTGCCAGCTCAAGCTGATCGAGCCCAATGCCGGGCGCTGCCAGTACCTGAGCACGCAGCTCGCCGCAGGCACTCTGGTGCTGCACGGCGACGCCACCGACGAAGACCTGCTCGGCGACGAGAACGTGCAGGACATGGACCTCTTCATCGGCCTGACGGGCGACGACGAGGACAACATCATGTCCTGCCTGCTGGCCAAGCGGCTGGGCGCCCGGCGCGTGCTGGCCGTCATCAACCGCCGCGCCTATGCCGACCTCGTGCAGGGCACCACCATCGACATCGCCATCAGCCCCAGCCACACCGTCATCGGCGAGCTGCTGGCCTACGTGCGGCGCGGCGACGTCGAGGCCGTGCACAGCCTGCGCCGGGGTGCGGCCGAGGCCCTGGAGGCCATCGTGCGCGGCGACCGAAAGACCTGCCGCTTCGCCGGCCGCCGCATCGAGGAGGTGCCGCTGCCCAAGGGCGCGCAGGTGGGCGCCATCGTGCGCGGGCTGCACCGGGCCGACGGCTCCCGCATCGAAATGACCGTCGGCGGCGAGGCCAAGCCGCAGGTCATCATCGCCCACCACGACACGGTGGTGATGCCCAACGACCACGTGATCATCTTCGTGCCGCGCAAGCGCATGGTGCGTGAGGTCGAGAAGCTGTTCCAGGTCAGCGCCACCTTCCTGTTCTGATGCCCCCAGGCTCGCTTTCGCTCGCAGCGCCCCGAGGGGGCGCACAGCGGCTTCGGACGGTCGGGCGCCGCTGAGATGGGCATGCTCGCCGTTCTGGCCCTCATCGGCCGCATCGTCGCGCTGTTCGCGCTGATGATGCTGGTGCCGCTCGGCTTTGCCTGGGTTCAGGCCGACGGCATGCTGGGCACCTTCGCCCTGTCGATGGCGATCACCTTCCTGCTCGGCGCGGGCCTGGCGCTGGCCCTGCGGCGCCAGCGCCGCGAACTGCAGCCGCGCGACGGCTTCCTGCTGGTCACGCTCACGTGGCTGCTGATGCCGGCGTTCGGGGCGCTGCCGCTGCTGCTGGGCATTCCGGGGCTGAGCTTCACCGACGCCTACTTCGAGGCCATGAGCGGCCTGACCACCACGGGCGCCACGGTGCTGACGGGGCTGGAGCGGCTGCCGGTGTCGCTGAACGTCTGGCGCTGCTTCATGGTGCTGATCGGCGGCCTGGGCATCATCGTGCTGGTGGTGGCCATCCTGCCGCTGCTGGGCGTGGGCGCGTCGCAGCTGTACCGCAGCGAGGCCGCCGGCCCCATGAAGGATCAGAAGCTCACACCGCGCATGGCCGAGACGGCACGCGGGCTGTGGATCGTCTACTTCGCCATCTCCATCGCCTGCATGCTGGCGTTCCGGGCGGCCGGGATGTCGTGGAGCGACGCCTTCATGCACATGTGCAGCACCATGGGGCTGGGGGGCTTCGCCGCCTACGACACCAGCTTCGCGGCCTTCGAGTCGCCGCTGATCGAGGCCGTGGCGGTGTTCTTCATGTTGGTGGCCGGGGTGAATTTCGCGCTGTACTTCCTGGTCTGGAAGCGGCGCTCACTGGCCGTGCTGGTGTTCGACACCGAGGTGCGGCTCTACGTGGGCCTGATCATCGCTTCGGTGCTCGGCGTGGCGGGATACCTGTGGTTCACGGGCACCTACCCGGGCTTCGGCGCATCGTTGCGGCACGCCGCATTCAACGTCGTGTCCATCGCCTCGACCACGGGGTTCGCGTCGGTCGACTACGCGCAGTGGCCCATCTTCGCGCCGGTGTTCATGCTGTTCCTGTGCAGCTTTGCCACCTGCGCCGGCAGCACCGGCGGCGGCATCAAGCTGGTGCGCGCGATCCTGCTGCTGAAGACGGCGCAGCGCGAGCTCACGCGGATCGTGCACCCGCGGGCCGTGGTGCCGGTGACGCTGGCCGGCGCAGTGGTGCCGCCGGCGGTGATGTACTCGGTGCTGGCCTTCATGTTGATCTATGGCTTCGTGATGATGCTGGTGACCCTGCTGCTGCTGCTTTCGGGCCTGGACCCCGTGACCGCCGCCTCCGCTGCCATCGCCTGCATCAACAACACGGGGCCGGGACTCGGGCAGGTGGGGCCTGCGGGCAACTACCAGGGACTCACCGACTTCCAGACCTGGGTGTGCACCTTCGCGATGCTGCTCGGGCGGCTGGAGCTGCTGAGCGTGCTGGTGCTGTTCACGCCGCAGTTCTGGCGACGGTGAGGGCGCACCGGCCGCAGCTGGTCGAGGGTGGTTTCGATCACCGTGGGCCCGCACGCCGGCTTGCACAATGCGGGGACGATGCCCGTCCATCCCGAGGAGACCGCATGACGCCACGAAACGCCGCCCGCCGACATCTCCTGGCCGCCGTCGCGACCATCGCCTGCACCGGCGGCTGGCTTGCCGGCGCCGCCACCGCACAGCCGGCCTGGCCCAGCCAGCCGGTGAAGATCCTGGTGGGTTTCCCGGGCGGCAGCACGCCGGACATCTCGGCCCGGGCGCTGGCCGACGCACTGGCCAAGGCGTGGGGCCAGCCGGTGGTGGTGGAGAACCGCCCGGGTGCCGGTGGCAACCTGGCTGCCGACGCCGTGGCCAAGGCCACCGACGGGCACACGCTGGGCGTCGTCATCAACGGCAACCTGACGACCGCCAAGCCGCTGAACCCGCGCCTGCCCTTCGACCCGGACAAGGACTTCGCCGTGATCTCGCTGCTGGCGACCGCACCGCTGGTGCTGGTGACCCCGGCCGAGCAACCCCAGGGCACGGCTTGGCTGGCGGCCGCGCGCGCCGCGGGCGACAAGTGGAGCTACGGCTCGGTGGGCATCGGCTCGGTGGGCCACCTGGGCGGCGAGCTCGTCAACGGCGCCATCGGCGGCAGCGCCGTGCACGTGCCTTACAACGGCAACCCGGCGGTGCTCACGGCCCTGCTGGGCGGGCAGATCCAGCTGGCGCTGGTGCCGCCGGGGCTGGCGCTGCCCCAGGTGCGGGCCGGCAAGCTGCACGCCATCGGCGTGACAGGCCCGAAGAGCGAACTCGCGCCGGGCGTGCCGGCCCTGGCCGACCTGGGCGTGCGGATGCCGCCGCTGGAGGTGTGGAACGCGCTCGTCGCGCCAGCCGGGATGCCACGCGCCGCGCTGGAGCGGCTGGCGCGCGACGTACCGGCGGTGATGAAGGAGGCCGAGACGCGCCAGCGCTTCCTGGCCGGCGGCTGGGAGCCCGTGGGCAGCGACGCCGCCGCAGCCGCGGTGCGCGTGCAGGCCGAGGCGCGGCTGCTCGGCGAGATCATCACGCGGCGCGGCATCAGGCTGGAGTGAACGCCATGGCCACGCCCGCCCCCATCGACTTCTGGTTCGACTTCTCGTCGCCCTACTCCTACGTCGCCTCGGAGTGGATCGACGCGCTGGCCGCTCGCCACGGCCGCACCGTGCGCCGCCATGCCATCCTGCTGGGCGCCACCTTCCAGGCCGCGGAGCTGAAGTCGCCGGTGTCCTACCCGCTCAAGCGCGAGTACTCGCTGCACGACTTCGCACGGTCCGCCCGCTTCCACGGCGTGCCCTACATGCCGCCGCCGGTGTTCCCCATTCCCACGCAGAACGCCGCCCGCGTGTTCTGGTGGCTGGCCGCCACGCAGGGCGGCAGCGAGACTGGATCGGCGGCAGCGCGATGGGCGCGCGAGGGCCTGCGCGCTGTGTTCACGCGCGGTGTGGCGCTGCACGAGGCGGCGGCCCTGAAGGCCTACGCCGCCGAACAGGCCCTGGACGCCGATGCCGCCGAAGCCGTCTGGAACGATCCCGCCTGGAAGGCGCGCCTGAAGCAGGCCAATGACGAAGCGGTGGCCAGCGGCATCTTCGGCGCGCCCTTCTTCCGCATCGACGGCGAACCCTTCTGGGGCAACGACCGGCTGCCACAGATGGAGCGCTGGCTCGCCCACGGGCCGTTCTGATCCGACCCGCATGGGGTGCTGTGTACCATGGGTGCGCCCGACGTTGACGCCAGCGTCGACGGACCACGAAAGCCCGCCTGCACAGCCAAGCCGGTGCCGGCCCGAGGAGACACGATGCCGGCGCTGACCAGCCAGATCAACCCCCGCTCCGACAGCTACAAGGCCAGCGCCGAGTGGATGGGCGGCCTCGTCGACGATCTCAACCGCCAGCTCGCACGCACCGCGCTGGGCGGCGGCGAGGCTGCGCGGGCCAAACACCTGGCGCGCGGCAAGCTGCTGCCGCGCGACCGCGTGGAAGGCCTGCTCGACCCCGACACGCCCTTCCTCGAACTCGCGCCGCTGGCGGCCCACGGCCTGTATGACGACGCGGCGCCCGGCGCGGGCGTGATCGCCGGCATCGGCCGCGTCCAGGGCGTGGAGTGCGTGATCGTCTGCAACGACGCCACCGTCAAGGGCGGCACCTACTATCCGATGACGGTGAAGAAGCACCTGCGGGCGCAGGAGGTGGCGCGCGAGAACCGCCTGCCCTGCATCTACCTGGTGGACTCGGGCGGCGCCAACCTGCCCAACCAGGACGAGGTCTTCCCCGACCGCGAGCACTTCGGCCGGATCTTCTACAACCAGGCGCAGATGAGCGCCCAGGGCATCCCGCAGGTGGCGGTGGTCATGGGCTCGTGCACGGCGGGCGGCGCCTACGTGCCGGCCATGAGCGACGAGACCATCATCGTGCGCAACCAGGGCACCATCTTCCTGGGCGGCCCGCCGCTGGTGAAGGCTGCCATCGGCGAGGTGGTGAGCGCCGAAGACCTGGGCGGTGGCGACGTGCACACGCGCCTGTCCGGCGTGGCCGACCACCTCGCCGATAACGACCACCACGCGCTGGCCATCGCGCGCAACGTGGTGGCCAACCTCAACTGGCGCAAGCCCGGGCAGTTGAAGCTGCTGCCGCCACGCCCGCCCAAGGCAGACCCCACCGAGCTGCACGGCGTGATCCCCGTGGACCCGCGCAAGCCCTTCGACGTGCGCGAGATCATCGCCCGCATCGTCGATGGCAGCGAGTTCGACGAGTTCAAGGCGCGCTATGGGCAAACGCTGGTGTGCGGCTACGCGCACATCGAGGGCATGCCGGTGGGCATCGTCGCCAACAACGGCGTGCTGTTCAGTGAGAGCGCCATGAAGGGCGCGCACTTCATCGAGCTCTGCTGCCAGCGCAAGGTGCCGCTGGTGTTCTTGCAGAACATCACCGGCTTCATGGTCGGCCGCAAGCACGAGGCCGAAGGCATCGCCAAGCATGGCGCCAAGATGGTGACGGCGGTGGCCACCGCCACCGTCCCGAAATTCACGGTGATCATCGGCGGCAGCTTCGGCGCCGGCAACTACGGCATGTGCGGCCGCGCCTACTCACCCCGCTTCCTCTGGATGTGGCCCAACGCGCGCATCAGCGTCATGGGCGGCGAGCAGGCGGCCAGCGTGCTGGCCACCGTCAAGCGCGACGGCATCGAGGCCAAGGGAGGCGACTGGAGCGCCGACGACGAGGCCGCGTTCAGGAAGCCCATCCTCGAGCAGTTCGAGCGCCAGGCCCACCCCTACTACGCCAGCGCCCGGCTGTGGGACGACGGTGTCATCGACCCCGTCGACACGCGCCGCGTGCTGGCGCTGGGCCTGAGCGCCAGCCTGAACGCGCCCATCCCCGAGCGGCCGCAGTTCGGTGTGTTTCGCATGTAGTGTATGATGTGTGCACTTCGCATTCATCACACACATCGAGTCTCACGCACCATGCGCACCAACATCGACATCGACGACGAGCTGATGGCCCAGGCCATGGCCGCCGGGCCGTACACGACCAAGAAAGACGCGGTCGAGGCCGGACTGAAGCTGCTGGCGCGCCAGGCGGCCTACCGCGAGATCCTCAAGTGGCGCGGCAAGCTCAAGTGGGAAGGCGACGAGTCCATCGACTGGACGCAGCCGGCCGACGAGCCTGCAGCGGCAACGGCGGTGCAGGAGCCTGCGCCGGCCGACTTCGGAAAGCCCGGCCGTGCTCGTCGTTGATTCCAGCGTCTGGATCGACTTCTTCAACGACGCCGATCACCCGGCGGTCGGGTTGCTGTCGTTGATGCTGGACCGTGGCGAGGTGCGCATCGTCGTGCCTGACCTGGTGCTCTACGAGGTGCTGCGTGGATTCCGGCATGAAGCCGACTACCGGGCCGCCAAGCGGATGATGGAAAGCCTGCACGTCGAGGACACCGCCAGCGCGGCGCTGGCGCTGGCCGCCGCCGGCCACGACCGCAGCCTGCGCGCCCAGGGCATCAGCGTGCGCAGCAGCATCGACGTGCTGGTGGCCGCCTTCTGCATCGAGCACGACTACGCGCTGCTGCACCGCGACCGCGACTATGTGGCCTTCGAGCAGCTGCGCGGCCTGCGGGGCTGGCGCCACTGAACCATGAGCACCCTCGAGATCCTGCGCCCGCGGCCCTGGGTCGCCGAGGTCTGGCTCAACCGGCCCGAGGTGCGCAACGCCTTCAACGACAGCGTCATTGCCGAGCTGACGGCCACGTTCCGCGCACTCGGCGCCGATGCCAGCCTGCGCGCCATCGTGCTGGGCGGCCGCGGCAAGGCCTTCTGCGCCGGGGCCGATCTCTCCTGGATGGCGCGCATGGCCGGCTACAGCTGGGGCGAGAACCGCGCCGACGCCGCCGCGCTGGCCGAGATGCTGCACACGATCTGGGCCTGCCCGCTGCCGGTGCTGGGCCGCGTGCACGGCGACTGTTATGCCGGCGGCGTGGGCCTGGCCGCGGTGTGCGACGTGCTCGTGGCCGCCGACACGGTGAGCTTCTGCCTCAGCGAGGCGCGGCTGGGCCTGCTGCCGGCCACCATCGGCCCCTACGTGGCGCGCGCCTTGGGCGAGCAGGCCTCGCGGCGCTACTTCACCACCGCCGAGCGCTTCGACGCGCAGCGCGCCGCCGCGCTGGGGTTCGTGCACGAGTGCGTGCCGCCAGAGCAGCTGGACGCCACCTGTGCCGGCATCGTCGACGCCTGGGTGGCCAACGGCCCTGCGGCCGTGCAGGCCTGCAAGCGGCTGGTGCAGGACGTGGCGGGCCGGCCGATGGACGCCGAACTGCGCGCCGAGACCGCGCGCCGGATCGCCGACATCCGCGCGAGCGACGAGGGCCGCGAGGGCGTCGCAGCCTTCCTGGCCAAGCGCGATCCGGCCTGGCGGGCGTGAAGCCGGCCTTGACCATGCCGATCGCGCCTGTCCTCTCCGATCCCTGCTTGCGCAGGCGATCTCACCGCGGGAGCCCGAGATGTTCCAGAAGATCCTGATTGCCAACCGTGGTGAGATCGCCTGCCGCGTGGCCGCCACGGCGCGCAGGCTGGGGGTGCGGACGGTGGCCGTGTACGCCGATGCCGACGCCGACGCGGCCCACGTGCGGGCTTGCGACGAGGCCGTGCACGTGGGCGGCAGCGCGCCGCGCGAGAGCTACCTCGTCATCGAGCGCATCCTGGCCGCGGCCCGGGCCACGGGCGCGCAGGCCATCCACCCCGGCTATGGCTTCCTGAGCGAGAACGAAGCCTTCGCCCAGGCCTGTTCCGAGGCCGGCATCGCCTTCATCGGCCCGCCGGCCAGCGCCATCGCGGCCATGGGCAGCAAGAGCGCGGCCAAGGCCTTGATGGAACAGGCCGGCGTGCCCCTGGTGCCCGGCTACCACGGTGCCGACAACGACCCGGCGCTGCTCGCGCGAGAGGCCGGGCGCATCGGCTATCCGGTGCTCATCAAGGCCAGCGCGGGCGGCGGCGGCAAGGGCATGCGCCGCGTCGACCGGCCAGAGGACTTCGCGGCCGCCCTGGCCAGCTGCCAGCGCGAGGCGGCGGCCAGCTTCGGCAGCGACCACGTGCTGGTGGAGCGTTACGTCACGCGCCCTCGGCACATCGAGATCCAGGTCTTTGCCGACGCACACGGCCACACCGTGCACCTGAACGAGCGCGACTGTTCGGTGCAGCGCCGCCACCAGAAGGTGCTGGAGGAGTCGCCCGCGCCGGGGCTGAGCGCCGATCGCCGTGCCGAGATGGGCGCCGCCGCCGTGGCGGCGGCCCGGGCCGTGGGCTACGTGGGCGCGGGCACGGTGGAGTTCATCGCGGAGCCGGAGGGCGACGGCGACATCCGCTTCTACTTCATGGAGATGAACACGCGGCTGCAGGTCGAGCACCCGGTCACCGAGGCCGTCACGGGCCTCGATCTCGTGGAGTGGCAGCTGCGTGTGGCCAGCGGCGAGCCGTTGCCGCTGCGCCAGGAGCAGATCGCCCTGCGCGGCCACGCCATCGAGGCCCGCATCTGCGCCGAGAACCCCGACGCCGGCTTCCTGCCCGCCACCGGCACGCTGCACGTGGCGCGCTGGCCGGCGCACGTGAGCTTCGAGCGATCAGGCGCGCTGCCGCGCGTGGACAGCGGCGTGCGCGAGGGCGATGCCATCAGCCCGCACTACGACTCGATGATCGCCAAGCTCATCGTGTGGGGGGAAGACCGCCACCAGGCGCTGGCCCGCCTGGCCGACGCGCTGGCGCAGACGCACATCGTGGGTCTGGCCACCAACGTGGCCTTCCTGCAGCGCGTGGTGGCCAGCCGCGCCTTCGCCACGGCCGACCTCGACACCGCCCTCATCGAGCGCGAGCGGCCGGCGCTGTTCGAGGGGGCGGTGCTCGACGCCGCCTGGGCCGCTGCTGGCGTGGCCGCGTGGCAGCTGGCTGCCGAAGCCGCACTCGAAGACGAAGACCCCTGGAGCCGCCGCGACGGCTGGCGGCTGGCCGGCGGCGCGCGCCGACGCATCGTGCTGCTGCGCGGCGAGCAGCCGCTCGACGCGGTGCTTGAGCGGCGCCACGACGGCCGCGCCGTGCTGGAGCTGGGCGCCGAGCGCCATGCCTTCACGAGCCGCGCGCTGGGGGACGGCCGCTTCGACGTCACGCTCGCCGGCACCCGCGCGACGCTGGCCGTCTACCGCGTGGGCGAGCGCTACGCCGTCTACGCCCCCACGCGGCCCGGCGGCAGCGCGCTGCTGCTGGCCCACGACCCGCTGCGGCACGCCGCCGACGGCGCCCGCGAGGGCGGCCGACTGGCCGCGCCGATGCCGGGCAAGGTGATCGCCTTGCTGGTGAAGGCCGGCGATCCCGTCGCCCAGGGCCAGGCGGTGGCGGTGATGGAGGCGATGAAGATGGAGCACACGCTCGCCGCCCCGCACGACGGCCGCGTGGCCGAGCTGCTGTACGCCGTGGGCGATCAGGTGGCCGAGGGTGCCGAACTGCTGCGGCTGGATCCGGGCTGAACCCCGCCACCCGGAGCGTTAGCCCCGTTACAGTTGCAACCCGTTCGCAAGCCAGCCCCGAATCCGGAGCCATCCCCATGCTGCCCACCCGCGTGACCCTGTGCGACGTCGGCCCGCGCGACGGCCTGCAGAACGAGGCCCGCCCCGTGGCTGCCGCGGCCAAGATCGGCCTGGTGCAGCGCTTGCAGGCCGCCGGCCTGCGCGAGATCGAGGTCACCAGCTTCGTGAGCCCGAAGTGGGTGCCGCAGATGGCCGACAACACCGAGGTGCTGATGGGCCTGTCCCGGCCCGCGGGCGTGCGCTACGCCGTGCTGACCCCCAACCTGAAGGGCCTGGAAGGCGCGCTGGCACTGCCGGCCGCCTACCGGCCGGACGAGGTGGTGGTGTTCGGCGCCGCCAGCGAGGCCTTCAGCCAGCGCAACATCAACTGCAGCATCGACGAAAGCCTGGCGCGCTTCGCCCCCGTGGTGGCCGCCGCACATGACGCGGGCCTGAAGGTGCGGGCCGCGCTGTCCTGCGCGCTGGGCTGCCCCTACCAGGGCGCGGTGAGCGCCGATGAGGTCGAGCGCGTGGTCGTCGGCTTCAAGGCCATCGGCGCGGACCACATCGGCATCGCCGACACCATCGGCGTGGGCACGCCGCGCGCCGTGCAGGCCGCCATGGAACGGGCGCTGAAGCACTACCCGCTGGCAGAGGTGAGCGGGCACTTCCACGACACCTACGGCCAGGCGCTGGCCAATGTCCTGGCCTGCCTGCAGATGGGCGTGCACACCTTCGACGCCAGCGTGGCCGGCCTGGGCGGCTGCCCGTATGCCAAGGGCGCCACCGGCAACGTGGCGACGGAAGACCTGCTGTTCATGCTCGACGGCATGGGCATCGAGACCGGCGTGGACCTCAACGCACTGGTGGATGCGGGCGCGTGGATCAGCGGCGTGCTCGGCCGGCCCCCGGCCTCGCGCGTGGCGCGGGCGCTGCTGGCCAAGCGCGGCGTGGCTGCGGCGCCGGGAGCCCACGTGCTGCAGGATCCCGCGCCGTGATCAGCGCCCCGGTGCCCAGCCCCTGTGTCAACGTGTGCCGCATGAACGAGGCCACCGGCCTGTGCGAGGGCTGCCAGCGCACGATCGACGAGATCGCCTGCTGGACCCTGTTCGACGACACCGAGAAGCGCGAGATCTGGCGGCTGCTCCCCAAGCGCCGCGCCGCCCAGGGTGGTGAACCGCCGGCCGCGGCATGAAGCGCATCGTCTTCCATATCGACCCCGTCTCGCCCTTCGTGCACCTGGCGTTCATGCGCCTGCCCGAGGCTCTGGCCGGCTGCAGCGTCGAAGTCGAGATCCGGCCGGTGCTCTTTGCGGGCCTGCTCAAGGCGCTGGGCAACAAGGGGCCGGCCGAGATCGAGCCCAAACGGCAGTGGACCTTCCGTCACGTGGCCTGGCTGGCGCAGCAGCACGGCATCCGGCTCGACGTACCGGCGCAGCACCCCTTCAACCCGCTGCCGCTGCTGCGCTTGCTGCTGGCCGCCGGAGCCAACCGCCACCACACCGGGCTCGTGCTGCGCCACGTCTGGGAAGGCGGGCACGACGCCACCGACCCGGCCCGCCTGGCCGTGCTGCGCGAGGCCCTGGCCCCGCAAGGCCTGCCGCGCGATCCCGACGGCGAGGCCGTGAAGGCCGAACTGCGCGCGAACACCGACGCCGCGCTGGCCGCGGGCGTCTTCGGCGTGCCCAGCTTCGAGCTCGACGGCCGCGTCTTCTGGGGCCTGGACGCTCTGCCCATGCTGCGCGAGGCCGTCCTGGATGGTGCGTGGTTCGACGGCCCGGCCTGGGCTGCGGCCGGCACGCCGCGCCTCGGCGTCCAGCGCGGCTGACGCGCTGCCTGTCAGCGCCGCTTGTAAGCCTGGCATCAGCGCTGCGTCAGCGGGCGTTGGTTCCACGTCAGAGCCGGGTCAGAGCCCATGCGCAAAGTGGGGCCACTCGCCGCCGGTCGGTGGCGATGCCCTTCACCCAGGAGACAACACCATGGAGACGACCCTCGCGCAGCGCATCGCCGCGCACCCGTCGTACCGCGAACTGAAGGCCCGTCGCAGCAGCTTCGGCTGGTGGCTGACGGGCGCGATGATGGTCGTGTACTACGGCTTCATCCTGCTCGTGGCCTTCGACAAGCCCTTGCTGGCCAGCCGGCTCGGCGAGGGGGTGATGACGCTGGGCATGCCCATCGGGCTGGGCGTCATCGTCTTCACGGTTCTCATTACCGCGCTGTACGTGCGCCGCGCCAACAGCGAGTTCGACCGCCTGTCCGACGAGGTCCAGCAGGCGATGAGCACGCCCGCGCAAGGCCCGAAGGGCGGTGCCCGATGAGCCCCAGGAAACTCCTCATCGGCCTGACGCTGGCCGCCGCAGCGGGCATCGTGCTCGCCGCCGGGGCCGATCTCGGCCAGGCCCAGAAACAGGCCACCAACTGGACGGCCATCGGCATGTTCGGTGTCTTCGTGGCCTTCACGCTGTGGATCACCAAGTGGGCCGCCGCCAAGACCAAGAGCGCCGCCGACTTCTACACCGCAGGCGGCGGCATCACCGGCTTCCAGAACGGCCTGGCGATTGCCGGCGACTACATGAGCGCGGCGTCCTTCCTGGGCATCAGCGCGGCGGTGATGGCCAGCGGCTTCGACGGGCTGATCTTCTCGATCGGCTTCCTGGTGGGCTGGCCGGTGGTCACCTTCTTGCTGGCCGAGCGGCTGCGCAACCTGGGCAAGTTCACCTTTGCCGACGTGGCGGCCTTCCGCTTCCAGCAGACGCCGGTGCGCATGTTCGCGGCCAGCGGCACGCTGGTGGTGGTGGCCTTCTACCTGATCGCGCAGATGGTGGGCGCGGGCCAGCTGATCAAGCTGCTGTTCGGGCTGGAGTACTGGGTGGCGGTGGTCATCGTCGGCGGCCTGATGATGGTGTACGTGCTCTTCGGCGGCATGACGGCCACCACCTGGGTGCAGATCATCAAGGCCATCATGCTGCTGGGTGGCGCCACCTTCATGGCGGTGATGGTGATGGCGCAGTTTGGCTTCAGCCCCGAGGCCCTGTTCGCCAAGGCGGTGGAGATCAAGACCGGCATCGCCGCCAGCGCCGGCAAGAGCCCCGAGGAGGCCGCCAAGGCCGGCTTCAGCATCATGGGGCCGGGCGGCTTCGTGAAGGATCCGATCAGTGCCATCAGCTTCGGCATGGCGCTGATGTTCGGCACCGCCGGCCTGCCGCACATCCTGATGCGCTTCTTCACCGTGCCCAACGCCAAGGAAGCGCGCAAGTCGGTGCTGTGGGCCACCACGTGGATCGGTTACTTCTACATCCTCACCTTCATCATCGGCTTCGGCGCCATCACCTTCGTGCTCACGAACCCCTCGTTCCTCGATGCCAAGGGTGCGCTGCTCGGCGGCAACAACATGGCCGCCATCCACCTGGCCAACGCGGTGGGCGGCAACGTGTTCCTGGGCTTCATCAGCGCGGTGGCCTTTGCCACCATCCTCGCGGTGGTGGCCGGCCTTACGCTCAGCGGCGCCTCGGCGGTGAGCCACGACCTCTACGCCACCGTCATCAAGAACGGCAAGGCCGACCCGAAGGCCGAGCTGCGCGTCTCGAAGATCACGACCATCTGCCTGGGGCTGATCGCCGTGCTGCTGGGCATCGCCTTCGAGAAGCAGAACATCGCCTTCATGGTGAGCCTGGCCTTCGCGATCGCGGCCTCGGCCAACTTCCCGGTGCTCCTGATGAGCGTGCTGTGGAAGGGCTGCACCACCAAGGGCGCGGTGATCGGCGGCTTCCTGGGCCTCGTCAGTTCGGTGGCGCTGACCATCGTCTCGCCCGCGGTCTGGGAAGCCACGCTCGGCAACCCCAAGGGCAGCGCCTGGTTCCCGTACGCCAGCCCGGCCCTGTTCAGCATGACCATCGGCTTTGTCGGCATCTGGCTGTTCAGCGTGCTCGATGGCAGCAAGCGCGCGCAGGAAGACAAGGCCGGCTTCCTGGCGCAGCAGGTGCGTTCGGAGACGGGCATCGGCGCCTCGGGAGCCTCGGGTCACTGAGGCGGGACGTGAGGGTCCGGAAGGGCCCGAACGCCAGCCGAAGGACCGCCGTCGACTTCACGGCGGCGGGCATGAGCGCGATCTGACACCGGGCTGATCCCGGTCAGCCTTTCCCGCGGGGCCGCAAGCGACAGTTTGCGGCCCTTTGCCTTGTGCCCTTCATTCTTCGACGACGAGCCCCATGCACACCGCCGACCCGCAGCGGGAACTGCTGACCCTGGCCACGGCGCGTGTGCGCGACGCCTTTCTGCGCAAGCCACACTACGTGGATGGCGCGTCCGACCTCGTGAGCGTGTGCCGCGATCTCTCGCAACGCGGCCTGACGCAGGCGCTGGTGCGCGACCGCGCGGCCGACGGCGCCGAACGCATCGGCATCTTCACCACGACGGACCTTCGCGACGCGCTGCTGCACCCGTGCCCGCCGCAGCAGCTGTCGGTGCGCGAGGTGGCGCGCTTCGGGCTCGTGTCGGTGCCGGCCGAGGCCGACCTCTTCGAGGCGCTGTGGCTCATGGTCAAGCACCGTGTGCACCGGCTCGTCGTCACCGGGGCCGACGGCGCGGTGGTGGGTGTGTTGGGTCAGCTCGACCTGGTGAGCCTGGTGGCCAATCACTCGCACATGGCGGCGCTGCAGATCGACGAGGCCAACACGCTGGCCGAGCTGCGCGGGGCCGCGCGCCGCATCGACGCCCTGGTGGCGCTGCTGCACGGCGGCGGCGTGCGCATGGAGCGCATCGCCTCGGTGGTGAGCGAGTTGAACGGCCGGCTGCTGGCGCGGCTGTGGCAGCTGCTGGCGCCGCCGGAGCTGCTGGCCCAGAGCTGCCTGCTCGTGCTGGGCAGCGAGGGCCGCGGCGAGCAGATCCTCAAGACCGACCAAGACAACGCGCTCATCCTCGCCGACGGGCTGGCCCTGCCCGAGGCCGAGCTGGCCGCGGTGGCGCGCCGCGTGAGCGACGCACTCCAGCAGCTGGGCTGGCCGCCCTGCCCGGGCGACGTGATGATCACCAACCCGCTGTGGCGGCAGCCGCTGGCGGGCTGGCTCCGCACGCTCCAGGGCTGGGTGCGGGGCGATGCCGGCCCCGACGGGCCCATGCACCTGGCGATGTTCGCCGACGCCGCCGCCGTGGCCGGCGACGCGGCCCTGTTGCGGGCCGCTCGCGCGCCGCTCGTGCCGCTGGTGCAAGGCCACGACACCTGGCTGGCGCGCTTTGCCGCAGCCGCCGACCAGTTCGCCGAGCCGGGGAACTGGCTCACCCGGCTCACCCAGCGCGCCGCCGACGAGCCCATCGACCTGAAGAAGCTCGGCACCTTCCCCATCGTGCACGGCGCGCGCGCGCTGGCGCTGCAGGCCGGCATCGCCGAGACGGGCACCGCGGCGCGCCTGGCGGCACTGGCCGCGAACGGGGGGCTGGATGCCGCCTTCGCGCGCGACCTCACCGACGCGCTGCACCACTTCATGGCCCTGCGTCTGGCGCGTGGCCTGGCCGGCGAGACGGGCCCGGTGCTGCCGGCGCAGCTGCCCACGCTGGACCGCGAGGCCCTGCACGACGCGCTGGCCATCGTGCGGCGCTTCCGCGCCCACCTGCGCCAGCACTTCCACTTCGATGCGCTGTAGCCCGCCCGTTGAAAAGGGGCCTGGCGCACGCCTGGCCGGCCAGGCCGGGTTGGGCGAGGGCGCCCGCAGCCGACGACCCGGCCACGGGCACGACCACGGCCACGACGATGGAGACGACCCCATGACGACGCACACCGTGCTCATCGCGGATGACGAGCCCAGCATGCTCGTCACGCTGGAGTTCCTGATGCAGCGCGAGGGCTACCACGTGCTGCTGGCGCGCGACGGCGATGAGGCGCTGGCGCAACTGCGCGCGCACCGGCCCGACTTCGTGCTGCTGGACGTGATGATGCCGGGCAAGACCGGCTTCGAGGTCTGCCAGGCGGTGCGCGCCGACGAGGCACTGGCCCGCACCAAGGTGCTGCTGCTGAGCGCCAAGGGCCGCGACATCGACATCGCCCAGGGGCTGGGCGTGGGCGCCGACGCCTACATGACCAAGCCGTTCTCCACGCGCGAGCTGGCGGCCCGGGTGCGCGGGCTGCTGGTGCCATGAAGCCGGCCTCGGACCGTGCGGCGCTGGTGGCCGCTGTTGCGCCGGCCGCGCTGCTGGCCGCAGCGCTGGGCGGCACCGGCGCGCTGTTGGCGGCCACCTTGGCATCGGACGAACGCGCCATGGCCTGGTCGTGGCTGGAGCCGCGGCTGGCGCTGGTTCTGATGCTGTGGCTGGTGGCGTCCATCGCCCTGGGCGCAGGGGCCCGTGCGCTGTGGCTGCGCCACGGCGCCTCAGCCGGGCGCCTGGCCGAGACCCTGCAGGTGCTGCGCCTGGCGCCGGCTGGCCGGCGGCTCGGGCTCGACGGCCAGCCGCGCGGCACACGCGCGCTGGCCGAGACCGTCAACGCCTTGCTGGCCGAGCGCGAGGCGCTGCTCGGCACCATCGACCGCCGCGTGGCCGAGGCCGCGGAGGGCATCGCGCAGGAGCGCAACCGCCTGGCGGCGCTGATGGCCGAGCTGACGCAGAGCGTGGTGGTGTGCAACCTCGACGGTCGCGTGCTGCTGTTCAACGCCCGCGCGCGGCTGCAGTTCGGCGCGCTGGCCCAGGCGCGGGCTGACGGCGTGACCCACGGCCCGATCGGCGGTGCCGAGCCGCTGGCGCTGGGCCGCAGCATCCATGCCGTGCTCGACCGCCGGCTCGTCGCGCACGCGCTGGAGTCTGTGCAGCAGCGGCTGGCATGCGGCGCTGCACACGCGTCGGCCACCTTTGTGACGGGCACCCGCGGGGGCCCGCTGCTGCGCGTCCAGCTGGCGCCGGTGCGTTCGCCCGGCGGCGAAGCCCGGGCGCTGGACGGCTACGTGCTGATGCTCGACAACGTCACCCACGACCTCGGCGAGGAGCTCGCGCGCGACCGCGCGCTGCACCGCCTGGCCGAAAGCCAACGTGCGGCCCTGGGCACCCTGCGCGCGGCCGTGGAGCTGCTCGACGAACCCGGCCTGGCGCCGCCCGTGCGCGAACGTTTCTTCGCCATCGTGCGCGACGAGATCGGCACCCTGACGCGCCAGTTGGACGACGCCGCCGCTGCGGGGCTGCAGGCGCAGAAGACGCGCTGGCCGCTGGAGGTGATGCTGGGGGCCGACTTCGTGGCCACGGCTGCGCGCAGGCTCCAGGCCGGCGGTGGCCCGCGTGTGGCCAGCGGCGAGGTCGACCCGGCGCTGTGGCTGCGCGTGGACAGCTACTCGCTGCTGCAGGCCCTGGCCCACCTGGCTGGCCGTCTGGCCGGTGACTACGGGGTGGCCTGGCTGGCGCTGCGCCTGCAGCCCACGGCCACGCCGGGCGATGGCAAGGCCTGGCTCGATCTCGTGTGGCCGGCTCAGCCCATGAGCACCGAGACCGTGACGGCCTGGGAGGCCGAGCCCATCGTGGCCGACGGCGAGCCCACCGGGCTGAGCGTGCGCGACGTGCTCGAGCGCCACGGCGGCACGCTGTGGTTCGAGCGCGCCCGCGCCCGCCAGGAGTGCTTCTTCCGCCTGCTGCTGCCGCAAGCCGCCGGCGCGGTCGCCCCGCTGGCGGTGGCGCTGCCCGACAGCCGGCCCGAGTTCTACGACTTCGAGCTCTTCGGCCGCGGCGGCGATGCCGGTGGCGGCCCCGACCGGCCGCTGGCCGAGCTGGTCTACACCGTGTTCGACACCGAGACCACCGGCCTGGACCCGGCCGGCGGCGACGAAATCATCCAGATCGGTGCCACGCGCGTGGTGGCGGGCAAGGTGCGGCGCGAGTCGGTGTTCGAGCAGCTGGTGGACCCGCAGCGCAGCGTGCCCGAGGCCGGCATCGCCATCCACGGCATCCGGCCCGGGCAGCTGGCCGGCCAGCCGACCATCGCCGCGGTGCTGCCGGCCTTTGCCGACTTTGCCGCCGACACCGTGCTGGTGGCGCACAACGCCGCCTTCGACCTGCGCTTCCTGCAGCTCAAGGAGGCGTCCACCGGCGTGCGCTTCGGGCAGCCGGTGCTCGACACGCTGCTGCTGTCGGCCGTGCTGCACCCCGGGCAGGAGAGCCACCGCCTGGAGGCCATCGCCGAGCGGCTGGGCGTGCCGCTGCTGGGCCGCCACACGGCTTTGGGCGACGCCATCGTCACCGCCGAGGTCTTCGTCAAGATGCTGCCGCTGCTGCGCGAGCGCGGCCTCGTCACACTGGGCCAGGTGCTGGAGGCCAGCCGCGCCACCTGGCAGGCGCGCGTGCGGTACTGAGCGTGTGCTCAGCCGCGCGGCGCCGCGGAAACGGCCGCCACGGGTGCGGCGGCCTTGGCAGCCAGCTCCAGCGCTTGCGCCTCGTGGCGCGCCAGACCGTCGACGAAGCCCAGGATCGCCAGCGTCACGAGTGCGGCGCAGGCCAGAGCGGGGGTGTTGATCGTGGCAGGGCGGTGGAACATGGCGATCTCCTTCGGGAGGGGTTCCCGACCTCGGGAACCGATGGATCGCACTGTAGGCAGCGGCCCCGTGCCGCACCACGGCGATGCGACGGGCTGCAGTTGCGCCGCGGTGAAGCGCGGCGTCGATTGATGGACGGTGCGTAGACGCCGGTCCCAGGCTTGCGGTGGCGCCCACTGCGGCAAGCCCGCCTTGGGGCCGGCTGCCGCCTCACAAGCGGCTTCTGGGAACCGTGCCCAAGCACGGAGGGCGTGCGTCCGTTCTGGCGGGGCCACCATAGGACGAGGGTTAGTCCTCTCCCCCCCCCCCCCAAGTAACCCGTCAATGATCTGGCGTGTGGACTCGCGCAGAGTCCCCTTCAAGAGTGCAACAAGGATTCTGCTGAAGTAGACGCCCATGGCCACAGCGCTGTTCCGCCAGGAAGTTCTGGAAGGGCAGAAGGCCCAGTGGCTGGGTGCCATCCGCATTGCGCGGCCTCCCAGCTTTGCCTGGGTCACGGGCATCAGCATCGTGCTGGCGCTGGCCTTGCTGGCGTTTTCCGTGTGGGGCCAAGTCACGCGCAAGGCGCGCTTGGGTGGCCTGCTGGTGCCCACCGGCGGCTTGGTTCAGGTGGTGGCGCCGCAGGCCGGCACCGTGGCCGACTGGATGGTGGCCGAAGGCGACAGCGTCATCGCGGGCCAGACGCTGGCCCGCATCAGCTTGGAGCGCCACACCGCCAACGGTGAAGCGCATGCGCTCTCCAGGATCGCCATGGAGCAGCGGCGAAGCAGCCTTGAAGCGGAGTTGCGCGTCGTCGATCAGCAAACCCGCCAGCGGCATGACGCCTTGTCAGACCGCATCCGCAGCCTGGCGACCGAAGAGCGACAGGCGCAGGACAATCTGGAGACATCGGCGCAGCGGGTTCAACTGGCCCAGCAGAACCTGCGGCGTTACCAGGAGCTGGCGTCCAGCGGCTTTGTGTCGGCGCTTCAAGCCCAAGAGCGGCACGAGGAACTGTTGGACCTGCTGGCCCGCCAGAGCGCGGCGCAGCGGCAGGTGCAGGCTTTGCAGCGTGATCAGCAGAGCTTGGTGGCCGAGCAGGCCCAGAACGCCAGCAGCGGCCAGAGCAGCCGCCAGCAGGTGCAACGGGCCCTGGCGAGCCTGGACCAGGAGGCGATAGAGGCCGATGCGCGTCAAGCCGTGCTGCTCAAGGCCAGCAAGGCCGGCCGGGTGTCTGCGGTGGCGGTGCAGCGGGGTCACACCGTGCAACCCGGCCAGCCGGTGATGAGCCTGGTGACGCAGGTGCAACCAGCAGCCACCGCGCCGACCCACGACTCGGCGCCCGCGGACGGCGCCCTCGAGGCCCATCTGTTTGCGCCGACCCGCACCGCGGGCTTCGTGCGCCCCGGCCAGCCAGTCTGGCTGCGCTACGCCGCCTATCCCTACCAGAAGTTCGGCATGGCGCGCGGCGAGGTGCTGCAGGTCAGCGAATCCCCGCTCAACGCGCAGGAGTTACCACCTGGCCTGGCGCAGGGTGTGATCAGCCTTGCCGGCACCCAAGAACCCTTGCGCCGCATCACCGTGAGGCTGGATCAACAGTTCATCGAGGCTTACGGCGAACGCATCGCGCTCACAGCCGGCGCGTCGCTGGAAGCGGATGTGGTGCAGGAGAAGCGCTCGGTATGGGAGTGGCTGTTTGAACCGCTGCTGGCGGCCAGACAGCACTTGAAGGTTCTGTCGGATCACCCTGAGAAGCTCGGCACGAATGGGTGAGCTGGGGGGTGGGGCAGAGGCGGGCCGGCGCTGTCCGGCGGATCAATCAGGAGACTTGAATGAAACTGATCTCAACCGAACTACTCGCCCTTGTCGCTGGCGGAGACGCTGCCGTTACACGACCTCCCGGAACAAACTCTTGGGGGGAGAAGCTCCCAGAGCTCGTTGATGCTGTTTGCACCCACATCGAAATCGGCCCACTGAACAAGTCGTGGTGCATAAACAGCAACGGAACAAAGACCGAGACGCTGTGCACAGGGGCTAACAAGGGCGTTAAGGGCGTTGGGGGCGCTGGGGTAGGCGTTTGCTCGTCTGTGACGACACCGTTAGGAGCTTCTAACTCCCAATTTGGAGGCCCCTCCTCGTTGGTACGGCAAGATTCCTTCTGAGGAGGAGGTTTGTAGCGTAGATGGCAGGCGACGGACCGCTAAGCCATAGCGGCCCGTCGCGAAAGAGATAATGGGCTCTCCTGAAATTTGTGTGGGTAGCCTGGGGGCCGACCGAGTCCCGAAGACGTCGCCTGTATGGACATCCCCCACCCCCAACCCGCCCCCGAGGGCGGGAAGGTCCTCGCCGCCGGACGGGCTCGGGAGCCAGGCGCCGCAAGGCTTTGCCTGGCCCGAGCCCTGGAGCGTAGAGGCGGATTCGGGCGCGTCAAGGGTCCGCTGCGCCGGGCTTCGCCCGCCCTTGACCCACCCGAATCCAACCACTCGAGATTCAAGAGAGGCAGATAATGCCGTTCTCGTGAACTTCGGAGCCATAATGCGTCAGTGCGCAAAGACCATCGCAGCTTCAGTCACAATGGCGCTTGTGGTTTCCGCCGCGACGCTAGGTTCCAGAAACCTGCAAGCGGAACAGCGGAAAGACTCGATGCCGAGGGTCGGCCAAACGGTTGAGTCGGTGGTGCGTCCAAGTATTGATTCCGTAAGTTGTTCGCAATTCAATTCGAGGCTGATGGCAAAATCTCCTGCTAAAGGCGCTGTCAATCCAGCCGTAGCAGAGGAATTCTTGATCTATCTTCGACAAGTCGGCGCAGACATGGGTGCGCAGATTGTTGAGGTTGCGCCGCGCGAATTTGCTTGGTGGCTTCATGTATTGGGGCCGGTGAGCGCGCTGACCGTAACAATGGCGATTCATGAGACATCGCATGATGTTGATCAATACCTCCGAATCTGCGGAGATGGAACAGCGAGGTATCGTATCGGCGTAGATCTCTTTGCGTCTGGAATCAGACGGGGAGAGTCCCCGACGATTGCGTCATCGCTAACCCAAGGCAACAGCAGGGCTCTGCATTTGATGACCGAGATTCGGCGCAGAAAGTATGTTTTCGAAGCCGCCTCTGGCAACGACATAACTTCTTTGTTTGGAGAATTGACTGCGTATCTCGGTGAAGCCGATACAGAAATTGCTCTCTATCGCAGGCATCTTTCCGGGGAGCGAATGATGGCGCCCGGTGTTACTGCCATTAACGGAGGGCTGTCTGGTCTTATTGACATGACCGTACTCATGAAGGTATATCTTCAGGCTCTTCAGCGGGATGATCCGGCCGCCTTTGAAAGAGTCTTTCTAAAGACCAATGTGTCATGCTTGATTTCAAGAGCACACGCCGACTCACGGGACTTGGTGAATAGAGCAGTTGAGCTTGACATCCAGCGACGTCTTGGGTTCGATATAGGACTCTCGCGATTGGCGGCGTTGCGCTTTGCGGAACTGGTAGAGGTTGGCTCAAGAGGAGGCGGGATCTATGCTGACATTAAGCGGCGGGCAGCAGTTTCCAAGACCTGTTAGCCTAAGTGATTGGTGCTCTAGGTCATGACGAAATCATTCTCATCGTGTGATTGAATTCGTTCAATGCCCTCATTCGCCGTATCAACCGGTCGTTGTGCGAGTGAGTGGGCGGCAACCTTCTTGGCTCAATCTTCCGTCGTTGCTGCGTCGTTGCCTTTGGTTGACCTGGGCGAACTTCCAGCGGCTTTGGACCTGCCATGAAGGCCATCCTTCAGACCCAGGCCGCCGAGTGTGGCTTGGCCTGCCTGGCGATGGTGTGTGCACACCATGCCCAGCACATCGAATTGGCTGCGTTACGCAGGCAGCTGCCCATCAGCCATAAAGGGGCCACGCTGCGCCAGTTGATGCAAGGCGCCAGCCAGCTGGGCTTTTCGTCGCGCCCGCTGCGCTTGGAGATGGATGAGATGTCGCAGCTCACCACGCCTGCCATCCTCCACTGGAACCTCAATCACTTCGTCGTCTTGGCCGGCTTCAAGCGCGGCAAGGCCGTGATCCTGGATCCTGCCATCGGTGAGCGTCGGCTGTCGCTGGCGGAGGTCTCGAAGCACTTCACCGGGGTTGCATTGGAGCTCACGCCCCATGTGGACTTCAAGCCTCAGCAGTCGCCGCCGCGCGTCAAGCTCTCGGCGCTCATCGGCAAGGTGCAGGGCATCAGGCGTTCGCTGCTTCAGATCTTTGCAGTCGCGCTCGTCCTGCAGCTCTTCGCCATCGCCGGCCCCCTGGCCAATCAGGCCGTCGTCGACGATGTGTTGACCTCGGGCGATCACGATCTGCTCACGGTCGTGGTGCTGGGCTTTGGCATCCTGATGGTGATTCAAACCGCCCTGGGCTTTGCGCGCAGTTGGATGGTGATGGTGCTGGGCCAGACGCTCTCGTTGCAGTGGATGGGCAACGTCTTCGCGCACTTGATCCGCCTGCCGCTGCGCTACTTCGAACAACGGCATCTGGGCGACATCACCTCGCGCTTCGGTTCCGTCGGCGTCATCCAGCAGACGGTCACCACGGCGGTTGTCGAGGCGGTGCTGGACGGCCTGATGGCGGTGGCCGCCCTGATCATGATGTTGTTGTACGCCCCGGTGCTGGCCTCGGTCGTCATCACTGCGGTCTGTGCATATGGGCTTGTGCGCTGGGCTTCGTTCCGCCCCTTCCGCGATGCGGCCGCCGAGCACCTGGTCGTCTCGGCCAAAGAGAGCACGCACTTTCTCGAAACCCTACGTGGCATCCTGCCTCTCAAGTTGTTCGGCAGGGAAGAAGAGCGACGCGCCCTTTGGCAGAACCTCATCGTCGAGGTGCAGAACCGTGATGTGCGCACCGCCAAGATGGGCATCGCCTTCTCCACGGCCAATGCCTTCATCTTTGGCATCGAGAACCTGGTGGTGCTGTGGCTGGGGGCCAAGCTGATCATGGGCGCGCAGCAGTCGGGCGGCCTGCACGCGGCCGCGGCGGCCGATGCAGGTGCCAGCGCCTTCACGCTGGGCATGCTGATGGCTTTTCTCAGCTACAAGGGCCAGTTCACAGGGCGGGTGTCGGCGCTGATCGACTATGCCGTGCAGATCAAGATGCTGGGCCTGCACAGCGAGCGTCTGGCCGACATCGCCCTGGAGCCGCCCGAGCGGGACGAGGTGCCCTACAACGATCTGCAGCATCTTGAGCCGTCGCTGGAGCTGCGCCATGTGAGTTTTCGCTATGGCGAGGGCGAGCCCTGGATTCTGGAGAAGGCCAGCTTCAAGGTGGAGGCCGGCCAGAGCGTGGCCGTGATGGGCCCGAGTGGCGCTGGCAAGACCACCTTGCTCAAGATCGTGTTGGGCATTCTGGAGCCGCAAGAAGGAACGGTGCTTTACGGCGGCGTTCCGATGCACCAGCTGGGCATTGCCAACGTGCGCAGGCGCATCGGCACCGTGATGCAGGACGACGTGTTGTTGACCGGCAGCATCGCGGACAACATCAGCTTCTTCGATGTCGAGATGGACCACACGCGTGTGCAAGATTGCGCCAAGCTGGCCAACGTGCACGCCGACATCATCCGCATGCCGATGGGTTATCACACGCTGATCGGAGACCTGGGTTCGGGTCTGAGCGGCGGCCAGAAGCAGCGCATCCTGCTGGCCCGTGCGCTCTACAAGGCGCCCCGCGTGCTGGCACTCGATGAGGCCACCAGCCACCTGGACGTCGCCAATGAGCAGGCCGTCACGGCTGCTCTGTCCATGCTGACGCTCACCCGATTGATCATCTCGCACCGCCCCGAGACGATGGCTGGCGTACAGCGGGTTGTGCAGCTGACGGACGGCCAAGTGGGGGAGGTGAAGATTGGAAAGCCGGGTGATGGCATGCGGCCGGTCGAGACCGTGACGCAGCATGGGCGTGACGATCAGCCAGCTTGATGGCGTAGGCCCCCGAGTTGCGCTGTCGCGTTGCCCAACGATCCGGCCGGGGTTGACCGTCAGTGAAGGTCTTCTTCGCGCCGGTGGCGCGCGCAGTGTCGACTGTTGACCGACCTTGCGTTAGCTGTAGGGCGCGGTCGAGAGGTGGCTGTTGGCAGCGGTCCGAATGGCCTCAACGGCCTCGTAATCTCGCGTGGCATCTTCGGCAGTGTGGGCACGCTCCAGCAGGAAGTCGACCAGGCGATCCAGATCTGCGTACACCTCAGGGGTGAATTCGAACTTGAGTGTCACTTCCTCCATCGCTTGAACCGCGCTGCGCCCTTCGCTTCAAGCTTCGACAAGACGGCGTCCGAAGGGATGGACGTTCCGGTGCTCGCGTACTCTGCCAGTGTGGCGTCGCAGCGCGCAGTGAAGTCCGTTTGCGCGCGCTGGAGTTCGATGGCGCGGCGCACCGAAGCCTCCACGACCTCCGTGAGCGTTTCTCCGGGCAGGAGCACCGAGTCAAGACCATCACGCCACCCTGGCTCAACGCTGACTTCGGGAGTGACAGCGGTTTTCATCGCATCAATGGTTTGCGCTTGCACTACAACTCAAGGAGAACGGGCCTTCCAGGCCCGCCCCGCAATGGCGATGCGGCGTGGGCCAAGACGCTGCGCAGATCTGTTGTCCGCTGCGGAGTCTGCACGGGGTCCCTGCCTGAGCCCTGCCCGCAGATTCACGCCGCAAACAAGCCGCGATTCCGCTCGCGCAGCAGGTTCTTCTGCACCTTGCCCATGGCGTTGCGCGGCAACTCGCTCACCACCTCCACGAACTTGGGCACCTTGAAGCCGGCGATGCGCCCCTTGAGTGCACCGATCAGCGCCGCGGGCTCGGGCGCGGCGGTGCCCGGCCGGGCCACCACCACGGCGATCACGGCCTCGCCGAAATCGGGGTGCGGCACGCCCACCACGGCGCTCTCGGCCACGCCGGGCAAGGCGTTCAGGAAGCCCTCGATCTCGGCCGGGTAGACGTTGTAGCCGCCGGTGATGACCAGGTCCTTGCTGCGGCCGACGATGGTGCAGAAGCCGTCGGCCTCGAGCTTGCCGACGTCGCCGGTGCGGAACCAGCCGTCGGCGGTGAACTCTTCGGCCGTCTTCTCCGGCATGCGCCAGTAACCCTTGAAGACGCTGGGGCCCCGCACCTGCATGTGGCCCACCTCGCCCGGCGGCAGCACCGCGCCATCGTCGCCCACCACGCGCAGGCCCACGCCGGGCAGCGCCGGCCCCACCGTGCCGCCGCGGCGCGCGGCCTCGGGGCGGTAGGGGTTGCTGGTGAGCATGACGGTCTCGCTCATGCCGTAGCGCTCCAGGATGACGTGGCCGGTGCGCGCGCGCCAGGCCTGGAAGGTCTCCAGCAGCAGCGGTGCGGAGCCGCTGATGAACAGGCGCATGCCGCGGCAGGCCTCGGCCGTGAGGCCGGGTTCGGCGAGCAGCCGCACATAGAGCGTGGGCACGCCCATGAAGACGCTGGCCTCGGGCAGCCGCGCCACCACGGCCCGGGGGTCGAAGCGGTTGAGCCACAGCATCTTCGCGCCCGCCAGCAGCGCGCCGTGGCAGGCCACGAACAGGCCGTGCACGTGGAAGATGGGCAGCGCGTGGATCAGCGTGTCGCGGCCCTGCGCGCCCCCGGTGCGCCAGGCCCAGGCGCGCTTCAGCACCTCGGCATTGCTGCGCAGGTTGCCGTGCGTGAGCATCGCGCCCTTGCTGCGCCCGGTGGTGCCGCTGGTGTACAGGATGGCCGCCAGGTCGTCGTCGCCGCGCAAGGCCGGCTCGTGCGTGTCGGCGTGCTGCGCGGCGCGCTGCAGCAGCGAGCCGCTGCGGTCGTCGCCGAGCGTGAACACGTGCCTCGTGCCGGCCCTGAACGCGATCTTGGCCAGCCATCCGAAGGCCTTGGGCGTGCAAACCACCAGTGCCGGCTCGGCGTTGCCGACGAAGTACCCGATCTCGGCCGCCTGGTAGGCGCTGTTCAGCGGCAGGAACACATGGCCGCTGCGCAGGACGGCCAGGTACAGGATGAGCGCCTCGACGCTCTTGTCGACCTGCACCGCCACGCGCGAGGCGGGCGGCAGGTCGAGCGAGTCGATGAGGTTGGCCATCATCGCGCTGGCGCGCTCGAGGTCGCGCCAGGTGTAGGCCAGGCCGTCCGACGACATGGCGGTGTCGGTCGTCTCGATGGCGATGGTGTCGAGATCGGCCGGAAAGCCGCCCCGCAGGGCGACGAAGAGGTTGGCGTTCAAGGCGGGTTACTCGCAGCTGGCAGACACCACCGTTCGCGCTGAGCCTGTCGAAGCGCCCACTGCGCACCCGGCTTCGACAAGCTCAGCCCGAACGGTGTGGATTCTCAAAGGGCAAGGGTGGGGTCAGTCCAGTTTCGCGCCACTGTTCTTCACCACCTCGGCCCAGCGCTTGACCTCGGCACTGACGAAGCGCCCCATGTCGGGGCCCCAGGTGTTGGGGATCTCGGTGCCCAGGCCCGTCCACGCGGCCTTGATCTCGTCGCTGGCGAAGGCCTTGCGCATCTCGGCCTGCATGCCGGCCACGGCCTCGGCCGGCGTGCCCTTGGGCGCCCAGATGGCGTACCAGGTGGCCACCTTGTAGGTGGGCACGCCGCCCTCGGTGGAGGTGGGCACCTCGGGGAAGCCCGGCGCGCGGCGCTCCGAAGCGACGGCGATGGCGCGGATGCGGCCGCCGCGGATGTGCGCCGCGCTCGAGCCCAGGCCGTCGAAGGCCAGGTCCACCTGGCCGGCGATCAGGTCTTGCAGCATCGGGCCGGCGCCGCGGTAGGGGATGTGCGTGATGAAGGTCTTGGTCTGCAGCTTGAACAGCTCGCCGGCCAGGTGGTGGCTGGTGCCGTTGCCGGCCGAGCCGTAGTTCAGCTTGCCGGGGTTCTTGCGGATGAACTCCAGCAGCTGCGGCAGCGTCGTGGCCTGCACCTTGCCCGGGTTGACGACGATGACCTGCGGCACGCTCGACACCAGCCCCACGGGGATGAAGTCGGTCTCGATGTTGTAGTCGAGCTTCGGGTACATGCTCGGCGCGATCGCGTGGTGCACCGCGCCCATGAAGAAGGTGTAGCCGTCGGGCGCGGCCTTGGCTGCGATGCCGGCGCCCAGCGTGCCGCCGGCGCCGCCCTTGTTGTCGATGAGGAACTGGCGGCCCGAGTTCTTGGTGATCGATGCGAAGAGGGGCCGCGCGAACGCGTCGGTGCCGCCGCCGGGCGGGAAGGGCACGATGATGTTCACCGGCTTGTTGGGCCAGGCGCCCTGGGCGCGGGCCAGGGACGGCAGGGCCACGCCGGCGGCGAGGCCGGCGGTGCCGAGGATCGCCTCGCGGCGGTTGAAGTGGGTCATGGTGTGGTCTCCGGTCGTGTTGTTGTGGAAGGAATCAATCAGACGGGGCTGCCGACGGCACGCGAGCGTGCCACCTCGCCCTGGCGGAAGCGGGCATGGCTGGCCTCGACCTTGCCCAGGTCGTAAAGGTAGTTGACCATCATGCCGAAGGACTGCTTCAAGCCCTTGCTGGCCATGTTGCCACGCGGGTTGAGCCGCTCCAGGCGCGCCCCGTTGTCAAGGTGGAAACGCGCCACAGGGTCGCCGGCCGGCGTGGGCGACAGCAGCAGCAGGTAGGCACTGGCCAGCAGCGCCAGCGCGCCGCGGTCGTCGTCGTCCATCAGCGCATGAACGGCCGCGCCCTGCAGCGCGCCGAGGTCGCCGTTGCAGCGCTCGCGCAAGCGGGCACGGGCCGCGTTCAGCTCGGCGGCCGAGCCCTTCTTCAGCCCGGGCAGCGCGTCGAGCTCGGGCTCTGACAGCAGCCATTGCGCCAGCCCCGGAATCGGCGACAGCGTGCAGAAGGTCTTCAGCCGCGGCAGCTCGCGCTGCAGCTGCGTGGCCACCGTCTTGATGAGGAAGTTGCCGAGGCTCACGCCGCGCAGCCCCGGCTCGCAATTGCTGATGCTGTAGAAGGCCGCGACGCGGAAGCGGTCGGGCAGCAGCGGTGTGCTCAGCTTGTCGATCAGCGGCGTGATGGCGGCCGGCATCTCGGGCAGCAGCGCCACCTCCACGAAGATCAGCGGCTCGTTGGGCAGCTGTGGGTGGAAGAAGGCGAAGCAGCGGCGGTCGGGCTGCAGCCGGCGGCGCAGGTCGTCCCAGCCGTCGATGGCGTGCACGGCCTCGTGGTGGATGATCTTCTCGAGCAGCTGCGCCGGCGAGTTCCAGTCGACGCGCCGCATCTGCAGGAAGCCGGGGTTGAACCAGCTCGTCAGCAGGTGCAGCAGGTCGGCCTCGATCACTTCGAGCTCCGGCCGCGCGCGCAGCCGCTTCAGCAGCGCGCGGCGCAGCCGCAGCACCGCGGCCGTGCCGCCGGGCGTGCGGTTCAAGCGGCGGAACAGCTCCTGCCGCGCCGGCTCGGCGGCGCGCGTCAGCGCCAGCAGCGAGGACGCGTCGCGCTGCGCGGCGTAGGCCTCGGCCAACTGCAGCACCTGGGCCGGGTCTGGGCTCAGGTCCTTGGCGAGGTAGGTGAACAGGCCATCGAGCTCGTCGTCGTCCAGGCCGTCGAGCCGATCGATGAGGCCGGCGGCGATGGCCATGCCGCCGAGCTCGCCTTTCTCGCCGAGCAGGCGCTTGCAGTCGGCCACCATGCGGCGCACGGCGCGTTCGCGGCGCTGGCGCAGCGCGACGGCGCGGATTTCATCGAGCACGGCCGGGCTCCTTTGGCTTGGGGCTGCGGGCCTGGGCGCGGCGCAGCTTCTTCAGCGCCGCGAGCTGCGCCATCAGGTGATCGTGCATGGCGCGTTCGGCGCGCGCGGCGTCGCGCTGCTCGAAGGCGTCCATCAGCACGCGGTGTTCGTTCAGCGAGGCCTCGATGCGCCCCGGCAGCGCGAGCTGCCGCCCGCGCATCAGCCGCACGAAGCGGCGCAGATCGCCCGTCACGCGGTCGAGCCAGCGGTTGCCAGCCAGTTGCTGCACGGCGCTGTGGAAGACATGGTTGACGCGGTAGTAGCCCTCCAGGCTGCCGGCGGCGGCGTGGCGCTCGAGCTCGTCGTGCAGGCGCCGCAGCTGGTGCACAGCCTCGTCGTCGGCGCGCTCGCAGGCCTCGAAGGCGCAGCGGCCCTCCAGCAGCGCCATCACCGGGAACAGCGCGTCGGCGTCGGCCTCGGTGATCTCGACGACACGGCAGCCGCGGTGCGGCACCAGCTCCACCAGGCCCTCGGCCGCCAGCACCTTGAGCGCCTCGCGCAGCGGCGTGCGGCTCACCTGCCAGCTGGCGGCGAGGGCCTTCTCGTCGATCCAGTCGCCGCTGGCCAGGGCGCCGTCGAAGACCAGCGTGCGCAGCTGATCGGCCACGCTGTCGTGCAGCGAGGTGGCGCGCGGCGCGGGCGCGGCGCCGGCGCGCAGGGGGATCGGATCAGCCATGGGCCGATCGTAGTTCTGTAATTACGTCATCACAGCCGGGTTTGCCCGCGGGCGGGCGCCGGCACCGGCTGCCCGCCCCGTCAGCCGGACTTCGACACCACCGCGGCCAGCCGCGCCAGCCGCGGCGCCACCATCGGCACCGTCAGCATCGTGCTCGCCACGGCCATCAGCAACAGCGCCGTGAAGGTGTCGGCGCTGATGATCTGGCGGTCGAGCAGGATGCTGGCGAAGATGATTTCGATCAGCCCCTTGGTCTGCAGCAGCCAGCCCACCGTGCGCGCCTCGCCCGGCGCCCAGCCCTGCAGCCGCCCGGCCAGTGCCACGCCCAGCAGCTTGCCGGACACCGAGGCCAGCACCAGCGCCGCCGTGACGGCGAACACCGCCACGCCGCCCACCCCCCACTCGGTGCGCAGGCCGGTGGACAGAAAGAACACCGGCATCATCACCAGCAGCACGTTGGCGCGCAGCGCGTCCAGTTGCGGCAGCGGGAACCATTCGCGCTCCAGCACCGCGCCGGCCAGGAACGCGCCGACCATGTAGTGCAGCCCGCACCAGTCGGCGCCCAGCGACACCAGCGCCAGCCAGGGCAGCATGAGGAACCAGCGGTCGCGTTCGGGCATCCGCACCAGCAGTTTTCGGAAGCCCCAGGCGGCGAGCGCAAACAGCACGATGAAGATCGCCTGGCGGCCCAGGCGCGTCCAGTCCAGCAGGATCACCGCCAGCACGGCCCAGATCAGGATGTCGTCCAGGCTGGCATAGCGCAGGATGCGCTGGCCCAGCGGCTGGCGCAGGATCTCCATCTTCTCCATCAGCAGGATCAGAATGGGCAGCGCCGTCACCGCGCAGCCCATGCCGATGCCGGCGACAAACTGCCAGGGCTCGGCCTTCGGGCCCATCCAGCCCGTGCCCGTGAAGGCCAGCAGGCCCATCGCCAGCAGCGAGCCGAAGAGCAGCGGCATCACCAGCGCGCAGCCGGCGGTGATGGCACTTTCGGTGCGGTGCTTCCAGGCCGACTTCAGGTCGAGCTCCAGCCCGGCGATGAACACGAACAGGCTGACGGCCCACCAGGCCAGGCCATTGAGGCTTTGCACGACGGCGGGCCTGAAGACGGCCGCGAACAGCTCGGGGAACGCCGCGCCGAAGAGGCCGGGTCCGAGCAGGATGCCGGTGACGATCTGCACCACCACCAGCGGCGCCCAGTAGTCGGTGCGGCCCAGTCGCCAGATGGCGTAGGGCACGAAGAAGATGACCGCCATCGCGATCAGGAACAACTCGACGGTGGTCAGGGGCGGGCCGCTCATGCTGGGCGCGGATTGTGCCGGCCGATCCGCGACTCTCGCGCAGTCCTGCGCATTAGGGGTGTCCTGTGCCGCGGATGGGGCGACCGTGCCCACAATGCCGGCCAGCGGCACACCGACCTCGATGCCGGCTGTGCTGCCGTCCATGAACGAGATACAGGAGACACCCCCATGATCCACTCTCTCACCGGGGCCCGCACGGGCTTGGCCCTGGCCGCGTTGGCCGCGCTGGCCGCCTGCGGCAGTGACACCGAGGTCACCATCGGCAGCGGCGACTACGCCGTCAACACCCGGCCCGCGTTCCTGGTGGGCGCCGTGCGCAGCGCCAGCTACGACGGCACGGCCGACGACCTGCTCACCGCCGGCCTCGGTCGCGCCGGCCTGGCCAGCGCCGTGGCGCCCACGCTGAGCGCCGCGCCCACCGCGGCCGAGCTGCGCAAGCTGGCTATCCACACCAACTACCGCGCCATCGTCGACACCACCGCCGGCGGCGGCTTCGGCACGCTCTACGGCCCCAACATCATGGCCGATGGCACCGTGGGCACCGGCGACGGCAAGATCGCCGGCACCGAGCACATCGGCATCGGCCCCGGCGGCGTGACGATGATGGTGCAGGTGCCGTCCAGCTTCAGTGCCAGCGCACCCTGCATCGTGACGGCGGCGTCCTCGGGCTCGCGCGGCGTCTACGGCGCCATCGGCTCGGCCGGCGAGTGGGGCCTCAAGCGCGGCTGCGCCGTGGCCTACACCGACAAAGGCACGGGCAACGGCGTGCACGACCTGCAGAACGACACCGTCAACCGCTACGACGGCACGCGTGCCACGGCAGCTGCCGCGGGCAGCGACAGCAACTTCACCGCGGCCCTGAGCGCGGCCGAGCTCACCGCCTTCAACGCCGCGACGCCCAACCGCTTTGCCGTCAAGCATGCGCACTCCGGCATCAACCCCGAGGCCGACTGGGGCACGTTCACGCTGCAGGCGGTGGAATTCGCGTTCTACGTGCTCAACCAGCAGTTCGGCGCGCCGCTGCCCGACGGCTCGCGCACCAAGCTCATCGTGCCGGGCAACACCATCGTCATCGCCTCCAGCGTGAGCAACGGCGCCGGCGCCGCGCTGGCCGCCGCCGAAAACGACGGTCTCGGCCTGATCGACGGCGTGGCGGTGAGCGAGCCCAACATCCAGATGGCACCCGCGGCCGGCCTGAGCATCGAACGCGGCACGCTGCCGGCCTACACCGGTGGCAGCAAGCCGCTGTACGACTACTTCAGCTACGCCAACCTGCTGCAGCCCTGCGCCGCGCTGGCCACGGCAGCCACCGGCTCGCCCTTTGGCTACACCGGCGGCACGGCGTTTGTTGCCGGCAACCGCTGCGCCTCGCTGGCGGCCAATGGGCTGGTGACGGGCGCCACCACGCTGGAGCAGGCCAACGACGCGCTGGCCCGGCTGCGTGCCTACGGCTGGGAGCCCGAGTCCGACCTGCTGCACGCGAGCCACTACCTCTTCGCCAGCCCGGCGATTGCGGTGACCTACGCCAACGCGCACGGCCGCTTCCCCGTGCAGGACAACCTCTGCGGCTTCAGCTTCGGCGCGGTCGACGGCGCCGGCCTGCCCACGGCGGCTGCCCCTGCGGCCATCGCCGGCGTCTTTGGCACCGGCAACGGCGTGCCGCCCAGTGGCGCGCTGCAGCTGATCTGGAACAACGCCGTCGGCGGTGCACGCAACCACGGCGCCGCAGCCAGCCCCAGCACCGGTGCTCTGGACTTCGCCTTCGACGGCGCGCTGTGCCTGCGTAACCTGTGGGCTGGCGCCGGCGCGCAGGCTGACGCCGTGCGCGCCGGCGTGGTCGAAGTGCGGCGCAGCGCCAATCTGCGCGGCACGCCGACGATCATCGTGCACGGCCGCAACGACACACTCGTGCCGCCCAACTTCAGCTCGCGGCCCTACCTGCTGCGCAACGCGCAAGTGGAAGGCGCGGCCAGCCGCGTGCGTTACGTCGAGGTCACGAACGCGCAGCACTTCGACTCGTTCCTGCCGTTCCCGGGCTACGACACGCGCTTCATTCCCTTGCACGTGTACTTCAACCGCGCCATGGACGCGATGTGGGCGCACCTGAAGAACGGCGCCGCGCTGCCGCCCAGCCAGGTGGTGCGAACCACGCCGCGAGGCGGCACCCCGGGCGCGGCCACTGCCATCGCGGCGTCCAACGTGCCGGCCATCGCGGCCAACCCGCCGGCCGGCGACCGCATCACCATCGACGGCAGCACCCTGCGCATCCCGGAGTGACCTCATGACGACGCTCACGCTCAACGGCCGCGACACGACGCTGGCTGCCGACCCGTCGACCCCGCTGCTGTGGGTGCTGCGCGACGAGCTCGGCCTGACCGGCACCAAGTTCGGCTGCGGCCTGGCGCAGTGCGGCGCCTGCACGGTGCACATCGACGGCGCCCCGGTGCGCTCGTGCGTTACGCCGCTGGCGGCGGTGGCGGGCGCCCCGGTGGTCACGATCGAGGGCATCGGCAGCGACCGTGTCGGCGCCGCGGTGCAGGCGGCCTGGCTGAAGCACGACGTGGCGCAGTGTGGCTACTGCCAGAGCGGGCAGGTAATGGCCGCCACGGCGCTCCTCAGCCGCGCGAAGAAGCCCACCAACGCGCAGATCGACGAAGCCCTGGCCGGCAACCTGTGCCGCTGCGGCACCTACCAGCGCATCCGCGCCGCCATCCACGACGCCGCGGCGTCGCTGGCCTGAGGGAGCCCGCCGTGATCGTCGACTGCCTCCACCAGCAGACCCGGGCCTGTGGCCCGCGGCCGGCCGCGCACAGGGTGCCGCCCGGCTCGGCAGCCAGCCGCACGAGCAGCCGCGCGACTTCGTGTTGATCGCGCGCGACGGCAGCGTCACCTTGCGGAGCAACTGCCTGGACATGGGCCAGGGCATCGAGACCGCGCCGGCCCTGGCGCCGCTGGCGCCGGCCTTCGCCAACGCCGTGGCGCCCCTGACGGGCCGCCGCCAGCGCGAGCTGCCTTTCCGCTGGGCCTGAACCCGCGCCGCTGACGCCGGGACGACGCGACCGTGCGTCCGCGCGGCGCGACCGCGTCCCTAGAATCCCCCGCCTTCAACTCTGAAGGCCTGCATGTCGACCGGTCTGATCCGCATCCGTGGTGCCCGCCAGCACAACCTGAAGAACCTGGATCTGGACATCCGCACCGGCGAGCTGACGGTGGTGACTGGCCCCAGCGGCAGCGGCAAGAGCTCGCTGGTGTTCGACACGCTGTACGCCGAGGGCCAGCGCCGCTACGTCGAGACTTTCAGCGCCTACGCCCGGCAGTTCCTCGACCGCATGGATCGGCCCGCCGTCGACAAGGTCGAGGGCGTGCCCCCGGCCATCGCCATCGACCAGACCAACCCCGTGCGCAGCTCGCGCTCGACGGTGGGCACGATGACGGAGCTGAACGACCACCTCAAGCTGCTGTTCGCGCGCGGTGCGCAGCTGTTCGACCGCGAGACGGCGCTGCCGGTGCGGCACGACACGCCGCAGACCATCTTCGACGACCTGCGCGCGCGGGCCGAGGCGGCCGGCGACCCGCGCCTGGTGTTCACCTTCCCCGCCGAGTTGCCGGCCGACACCAGCGTCGCGCAGCAGGAGCAGTGGCTGGCGGCCAGCGGCTTCACGCGCGTGCAAGGCGAGCGCGTGGCGGGGAATCGGAAGATCCTCGACGTGGTGGCCGACCGCTTCCGGCTGGCGGGCACCGAGCCGGTCCGCGTGATGGAGGCCATCGAGCTGGCCCTCAAGCGCGGCGGCGGGCGGCTCACGGTGTTTGCCGGCGATGCGGCCGAGCCGTGGCGCTACAGCACCGGCCTTCACTGCCCCGAGAGCGACATCCGCTACGCCGAGCCGCAGCCGGCGCTCTTCAGCTTCAACAGCGCCTACGGCGCCTGCGAGGCCTGCCGCGGCTTCGGCCGCGTCATCGGCGTCGACTTGGGCCTGGTGATTCCCGATGCGAAGAAAACGCTGCGCAACGGCGCCATCAAGCCGATGCAGACGCCGGCCTGGAAGGACTGCCAGGACGACCTCGTCAAGTACGCGGGCGAGGCCGGTATCCCGCGCGACACCCCCTGGGGCCAGCTCACGCCCGCGCAGCGCGAGTGGGTGATCGAGGGCACGCCGAACTGGAAGGGGAACTGGAACACGCAGTGGTACGGTGTGCGCCGCTTCTTCGAGTACCTTGAGAGCAAGGCCTACAAGATGCACATCCGGGTGCTCTTGTCCAAGTACCGCAGCTACACGCCCTGTGGCGCCTGTGGTGGTGCCCGGCTCAAGCGCGAGGCGCTGCTGTGGCGCCTGGGCAGCGCGGCGGATGCAGAGGGCGTACTCAACCTGTCTGTTCCCGCTGAGCTTGTCGAAGCCCCCGCGGGCACTTCGACAGGCTCAGTGCGAACGGAGAACTGGCCGTCCGATCGAGTGGAGCACCGGCCATCCGTTCGGGCTGAGCCTGTCGAAGCCCCCGCTGGCACTTCGACGGGCTCGGTGCGAACGGAGTACCGGCGCTTCATGCCGATCGGCGTCAACTGGTCGCGCGCGCAGCTCAAGGCCCTGCCGGGCCTGAGCCTGCACGACCTGATGCAGCTCCCCATCGAGCGCCTGCGCCGCTTCTTCGATGGGCTGACGCTGCCGAGCTCCATGCTTGACGTGGCGCTGAAGCTCCTGCTGGACGAGATCCGCACGCGCCTGAAGTATCTGTGCGACGTGGGGCTGCACTACCTGACGCTGGATCGGCAAAGCCGCACGCTCAGCGGCGGCGAGGTGCAGCGCATCAACCTCACCACCGCCCTGGGCACCAGCCTCGTCAACACCCTGTTCGTGCTGGACGAGCCCTCGATCGGCCTGCACCCGCGCGACATGAGTCGCATCAACCAGGCCATGCTGCGCCTGCGCGATGCGGGCAACACCCTGGTCGTCGTCGAGCACGACCCGGCCGTGATGCTGGCCGCCGACCGCCTGATCGACATGGGCCCGGGCCCGGGCGAGCGCGGCGGCCAGATCGTCTTCGACGGCACGCCCGAGGCCGCGCGCGCGGCGGACACGCTGACCGGCGCCTACCTCGGTGCGCGCAAGCAGGTGTCGGCGGGCTTTCGCCAGCTGGTGGAACCCAGCAGCCCCAGGCTCCTGCTCGAAGGCGCGCGCGAGCACAACCTGCAGGGCGTGGACCTGGCCGTGCCGCTCAACCGCCTGGTGTGCGTCACCGGCGTCAGCGGCAGCGGCAAGAGCAGCCTGATCCAGGACGTGCTCTACCCCGCGCTGGCCCGCCACTTCGGCAAGGCCACCGAGGCGCCCGGCGCCTTCGATCGCCTGCTGGGCGCCGAACAATTGGCTGACGCGGTTTTCGTGGACCAGAGCCCCATCGGCAAGACGGCGCGCAGCAACCCGGCCAGCTACGTGGGCGCCTTCGATGCTCTGCGCGCGCTGTTCGCCGAGGCACCACTGGCGCGCGAGCGCAGCTACACCGCCGGCACCTTCAGCTTCAACGCGGGCGATGGCCGCTGCCCCACCTGCGGCGGCAGCGGTTTCGAGCACGTGGAGATGCAGTTCCTCTCGGACGTGTACCTGCGCTGCCCCGACTGCGACGGCACGCGCTACCGCGCGCCCGTGCTCGACGTGAAGCTGGTGCGCGGGCCGCACCGGTTTTCCATCGCCGACGTGCTGGCGCTCACCTTCGCCGAAGCCGCGCACTGGTTCCAGGCCGACCGCGAGGTCGTGGCGCGCCTGCAGCCCATCATCGACGTGGGCCTCGATTACGTGCGCCTCGGCCAGCCGGTGCCCACGCTCAGCGGCGGCGAGGCGCAGCGCCTCAAACTCGCCGGCTTCCTGGCCGAGGCTGCGAACTCGCCCGCGCAGCGTGTGGCCAAACACGGCACGCTGTTTCTCTTCGACGAGCCCACGACGGGCCTGCACTTCGACGACATCGCCAAGCTGATGCGGGCCTTCCGCAAGCTGCTGGCGGCAGGGCACTCCCTGGTGGTCATCGAGCACAACCTCGACGTCATCCGCGCCGCCGACTGGATCGTGGACCTCGGGCCCGAGGGCGGCGAGGCCGGCGGCTTGGTCGTCTGCACCGGCACGCCCGACGACGTGAAGGCCCACGCCACGTCGCACACGGGCGAGGCGCTGCGCGAGTACGAGCGGGCGATGGGATTCCAGGCCGGCGAACCTGCTCCCCCGTTCGGGCTGGGCCCTTCGACGGTGCTCAGGACAGGCCTGTCGAAGCCCCTGCGCACCACCAGCGCTTCGACAAGCTCAGCGCGAACGGCGGATGGTGGCTCAGCGCGAACGGCGGATGGTGGCTCAGCGCGAACGGAGGCTGATGGCTCAGCACGAACGGCGGATGGTGCGTCAGTGCGCGCCACCCACGACGACGCCATCCACATCGTCAACGCGCGCGAGCACAACCTCAAGTCGCTGAGCGTGCGGGTGCCGCGCGGCAGCTTCAACGTCGTCACCGGCGTCAGCGGCTCGGGCAAGAGCACGCTGGCCTTCGACATCCTGTTCAACGAGGGGCAGCGGCGCTACCTCGAGAGCCTGAACGCCTACGCGCGCAGCATCGTGCAGCCGGCGGGGCGGCCCGAGGTCGATGCCGTCTACGGCATCCCGCCCACGGTGGCCATCGAGCAGCGCCTCTCACGCGGCGGCCGCAAGAGCACGGTGGCCACCACCACCGAGGTCTGGCACTTCCTGCGCCTCCTGTGGGTGAAGCTGGGCCTGCAGCACTGCGTGCACGACGGCGCGCCCGTGAAGGCGCAGAGCGCCGAGAGCATCGCGCACCAGATCCTCCGCGATCACGCCGGCCAGCACGTGGGCCTGCTGGCGCCGCTGGTCGTCAACCGCAAGGGCGTCTACACCGACCTCGCCAAGTGGGCGCACGCCCGCGGCCACACGCACCTGCGCGTGGACGGCGAGTTCCTGCCCACGATGCCCTTCCCGCGCATCGACCGCTTCAAGGAACACACCATCGAGCTGCCGGTGGGCGACGTGGTGGTGGACGCCGCGAACGAGGCCGCGCTGCGCCAGCGGCTGCAGCAGGCCCTCGAGGCCGGCCGCGGCGTCGTGCACCTGCTGGCCCCCCTCGACCAGCTGGCCGTGGCCATGGACTTCGGCGGCACCGGGGCCGGTGTGGGCACGGTCAAGGTCTTCAGCACCAAGCGCGCCTGCCCGGTGTGCGGCACCAGCTACCCCGAGCTGGATCCGCGCATGTTCAGCTACAACAGCAAACACGGCTGGTGCACCACCTGCGTGGGCACCGGGCTGAAGCTCACGCGCGAGCAGCGCAAGGCCTTTGACGACAGCGTGAAGGACGACGACACGCAGGGCCGCGAAGTGAGCTTCCCGTCGGAGGAGGCCGAGGTCGAGGGCCTGGTCGACGAGCCCTGCCCGGACTGCTTTGGTGCGCGGCTGAACCCGGCCTCGCGGGCCGCCACCTTCGGGGGTCAGCCCATCGATGCCATCGCGCGGCTGTCGGTGCACGAGGCGCGCGCCTGGGTGGCGGGGCTTGCGCTGCAAGGCCGCGATGCGGGCATCGCCCGCGACGTGGTCAGCGAGATCGCCAGCCGCCTGCAGTTCCTGCACGATGTGGGCCTGGGCTACCTGACGCTGGACCGCGCCGCGCCCACGCTCAGCGGCGGTGAGGCGCAGCGCATCCGCCTGGCGGCGCAACTGGGCAGCAACCTGCAAGGCGTGTGCTACGTGCTCGACGAGCCCACCATCGGCCTGCACCCGCGCGACAACGGCATCCTGCTGGACGCGCTGGCGCGCCTGAGTGAAGGCGGCAACACGCTGGTGGTGGTGGAGCACGACGAGGACACCATCCGCCGCGCCGAGCACCTCATCGACATCGGCCCCGGCGCGGGTGTGCGTGGGGGCCGGCTCGTCGCCCAGGGCACGGCGGCCGACCTGATGAAGGCGCCGGAGTCCATCACCGGCCGCATGCTGGCCTCGCCCCTGAAGCACCCGCTGAAGCCCCGCCGCGAGATCACGCCCGAGACGCCGCTGCTGCGCCTGCAGGGCGCCGCGCTGCACAACCTGCAGGCGCTCGACCTGCTCGTGCCGCTGGGCCGCCTGGTGGCGGTGACGGGCGTGAGCGGCTCCGGCAAGAGCACGCTGGCGCGCGAGGTGCTGCTGGCCAACGTGGCGGCCCAAGTGGCGCACCGGGCCACCAAGGCCGGGCGCGACGCGGCTGCGGCGGGCCGCCGGCCCAGCCTGCAGGGCTGCAGCGCGCTCAGCGGCTTCGAAGGCATCGACCGCGTGCTCGAGGTCGACCAGACACCGATCGGCAAGACGCCACGCTCCTGCCCGGCCACCTACATCGGTTTCTGGGACGCCATCCGCCGGCTCTTCACCGAGACGCTGGAGGCCAAGGCGCGGGGCTATGCCGCCAACCGCTTCAGCTTCAACACCGGCGACGGCCGTTGCCCGGCCTGCGAAGGCCAGGGCCTGAAGACCATCGCGATGAGCTTCCTGCCCGACGTGAAGGTGCCCTGCGACGCCTGCCACGGCGCACGCTTCAACGCCGAGACGCTGGCCGTCACCTGGCGCGGCAAGAGCATTGGCGACGTGCTGCGCATGGAGGTGGACGAGGCTGTGGCCTTCTTCGCCAGCATGACCGCCATCGCGCACCCGCTGCAGCTGCTGCAGGACGTGGGCCTGGGCTACCTCACGCTCGGCCAGCCCAGCCCCACGCTCAGCGGCGGCGAGGCGCAGCGCATCAAGCTCGTGACGGAGCTCAGCAAGGTGCGCGACGATGTCACGCGCCGCGGCCAGCGGGCGCCCAGGACGCTGTACGTGCTGGACGAGCCCACCGTGGGCCTGCACATGGCCGATGTCGGGCGCCTGATCCAGGTGCTGCACCGTCTGGTGGACGGGGGCCATAGCGTGATCGTCATCGAACACGACCTCGACGTCGTGGCCGAGGCCGACTGGGTCATCGACCTCGGGCCCGAGGGCGGCAGGGCGGGGGGCCGGCTGGTGGCCGAAGGCCCGCCCGAGGCCGTGGTGGCGCGCGGCACGCACACCGGGCGCGCGCTCGCGTCGGTGCTGGCGCGGGGGTGACGCGCCGGCCGCGGGCTCAGCGGCGGCGCTTCACCCACCAGGTGAACACGCCCGTCATGGCCATCAGCGGCCACAACAGCGAGCACAGCAGCACCCACGGGAACATGCGCTGCATCGGATCGCGGTCATCGGCCGCCGAGCGTCGGGTATGGCCCTCGCTGAACAGGTGACGATGGGTGTGGGTGGCCAGGCCGAACAAGGACCCGAACACGACGAACAGCACGATGAACGTGGCGGCACCCATGGCGCGCTCCCGCAGTGTGAAGTGGACCTGCAGTCTGCCGCGTATCGGCCCGGCAATCAACAAGATCTGACATTCCAGAGTGTCAATTCAATCTGACACCCCAGCTCGCCAGCGCCACCACAGCCGCCACGCCAGCAGCGCCGCGATCACCGTCGCGTACACGGCCACCTCAGCGAAGTCGTTTTTCCCCGCGCGCATCCAGAAAAAGTGCAACAGCGCCAGCAGCGCCACCACGTAGACCGCGCGGTGCAGCGCCTGCCAGCGCGTCGGGCCCAGGGCGCGGATGGCGCGGTTGAAGGACGTCAGCGCCAGCGGCAGCATCAGCAGCAGCGCGGCCGTGCCGACGAGGATGAAGTTGCGCTTGGCGATGTCGGGCAGGATCAGCGCGAGGTCCAGGCCCATGTCCAGCCAGGCGTAGCAGGCGGCGTGCAGGCAGCCGTAGAAGAAGGCGAACAGCCCCAGCATGCGCCGCAGCCGCGCCACCGCCGGCAGCGCGAGGGCCTGCCGCAACGGCGTGACGGCCAGCACCAGACACAGGAAGCGCAGCGTCCACTCGCCGGTGCCGCGGATCAGCGCTTCGGCCGGGTTGGCGCCCAGCGTGTTCGTCACGGCCCCGTGCAGCAGGGCCACGAAGGGCGCGAGCGACAGCGCGAAGACGCCCGGCTTGGCCCACGGGTGCAGCAGCAGCCGCTGCACACGCAAGGCCGCCACGGCGTCAGAAGAACTTGCGCAGGTCCATGCCGGCGTACAGCTGCCCCACCTGGGGCTCGTAGCCGTTGAACATCAGCGTCGGCCGCCGCTTGGCGAAAAGGCCGCCGTCGTCGCCGATGCGGCGCTCGGTGGCCTGGCTCCAGCGCGCGTGGTCGACGCGCGGGTTCACGTTGGAGTAGAAGCCGTACTCGTGCGGCGCTGCCAGCTCCCAGCTCGTCTTGGGCTGCGCCTGCACGAAGCGGATGGCCACCAGACTCTTGCCGCTCTTGAAGCCGTACTTCCAGGGCACGACCAGGCGCAAGGGGGCGCCGTTCTGGTTGGGCATCACCTCGCCGTACATGCCGAAGGCCAGCATCGTCAGCGGGTGCATGGCCTCGTCCATGCGCAAGCCCTCGACATAGGGCCAGTCGAGCACGCTCGAGCTTAAGCCCGGCATCTGCGCGCGGTCGGCCAGGGTCACGAACTGCACGAACTTCGCGTTGCCCGTGGGCTCGACGCGCCGGATGAGCTCGGCCAGCGACCAGCCCACCCAGGGGATGACCATGCTCCAGCCCTCGACGCAGCGCAGCCGGTAGATGCGCTCTTCCATCGGCGCCAGCTTCAGCAGTGTGTCGATGTCGAAGCGGCCGGGCTTGGCCACTTCGCCTTCCACCTGCACCGTCCAGGGCCGCGTCTTCAGCGTCTGGGCGTAGCGGGCCGGGTCGCGCTTGTCGGTGCCGAACTCATAGAAGTTGTTGTAGGTGCTGGCGTCGCCGTAGGCGGTGAGCTTGTCCGCCAGGCTGGCGCCCGGCACCGCGCTTCTGGCGCCGGGCAAGGTGGCCAGCTTGCCCGGGCGTGCGGTCTGCGCGGCCGCCGGCAGGGCCAGCGCCGTGGCACCGGCTGCAGCCAGCCACTGGCGGCGTGTGAGGGCGAGATTACGCGGCGTGATCTCGGAAGGCACGGGGTGCCGGAAGCCGCGGTCAGGGTGGTGGTGCATGGTGCCTGCTGGGAGCCGACCCAAGCCGATTCGTTCCCCGCCGAGTGGGAGTTACAGCTCGCCGTAGGAGTGCAAGCCCGACAGGAACATGTTCACGCCCAGGAAGGCAAAGGTCGTGATCGCCAGGCCCACCAGCGCCCACCAGGCGCTCACCGCGCCACGCAGGCCCTTCATCAGGCGCATGTGCAGCCAGGCGGCGTAGTTCAGCCACACGATCAGGGCCCAGGTTTCCTTGGGGTCCCAGCTCCAGTAGCCGCCCCAGGCCTCGGCCGCCCACAGCGCGCCCAGGATGGTGGCGATGGTGAAGAAGGCGAAGCCGATGGCGATGGCCTTGTACATCAGGTCGTCGAGCACCTCGTACGACGGCAGCCGCGCCGCGATGCGGACGCGCAGCGTGAGGATGCCGGCCACGAGCAGCGCGCTGACCCCGAAGTACAGGGCCCAGTAGGTGGAAAGCGGGTCGACATTGCGGCGGAACACCAGGGGCTCGAAGCACAGCACCACGCCGAGCAGCCACAGCGGCGCCAGCTTCCACCAACGCCTCTCTTCGGCCTGCTGCTTGATCAGGTAGGCGAAGGCCACCATGGCCGCGATCGCGAAGGTGCCGTAGCCGACGAAGTTGGCCGGCACGTGCACCTTCATCCACCAGCTCTGCAGCGCCGGCACCAGCGGCTGGATGGCGTGGGCCTCGCGCACCAGCGTGTACCAGAGCAGGAAGCCGACCGCGGCGCTGACGATCAGCATCGCAAAGGCGCCCAGGGCGCGCGTGCGGTAGTGCTGCTCGTAGTACAGGTAGAACAGTGTCGTCATCCAGCAGAACATGACGAACACTTCGTAGAGGTTGCTCACCGGGATGTGGCCGATGCCGGTGCCGATCTGGTGGCTCTCGTACCAGCGCACCAGCGAGCCGATCAGCGCCATCACCACCGCCGACCAGGCGAAGAGGCTGCCGAGCTTGAGTGCCGTGTTGTCATGGCCGTCGGCCGCCTTGCGCGCCAGCAGGCCGATCCAGTACATCACCGTGCTCAGCACGAACAACAGGCTCATCCACAGGATGGCGCTCTGGCTGGACAGGAAGTACTTGAGCAGGAAGACGTTCTCGCCGGCCGCGAGGTCGGCGCCGAAGTCGTCGGTCGTGCGCGCATACAGCGCGATCGCGATCAGCACCGAGGCGCCCAAGCCCAGGCTCAACACGCGCAGCGGGCCCCAGAACCAGCCCAGGGCGATGAGGCTCGGCGCGCTCAGCGCGAGGATCCAGGTCTCGTAGACGTCGAGACCGCCGCCGTAGCGTTGGAAGGCATAGCCCGCCCCTGCCACCACGAGAGCGGCGAAGATCCAGTCGAACGCCGAGCGCCGCGCCAGCGGGTTGGCACTGCGCCCCAGGATGAGCGTTGTCGTGTTCATGCAGCGGTCTCCTTCAGCAGCGCCTTGTTCAGGCGCTCGAACTCGTGGTCGCCGTCGAGCGTGCGGCGGGTGCTCGACAGGGCGGTGGTGATGCGCGTGCGGGTGGTGTCGCCGGGCGCGGCCGGGTCGGGCTGCAGCCACACCCACAGGCGCCGGTCGCGCACGTAGAGCATCACGAAGACTCCGACGATCAGCAGCGCACAGCCGAGGTAGACCAGGTTCTTGCCCGGGGCGCGCGCCACCTGGAACACACTGGCCTGCACCTGCTTGAAGTCGGTAAGCTGGAAGATCATGGGCGCCGGGTAGAAGTAGCTGTCCGACAGCGAGGTGACGGCCAGCGTCATGTAGCGCTCGGCCTGCTCGCCGGGCAGCAGCGGCTTCAGGCCGGCCTGCTCGCGCGTGAGGTTCATCAGTTCGAACAGCGCGCCGTTCAGGATGCGCAGCATGACCTCGCTGACGCGGAGCCGGTCGGCCTCGGGGACCGTGCTCTCCAGGAAGTCGGCCAGCGACTGCAGGCCGCTGACGCGCTGGCCGTGCGCCGCTGGCAGCTTGCCGGCCTCGGTGCCGGCGAAAAGGCCCAGCACGCGGCGCGTCGTGCCCAGCAGCTGCTCGGCGATCTCGGGCTGGTCGGCGGGCGCCGCCAGCGTCACGTAGCGGCGGGCTGCACGCTCGCGCTGCGTCGGGTCGTCGAGCGCCGCGCGCAGGCGTCGCCAGCCCTCGAGGCTGCCCTGCTCGTCGGCCGGCACACGCAGGTATCGGAACTCGTCCTGCGGCGTCTCGCGCATGCCGAACAGAAACACGTTGGCGCCCTCCAGCATCACCGGCGACATGAAGTTCTGGAACTCGCGTGCCTGGCCAGCGGCGTCGCGCAGTCGGTAGGTGATGCTGGGGCCGATGTTGGTGAGGTCGCGCTTGGTGACCACCTTGTCACCCGCGCCCAGGCGCTGGTCGATCGAGTGCACGAGGTCGACGCGGCGGACGTCGGCGCCGGCCTGGTCGGCCGCCGAGGCCATCAGGTTCTCGACGTTGATGACACGCAGCGTGGCGAACTCCAGTGTCTGCTTCTCCTCGCCCTTGGGTCCGGTGCTCACCAGCTGCGTGGCGCCTCCGATGGTGCCCTTGACCTCGAAGGGCTCGCCCGGTCCCAGCGGCAAGGCGCGCAGCGTGACGCTGGAGCCACCGTCGTCGAAACTGCTCTGGTAGATGGCAATGCCGCGGTGGAAAGCGGGCTTGTTGACTTCGACGCGGTGCTCGATCTTCTCGCCCGTCTGGCGGTCGTGCACGACGATCTCGCTGGCGAACAGCCGGGGCATGCCGGTGGGGTAGTACTCGACGATGAAGCGCTTGAGCTCGACCTCGAACGGCAGCTCCTGCAGCACCACGCCGCCGGGCATGCTCAGCACCGCGGTGCCGGCGCTCATGCCTTCGGGCACGAACAGGTTGCCGCGGAAGGTGGGGTTGCTCGCCGAGAGCCGGTGCTGCTCGGGCACGTCGGGGATCATGCCGCTTCCGGCGAAGACGCTCTTGCCCAGCAGCGCCATCGTGGCGCGCACCATCATGTCGCCGTCGAGCAGGCCGCCGATGCAGATCAGCACGATCGAGCTGTGGGCGGCCAGGTAGCCGATCTTGTTCGGCCGGCCCTTGCGCGCGGCGATCATCACGCCGTGGTCCCGCGTCTGCACCTTGGCGTGCCAGCCCTGCGCCGCCAGCAGGCGGCTGATGCGCGCCAGCGCCTGGGCGGGCGGCTCGGCCACCGCGGCCTGGCCCTTGTGGGCGAAGGCCACCAGGCTTTGCTCGCGCACGCCTTCCTTGTACTGCGACCAGTCGCTGACGATCTTGGGCAGGTTGCGCGCGATGCACAGGCTGGTGGACAGCACCAGGAAGGCCAGGATCAGCAGGAACCAGGGCGCGCTGTACACCGTCTGCAACTGCAGCGCGCCGAAGACCTCGGCCCAGAACGGCCCGAACTGATTGACGTAGTTGATGGCCGGCTCGTTCTGCTTGACCACCGTACCGATGACGCTGGCGATGCAGATGACCGACAGCAGGGTGATCGCGAAGCGCATCGAGGACAGCAACTCGACGGACTCGCGCAGGACGCGCGAGCCAAAACGGACCTCGACGCCGGACGTGGAAACAGCCATGCCCGGATTATGGGTGTCGGCTCTGCCGGCCAGGGCTGCAAAAACGCAAAGGGCCGGCACATGGCCGGCCCCGTGGGCAGCTGCAGGCCGGCGTCAGCGCAGGCCGGCGGCGAAATCGGACACGGCCTTGATCTCGCGTTCGTTCATCTTGCCGGCGATCGCCATCATCTGGGCATTGTTGGCCCGCTCGCCCAGACGGAAGGCGTTCATCTGGGCCTCGGTGTAGGCGACGTGCTGGCCGGCGATGCGCGGGAACTGCGCCGGAATGCCGCTGCCGGCTGGGCCATGGCAGCCGGCACAGGCCGGCACGCCCCTGGCCTTGATGCCGCCGCGCCAGATGGCCTCGCCCAACGCCACCGTCTCCTTGTTGCCGGCAAAGCCCTTGGGGGTGGGCTTGTTGGCATAGAAGGCGGCGATGTGCTTCATGTCCTCTGTCGACAGCGCGGCGGCCATGCCCTGCATGATGGCGTTGCGCCGCTTGCCGCTCTTGAACTCCTGCAGCTGCTTGGCGATGTACTCGGGATGCTGGCCCTGCAGGATGGGGTTGGCGGGCGAGCCGCGCGTGCCGTCGGCCGTGTGGCAGGCCAGGCAGGTGGCGGCCAGCTGCTGGCCGCGGGCGAGGTCGGCCTTGAATGCCGGCACCGGTGTGGCGGCCAGGGCCGCGGAGGACGCAAGCAGGGCGGCGGCCAGCAGGGCCGGTCGGCTCCGGGAGAGGGCGGTCAGCAGCTTCATGCAGGGGCTTTCGGGGGCGGGCTGTCCCGTGGCGTCACACGCCGCAGGCCGGACAAAACCCACGAATTTTACAATGCGCCATGACTCCACCCTTTCGCGCCACCCGCGTCGGCCCGTCGGCCGCGCCAAGCCCGCGTCATGCCGTCACGCCGGTGGCCTCGCCCGGGGCGCGTGCCGCGCTGGCCTGGCTGCATGGCGCCCGCTTCCTCACGACTGCGAGCCGGCTCGACCAGCTCCCGACCGACGAGCTGCGCGAGATCGCCTTCGTCGGCCGCAGCAACGCCGGCAAGAGCAGCGCCATCAACCGCCTGACGCAGCAAAAGCGGCTCGCATTCGCTTCGCGCACGCCCGGACGCACGCAGCACATCAACCTGTTCGACCTCGGTCCGCGCGACGCCGCCGAGGCGCGACTGGCCGACCTGCCCGGCTATGGCTATGCCGCGGTGGAGCGCGCGGCCAAGCTGCGCTGGCAGGAGGTGATGGCCCAGTACCTGGCGCTGCGCCGGCCGCTGCACGGCGTGGTGCTGCTGGCTGACTCGCGCCTGGGCCTGACCGATCTCGACCAGCGCCTGCTGGCCCTGGTGGCGCCGCGCGTGGCCATGGGCGAGGTGCGGCTGCTGGTGCTCTTGACCAAGGTCGACAAGCTCAACCGTTCCGAGGCGCAGCTGGCGCTGCGCGGGGCCACCGAGGCGCTGGCGTCTTTGGGAACCGAGTCCGCCGACGTCGGCGTGAGCACCTTCTCGGCGCTGTCCGGCCAGGGCGTGGCGGATGTCGCCGAGGCGCTGCGCGGCTGGATCGTGCCGCCCGCCACGCCCGCCGAGACCGCCACGTCGGCGGCCCCGGAGGCCTGAGGGTGCTGGCCGGCGTCCGCCTCGCCGAGGCCCACCTGCCCGGCGGCACGGTGCTGGCCTGTCGCAGCGCCGGCACGGGCCCGGTGCGCGCGCTGCTGCTGCATGGCTTCCCTGAGGCCGCCTTTGCCTGGGACGGCGTGCTGCAGCGCCTGGCGCCCCGCCATGCCGCGGTGGCGCCCAACCAGCGCGGCTACCCGGGCAGCTCGGCGCCGGCCGGCGACGCCGCCTACCGCGCGCGGCATTTGGTGGCCGACCTCGCGGCGCTGATCGAGCAGCTCGGCGCGCCGCTGCCGCTGCTGGTGGCGCACGACTGGGGCGGCGCCGTGGCCTGGAACCTGGCGGCGCAGCGGCCGGATCTGATCCGCCGGCTGCTCATCATCAATTCGCCGCATCCCGCCACCTTACTGCGCGAACTGCGGCACGACCCCGAGCAGATCGCCGCCAGCGCCTACATGAACTTCCTGGTGCGCCCGGACGCCGCGGCGCTGCTGGCCGAAGGCGACTTCCGGCGGCTGTGGCCCTTCTTCGGTGACGCTGCCTGGCTCGACGCCGCGCAGCGCGAGCGCTACCGCGAGGCCTGGCGCAACGGCGGCCGCGGGCTCGACCCGATGCTGGCCTGGTACCGCGCCTCGCCGCTGCGGCCAGCGCTGCCGGGCGACGCCAGGCTGGCGCAGATCGACCTGCCCGACGAAGCCGTGACCGTGCGCGTGCCCACCACCGTGCTGTGGGGCGAACGGGACGCGGCGCTCCGCCCGGGGCTGCTGCGCGGGCTGGAGCGCTGGGTTCCGCAGCTCGAACTGACGCGGGTGCCCGAGGGCTCGCACTGGCTGGTGCACGAGCAGCCGGGCTTGGTGGCCGACACGGCCCAGGCACTCATCCAACAGGCCCTGGGGCAGACCGGGCCGTAGCGCGGGCGCAGAGGGCCCAGCGCCGGCTGGCCAAGCCGGCGCCTTGCGCGCGCTGGGCGCGGCCGGCAACGAAAAAGGGCCCATGCCTTGCGACGCGGGCCCTTGCGACAAGCTGCCGCGGGCGAGGATTCACCCCTCGCGCACGCAGGCGCTCACGTCTGACTCACATGTCCATGCCCATGCCGCCCATGCCGCCCATGCCACCGCCGGCCGGGGCCGGGGCCTCGTCCTTCGGGGCCTCGGCGACCATGCACTCGGTGGTCAGGATCAGGCTCGCCACCGAGGCGGCGTTCTGCAGTGCGGTGCGGGTGACCTTGGTGGGATCCAGGATGCCCATCTCGATCATGTCGCCGTAGGTGTCGTTGGCGGCGTTGAAGCCGTAGTTGCCCTTGCCGGCCAGCACCGTGTTGACCACCACGCTCGGCTCGCCACCGGCGTTGTAGACGATCTCGCGCAGCGGGGCCTCGACGGCCTTGAGCACCAGCTTGATGCCGGCGTCCTGGTCGGCGTTGTCGCCCTTGACCGAACCGGCGGCTTGGCGGGCGCGCAGCAGCGCCACGCCGCCACCGGCCACGATGCCTTCCTCGACGGCGGCACGGGTGGCGTGCAGCGCGTCTTCGACGCGGGCCTTCTTCTCCTTCATCTCGACTTCGGTGGCAGCACCGACCTTGATGACGGCCACGCCGCCGGCCAGCTTGGCCACGCGCTCCTGCAGCTTTTCGCGGTCGTAGTCGGAGGTGGCTTCCTCGATCTGGACGCGGATCTGCTTGACGCGGGCCTCGATGTCGGTGGCCTTGCCGGCGCCGTCGATGACGGTGGTGTTCTCCTTGGCCACTTCCACGCGCTTGGCGCTGCCCAGGTCGGCCAGTGTGGCCTTCTCGAGCGTCAGGCCCACTTCCTCGGCGATGACCTTGCCACCCGTCAGGATGGCGATGTCCTCCAGCATGGCCTTGCGGCGGTCGCCGAAGCCCGGGGCCTTGACGGCCACGACCTTCAGGATGCCGCGGATGGTGTTGACCACCAGCGTGGCGAGCGCCTCGCCCTCAACCTCTTCGGCGATGATCAGCAGCGGGCGGCCGCTCTTGGCCACCTGCTCCAGCACGGGCAACAGGTCGCGGATGTTGCTGATCTTCTTGTCGTAGAGCAGCACGAAGGGGTTGTCCAGGAGGGCAACCTGCTTCTCGGGGTTGTTGATGAAGTAGGGCGACAGGTAGCCGCGGTCGAACTGCATGCCCTCCACGATGTCGAGCTCGTTGTCCAGGCTCTTGCCGTCTTCGACGGTGATGACGCCTTCCTTGCCGACCTTGTCCATCGCGCTGGCGATGATCTGGCCGATGGACTCGTCGCTGTTGGCCGAGATGCTGCCGACCTGGGCGATTTCCTTGCTGGTGGTCGTGGGCTTGCTGGCCTTCTTCAGCTCTTCCACGAGGGCGTGGACGGCCCGGTCGATGCCGCGCTTGAGGTCCATCGGGTTCAGGCCGGCCGCCACGTACTTGAAGCCTTCGCGCACGATGGCCTGGGCCAGCACGGTGGCGGTGGTGGTGCCGTCACCGGCGTTGTCGCTGGTCTTGGAAGCGACTTCCTTGACCATCTGCGCGCCCATGTTCTGGAGCTTGTCCTTGAGCTCGATCTCCTTGGCGACCGAGACACCGTCCTTGGTGACCGTGGGGGCGCCAAACGAGCGCTCGAGCACGACATTGCGGCCCTTGGGGCCGAGGGTGACCTTGACGGCGTTGGCCAGGACGTTCACGCCCTCGACCAGGCGGGCACGGGCGTCACCGCCGAAAACAACTTCTTTAGCTGCCATGTATCAATCTCCGATGTCTGTTGATTCAGCCAGGGGGCAGGCGCGGGGCCGGCTTCGCCGAGCCGCTGCCTGAGCCCCCTCGGGGGGTGCCGGATCGCGGCGACCGCCGCGACCGCAGCCTGGGGGCTCGATTACTTCTCGACGACGGCGAAGAGGTCTTCTTCGCGCATCACCAGCAGTTCGTCGCCGTCGACCTTGACGGTCTGGCCGCTGTACTTGCCAAACAGCACGCGATCACCGACCTTGATGTTCAGGGTGACGAAGTCCCCCTTGTCGTTGCGCTTGCCAGGGCCGACGGCCAGCACCTCGCCCTGGTCGGGCTTCTCGGCGGCGTTGTCGGGGATCACGATGCCCGAGGCAGTCTTGGTTTCGTTCTCAAGACGCTTCACGATCACGCGGTCGTGCAACGGACGCAGCTTCATAGGATCTCCTTGGGTCTCAACAATGAACGCGGTTCTGAAAAGTCAGTACCCGCTGACAATGAGGAGCGGGGTCTGGGACCGGCAGGGTGCCGGGCCGCCTCCACTCGTTAGCACTCGGCTTTGGTGAGTGCTAGCAATCTGATTATAGGGGGCGGCTTCAAGGGTTCAAGGGGGAGCTGCGCAATCCCCGCCAGCGCGTCGGGGCCCTGGCTGATCCGGGTGGTCGGCGTCGACGCGGCCCGCTACCGTGCGCCCATGTCGAGCCCGCGCCGCCCGAGGACCGACCGCCGTGCCTGGATGGTGGAGGCCGCCGTGTGCTCCCTTGCCCCGTGGCTGGGGCCGGCGGCCCGCGCCCAGGCGCCGCTGCTGCCTCTCTTCGACGCCCACCTGCACTACAGCCACGACGCCTGGCAGCGCATCCCGCCGCCGCAGGCCGTGGCGCTGCTGCGCGAGGCGGGGCTGAAGAAGGCGATGGTGTCCAGCAGCAGCGACGAGGGCACGCAGAAGCTGTATGCCCTGGCACCCGAGCTCGTGGTGCCGGTGCTCAGGCCCTACCGCAGCCGCGGCGAGATCGGCACCTGGGTGCACGACCGCTCCATCGTCGTCCACTTGCAGGAACGGCTGGCGAGGTACCGCTACGTCGGTCTGGGCGAGTACCACGTGTTCGGTGCGGATGCCGACCTGCCGGTGATGCGCAGCGTGGTGCAGCTGGCACGCGAACGCGGCCTGCTGCTGCACTCGCATTCCGATGCCGAGGCGGTGGAGCGGCAGTTCGGGCAGTGGCCCGAGGCCCGCATCCTTTGGGCGCACGCCGGCTTCGACGCGCCCGAGAACGTGGCCGCGGTGCTGCGCCGCCACCGTCGGCTGTGGGTGGACTTGGCCTTCCGCAGCGATCACGCCAGCGGCAGCACGGTCGAGCCCGGCTGGCGTGCCCTCTTCACCGAGTTCCCCGACCGCGTGCTGTTGGGCACCGACACCTTCACCCCCGAGCGCTGGTACTACGTGGGCGAGCACGCCCGCTGGTCGCGCCAGTGGCTGGCCACGCTGCCGGCCGACGTGGCCGAGCGCATCGCCTGGAAGAACGGCGAGGCGCTGCTGGCCGCGCTGCCGCCGCTGGGGGCGCGATGAAACGCGCAAGCCTGCTGGTCGCCGCCGTGCTGGCTGCGCAAGCCGCGCCGGCGCAGACGCCCGCCGCGCTGGCGCCCGCCGAGTGCCCGGCGGTCGAACCCGGCGCGGCCGTCATCGATCAGCCCGGTCTGCGCGCCACCTGGCGGGCCGAGCCGGCGCCGGCCGTGTCGCGCCCGTTCAAGCTGCAGCTCACGCTGTGCCCGGCACGCGCCGAACTGCGGCGGGTGGACGCCACGATGCCCGAACACCGTCACGGCATGAACTACCGCCCGCGGCTGCAGCCCGCCGGCCCGGGCGCCTGGACCGTCGACGGCCTGGTGTGGCACATGCCCGGCCGCTGGGAGCTGCTGCTCGTCGTCGTGCTCGACGGCCAAGAGCAGCGCCTGGTGCAGTCGATGGTGTTGCGCTGACTGGCATGCACCGGGCCGCACTCGCCGGGCTGCTGGCCGGCTGGGCCCTGGGGGCGGCGGCCGCACCTGCGCTGTTGGATTTCACGACGGACGAACTCGCCCAGATCCGGTCGCACGGCCCCTGGCCGCCTCCGCCGGTGCATGACCCCGCCAACGCGCTCGAAGGCCGCCCCGGGGCGATCGCCTTCGGCCGCCGCCTGTTCCGCGACCGCCGCCTGTCCATCGACGGCCGCGTGGCCTGCGCCAGCTGCCACCGGCCGGCCAACGGCTTTACCGACCGCCGCCCCACCGCGGGTGCCCGCCGCGGCGAGGGCCCGCGCAACACGCCCACGCTGTGGGACGTGGCCCAGCAGCGCTGGTTTGGCTGGGGCGGCGCGACCGACTCGTTGTGGGCCGCGTCGATGGTGCCGATGCTGGCCACCGGCGAGATGGCGCACACCGTGCCGGCGCTGGCCGCGCGTGTGCGCGCCACGCCCGATCTCGCCGCCGGCTGGCAGCGCGCGCATGGCCTGGCGCAAGGCCGCACGATCCCGGCCGACGACGAGGCGGTGGTGGTGGGCCTGGCCAAGGCGCTGGCGGCCTGGCAGGCCACCATCGTCTCGCCGCGCACCCCCTTCGACGAGTTCCGCGACGCGCTGGCCCGCGGCGACCTGCGCGCTGCCGCCCGCTACCCGCAGGCCGCGCAGCGCGGCCTGCGCCTGTTCATCGGCGAGGCGCGCTGCAGCGTCTGCCACGCCGGGCCGCGCTTCTCCAACGACGAGTTTGCCGATGTCGGCGTGCCGTTCTTTGTGCCGGCGGCCCAGGGCGGTGGTGTCGACAGCGGCCGGCACGGTGGGCTGCGCGCGCTGCAGGAGGGCCGCCTCACGCGGCTGGGCCCGCACCACGACGCCGCCGCCGCCGCCGACCCGCGCGCGCTGCTCACGCGGCAGCTGAAGATGGAACCGCGGCACTTCGGCGAGTTCCGCGTGCCGGGCCTGCGCCAGCTGCTGCACACGGCGCCCTTCTGGCACGACGGCAGCGCAGCCACCTTGGGCGCCGTGGTGCGCCATTACAGCCTGCTCGACGAAGACCGCCTTCACGCCGACGGCGAGCGCATTCTGTGGCGGCTGAACCTCACGCCGCGGCAGGCGGCCGACCTCGAGGCCTTCCTGCGCACGCTGAGCACGCCGCTGCCCACGCGCGCTCAGCGCACCACGGCCTCGCCTTCCACCCACACGCGCTGAAGCGCGCCACTGGCGCCGTCCACCTGCACCACGTCGGCCCAGGCGCCGGGTGCCAACACGCCGCGGTCGGCCAGACCCAGGTGCTGCGCGGCCAGCGTGGCGGTGCGCCGCGAGGCCTCGGCCAGCGGCAGGCCCAGCTGCAGCAGCTTCGTGAGCGCGCGGTCCATCGTCAGCGCGCTGCCGGCCAGCGTGCCGTCGGGCAGCCGCACGGCGCCGAGGCACTTGAACACGGCCTGGCGACCGAGCCGGTAGTCGCCGTCGGGCATGCCGGCGGCGGCGGTGGCGTCGGTCACGCAGTACAGGCCGGGGATGCAGCGCAGCGCCACGCGAATGGCCCCTTCGTGCACGTGCAGCCCGTCGGCGATGAGTTCGGCGCGTTCGGCGTGCGCCAGCGCCGCGCCCGCCAGGCCCGGCTCACGATGGTGCAGGCCGGTCATGGCGTTGAACAGGTGCGTGAAGCCGCTGGCGCCGGCGGCCAGCGCGGCCACACCGTCCTCGTAGCGCGCGGCCGAGTGGCCGATCTGCACGACGAAGCCGGCGCGCCTGAGCTCGACGATCAGCGCCAGATGGCCCGGCAGCTCCGGAGCGATCGTCACCAGCCGGATCGGCGCCAGCGCGTGCAGCGCCCGCACCTCGGTCATCGTGGCCGTGGTGGCGAAATCGGGCTGTGCGCCGAGCCGTTCGCGGTTGATGTAGGGGCCCTCGAGGTGCACGCCCAGCACGCGCGCGCCGCCGGCCGCGCGCGTGGCGACGTGCGGTGCCACACCGCGCAGCGCAGCCTCTATCTCGTCGCGCGGGGCTGTCATCGTGGTGGCCAGCAGTGCGGTGGTGCCATGACGGGCGTGCGTGCGCGACAGCGTGGCCACCGCGTCACTGCCTTCCATCGTGTCGCCGCCGCCACCACCATGCACGTGCAGGTCTACGAAGCCGGGCAGCAGGCAGGGCCCCTGGCGCGCCTGGGCCTCGCCGATCGGGGCGCCGTCGACGGCGGCGATGCGGCCGTCAGCACCCAAGCGCACCGGCCCGCTGCGCCAGCCGTCCGGCGTGAGCGCGGCCCCGGGCAGGGTGGTCACGGTGTCTCCGGCGGCAGCGTGCCGTCGGGCGGCGCGTCGGCGGGCAGGCGGAGTCGCTCCGAGGCCCAGTCCCCCAGGTCGCCGTTGCGGCAGCGCTCGCTGCAGAACGGGCGGCTGGGGTTGGACAGGGCAAACACCGCCGGGCCGCGGCAGTGGGGGCAGGTGACGCGGCGCTCGGCGCTGCCGCCAGGGCCGGGCGCCGTCATGCGCAGAGGCTGAGCTCGAAGCGGCAGTCGCTGCCGGCGGCGCGCAGCCGGCCCTCGGCGTCGGGGCGCATGAAGCGGATCGACACCATCAGGCGGTGGCCGCTGATCTCGGGCACCAGGTCGTCGGCGGCGTCGACGCGCACGCGCAGCAGCTGGTAGACCTTGGGGCCGTTGGCCGCCGCGGCGCCTGCCGGCTGCAGACTCTGCTGATACTGCCCGCCGGGCGCGACCATGCGCTGCGGCGTGCCGCTGTCGCGGAGCAGGCCCAACAGCACCTGCAGCGCCTGGGCCAGCGGCGCCAGCGTGGCGGTCCACCCGGCGAGGTCGTCGCGCCGCCGCTGCGGCGGGTGCTGTTGCCAGGCGTAGTAGGCCGGCAGGTCGAACTCGCAGGTTCCGCCGGGAATGCTGATGCGGCTGCGGATGCTCATCAGCCAGTCGTTGGACGCCAGCGACTGGCCGGCCTTGCCCTGCAGCGCGTTCAGCCCCGCGAAGGCGTGGTCGATGCGGCCGGTGATGGCGTCGAGAGCGCGCTCGTCAACGCCGTGCAGGCCGCGGTAGGTCTGCAGTTGCGTGCGGTGGCGCTCAAGTTCCTTGAGCAGGTCGCTTTTCAGGTCGGCGCGCGGGGCCACGTCCATGATCTCGAACAGCGTGGCCAGCGCGAAGTGGTGGTCGACCGGCGCATCGCGCGAGGCCAGGGTGCCCAGGCGGTCGAACAGGTGCTCGAGCCGCAGCATCGTGCGGATGCTCTCGTTAAAAGGGTACTCGTAGAGAACCCCGGTGCGCTCCCGGGCTGGCTCGTTTGACTGCACGGGCAGCATTGTTCCACAGGGCCTGCCGCCCGCCGGGGCACGGTCAGCCCGACGCGGCCCGGAACCAGACCTGCCAGAGCGCCTGCACCTCGGCGCGCAGCGCCTCAAGCGAGAGGCCGTCGTTGTGGATGACAGCGTCGGCCAGCGCCCGGCGCTGCGCTCGCGGGATCTGCTGCGCGATCACGCGGCGGGCCATCGCCTCGTCCCAGCCCGGCCGTTCAGCCACGCGCGCGGCCTGGGTGTCCTCCGGGCAGTCCACCACCAGCACGCGCGCCACGCGGGCGCGCCAGGCAGACTGCGGCGTGAGCAGCGGCACGTCGAACACCACGGGCCGGCCGTCCGCGGTGGCGGCCTGGCGCTGGGCCTCGGCGCCGATGAGCGGGTGCAGGATGGCCTCGAGTCGTGCCTTGGCGTCTGCATCGGCGAAGGCCCGCCTGCGCATGCGTTCGCGGTCGAGCGCGCCGTCGGCGGCCACGAACTTGGGGCCGAACGCTTGGGCCACCGCCGGCATTGCCGCGCCGCCGGGCGTGGTGAGGCTGCGCGCGATGGCGTCGGTGTCCACGAGCTGTGCCCCGAGATCGACCAGCATCGCGGCAACGGTGCTCTTGCCGCTGCCGATGCCGCCGGTCAGGCCGATGGCGGCGCCGGGTTCGAGTCGGCCCACGGGCAGGCCGGCTACCAGCCGATCCAGCCCAGCAAGGTGGGCAGACCGACAAGAATGGTCACCACGCCGCCACCGGCCAGGAAGGGCCCGAACGGCACGAAGCGACCCTCACGCAGCGCGCCGCTGGCCTTCATCGCGAGGCCGATCACCGCGCCCAGCAAGGAGGCCATCAGCAGGATCGGCAGGATGGCCGTGGCGCCAAGCCAGGCGCCGAGTGCCGCCAGCAGCTTGAAGTCCCCATAACCCATGCCTTCCTTGCCGGTGGCCAGCTTGAAGGCCCAGTACACCGCCCACAGCGAGAGATAGCCCGCCGCCGCGCCGGCCACCGACTGCATCAGGGTCAAGCCGGGCAGCCAGCCCAGCGCCGCGGCCCCGACGCCGGCCCACAGCAGGGGCAGCGTCAGCGTATCGGGCAGCAAGGTGGTGTCCCAGTCGATCAGGCTCAGCGCCAGCAGTGCCGCCACCACGCCGCACCACAGTAGAGCCAGCGGCTGTGGACCGATCAGCCAGCCCAAGGTGCCGAACAGCAGTGCGGTGGCGGCCTCCACCAGTGGGTAACGCAGCCCGATGCGGGTACCGCAGGCCGAGCACCTGCCACGCAGTGCCAGCCAGCTCAACACCGGAACATTCTCGAACCAGCGGATCCGATGGCCACAGGCGGGGCAGCGGGAGGCCGGTCGCGCCAGGCTCAGCACGGGCAGCCCGGCGATCGACTTCTCGAGCGTGTCCGAAGCCAGCAACAGCCGCTCGGGCATTGCCGCGCCAAAGGTGCGCTGGTACGACTCGGCGTCAGCGAGCTGCGCGCCCACGTCGCCCCACCACTGCCGCTCCAGCATCAGCGGCAGGCGGTGCACGACGACGTTGAGGAAGCTGCCCACCAGCAGACCCAGCAAGGCCAGGGCCCAGGGCGAGAGCAGCAGGTCCAGCGGCCAGGCCGCGAAGAAGCCACCGGGCATGCCGTCCTCAGACCACGGCGCCGAGCTTGAAGATCGGCAGGTACATTGAGACGACGATGCCGCCGATGAGCGTGCCCAGGATGACGATGATCAAGGGCTCCATCAGGCTCGACAGGCCCTTGACCATCTCGTCGACCTCTTCCTCGTAGAACTCGGCGGCCTTCGCCAGCATGTGGTCGAGCGAGCCCGATTCCTCGCCGATGGCCGCCATCTGCAGCACCATGCTCGGGAACACGCCGGTCGACGTCATGGCGGTGGTGAGCGCCGAGCCGGTGGAAACGTCACGCTGGATCTGCTCGGTGGCGATCAGGTAGACCGCGTTGCCCGAGGCGCCGCCGACGGAATCGAGAGCTTCCACCAGCGGCACGCCGGCGGCGAACATGGTCGACAGCGTGCGTGACCAGCGGGCGATGACCGACTTGTAGATCAGGTCGCCGAACACCGGCACGCGCAACAGCAGCCGGTCCACCGCCATCTGCATCTCTTCGGAGCGCTTCCAGATCTGGAAGAAGAAGAACCCGCCGCCGCCGATGAGGATCGCCATCAACCAGCCCCAACTGACGAAGAACCTGGACATCGCGATCACCGCCAGCGTCGGCACGGGCAGTTCGCCGCCGAAGCCCTTGAACACCTCCTCGAGGGCCGGGATGACGAACCACATGATCACCGTCAGCACGATGACGGCCACCACGATCACGGCGATCGGGTACATCAGCGCCGACTTGATCTTCCGCTTGATGGCGAGCGTCTTCTCTTGGTAGACGGCCAGACGGTCGAGCAGCTGCTCCAGGATGCCGCCGGTCTCGCCGGCCTCGACGAGGTTGCAGTACAGCGCATCGAAGTGCATCGGGTGTTTGCGAAAGGCACTCGACAGGCTGGTGCCGGTCTCGACGTCGGAGCGGATGTCGGTGAGAAGCTTGGTCAACCGCGGGTTGTTCGCGCCGCGCGCCACGATGTCGAACGACTGCAGCAGCGGCACGCCGGCCTTCATCATGGTCGCCAGCTGCCGCGTGAAGATCGCGATGTCCTTCTGCCTGATCGCCTTGCCCCCGCTGGTGCGCCGCTTGCGCACGCGGGTGACCAGCACGCCCTGGCGTCGCAGGCTGGCGTTGACCACGGTCTCGCCGCCGGCGCGCATCTCGCCGCGAACGATCTTGCCGTTCCGGTCCTTGCCCTCCCATTCGAAGATGAGTTCCTTCGGGGATTTCAGGCTCGCTGCGGTGGCCATGGACGCGTGCGTTGGATGACTTCGTGGATGGCGGCAGTGGCGGGCATCACTCGTTGGTGACCGTGATCACTTCCTCGAGCGTGGTGACGCCGGCACGAACCTTGACCAGGCCGGACTGGCGCAGGTCGCGCACGCCATCGGCTTCGGCCCGCTTGGCGATGTCCAGCGCCGTACCCTGTGTCAGGATGATGCGCTGCATCGCCTCGGTCATCGGCATCACCTGGTAGATGCCGACCCGTCCACGGTAACCATTTGTGCATGAACTGCAGCCCACGGCGCGGTAGGGCCTCCAACTGCCGTCCAGGTCTTCGGGCTTGAAGCCGGCCTTCTGCAGGCTCTCGCGCGGGTAGTCCGCCGGCTTCTTGCAGCTCTCGCAGAGCTTGCGCGCCAGACGCTGCGCCGTGATCAGCAGGACGCTCGACGCGATGTTGAACGGCGCCACGCCCATGTTCATGAGGCGCGTCAGCGTCGTGGGTGCGTCGTTCGTGTGCAGCGTGCTCATCACCAGGTGGCCGGTCTGAGCGGCCTTGATGGCGATGTCGGCCGTCTCCAGGTCGCGAATCTCGCCGACCATGATGATGTCCGGGTCCTGGCGCAGGAAGCTCTTCAGCGCTGCGGCAAACGTGAGGCCGGCCTTGTCGTTGACGTTGACTTGGTTGATGCCGGGCAGGTTGATCTCGGCCGGGTCCTCGACCGTGGCAATGTTCACGCCCGGCTGGTTGAGCATGTTCAGGCAGGTGTAGAGCGACAGCGTCTTGCCCGAACCGGTGGGGCCGGTGACCAGCACCATGCCGTAAGGCCGCTGAATGGCAGCCATCAGGCGGTCTTTCTCGATCTTCTCGTAGCCGAGGGCCTCGATGCCGACCTTGGCGCTGGATGGATCGAGGATGCGGATCACCACCTTCTCGCCGAACAGCGTGGGCAGCGTGCTGACGCGGAAGTCGATGGCCTTGCTGCCGAACTTCAGCTTCATGCGGCCGTCTTGCGGCACGCGTTTCTCGGCAATGTCCATGCGCGAGATGACCTTGATGCGCGAGGCCAGCTTGTCCTTGATGGCGATCGGCGGCTGGGTGATCTCTCGCAGTTCGCCGTCGATGCGGAAGCGGACGCGGTAGCTGTGCTCGTAGGGCTCGAAGTGAAGGTCCGACGCTCGCAAGTTGATGGCGTCGATCAGCATCTTCTGCAGGAAGCGGACGACCGGCGCGTCCTCGACATCGGCCGTGACCTCCTGGCTCTCCTGCTGGGCGCCGTCCCCTTCGGTGACGTCGAATTCGAAGTCGCCGCTGGCCAGCGTCTCCAAGGTCTCGTTGGCGCTGATGCTCTGGCTGTCGAGCTGGCGCACCAGCTTGTCGTACTCGACGATCACCCACTCGGGTTGCAGCTGAAGCGCGAACTTGATGCGTTCGCTGGCTTCCTGATCGGTGGGGTCGGCGGCCCCAAGGAAGATGCGGTTGCCCCGCTTGCCCAGGGCGATCAGCTGGTACTGGTTGGCGATCTTCGAGTCGATGATGTTGCGCGGCAGCTTCTGCAGGTCGACCGCGTTGAGGTCGAGAAGCGGCAGCGCCAGCGCCGTGGACAGCGCGTGCGCGATCTCGTCGGGCCTGGCGGCGTTGGCCCCCACCATGGTGGCCAGGAAGCTGGCCTTGCGGTCGCGCGAGCTCTTGGACAGTTCCTCGGCCGTCTTGGCCGACAGCTTTCCGGCATTGACCAGCACGCGGGCCACGCCCGAGAGGGGCGCCGACAACGGCGGCGGGGATGGATCGACCTGCGTTTCGGCGGCCATCGGCAAGCGGACGGGGTGTGACGGGGAAATTGCCATCATCGCCGATCCGCCAAGAGGTGTAAACGCACCGTCTCCCTGTCCGGCGCAACCTCCGCCAGCGGCTTTGGCCGCCCGGCCCTTGGGGTTGGGCCGATTTCGGGGCCCATGCGGCGTTGCGACGCGGACCCGGGCGTACAGCCCGGGCCGCGCGCGGCGCCTGGCCTGGGCCCCGAAGTCGGCCCAAGGCGGGGCTGGATTTCCGCCGCCCACGCTCCCAGGCTGCCAAGATTGGCGAGCCGTCCTCTGTCGTTGGGGAGGCAAGGGGGCAACAAGCCAGAAGAACCCAAGCAGCCAACGCCCGCCGAAACGACGAAGCCCCGCAGTGCGGGGCTTCGCAAGTCCTTGGAGTCCTTGAGATTCCAAGAAATCCTGGTCGGGGTGAGAGGATTCGAACCTCCGGCCTCTACGTCCCGAACGTAGCGCTCTACCAGGCTAAGCTACACCCCGTTTCGGGCGTCGCGCTCAGGAAGACCTGTTCACCGCCCGAACCGATAATTCTAGCAGAGCTTCGCGGGCCCTCGACGGCGGCAGCTTGGCCAACGCCTGGCGCGCTGAGTCGGCCTCGGCCTGGGCGGCGTCGCGCGTGCCCTGCAGCGCACCCGTGCGGCGGACGATCGCCAGGATCTCATCGAGACGGTGCTCGCCGCCGAGCTCGATCGCCTCGCGCAGCGTCTCCCGCTCACGCGGCGTGGCGCGCGCCATTGCCAGCAACAGCGGCAGTGTGGGCTTGCCCTCGCGCAGGTCGTCGCCGACGTTCTTGCCGAGTTTGTGGCTGTCGCCTTCGTAGTCAAGAAGATCATCGACGAGTTGGAAGGCCGTTCCCAGTGCGCGGCCGTAGGCCCCGGCGGCCTCCTCGACCTCGGCCGAGGCTCCGGCCACCACGGCGCCCAGCCGGGCGCTGGCCTCGAACAGCTTCGCAGTCTTGAATCGGATGACCTGCAGGTAGTCCTCGATCGTGAGATCGGGGTCGTGCATGTTCATCAGCTGCAGCACCTCGCCTTCGGCGATGACGTTGGTGGCGTCGGCCAGCACGCGCAGCACGTGCATGCGGTTGACCGACACCATCATCTGGAAGGCTCGCGAGTACAGGAAATCGCCCACCAGCACGCTGGCAGCGTTGCCGAACATGGTGTTCGCGGTGGCGCGACCGCGCCGCAAGGCCGACTCGTCGACAACGTCGTCGTGCAGCAGCGTGGCGGTGTGGATGAACTCCACGATGGCCGCAAGCTCGTGGCGCTCGGGGCCATCGAAGCCCAGGGCTTCGGAGAACAGCAGCACCAGCCGTGGCCGGATCCGCTTGCCGCCGGCGCCGACGATGTACTGCGAAATCTGGTTGACCAGCGCCACGCGCGACGCGAGCCGCTCGCGGATGACCTCATCAACCCTCCGCATCGCCGTGTCCAGCGGGTCGGCGGCAGCAATGACGGGGACGGTGGCGTTCAGCACGGCGGATGACGACTGCAGGTGCTGATTATAGGAAGTCCGCCGGGTCGGCCGTTCCGCCAGACGCGGCGCCAGGCTGCGGGCCGGCTGCATGATCCTCCGCCGTGCTATATTCAAAGGCTCTGCGCCAAGCGCGGAGCTTCACTGAAAGGTCCTCCACATGTACGCGGTCATAAAAACCGGTGGCAAGCAATACAAGGTCGCTGCCGGCGAAAAGATCAAGGTAGAACAGATTGCTGCGGACGTGGGCCAGGAGATCACCATCGAGCAGGTCCTCGCCGTGGGCGAGGGCGCTGAGCTGAAGGTGGGTACGCCCTGGGTCGCGGGTGCGAGCGTCATGGCCACGGTCGTGGCCCATGGCAAGCACGACAAGGTGCGCATCTTCAAGATGCGTCGCCGCAAGCACTATCAAAAGCACGGCGGCCACCGCCAGACCTACACCGAGCTGCAGATCGCTGCGGTCAACGGCTAAGGAGCACTCACCATGGCACAGAAAAAGGGCGGCGGCTCCACCCGCAACGGCCGCGATTCTCAGCCGAAGATGCTTGGCGTCAAGGTCTACGGCGGTCAGGCGGTCAGCGCAGGCGCGATCATCGTGCGCCAGCGCGGCACCAAGTTTCACGCCGGTCGTGGCGTGGGCATGGGCCGCGACCACACGCTGTTTGCGCTGGTCGATGGCACGGTGTCGTTCGACGTCAAGGGCGAGCTGAACCGCCAGACGGTGTTCGTCACGGCGGCCTGAGCGGCACGCTTCCTTACCGCGAAGCCCCGGCCCGCCGGGGCTTCTTCGTTGAGGCCTCGGCAACATGAAGTTCTTCGACGAAGCCACCATCGACATCTCGGCCGGCCACGGCGGGGCCGGCTGCGTGAGCTTCCGGCGCGAGAAGTTCATCCCCTTCGGCGGCCCCAATGGTGGTGACGGTGGCCGTGGCGGCAGTGTGTTCGCGGTGGCCGACCAGAACATCAACACGCTCATCGACTACCGCTACACGCGCCGCTTCGATGCCAAGAACGGCGAGGCCGGCCGTGGGTCCGACCAGTTCGGCGCCGCCGGTGCCGACATCGACATGCGCATGCCGGTGGGCACCATCATCCGCAATGCCGACACCGGCGGGACGATGGCCGAGCTGCTGCAGCACGGCCAGCGTGTGCTGCTGGCCAAGGGTGGTGACGGTGGCTTCGGCAACCTGCACTTCAAGAGCAGCACCAACCGCAGCCCGCGCCAGAAGACACCGGGCTGGCCGGGTGAGGCCTTCAAGCTGCAGCTCGAGTTGCGCGTGCTGGCCGACGTGGGCCTTCTGGGCATGCCCAACGCGGGCAAGAGCACCTTCATCGCGGCCGTCAGCAACGCGCGGCCCAAGATCGCGGACTACCCGTTCACCACGCTGCATCCCAATCTGGGCGTGGTGCGCGTGGGGCCGGAGCGCAGCTTCGTCATCGCCGACATCCCCGGCTTGATCGAAGGCGCCAGCGAAGGCGCGGGCCTGGGCCACCAGTTCCTGCGCCACCTGCAGCGCACGCGCCTTCTGCTGCACATCGTGGACGTGGCGCCCTTCGACGACAGCGTCGACCCCGTTGCCCAGGCCCGGGCCATCGTCGCCGAGCTGAAGAAGTACGACCCCGCGCTCCATGCCAAGCCGCGCTGGCTGGTGTTCAACAAGCTCGACATGGTGCCGCCCGAGGAGCGCCAGGCGCGTGTCAAGGACTGCGTGAAGCGCCTGCGCTGGAAGGGCCCGGTGTTCGCCATCTCGGCATTGGCGCGCGACGGGCTGCAGCCGCTGCTGGAGAAGATCCAGAACTTCGTGGCCGAGCAACTGCCGCCGCCTCCGCCCGCGCCCGACCTGCGCTTCGATGCGTCGCCACCGTCCTCGGAGGGTAAGGTTCAAGACGACGAGGCCGCACGATGAGCGTGCTGCAGTCAGCCCGCCGCATCGTCGTCAAGGTTGGCTCCAGCCTCGTCACCAACGAGGGCCGGGGTGTCGATGCCGAGGCCATCGACAACTGGTCGCGCCAGCTCGCCGCTCTGGCGCGCGAAGGGCGAGAGTTGGTGATGGTGTCCAGCGGCGCCATTGCCGAGGGCATGAAGCGCCTGGGCTGGGCCACGCGCCCGAAGCAGCTGCACGAGCTGCAGGCCGCGGCCGCTGTGGGCCAGATGGGCCTGGTGCAGATGTACGAGACGCGGCTGCGCGAACATGGCATGCCTAGCGCCCAGGTGCTGCTGACGCACGCCGACCTCGCCGACCGCGAGCGCTACCTCAACGCGCGCTCGACGCTGCTCACGCTGCTGTCCCTGGGCGTGATCCCGGTGATCAACGAGAACGACACCGTCGTCAATGACGAAATCAAGTTCGGCGACAACGACACGTTGGGCGCGCTCGTGGCCAACCTGGTGGACGCCGATGCCTACGTGATCCTCACCGACCAGCGCGGCCTCTTCAGCGCCGACCCGCGCAAGGATCCGGCCGCCCGCTTCATCGACGTGGCCACCGCCGGCGACCCGGCGCTGGAGGCCATGGCCGGCGGCGCCGGCAGCGCCATTGGCCGCGGGGGCATGCTCACCAAGGTGCTGGCAGCCAAGCGCGCGGCACGCAGCGGCACGAGCACCATCATCGCCTGGGGCCGCGAGCGCGATCTGCTGCTGCGCCTGGCCTCGGGCGAGGCCATCGGCAGCGCGCTGGTGGCCGGCACCGCCAAGCTGGCGGCGCGCAAGCAGTGGATGCTCGACCACCTGCAGCTGCGGGGCGCCGTGCGCGTGGACGCGGGCGCGGTGGCCAAGTTGCGCGACGAGGGCAAGAGCTTGCTGCCCATCGGCGTGCACGAGGTCGAGGGCGAGTTCGCGCGCGGTGACGTGATCGCGGTGCGCACGCAGGGCGCTGGCCTGGAGATCGCTCGCGGACTGGCTAACTACTCGTCAGCCGAGTCGCGCCTGATCGCGCGCAAGCCCAGCTCGCAGATCGAGACGCTGCTGGGCTATGCCAACGAGCCGGAGTTGATCCACCGCGACAACCTGGTGCTGACCTGCTGATCACCCCGTGGGTTCGCCGCCCTCGGGCATCGGCGACGGGCTGGTGTTGCGCGCCTCGGGCCCCTGCCGTCTGGCCCGCAGTCCCGTGCGCAGATAACGGTTTTGGTGATTGGTGCGCGGCAGGTAGCGGGCCAGTTCGGTAAGCGCCAACTCATAGACGCCGCGCTTGAACTCGATGACCATGTCCAGCGGTACCCAGTAGTCGTTCCAACGCCAGGCGTCGAACTCAGGGTGATCGGTGGCGCGCAGGTTCATGTCGCTGTCGCGGCCGAGCAGGCGCAGCAGGAACCAGATCTGCTTCTGGCCACGGTAATGACCGCGTGCTTCCCTGCGGATGAAGTGGTCGGGCACCTCGTAGCGCAGCCAGTCGCGCGTGCGCCCCATGATCTGCACATGATCGGGGCGCAAGCCGACTTCCTCGTGCAACTCGCGCAGCATCGCCTGCTCCGGCGTTTCGCCATGCTGGATGCCGCCCTGCGGGAACTGCCAGGAGTGCGTGCGGAGGCGTTTGCCCCAGAACACCTGATTGCGCGAGTTCAGCAGAACGATGCCGACGTTGGGCCTGAAGCCTTCCCGGTCGAGCATAATGAACCCCGATTTGTGACTGATTTCATTATTGCACCGCAACGGTGCGACCCCGGAACCCGGGAAACCCGCAACCGTTGCCGGCATGCAGTCAGCAGGCGGCTTCGGCGCTGGAGGGGTGCTTGCCCGGCAGGGCCGACACGCCGGGCCCACCCGAAGAGCCACATGAAAGCCTCCCAGACCCTCATCTCCACCCTCAAGGAAGCGCCCTCCGACGCAGAGGTCGCCAGCCACCGGCTGATGATGCGCGCCGGCTTCATCAAGCGGCTCGGCGCCGGCATCTACAGCTACATGCCTCTGGGCCTTCGTGTGATCCGCAAGGTCGAGGCCATCATCCGAGAGGAGATGGTGCGTGCCGGCGCCGTGGAGTTGCTGATGCCCGTGGTTCAGCCTGCCGAGTTGTGGATGGAGACCGGCCGCTTCCAGGCCTACGGCCCCGAACTGCTGCGCGTGAAGGACCGCCACCAGCGCGACTTCGTGATCCAGCCCACGAGCGAAGAGGTCATCACCGACATCGCCCGGCAGGAGTTGCGCAGCTACAGACAACTGCCGCGCAACTTCTTCCACATCCAGACCAAGTTCCGCGACGAGCGTCGGCCGCGCTTCGGCCTCATGCGGGGCCGCGAGTTCACGATGAAGGACGCGTACTCCTTTGACCGTGACAAGAACAGCGCGCTGAAGAGCTACCAGCTCATGTTCGAGGCCTACAGGCACATCTTCGACCGCTTCGGCCTGCAGTACCGGGCCGTGGCTGCCGACACCGGCGCCATCGGCGGCGACGCCTCGCACGAGTTCCAGGTGATCGCCGACACGGGGGAGGATGCGATCGTCTACTGCCCCAACAGCGACTACGCCGCCAACATCGAACTCGCCGAGGCCCTGCCGCTCATCGTGCAGCGTGGCGCGGCCACGCAGGAGATGGCGCAGACCCCCACGCCCGGCAAGAGCACCTGCGAAGACGTGGCGGAGCTGCTGAGGCTGCCGCTGGCGCAGACCGTGAAGTCCCTGGTGCTGGCGACCGACGAGCTCGACGACAAGGGCGACATCGCCAAGACGACGGTGTGGCTGCTGCTCGTGCGCGGCGACCACAGCCTCAACGAGGTGAAAACCGGGAAGGTGCCGGGCCTGAAGGCCGGCTGGCGCTTCGCCACCGTGGCCGAGATCGAGGCGCACTTCGGCTGCAAGCCCGGCTACCTGGGGCCGATCGGCCTGAAGATGCCCGTCAAGGTCGTGGCCGACCGCACCGTGGCGAACATGGCCGACTTCGTCTGCGGCGCCAACGAGCCCGACGTCCACCTGACGGGCGTCAACTGGGGCCGCGATCTGCCCGAACCCGATCTGGTGGCCGACATCCGCAACGTCGTGGTCGGCGACCCCAGTCCCGATGGTCAGGGCGCGCTCGCCATTCAGCGCGGCATCGAGGTGGGCCATGTCTTCTACCTCGGCACCAAGAAGTACAGCGTGCCGATGGGTGCCACTTTCCTGGACGAGAACGGCAAGCCCCAGCCCTTCGAGATGGGTTGCTACGGCATCGGCGTGACGCGCGTGCTGGGCGCGGCCATCGAGCAGAACTTTGATGAGCGCGGCATGATCTGGCCGGCGGCGATTGCGCCTTTCGAGTGTGTGATCTGCCCCATCGGCATGGACCGCAGCCCCGACGTGAAGGCCGCCGCGGAGCAGCTGCACGACGAGCTGGCTGCCGCCGGCATCGACGTGGTGCTCGACGACCGCGGCGAGCGCCCCGGGGCCATGTTCGCCGACTGGGAACTGATCGGCGTGCCGTTGCGACTGGTGATTTCCGACCGCGGCCTGAAGGCCGGTACGGTGGAGATGCAAGGCCGGCGCGACAGCGGCGCCACCGTGGTGCCGCTGGCCGAGGCGGCCGCCAAGGCCGTGGCGGCGCTGCCCGCTCGCCACTGAGCGGCTGGCGACCCGCCGAGCCTGTGTCGAGAGGGGTTCGCGAGCCACTCCCGGATGCGCTGCGTGCGCTGGCGCTGCTGGGCGTGCTCGTGGTCAATGCCGCAGTTTATCTCAGCAGCCCCTGGGGCGCCTTGCTGGGCGACGCGGCCGCGCGGGCGGGCGGTGCTGCGCGGCTGCTGCAGGGCTTGTGCGCTTTTCTTGTCCAGGGCAAGGCGTATCCCATCCTGGCCTTCCTGTTTGGCATGAGCCTCGCGATGGCGCTGGCCAGCCGGCCGCAGGCTGAGGCCCTGGAGCGCGCGCGGTCGCGCCAGCGCTGGCTGCTGGTGCTCGGGGTGCTGCATGGCGTCTTCATCTACTTCGGCGACATCCTCACCATGTACGCGCTGATCGGTGGGCTGGTGCTGCGCCACGCCACGGCGCCCTGGGGGCGCTTGCGCCGGGTGCTGCGACGCGCGCTCATCTGGGCCCTGGTGGTGGGTGCCGTGGCGGCCGTGGTGGTGCTGGCGGGCCTGGCATGGGCTCCGGCCGCCGACCTCGGCGCAGACGCCGAGCCCAACTTCACCGACGTGGCCAGCTGGCCCGAGTTCTGGCGGCTGAACGCCGAGGGCTATCTGTTCATCCAGGTCGGGACCCTGTTCATCGGCTTCGCCCTGCTGCGACTGCTGATGCTGGCGGGAGTTGCCGCGGCGCGCCTGCGCTGGTTGACGCATCGGCGCTGGGAGCAGCAGCGCCTGCAGCTGCTGCGCCGTTGGGCCTGGCCTGCGCTCGTGCTCAATGCGGTCTATGGCCTGGGCTATGTCGTCTTCGGCGGCGACCGCGCCGCCCTGGGCATGGTTGAGCTGCTGGGCTTTTCGGTCGGGCCGCTGCTGTCGATGGTGATGGTGACCGCACTGGCCCAGCATGCGCGGCACGCGCGCTGGCCGCAGGCACTGGCACCCTTGGGCCAACGCACGCTCACGCTGTACGTGGGCCATGGCCTGTTCTGCGTGCTGCTCTTCAGCGGTGTCGGGCTGGGTCTGCAGCCAGGCCCCTTCGGCCTGCTTGCATTCGCGCTCCTGCTGTGGGCGGCGGCCGGGTTGGCAGCGCACACGAGCGGCAAGCGCCGTTGGCCGCTCGAAGCCTGGATGGCCTGGGCAATCCGGCGATGACCAGCCGCCGTGCCTGCCTGAGCCTGCCGCTGCTGCTGTTGCCCGGCCGCACGGCCCAGGCTGGCGCCCAGTTGGAGGAGCCGCTGTCGGACGCCGTGCGCACGGCCCTGTCGGCCGCGGTGTCCGAGCGCGCGCCGCCCAAGCCCCGCTTCGCGAGCACGGACGAACGCATGGCCTATCTGCGCTGGCTGGGCGCGGCCAGCGACCGCCTCAAGCGGCGCAAGGCCGAGCACCACGTGCGCATCGAGTTCCTCGAGACCTTGTGGTACGAGAGCCGCCGCGCCGCCCTGGAGACGGCGCTGGTGCTGGGACTCATCCAGGTGGAGAGCGGCTTTCGCAAGTACGCCATCAGCCGCGCCGGCGCGCGGGGCTACATGCAGGTGATGCCGTTCTGGGCGCGCTTGATCGGCGAAGGTGACGAACGCAGGCTCTTCTATACCCAGACGAACCTGCGTTTCGGCTGCGTGATCCTGCGCCACTACCTCGAGCGCGAGCGCGGCGATCTCGTCATGGCGCTGGGCCGCTACAACGGCAGCCACGGCCGCATGGAGTACCCCAAGCTCGTGTTCGGCGCGCGCCGGCAGTGGGACCTCCCCAGTGCCTGACGCCGCGCTGCCGGGCTACAGCCCCTTCCAGGCCTTGGGTGCGGCGCTGGCAACGCCCACCAGGGCCAGCACGCGTTCCACGCCTTCGGCGACCATCTCGTCGATGCTGGCCGGTTTCAGGTAGAAGGCCGGCAGCGGCGGGAAGACGATGCCGCCCATCTCGGTGACGGCCGTCATGTTGCGCAGGTGGGCCAGGTTGAAGGGCGTCTCGCGCACCATCAGCACCAGCCGCCGCCGCTCCTTGAGCGTGACGTCGGCAGCCCGCGTGAGCAGGTTGTCCGACAGGCCGTGCGCGATCGCGGCCAGCGTCTTCATCGAGCACGGCGACACCACCATCGCTGCGGTGCCGAAGCTGCCGCTGGCGATGCAGGCGCCCACGTCGCCAGGTGCGTAGGCGTGGTCCGCCAGCGCCTCGAGCTCGCCGCGCGCGAGGCCCAGCTCGTGGTGCACGTTGAGCACGCCCGAGGGCGTGGCCACCAGGTGCGTCTCCACGCCCAGCGCCCGCGCGCGCTTGAGCAGCGTCACCGGGTACAGCGCGCCCGTGGCGCCGCTGATGCCCACCACCAGGCGGGCGGGCAGGGCCGCCGTCACCTCAGGTTTTCGCCAGCAGCTGCTGCAGCTCGCCCGACTGGTACATCTCCATCATGATGTCCGAGCCGCCGACGAACTCGCCGTTGACGTAGAGCTGCGGGATCGTGGGCCAGTTGGCGTAGTCCTTGATGCCCTGGCGGACCTCGTCGTCCTCGAGCACGTTGAAGGTGCTCACGCCGCTGGCGCCCGCGGCCTTGAGGAGCTGGATGGCGCGGCCAGAGAAGCCGCACTGGGGGAACTGGGCCGTGCCCTTCATGAAGAGCATGACCTTGTGGCCCTTGACCATCTCGTCGATGCGCTGCTGGACGTCGCTCATGGTGTTGCTTGATTGGCTGCGGAACAGGGCTGGGATCGTAGCGCCGCGCGGGAGTCAACGCAGCGGGCAGGGCGGGTGCATCGGGCGGACGGGTCAGTCGTGCGGCCGTCGGCCGCCGGTGCAGCGGGGGTGGCCGGCGAGGTCTCGCCGGTGGCCGAGGGCCTCGAAGCCGGCCGCCGCCAGCAACGCGGCCACGGCCTCGGCCTGCTGGAAGCCGTGCTCCAGCAGCAGCCAGCCGCCGGGCGCCAGATGCGCCGCGGCGCCGGTCACGATGGCGCGCAGGTCGGCCAGCGCATCGCCCGCAGCGGGCACCAGGGCCGTGCGTGGCTCGTGGCGCAGCGCCGGCAGGTGGGGGTCGTCGGCGCCCAGGTAGGGTGGGTTGCTCAGCACCAGGTGCAGCTGCGGCGCGGCCAGCGGCTGCCACCATGAGCCCTGCAGCCACTGCACCGGCAGGCCCAGCCGCGTGCCGTTGGCGCGTGCCACGGCCAGGGCGTCGGCGCTGGCGTCCACGGCGCGAAGCACGGCGCGCGGGCAGGCACGGGCCACGGCCAGCGCGATGGCACCGCTGCCGGTGCCCAGGTCGGCCACCTGGGGCGTGGTGATGCCGCTCAGTTCGTTGGCCAGCAACTCGAGCGCCCAGTCGACCAGCGTCTCGGTGTCGGGACGCGGATCCAGCACGGCCGGGCTCACCTTCAGTTCCAGACCGTGGAAGCCGCGCCAGCCGGTGAGGTAGGCCACGGGCTCGCCGGCGGCGCGGCGGCGCAGCAGGGCGCGCAGCTGCTCAGCCGTCGTGGCGTCCAGCGGCTCGTCGGCGTGCGCCAGCAGCCAGGCGCGCGGCCGCTGCAGCACGCAGCTGGCCAGGGCCTGGGTGTCGAAGCGGTCCAGGCCCAGCGCGCGGGCCTCGTGCAGCAGCTGCGCGAGCGTGGCCTCAGCCACCGCCGCCACCCCCCAGCTCGGCCAGCTGCTCGGCTGCGCGCGCGGCCACCAGCGCGTCGATGACGTCGCCGAGGTCGCCGTCCATCACCTGCTGCAGCTTGTACAGCGTGAGGTTGATGCGGTGGTCGGTCAGCCGGCCCTGCGGAAAGTTGTAGGTGCGAATGCGGTCGCTGCGGTCGCCGCTGCCGACCAGGCTCTTGCGTGTGGCGGCTTCCTTGGCGGCGCGTTCGCTGGCTTCCTTTTCGCGCAGGCGCGCCTGCAGCACGGCCATGGCCTTGGCCTTGTTGCGGTGCTGGCTGCGGTCGTCCTGGCACTCGGCCACCAGACCCGTGGGCAGGTGCGTGATGCGGATGGCGCTGTCGGTCTTGTTGACGTGCTGGCCGCCCGCACCGCTGGCGCGGAAGGTGTCGATGCGCAGCTCGGCCGGATTGAGCGTGATGGCCTCGGCCTCATCGGGCTCGGGCATCACCGCCACCGTGCAGGCTGATGTGTGGATGCGGCCCTGGCTCTCGGTGGCGGGGACGCGCTGCACGCGGTGGCCGCCGCTTTCGAAGCGAAGCTTGCCGTAGACGCAATCGCCCTCGACACGCAGCACCATCTCCTTGTAACCGCCCTGTTCGGAATCGTTCTGCGACAGCACCTCGGTGCGCCAGCCCTGACGCTCGCAGAATCGCAGGTAAAGGCGCGCCAGGTCGCCGGCGAACAGCGCGCTCTCGTCACCGCCGGTGCCGGCGCGGATCTCGAGGAAGGCGTTGCGCTCGTCGTCGGGGTCCTTGGGCAGAAGGGCGGTCTGCAGCTCGGCTTCCAAGCCCTGCATCTCGGCCTCGGCGCTGGCGATTTCTTCTGCGGCCATGGCCGCCATCTCGGCGTCGTCGCCGTCCAGCAGCTCGCGCGCCGCGGCGGCGTCGGCCTCGCGCTGGCGATAGCGCTGCCAGCGCGTGACGATGCCCTGCACCTCGGCCTGCTCGCGCAGCAGGGCGCGGTAGCGCTGGGCGTCGGCGGCCACGCCGGGGTCGGACAGCGTGGCGTCGAGCTCGGCCAGGCGCAGGGCCAGGCGCTCGAAGCGGTTGCGCAGGGTGGGGTTCATGGGGCAGGCAGGCCAGGACGCACGGCCCGGCCAAGGCGCGCCGCAGAGCACGCCGACCCGGCCGTGCCGGTGCTAACGGGAGGAGGCGTCGCCGCCGGGGCGGCCGGAACGCAGGAAAAGGCGCGACACCGTGTCGACCAGACGCAAGCGCTCGGCACCCTCGGCCGCGTGCAGCTCGGCCATGGTGCCGTGCAGCATCTTGTGCGTGAGACCGCGACTCAGGGCCTCGAGCACGGTCTCGATGGACTCGCCCTTGGCCAGCAGCTTCTTGGCGCGGTGCAGCTCCAGTGCCACCCAGTCGTCGGCCTGGCGGTTGAGCGCCTGGATCAGCGGCACGGCAGCGCGTTGATCCAGCCAGTGCTGGAAGCTGCTGACACCGGCGTCGATGATGGCCTCGGCCTGCTGCACGGCGGCCTGACGCTTGTCGGAGGCACTCTGCACCAGCGTGGAGAGGTCGTCGACGGTGTAGAGGTAGACGTCCGGGAGTCGCGCGACCTCGGGTTCGATGTCGCGCGGCACGGCCAGGTCGACCATGAACATCGGCCGCCGGCGGCGCGCCTTCAGCGCCCGCTCCACCGCGCCCAGACCCACGATGGGCAAGGTGCTGGCGGTGCAGGAGACGACGGCGTCGAACTCGTGCAGCCGGTCGGGCATGTCGGCCAGGCGCATGGCCTCAGCGCCGAAGCGTGCGGCCAGCTTCTCGCCGCGCTCGAGCGTGCGGTTGGCCAGCGCGATGGTCTTGGGCGTGCGCGCCGCAAAGTGAGTGGCCACCAGTTCGATCATCTCGCCGGCACCCACGAACAGCACCTTGATCTGGGCGAGGTCTTCGAACAGCTGCGAGGCCAAACGCACCGAGGCCGCCGCCATGCTCACGCTGTGGGCGCCGATCTCGGTGGAGCTGCGCACCTCCTTGGCCACCGAGAAGCTGCGCTGGAAAAGCTGGTGCAGCGTGGTGCCCAGGGTGCCGGCTTCATCGGCCAGGCGCACGGCCTGCTTCATCTGGCCCAGGATCTGCGGCTCACCCAGCACCATGCTGTCCAGGCCGCTGGCCACGCGGAAGGCGTGGCGCGCGGCGGCGCGGTCTTCCATCACGTAGCTGTGCGACTGCAGCTGATTCGGCGCGATGCCGCCCTGGGTGGCCAGCCACTCCACCGCGGGCCGCACCAGCTCGGCCGCGCCGGTCGGCGTGGCGCTGGCCACGTAGAGCTCGGTGCGGTTGCAAGTGGATACGAGCGCCGCCTCGGGCACCGCCCGCTGCAGCTGCTGGCGCAGGGCCTGCAGGGCCGGGGCCGTCTGTTCGGGCGCAAAGGCCAAGCGGCCGCGGAGGTCCAGCGGGGCCGTGGTGTGATTGAGCCCGAGGGCGATGACGCTCACGCCACAATTGTAGGAGTCGACAGACCGCCGCACCACCCCGGGGCGTCGATGCCATTTTGTCCTGGTCAAACCTGCGATCCAGCCGATGGGCCCGCTCGACGCTGTCTGGCATCTTGCCAACCTCTTCCTGCCTGCGCTGATGCTTGGCACGCTGGCGGCCGCGCTGGCCAAGCTGCTGTGGCGGCGTGAACTGGCCGGCGTGCCCTGGCGTCGGCTGGCGGTTGCAGCCGCGGCCGCGGCCGCGGCAGTGGTGCTGCTGGGCGTGGTGGTGTTCGGCCGCGACGGCCGCATGGCCACCTATGCCGGGATGGTGCTGGCGACGGCCGGCGCGCTGTGGTGGCGGGGCTTTGGGCCGGGGCGCTGAGGCGCCGATGGCTTCAGGCTGCAGCCGGCTCGTCTTGCAGCACCGGCGTGCCACGCAACGAGTGCGGCAGCGCCTCGGTGATGCGCACGTCCATCATCTGCCCCACGAGCCGCGGCGACTGAGGCCCGCCGTCGAAGTTGACGATGCGGTTGCACTCGGTGCGCCCCATCAGCTCGGCGGCATTCTTCTTGGACGGCCCTTCGACCAGGATGCGCTGCACCGTGCCGACGCGGCTGGCGCTGATGCGCCGCACGTTGGCCTCGATGGTGGCCTGCAGGTGCTGCAGGCGCTTGAGCTTCGCGGCCTGCGGCGTGTCGTCGGCCAGCGTGGCGGCGGGCGTGCCCGGGCGCGGGCTGAAGACGAAACTGAAGCTGGCGTCGTAGCCGATGTCCTCGATGAGCTTCATCATCCTGCCGAAGTCTTCTTCGGTCTCGCCGGGGAAACCGACGATGAAGTCGCTCGAGAGGCTGATGTCGGGCCGCACGGCACGCAGCTTGCGGATCGTGCTCTTGTATTCCATGGCCGTGTAGCCGCGCTTCATGGCCATGAGGATGCGGTCGGAGCCGTGCTGCACCGGCAGGTGCAGGTGGCTCACCAGCTGGGGCACGCGGGCGTAGACGTCCACCAGCCGCTGCGTGAATTCGTTGGGGTGGCTGGTGGTGTAGCGGATGCGCTCGATGCCGGGGACTTGCGCCACCAGCTCGATGAGCAGCGCAAAGTCGGCGATTTCGGCCGTGTCACCCATGGCGCCGCGGTAGGCGTTGACGTTCTGCCCCAGCAGTGTCACCTCCTTCACGCCCTGCTCGGCCAAGCCTGCCACCTCCACCAGCACGTCGTCCACCGGGCGGTGCACCTCCTCGCCGCGCGTGTAGGGCACGACGCAGTAGCTGCAGTACTTGCTGCAGCCTTCCATGATCGACACGAAGGCGGAGGCGCCTTCCACGCGTGCCGGCGGCAGGTGGTCGAACTTCTCGATCTCGGGGAAGCTGATGTCCACCTGCGGCCGCTGCTGCTGCGCGCGGGCCTCGATCATCTGCGGCAGCCGGTGCAGCGTCTGCGGGCCGAACACCAGGTCGACGTAGGGCGCGCGCTCGATGATGGCCGCGCCCTCCTGGCTGGCCACGCAGCCGCCCACGCCGATCAGCACCCCTTTCTTCTTGAGGTGCTTGACGCGGCCGAGGTCGGAGAAGACCTTCTCCTGTGCTTTCTCGCGCACGCTGCAGGTGTTGAAGAGGATGAGGTCGGCGGCCTCGGGGTCGTCGGTCTTCTCGTAGCCCTGGGCGGCGCTCAGCACGTCGGCCATCTTGTCCGAGTCGTACTCGTTCATCTGGCAGCCGAAGGTGCGGATGAAGACCTTCTTCGGGGCCTGGGCGTCGGTCGGGTTCATGGCTTGATCCAGGTTTGGGCGGCGCTGTCAAAACGCCAGGCGGCGGCCTCGGCGGGCGTCGATGGCCAGGGCTTGCGCGCGGCCTCGGCCGGTGTGAGCAGCCAGACGTCGAGCAACTGACCTTGCAAGTCGCGGGTGTAGTGCACCCGCAGTGTCTGGCCAGTGAGCTGGCCGCTGAGCACGATGCGGTTGCCGGCATCGCGGATGCGTGCGCCGGGTGCCAAGCTCGCCGGCTGCCGATTCAGCAGGACCAAGGGCGGCGCTGTGAGGACGAGATCGCCGCGCAAGGCCGTGGCCGGAAAACTCCGGTTGGGCTGGGCCAGGGCGGTCGTGGCCGCGGCGGCCAAGACGAGCGCGGCGGCAAGCAACGGGGCACAGCGGGGCATGGTGTGGATCCAGGGGCTGTGGTGCTCTGCCCGGCGGGCGGAGCAAAAACGGCCCGAGGGTGACTCGGGCCGTCGCTGTTCTGGTGGCGCTTCAGGGATTTGAACCCCGGACCTGCGGATTATGATTCCGTCGCTCTAACCAACTGAGCTAAAGCGCCTGAACGGTCGAGTATAGCCCGCAGCCTTCGGCGGGTGTGAAGAGCGCCCACCGTCCGCAGCCGCAGGTGCCATCCCGATGTTCAGCTTCTTCCGCAAGAAGGCGCCGCCGACCGCCGCCAGCCCCGGTTCCGCACCGCCGGCCCAGCCGCCGGCCCTGACCGCAGCCGGGCAGGATGCCGAGCCGGTTGCGGCCCCGCCACCCGAAACAGGCGCTGAGCGCAGCGGCTGGATCGGCCGCCTCGCCCAGGGCTTGCGCAAGACCGGCTCCAGCCTGGCGAAGGTCTTCACCGGGACGAAGATCGACGACGCGTTGTACGAAGAGCTCGAGTCGGCGCTGCTGATGGCCGATGCCGGCGTTGCGGCCACCGAGGTGCTGCTCGCCGACCTGAAGCGCCGCGTCAATGATCACAAAGCCACCGATCCGGCGTCGGTGAAGCTGCTGCTGGCCGATGCCATCACCGAGTTGCTGGCGCCGCTGGAGAAGCCGCTCGTGGTGGGCGAGGCCACGCCGACGGTGATCATGGTGGTGGGCGTCAATGGCGCCGGCAAGACCACCAGCATCGGCAAGCTGACGCGCCACCTGGCCGAGTCCGGAGCCCAGGTGCTGCTGGCGGCCGCCGACACCTTCCGCGCTGCGGCGCGCGAGCAGCTTGCGGTGTGGGCCGGACGTAACCGCGTCCAGATCGTCAGCCAGGAAGGCGGCGACCCCGCCGCCGTCAGCTTCGACGCCGTGCAGGCCGGCCGGGCCCGCGGCTGCGACGTGGTCATCGCCGACACCGCCGGCCGCCTGCCGACGCAACTGCACCTGATGGAGGAGCTGAAGAAGATCCGCCGCACCATCGCCAAGGCTCAGGAGGGTGCGCCGCACGAGGTGCTCCTGGTGGTGGACGGCAACACCGGCCAGAACGCGCTGGCCCAGGTCAAGGCCTTCGATGCCGCACTGGGGCTGACGGGCCTGGTCGTCACCAAGCTCGACGGCACGGCCAAGGGCGGTGTGCTGGTCGCCATCGCGCGCTGGGGTGCGACGCGGCCGGGCGGGCCGGTGCCGGTGTACTTCGTCGGCGTGGGCGAGAAGCTCGAGGACCTGCAGACTTTCCACGCGCGCGAGTTCGCGCAAGCGCTGCTTGGCTGACGCCGCGGCGTCAGCCACCTTCTGGCAGCACTTCCTCGATGTCGGCCACCGGGATCAGCGGCACCGTCAGCACAAGCACGGTCAGCGGTGCCGCGTAAGGGGGGAGGATCGCCATCCGGATGGGTGCAGGGGTTGCGTCAAGGACGAATCCCCAACTTCGACCGCCGCGGTCCCGGCCTCGAGGGTCACGGGCAGAAAAGGCGTCTCGGAGTGTCAGCGCAGGGCGTTCAGCGCGGCATGCCGGGGAAGCCGCCGCCCGGACCTCCGCCGCCCATCCCGCCGCCGAATCCGCCCCCCATCCGCTTCATCATCTTCATCATCCCGCCGCCCTTCATCTTCTTCATCATTCCCTGCATCTGCTCGAACTGGTTGAGCAGGCGGTTCACCTCCTGAACCGGCACGCCCGCACCGGCCGCGATGCGGCGCTTGCGGCTGGCCTTGAGGAGCTCGGGCTTGCGGCGTTCCAGCGGCGTCATCGAGTGGATGATGCCTTCCATGCGGCGCACGTCTTTCTCGGCCTTGCCGAGGTCGGCGCCCTGGGCCCTGGCGGTCAGCTGGCTGGGCAGCTTGTCCATCAGCCCCGACAGGCCGCCCATCTTCTTCATCTGGCTGATCTGGGCGAGGAAGTCCTCGAGGTCGAAGCCGCCGCCGCTCTTGACCTTCGCGGCCAGCTTCTGCGCCGAGGCGATGTCGACGCCCTTTTGCACCTCCTCGACGAGCGCGACGATGTCGCCCATGCCCAGCACGCGGCCGGCGTGGCGCTGGGCATCGAAGACCTCCAGTCCGTCGATCTTCTCCGAGATGCCGGCGAACTTGATCGGCGCGCCCGTGACCTGCCGCACCGACAGCGCGGCGCCGCCGCGGCTGTCGCCGTCGAGCTTGGTGAGCACCACGCCGGTGAGCGGCAGCGCGTCCTTGAACGCCCGGGCCGTGTTCACCGCGTCCTGACCCTGCATCGCGTCGACGACGAACAGCGTCTCCACGGGGTTGAGCGCCGCGTGCAGCTCGCGGATCTCGGCCATCAGGGCCTCGTCGATGGCCAGGCGGCCCGCGGTGTCCACCAGCAGCACGTCGACGTAGTGGCGCCGGGCGTGGTCGAGTGCGGCCAGGGCGATGTCGCGCGGCTTGTCTGTCGGCTGCGACGGGAACCACTCGGCCCCCGCCTGCGCCGTCACCGTCTTGAGCTGCTCGATGGCCGCCGGCCGGTAGACGTCGGCCGAGACGGTGAGCACTTTCTTCTTGCGCTTCGTGATCAGGTGTTTGGCGAGCTTGGCGGTGGTCGTCGTCTTGCCGGCACCCTGCAGGCCGGCCATCAGGATCACAGCCGGCGGCTGCGCGGCGAGGTTGAGGTCCGAGACCCCCTCGCCCATGGTCGCTGCGAGCTCCTTGTGCACGATGCCCACCAGCGCCTGGCCCGGGTTCAGCGAGCCCACAACCTCGGCGCCCAGCGCCTTGTCCTTGACGCGGGCGATGAAGTCGCGCACCACGGGCAGCGCCACGTCGGCCTCGAGCAGCGCCATGCGCACCTCGCGCAGCATGTCCTGCACGTTGCCCTCGGTGATGCGGGCCTGGCCTCGCATCGTCTTGACGAGCCTGGAGAGCCGATCGGTGAGGTTGCTGGCCATGGGCGCGCCGAAGTGAGGGGTTGGGGCAGGTGCCGCATGGCACACTGACGGGCATGATTTTATCGACCGGCTCCCCCATGCTCGCCCCCGGTGGCGGGCTGTTGCTGGTGCTGGTGGCCTCGGGCCTGTATCTGCTGGCCACGGTGCCGGCGGCGTCTTGGGGCCGCCTGTCGCTGGTGGGCCTGCTGGGTGGCTTCGTGCTGCATGCCCTGCTGCTGCTCATTGACATCGGCGGCTTGGGCCAGCCCACGCCGGGTGCCCGTCTGGGCTTCGGTCCGGTGCTGTCCACCGCCGTGTGGATGGTGATCGCGGTTTACACCGTCGAAAGCCGGCTGCTGCCCGTGCCGGTGGTGCGGCAGTGGCTGGGCCTGACGGGAATCGTGGCGGTGCTGCTGGCAGCCACCTTCCCGGGCGATCCACGCGTCATGCACTCGGCGCTGGCGCCATTGCACTTCGCGCTCGGGGTGGGTTCGTACGGCCTCTTCGGCGCCGCCGTTTTGCACGGTCTGTGGCTGGATGCTGCCGAACGTCGGCTGCGCGGCAGTGGCGCCGCCGCGCTGGCGCGCGGCCCGGCGCCGGGCTTGCCGCTGCTGCAGCTCGAACGCATCACCTTCCGTTTCGTCGAGGTTGGCTTCCTGGTCCTCACGGCCACCTTGGTGTTGGGTCTGGTCTCCACCTTTCTCGCCCCGCAGGGCCGCTGGATCGAGCACAAGACGGTTTTCTCGGTGCTGGCCTGGGCGGTCATCGGGGGGCTGCTCTTGGGCCGCCGGGTTCGTGGGTGGCGGGGCCGCCAGGCCACGCGCTGGCTCTATGCCGGCGCAGTGCTGCTCCTGCTGGGTTATGCCGGTTCACGCTTCGTGCTCGAGGTCGTGCTCGGCCGCGCTGCGGTCTGACGGTGTTTGGCATGGGCAGCCCTCCCCGATGAAGTTCGTCGTCCTGCTGCTCGTGTTCGTGGGTGCGCTTGCCTGGCTCGCGGTGTCACGCCGACAGCGCCCGCCCGACCTGCCGCCGGTGCCGCTTCGCCCCGGCAAAGACGATGAGCGCATCGAGGCACCGCAGGCGATGGTCACGTGTGCGCACTGCGGCGTGCACGTGCCGCAGGCTGATGCCTTGTTCGACGCCGCCGGCCACCCCTATTGCGGCGAGGGGCACCGCCAGGCAGGGCCGCGCCGCAGCGGCTGAGCGCCGCGGCCATCGGCGATGGACCCTCGCGATGCCGACCGTCGCCGTGGCGACCGCCGCCGCGCCGGCCTGCGCGCTGCCGAGCAGCGACCCATCGACGATGGCGGTAGCGACGCCTTCGGGCCCACCCGCAGCGCGCCGACGGCCGGTGACAGCCGCTTTTTCGACCGCCAGGTGCATCGGTTGCGCCACGCCCAGGACGCGGCCTTTGCGCGCGTGGTGCGCACTTACATTGCAGCGCGCGCCGCCCTCGGGCTGAGCGTGGTCGCGGTGCAGGGCATCAGCGCCTGGACCGGCGCCCGTCAGCCCGAATGGGCCGTCCTGGTGACGCTGGCCTACGCCGCCCAGGCCATCTCGTTGTGGCTGCTTCCGCGCCTGGGCGCGCTGGCCGAGCCGGTCAGCGAGAGTTCGCAGCGGCGTCGTCAGTGGTGGTCGACCATCGGCATCGACTTGCTGGCCTTCTCGGTGCTGCACCTGAACGAGGTCGGGACGTCGTTCAACTATGCGGCGTTGCTGGTGTTGCCCGTGCTGATGGCCGGCGTGCTGACCTCGCGCGCACGCGCACTCGGCACCACGGCGTTGGCCACGCTGATGCTGCTGGCATCGGCCTGGGAACACGGGGGCGACTCACCGACCTTGATCCTGCAGTCCGGCCTGGCGAGCATCGGCTTGTTCGTGATCGTGCTGCTGGCCAGCGAGCTGGCCAGCCGCCTCGCGCGCGAGGAAGCGGCCGCACACGACAGCCTGGAGCTGGCACGTCAGCAGGCCCGGCTCAACCGCTTGGTGATCGAGGAGATGGTCGACGGCGTTCTGGTGGTCGACCGAACGCTTCAGGTGCGCGCTGCCAACCCGGCGGCGCGCGCGCTGCTGGTGGATCAGGGGCTTGCGCCCCCGGCGCCGTTTTCGCTGGACCGGTTGCCGGCCTGGGCCGCGCTGTGGCAGGCCGCGCAGCAAGCCGTGGCCAGCGGCCAGTGGCCAGAGGCCGGTCAGGACGTGACGCTCGGTGTCGGCCAGGGCCACACGCGCACACTGCGGCTGCGCGTGCGCTTCATGCGCAAGTGGGCAGCCGACGTCGCAGGCTCCGAGCCGGCGGCCGTGCTCTTGCTTGAAGACCTTCGAACGCTGCAGGCGCGGGTCCGCCAGGACAAGCTGGCCGCGATGGGCCGCGTCTCCGCTGGCATCGCGCACGAGATCCGCAACCCGCTGGCGGCCATCGCGCAGGCCAACGCGCTGCTGATGGAAGACCCGCTGACGCCGGGGCAGCAGCAGCTTGCTGCCATGGTGGACGACAACGTGCAGCGCCTGAAGCGGCTGGTCGACGACGTGATGGAGGTGGCACCCGGTTCCCTGCCGTCGCCGCAGGCCGTGGACGCGGCAGCGGTGGTGGCGCAGGCTGCGGCCGACTGGGTGCGCACGCAGGGCCTGTCGATGGGCCCGGCCAGCCCGCTGCGCGCCGAGTTGCACGCCAGTCCGCTGGGTGTGGACTTCGACCCCGAGCACCTGCGCCGCGTGCTGGTGAACCTGCTCGACAACGCGCTGCGGCACGCCAGCGGCGAGCCCGGTTCGGTGGTCCTGCGCCTGCTGGCCCTGGACGAACGGCTCGCGCTGCTGTCGGTGCTGTCCGACGGTGCCCAGATTGCGCCCGAGGTCGAGCGGCGGCTGTTCGAGCCGTTCTTCTCGACCCGCAGCCGCGGCACCGGACTCGGCTTGTATATTTGCCGCGAGCTGTGCGAACGCTACGGCGCCAGCATCGAGTACCGTCCCCTGCCCGCGACCGAGCGGCTGCGCAACGAGTTCGCGGTGCGCATGCGCCGAACGACCCTCACAGGGTCTGCGTCCGCGCCCGCGCTGCCGCTGGCCTGATTGGCTCCTTGAGCGAACCCGCCGCCCGTGTCCAACACGCCCAACCTCCGCCTGCTCGTCGTCGACGACGAGCCCGACCTGCGCACGCTGTACGAGCTCACCCTGTTGCGCGAGGGTTACGACGTCGACAGTGCTGGCTCGGTGGCGGAAGGCTGGGCGATGCTGCAGCAACGCGGCGCGGGCGGCTATCAGCTGTTGATCACGGACATGCGGCTGCCCGACGGCAGCGGGCTGGACCTGCTGCACCGGCTCCAGGAGGCCGGCCGGCCCGAGAAGACCGTGGTCATCACGGCCTACGGCTCACCCGAGAACGCAGTCGAGGCCTTGAAGTCGGGCGCCTACGACTACCTCACCAAGCCCGTCGACCTGCGCCAGTTCCGCGCCGTCGTGGCGTCGGCATTGGGCCGCCTGCCCACGGCGCCTGCGACGCGCAAAACGCCACCGGCGGGTGCACCGCGGCGGCCGGCGCTGCAGCGGCTGCTCGGCGACTCGGTCGCGATGCAACAGGTGCGCTCGCTGGTGGACAAGGTGGCGCGCAGCATGGCCCCGGTGCTGGTGCATGGCGAGTCGGGCACGGGCAAGGAGCTGGTGGCGCGGGCCATCCATGACTGCTCGGCACGTGCCGGCGGCCCGTTCGTGGCTGTCAACTGCGGGGCCATTCCCGAGAGCCTGCTCGAGGCGGAGTTCTTCGGCTACCGCAAGGGTGCGTTCACCGGCGCCCACGAAGACCGCGAAGGCTTCTTCCAGGCCGCGCAGTCGGGCACGCTGTTCCTCGACGAGATCGGCGACCTGCCGCTGTCCATGCAGAGCAAGATGCTGCGCGTGATCCAGGAGCGCGCCGTGCGCCCACTGGGCGCGACCGCCGAACAGCCCGTGAACGTGCGCATCGTCAGCGCCACGCACAAGGACCTCGGTGCCGAGGTGCAGAGCGGCCGTTTCCGGCAGGACCTTTTCTATCGCCTCAACGTCATTTGCATCGTCGTGCCGCCGCTGCGCGAGCGCATGGGCGACGTGCCGGCCATTTGCCGCGCGGTCATCGAGCGTATCGCCCGTGATGTCGGTGTGACGGTGCCCCCCGAGCTGGCGCCAGACGCCGAGCAGCGCCTGCTCCGCCATGCCTTCCCGGGCAACGTTCGCGAGCTCGAGAACCTGCTGCATCGCGCGCTGGCATTGGCCAGCGGGCCCGATATCGGCGTCGACGACCTTGGCCTGCCCGCAGGCCGCTTCGAAGACACGGTCGCAGAGGCCGAACCGCAGCAGCAGCCCGGGGCGGCCTTGGCCGCTGCGGTCGAGCCCACGCTGCCGAGCGACCTCGTGGCCTACCTTGACGAGGTCGAGCGGCAGGTGCTCGAACGCGCGCTCAAGCGCCATCGCTACAACCGGACTGCCGCCGGCGCGAGCCTGGGACTTTCACTGCGGCAGATGCGTTACCGCATGGCCCGGCTGGGGATCGGCGGCGATGCGGCGGCGGCCGAACCCGATGGCGATCCGACCTGAGCGGCGCGTCCGCGGCGCTTGCAGGGCCGGGCGGTGAGCCGGCGTGCGGCTTGGCACGGCGACGGCTGGTGGGCACCGGCGTCCTGGCGCCCTTCACCCAACGTGGGGCCGCGTCCGCCGGGCGTGCAGCCGACGCTGGCCATCGTGCACTCGATCAGCCTGCCGCCGGGCCACTACCGGGGCGATGCGGTCGAGCGCCTGTTCACGAACCGCCTGAATTGGGACGAGCACCCGTACTTCGAGTCCATCCGCGGCCTGCAGGTCTCGGCCCACTTCTTCGTGCGGCGCAGCGGGCGCGTCGTGCAGTTCGCCGCCACGGGCGCGCGCGCCTGGCATGCGGGTGTGTCGAGCTGGCGTGGGCGGTCGAACTGCAACGACTGGTCCGTCGGCATCGAGCTCGAAGGCCTGGACAGCGGTGGCTTCGAGCAGGCGCAATACGCTTCGCTGGTGTGCCTGCTGGCTGCGCTGGCCCGCCGGTATCCGCTGCGCGAGGTGGTGGGGCATGAGGACGTGGCCCCGGGTCGCAAGACGGATCCCGGGCCAGCGTTTGACTGGTTCGGCCTGGCGCGTAGCCTGCAACGCAGCCCGCTGCGGGTGCCGCGTGTCGGGCTGGCTCCGCGGCGCGCTTCAGCAACGGTGCGCTCTCCGGGGCCGTGACGCTGCGTTTCGCCCCTGCTGGCGCGGCGGCCGCAGCGGCGTACCAAGACGGGCGCGGCAGTGTGGCCAGCGAGCCGCGTCTGGCCGCTGACGGATCGCGGCCGCGCGTGCGCGGCCGCGGCGTCGGCACAACGGTGGGCAATCCGGGAAGGCCCTTGGTGCACACTAGCGCTAGTGCCTTGATGGGGGTTGGCACCCCAGATATAGTGCTTTACCGGGAATCCCGCTGACCGCGGCGGCCCTCCGACACCACCGGGCCCGTCACGCGCAGGCCGTGCTTGGCGACAGTACCCGCCCACCCGGGCAGGGGCGCCTGGGCATATTCACCGCATCGACGGCTTGCGCGCCGGCGGTGCGCATCACGAACGACACAGAGGGGATCGAATGCAATCTGTCGACATCGCCACCCCGGCGCCGCAGCGCATGCCGCTGGCCAGCACCAGCACCGCTCCGCAGGCCGGCGCCTACACCGCTTACCAGATCATCCGCCGCAACGGTGCGGTGGTGGGCTTCGAACCCGACAAGATTGCGGTCGCGCTGATGAAGGCGTTCCTGGCGGTGCATGGCACGCAGGGCGCGGCCTCGGCCAGCGTGCGCGAGACGGTCGAGCAGCTCACCGGCAGCGTTGTGCGCGCGCTGCTGCGCAGCCGCCCGGGTGGCGGCACCTTCCACATCGAGGATGTGCAGGACCAGGTCGAACTCGGCCTGATGCGCGGCGGTCACCACGAAGTGGCGCGCGCCTACGTGCTGTACCGTGAGCGCCGCGCGCAGGAGCGCGCGCGCCAGGGCACGCCGGCGGTCGTCAAGGCGCCCGACCTGCACGTGCTGGAGAACGGCCAGCGCGTGCCGCTGGACATGGGCGCGCTGCGCGCCCTGGTCGACAGCGCCTGCGCCGGCCTCGGCGCTGAGGTGCAGGCCGACCCCATCATGGCCGAGACCCGCCGCAACCTTTACGACGGCGTGCCGATCGACGAGGTCTACAAGGCCGCCATCCTGGCCGCGCGCACCCTGATCGAGAAGGAGCCCGCCTACACGCGCGCCACCGCGCGTCTGCTGCTGCACACCATCCGCCGCGAGATCCTGGGCGAAGAGATCAACCAGGCGCAGATGGCCACGCGCTACGCCGAGTACTTCCCGCAGTTCGTCAAGAAGGGCATCGAAGCCGAGCTGCTCGACGACAAGCTGCTGCAGTTTGACCTCGTCAGGCTCGGTGCCGCGCTCAAGGCCGAGCGCGACCTGCAGTTCGACTACCTTGGCCTGCAGACGCTGTACGACCGCTACTTCCTGCATGTGTCCAAGCGGCGCATCGAGATGCCGCAGGCCTTCTTCATGCGGGTGGCCATGGGCCTGGCGCTCAATGAGATCGACCGCGAGGCCCGAGCCATCGAGTTCTACGAGGTGCTCTCCAGCTTCGACTTCATGAGCAGCACGCCCACGCTGTTCAACAGCGGAACACGGCGCAGCCAGCTCAGCAGCTGCTACCTCACCACGGTGGCCGACGACCTGGACGGCATCTACGAGGCCATCAAGGAGAACGCGCTGCTGAGCAAGTTTGCCGGTGGCCTGGGCAACGACTGGACGCGCGTGCGCGCCCTGGGCAGCCACATCAAGGGTACCAACGGCGAGAGTCAGGGCGTCGTGCCTTTCCTGAAGGTCGTCAACGACACCGCAGTGGCCGTCAACCAGGGCGGCAAGCGCAAGGGCGCGGTCTGCGCGTACCTCGAGACCTGGCATCTCGACATCGAGGAGTTCCTCGAACTGCGCAAGAACACCGGCGACGACCGGCGTCGCACGCACGATATGAACACCGCCAACTGGATCCCCGACCTGTTCATGCGGCGCGTCATCGAAGGCGGTCACTGGACGCTGTTCAGCCCCAGCACCTGCCCCGATCTGCACGACAAGTTCGGCACCGGGTTCGAGGCCGCCTACGCCGCCTACGAGGCCAAGGTCGACAGTGGCGAGCTCAAGCTCTTCAAGCGCATGCCGGCCCGGGACCTGTGGCGCAAGATGCTCTCGATGCTGTTTGAGACGGGCCATCCCTGGATCACCTTCAAGGACGCCTGCAACGTCCGCTCGCCGCAGCAACACGTGGGCGTGGTGCACTCGTCGAACCTGTGCACCGAGATCACGCTGAACACCTCCGACACCGAGATTGCCGTCTGCAACCTCGGTTCGGTGAACCTGGTGCAGCACCTCAAGGATGGCCGTATCGACCAGGCCAAGTTGAAGAAGACCGTGTCGACGGCCATGCGCATGCTCGACAACGTCATCGACATCAACTACTACGCGGTGAAGAAGGCTCGCGACAGCAACCTGCGCCACCGCCCGGTGGGATTGGGCTTGATGGGCTTCCAGGACTGCCTGTACCAGCTGCGCGTGCCGTACTCGAGCACCGAGGCCGTGGAGTTCGCCGACCGCAGCATGGAGGCCGTGTGCTACCACGCCTACTGGGCCAGCACCGAGCTGGCTGCCGAGCGCGGCCGTTACAGCAGCTACCGAGGCAGCCTCTGGGACCGCGGAGTCCTGCCGCAGGACACGCTGTCGCTGCTGGCCCAGGCGCGCGGCGGCGAGCAGTGGGTGCAGGTTGACCGCAGCGAGTCGATGGACTGGCCCGCCCTGCGCCAGCGCATTGCCGAGCACGGCATGCGCAACAGCAATTGCGTGGCCATCGCGCCCACGGCCACCATCAGCAACATCATCGGTGTCGACGCCTCCATCGAGCCGAGCTTCGGCAACTTGAGCGTCAAGAGCAACCTGTCGGGCGAGTTCACGGTCGTCAACGAGTACCTGGTGCGCGACCTCAAGAAGCTCGGCCTTTGGGACGATGTGATGGTGGTTGACCTCAAGCACTTCGACGGTTCGCTGCGGCCGATCGACCGCGTGCCGGAGGAGCTCAAGCGTCTGTACGCCACGGCCTTCGAGGTCGACCCGAGCTGGCTCATCGAGGCCGGCGCGCGGCGCCAGAAGTGGATCGACCAGGCGCAGTCGCTCAACATCTACATGGCCGGCGCGTCGGGCCGCCGCCTCGACGAGACCTACAAGCTCGCGTGGCTGCGTGGGCTGAAGACCACGTACTACCTGCGCACCACCAGCGCCACCTACAGCGAGAAGAGCACGGTGGCCCCGGGTGCGCTGAACGCGGTGCCCATGGTGGAGGGTGCAACCGGCGGCGCGGTGTCGACGGCCGTTTCGGCGGCGAACGCCGAGCCCGCGAGCGACGTCAAGTTCTGCTCGATCGACAACCCCGATTGCGAAGCCTGCCAGTGAGGCCTTGCTGATCGACGGGCCGCATCGTCGGCAGGCACTGCATGGGTCCTGCCACGATGCGCTGCTGCAACAACGAGTTCATCGCGATGTCAACCAGTGCTTGGTGTTCGCGCACAACACTCGGATAATTCAACGCCACAGGACGTAGAACCCATGCTGGTCTGGGAAGACGAAGTCAAGCCACAACCCACCGTGATGCCGCCGCAGGCGCCGATCGCGCCGCCGAAGCCTTCAGCCCACAGCGCGCCGATTGCCGCTCCGGCATTCTCGGTGCTACCCGCAGCAGCATCGCTGCCGCTTCAGCTGCCCAGCAATCCGTTTCCGGCAGTCGCCACGCTGCCCACGCCGCCACGGGTCGCAGCGTCTGGCGACGCTCACGCCAGCGGCGAGCGGCGCGTCAACATCGCCGACAAACGCATCATCAACGGCCAGACCGACGTCAACCAGCTGGTGCCGTTCAAGTACAAGTGGGCCTGGGAGAAGTACCTCTCCACCTGCGCAAACCACTGGATGCCGCAGGAGGTGAACATGTCGCGCGACATCGCGACATGGAAGGATCCCAACGGCCTGACCGAAGACGAGCGCCGCATCATCAAGCGCAACCTCGGCTTCTTCGTCACCGCCGACTCGCTGGCCGCCAACAACATCGTGTTGGGCACCTACCGCCACATCACGGCGCCCGAATGCCGGCAGTTCCTCTTGCGCCAGGCGTTTGAGGAGGCCATCCACACGCACGCCTACCAGTACATCGTTGAGAGTCTCGGCCTTGACGAAGGCGAGATCTTCAACGCCTACCACGAGGTCTCGTCGATCCGGGACAAGGATGAGTTCCTGATCCCGTTCATCGACGCGATCATGGACCCCCACTTCCACACCGGCACGCCCGAGGCCGACCAGAAGTTGCTGAAGAGCCTGATCGTGTTTGCCTGCCTGATGGAGGGCCTCTTCTTCTACGTCGGCTTCACGCAGATCCTCGCGCTGGGCCGGCAGAACAAGATGACGGGTGCAGCTGAGCAGTACCAGTACATCCTGCGCGACGAGTCGATGCACTGCAACTTCGGCATCGACTTGATCAACCAGATCAAGCTCGAGAACCCGCACTTGTGGACGCCGGCCTTCAAGGCGGAAATCAAGGCGCTGTTCGAGAAGGCTGTCGAGCTTGAGTACCGCTACGCCGAGGACACCATGCCGCGCGGCGTGCTGGGCCTGAACGCGAACATGTTCAAGGGCTACCTGCGCTACATCGCCAACCGGCGCGCGACGCAGATCGGCCTGGATCCGCTGTATCCCAACGAGGAGAACCCTTTCCCCTGGATGAGCGAGATGATCGACCTGAAGAAGGAGCGCAACTTCTTCGAGACCCGTGTCATCGACTACCAGACCGGCGGCGCGCTGGCCTGGGACTGAGCCATTGCGCAGTCCCTTGCCGGAGAGCGGGCCAAAGCCCGGCGCACGGGCACCGTGCGGCGGGGCGACAGAGAGATCAAGAATGACGGATCAAGCCCGGCGATCAGACCGGGCGGGTTCGTGACCCCGTTCATCGCACCGGGGCGACCGCCGGGGGCACGTGCCCACCGGCAGACCCCCGGGTGATGAATCCCCGCGCCGGAACGACCGGCGTGGTGCTTGTTGCAACTTGATCAAGGAGATCGTTATGGCAACTGCGAAGAAGGCCGCTCCGGCCAAGAAGGCTGCGGCGAAGAAGGCCGCTCCGGCGAAGAAGGCGGCCGCCAAGAAGGCCGCCCCCGCCAAGAAGGCGGCGCCGGCGAAGAAGGCCGCTCCGGCCAAGAAGGCGGCGGCCAAGAAGGCTGCACCGGCGAAGAAGGCTGCTCCGGCCAAGAAGGCGGCGGCCAAGAAGGCCGCACCGGCGAAAAAGGCCGCCCCGGCCAAGAAGGCGGCCCCGGCGAAGAAGGCTGCAGCCAAGAAGGCCGCGGCGCCGAAGAAGCCGACGGCGAAGAAGGCGGCTGCCAAGAAGGCCGCGAAGAAGCCGGCGGCCCCCGCGCCTGCTGCGCCTGCGGCCGCGCCTGCTGCCCCTGCCAAGACCACGCTGAATCCGGCGGCCGCCTGGCCGTTCCCCACGGGCAACAAGCCCTGAGTTCAGCGGGGCCCCGGCGGGCCTGGGGCTATCCGACAAGGGCGATCCGCAAGGGTCGCCCTTTTTTCTGTCGGGTCTTCGCCGTTCAAGGCGCTTCCGCGTCGACATGGGCGGAAAGAATCATGACGCGGGGTGGTGGCAGGAGTGGACCATGAGTCAGTATCTGCGACGGGTTGAAGAAGCGATACGAACGGATCGCGACCCCTACAGACGGGCGGAGAGTCGGGCGTTGCGGGCCCAGTACTTGGCGCGACTTAGCCGGTTTGCCGAGGCGCAAGGGGAGATTGATGCCTTGCGTCAAGACTTCGGGAGCGGCCAAAGCGGCCGTGTCACCTGCCTGGTCATGATCGCCGAAGGCGTCCTGCATCACTACCAGTCCTTCAGCGCAGTCGCGACCGACCGGCTCAGTCGGGCGCTCTTTCTGGGGCAGGCCATGCGGGACGGCGAAGTGATCGCCCTGGCCGCGGCGTGGAAGGGCTTTCTGGACTTCGAGTACTCACGCTTCGAGTCGATGGCGCGAACACTGGCGCTGGCCATAGACTCCTGGCCGCCCCAGGAGCACACGGCGAAGACAAGAGTCTTCCTCGTGCTCATGCTTGCGGAGATGGTCTTGGGCAAGTCCGAGGCCGCCCAGCTCTGTTTCAGGCAGGCGCACCATCATGCGGTGGCCGACGGCGACCAGGCCTCGATCGATGCGCTGGTCTTCGACCGGGCTTCGTTCGCCCTGTCCCGTCAACGTCTGGATTGGGCCCTGGGCCAAGGCAACCCCGACTGGATCGAAAGAACCAGGCTTGAGCTGGAATCGTCCCGTAACCTGAACAAGCTGGTGAGCATCCAGACCCTGGCCGAGCATGTGGTGTTCGGCCTTGCGCGGACGGACTTGATGCTTGGCGAGTTCGCCAAGGCCGCCACCGCTCTCGAAGCTTATGTCGGCAGCAAGTCGTTTCGCGCCGGTCACTTGAACGACTCCGCTCTCCGTGCCGAGCTGGCCTATTGCCACTGCATGGCCGGCGAGAGGGCGCGCGCACAGCACTTCGCGGCCTTGATCGACATCGAAGCGCTCAGGACCTTGGATCCCGACGAGCGGGTGGTCCTGTCGAAGATGCTCCTGGCGCTTGAGCAGGCCGGGCTGGACATCCCCGGAGCGCCGTCCGTGTCTGAATTCGCGCGAGACGCATCGAGCGATCATCAGGAGTTCGAGCGCCGGCTGGGCGAGGCGCTGGCTCTGTTGCGGCCACGGCTGCCAGAATCTGCGTTCTGACCGCCCTTCCCGCCGAGCCTGGCGCCTCCCCACGTGAACACCTTGATCGCCCTTGTCATGGGCTCCTCCAGTGACTGGGAGACCCTGCGCCACGCTGCCGAGATCCTCGATCGTTTCGGCCTGCCCTACGACAAGCAGGTGGTCTCGGCGCACCGCATGCCCGATGAGTTGTTCGCATATGCCGAGCAGGCCGCCGGCCGAGGCATCCGGGCCATCATCGCGGGGGCTGGGGGAGCGGCGCATCTGCCCGGTATGTTGGCCGCCAAGACCACGGTGCCGGTGCTGGGCGTGCCGGTTGCCAGCAAGCATCTGCAAGGCCTCGACTCGCTCTATTCGATCGTGCAGATGCCCAAGGGCATCCCGGTGGCCACCTTTGCCATCGGGGCCGCCGGTGCAGCCAATGCCGCGCTGTTCGCGGTGGCGATGCTGGCTCTTGCGGACGCGCCGCTGCACGAGCGTCTCGAGGCCTTCCGCGCCGAGCAGACCGCCGCCGCCCGGGCCATGACGAAGGACCTGACGTGAGGGTCACCGCGCCCGCGCCGCAGGCCCGCGCCGTCGCGGTGCTCGGCGGTGGTCAGCTCGGGCGCATGTTCGTGCACGCCGCCCAGGTGGCCGGCCTGCGCGTGACCGTGCTCGAGCCCGACGCCGCCAGCCCTGCGGGTGCGGCCGCCGACGACCACCTCGTCGCCGCCTACGACAACGAGGCCGCGCTCGCTGTGCTTGCGACAGGCTGCGGTGCGGCCACCACCGAGTTCGAAAACGTGCCGGCGCAGGTGTTGCGGCAGCTCGCCGCGCGCATCACGGTGTCGCCGCCGGCGGCCGCGGTCGAAGTCTGCCAGCACCGCGCGCGCGAGAAGGCCTGCTTCCAGGCCGCCGGTGTGCCCTGTGCGCCATTTGCCGTGGTCGACAGCGAGGCCACGCTGGCTGCCGCGGCCGGCGCCGGGCTTGTGCCGGGCATCCTCAAGACGGCCACGCTCGGTTACGACGGCAAAGGCCAGATGCGCGTCGACAGCGCCGGGGCGCTGGCTGTGGCCTGGCAGCAGCTCGGCCGCACGGTCTGCGTGCTCGAACAGCGACTGCCGCTGGCGCGCGAGATCAGCGTCATCGTCGCGCGCGGGCGCGACGGCCACAGCGTGCACCTGCCGGTGCAGCAGAACCTGCACCACGAAGGCATCCTGGCCGTCACCGAGGTGCCGGCGCCCGACGTGAGCACGGGGCTCGCCGACCAGGCCGTGGCCTGCGCCCGCCGCCTGGCCGATGCGCTGGACTATGTCGGCGTGCTGTGTGTCGAGTTCTTCGTGCTCGCCGACGGCAGCCTGGTGGCCAACGAGATGGCACCGCGACCGCACAACTCCGGCCACTACAGCATCGACGCCTGCGACCTGTCGCAGTTCGACCTGCAGCTGCGCACGTTGATGGGATGGCCGCTCACGATGCCCCGCCAGCATTCGCCGGCCGTCATGCTGAACCTGCTGGGCGAGTTGTGGTTCGACGGCGTGGCCACCACGGTGCCGCGTGAGCCCGACTGGCCCGCCGTGCTTGCGTTGCCCGGCGTGCGGCTGCACCGGTACGGCAAGGCCGAGCCGCGGCGCGCGCGCAAGATGGGCCACCTCACGGTGACGGCGGCCACCGCTGCCGAAGCCCGTGCCGTGGCCCTGCAGGCGGCGGCGCGCCTGGGCCTGCCGCCGTTCTGAGCGGCCGCGTCGAAGCCGCCATGCCGCTGCTGCAAGGCCCCGAGGGCGTGCACCGTGCTGCACGGGCCTTGGCCGACGGCGAACTGGTGGCCTTCCCCACCGAGACCGTCTACGGCCTCGGCGCCCGCGCCGATGACGACGCGGCCGTGGCGCGGATCTTCGCCGCCAAGGGGCGCCCGGCCGACCACCCGCTGATCGTGCACGTGGCCTCGTTCGCGGCCGCCCAGGCCTTCGCGGCGGTGCTGCCCGACAGCGCCCGCCGCCTGATGCAGGCCTGCTGGCCAGGCCCGGTGACGGTGATCGTGCCGCGGCGCGACGGCATCGGCGCCGCAGCGGCGGGTGGGCAGGCCAGCGTGGGCCTGCGCATGCCCTCGCATCCGCTGGCCTTGGCGCTGCTGCACGAGGCGGCAGCCCTGGGCGTGCCCGGCGTGGCCGCGCCCAGTGCCAACCGCTTCGGCCGGGTCAGCCCAACGCTGGCCGCGCATGTGCAGGCGGAGTTCGGCCCGGCGATGTGGGTGCTGGACGGCGGCCCCTGCGAGGTCGGCATCGAGTCGGCCATCGTGGACTGCACGCGGTCGCCGCCGGCTGGTCCGGCGCTCTTGCGTCCGGGCCAGCTCGGGCGCGAAAGCCTCGAGCAGGTGCTCGGGCAAGTCCTGGCCGAGCCCGACGCGGCCTCGCCCAGGGCTTCGGGCACGCTGGCGTCGCACTACGCGCCGGCCGCCGCGCTGCGGCTGGTCGCACCGGCCGACTGGCACGACGCCGTCGAGGCGGCACCGCCCCTGCCCGGGGTGGCGCTGTACACGCGCCGGGTGCCGCCGCCGGGGTGGTGGCACCGGCCGATGGCCGCCGGAGCCGACGCCGCGGCGCACGAATTGTTTGCCGTGCTGCGTGAGCTCGACGCCGCGGGCGCGCGGGCCATCTGGGTCGAGGCCCCGCCGGCCGTCCTGGCCTGGGACGGTGTGCGCGACCGCCTGCGTCGTGCCGCGGCCTGAACCGCCGGGTGGCCGTCCGCGGCCGGGCGATGCGCGTCCGGGCGACAATGCGCGCTCTGATACCGGAGCATCGATGAGTCCTCGTCTTCCCGGTCGCCGGCCCCACAGGGCGTTCGGCGCCATGTTCGCCGCCCTGGCGGCCGCGCTGGCCGTCGTCGCCTGCGGCGGCAGCACCTCGCAGCTTGAACCCTTCGTCGCCGAACGGGTGTTCGCCGTCGGTGATGACGCCAGTGCGCTCACCAGCGAAGGGCGCAACTACGCCGTCAACGGCCTGAACACCGAGGGCACTGCCGTCAACTGCGCCGCCAGGCCCAACTGGGTGCAGGTGGTCGCGGGCCTGTACGGCCTCACGCTGGCCCAGTGCAACACGGCGACGCCGCCAGCGACCCCGCGCGCATTCACGCTGGCGGCGCCCGGCGCCCGCGTGGACGACGCCGTGACGCAGATCGATGCGCAGATCGCTGCCGGCGGCTTCCGCGACAAGGACCTGACGCTGTTCTTCATGGGCATGAACGACGTGCTTGAGCTGTACCAGCAGTACCCGGCGCAGTCCGAGGCTGCGCTGCTCGCCGAGGCTGGGCGCCGCGGCGAGCGCGCGGCGGCCCAAGTCAACCGGCTGGTCGACCTGGGCAGCAAGGTCCTCGTCGCCAACCTGCCGGACATGGGTCTGTCGCCTTACGCCCGCGCCCAGGCCGCGGCCCACGCCGGCAGCGGCTTCGACCGTGCGGCGCTGATCTCGCGGCTGACGCTGGCGTTCAACGAGCGGCTGGGCGTGCGCATCCGCATCGACGGCCGCTTTGTCGGCCTCGTTCAGCTCGACCTGCGCACTCAGCAGGCGGTGAGCATCTCGCCCTCTTATGCCGGCTTCAGCGACATCGCCACCGCGGTGTGCACGGCGGCACCGCCCAACTGCACCACCGCCACCGTGGTGACCGGCATCGACGCGGCCTCAGCCCTGTGGGCTGACGGTACGCGGCTGGGCTCAGGCGGCCAGTCCGCCCTGGCCCAGCTCGCGCTGCAGCGCGCTCAGCTCAACCCCTTCTGACGCTCGCGGAGCGGCCCCTGACAAACCCGGACTCGGGTTTGGCCGGGCGCGTGAGGTGCTGCCGTGCCCGTACAGTGATTGGTGTTGAATCGAACGGTCGTTCGATTCTCACCGGCCCTGTTGCCGGCCCCGCGGCCGAGGAGACACGATGATCCGATTGCGCACCACCCTCACCGGACTGGCCCTGGCCGCCCTGCTCGTCGCCTGCGGCGGCAATGACGGCAACAGCGCCGACACCACGCCGGCCGTGCGGGTGGCGGCGCTGAAGGTGATGGGCGACAGCCTGGCCGACGTCGGCACCTTCGGGTTGCGCTTCACGGTGCAGGGCAGCGAGAGCCTGACCTTCCCCGAGCGCATCGGCGTGCTGTACGGGCTGGGCCGCGGCTGCAACTTCTTCGCCTTCACCGGCACCACCTTTGTGCCCAACACCGCGGCGGGCTGCAGCAACTACGCGATCGGCGGCGGCGTCATCAACGGCACCGGGTCGGGGCTGACACCTTCCGACCCACGGATCATCTCGGTGCAGCTGGCGGCGGCCACGGCCGCAGGCAATTTCGGCGCCAACGACCTGTTGCTCGTCGACGGGGGTGGCAACGACGCCGCCACGCTGGTGGGTGCCTACCTGAGCGCCGCGACCGACGGCGGCGCGGCCTACACCGCGCTGCTGGGCACGCTGCTCACGCCAGCGCAGGTGGCGGCGGCGGTCAGCGGCGGCGCTGCCGGGCTGGCGGCGGCCGGTGGCCAGTACATGCAGGCACTGGCCGACCGCTTCGCCGACCAGCTGCGCGACGGAGCCCTCAACAAGGGCGCACGCCGCATGGCGCTGCTCAACATGCCCGGCATCACCAACACCCCGCGTTTCCAGGCGGTGCTCGACGGCATTGCCGCGGCCTCCGGTGGCGGCAACGCCGGGGCTGCGGCGCGCGCGCAGAGCGAAGCCCTGTTCAAGGGCTGGGTCGAGGCCTTCAACGCCCGTCTGGCGGCGCGCTTTGCCGGCAACACCTCGGTGGTGATCATCGACTTCTACACCGCCTTCAACGAGCAGATCGCGATGCCCGCGCAGTACGGCCTGAGCAACGTTCGCGCCACGGCCTGCCCGGTCACCGGCGTGGGCACCGACGGCCTGCCCACCTACAACTTCGCCACCTGCACCGACACCGCGCTGTCGGCGGCGCCGCCGGCCGGTGCCACCGGGGGGGCGAACTGGTGGCGAAGCTACGCGTTCTCCGACGGCTTCCACCCCACGCCCTACGGCCACCAGTTGCTGGCGCAGGCGATCTCGCTCGAACTGGCCCGCGCGGGCTGGCTGTGAACCCGTTGCCCGGAGAACTGTCCATGAGCGCCTTCCACCGTCTCTTCCGCGCCCCTTCAACGGGCACCAGGGCCTGCATCGCCTTTGTGGCGGCTGCGGCCTGCCCGGGCCTGGCGGCCGCCCAGGGCGCCGGCAGCTGGCTGCTGCGGGGCGGGGCCACCACGATCCAGCCCCAGGTCCAGAGCGGCGACCTCTCGACCCCGAGCACGCCGCGCTCCCAGGCCGACCTGGAGTCCGACACCCAGGCCACCGCCGGCATCACCTACATGATCACCGACCGCTGGGCACTCGACCTGCCGCTGTCGGCCGGCTTCAAGCACGATCTCGTCGGCGCGGGTGCGCTGGCCGGCGTCGGCAGGCTGGCCGAAGTGAAGCTGCTGCCGATCAGCCTGATGCTGCAGTGGCGCTTCGGCGAGGCCGACGCCGCGCTGCGCCCCTACCTGGGCCTGGGGCCGACCTACGCCCGCTTCTACGGTTCGCGCAGCACGGCGGCGTTGTCGGGCATCACCGGCGGCAGCCCGGCGCGGCCCACCACCCTCGAGATCGAGTCGAAGTGGACCGCCAGCGTGCAGCTGGGCGCGGCCTGGCGCGTCGCGCCGCGCTGGCAGCTCGATGCCGCGGTGTCGCACACGCCGCTCAAGACCGAAGGCCGGCTGTCGACCGGCCAGACGCTGCCCATGAAGCTCGACCCGCTGAGCCTGAGCCTGGGCCTGGCCTACCGGTTCTGATCCCCGGCGCCACGGGCGCCGCGCTCGACGACGATCTTCGTCGTCAGGATGGTCGCGGCCAGAGCCAGCGTCACCGCGTTGGCAACGATGATCGGCCACTCGCCCAAAGCCAGGCCGTACAGCAGCCAAAGCGCCACGCCGGCGGTGAAGGCCGCGTACATCCCCAGCGAGACGCCGCGCGTGTCGCGCGTGCGCAGCGTCAGGATGGCCTGCGGCAGGAACGAGGCGGTGGTCAGCGTGGCGGCCGCGTAGCCGATCCAGTCTTGTGCGTTCATCTCGGGCAGAGCCTCCGGTTCGTGGTCGCTCAGCGCGCCGGTGCGTCGCGCACGGTCCACTGCACCAGCGTGTCCAGTGCCGGCCGTGCGGCGCCGGCCTGCGGGTGGTTGACCATGGCGACGAAGATGTAGCGGCGGCCGCTGTCCGACAGCACGTAGCCGGCCAGCGCCGTCACCTCGCGCAGCGAGCCGGTCTTCAGCTGCGCGCGGCCCCCGGGCGCGCGTGAGCGGCGCAGCGTGCCGTCCTGGCCGCTGATGGGCAGCGAGGCCAGCAGCTCGCCGAAGTGCGGCCCGTCGGCGGCCTGCTGCAGCAGCCGCGCCAGCCGCCGTGCCGGCAGGCGCGACAACCGCGACAGCCCCGAGCCGTTGTCGACCACCACCGCCGCGTCCAGCGCGCCGGTGCGTTCGGCCAGCCACGCCGCCAACACCTCGCGCGCACGCTCGGCCGTCACCGGCGGCGCTGGCGTGCCGGCGGGCGCGGCGTTTAGCGCCAGCGTCAGCAGCAGCTGCTGCGCCATCACGTTGTTGCTGAACTTGTTGATGTCGCGCACGACCTCGGCCAGCGGCGGCGAGCGCAAGGTCAGCGTGGGCGGCGTGCCCTCGGGGGCCGCGCCCTCGCGGACCCGGCCGCTCAGCGTGCCGCCCAGCTCCTGCCACAGGCCCAAGAGCAACCGGGCGTCGTAGGTGGCGGGCTCGGCGTCGGCCAGCGGCCAGTTGCGCTCACCGCAGGCAGCAGGGTAGCTGCCGGCAAAGCGCAGCCGGCGCGGCTCGGCACTGGCGCGCAGGCCGGCACGCCAGTCGCCGCAGGGCGTGCCGGCGGCGGCCAGGGGCACGCTGGCGTCGACGGTGGTGTGCGCCAGCGGGGTGTCCAGCGCCACGCGCGCCACACCGGCCGAGGTGTCGGGCACGAAGCTGACGATGGAGGAGCGGAAGTTCAGCAGCAGCGCCGCCGGCAGCGCGTTGTAGGGGCGCAGCCGTTCGCCGTCGAAGTCGCCCGGGTCGCCGGGCTGCGGCGCAAAGGCACGGCCGTCGAGCACGATGTCGCCGCGGATCTCGCGCAGGCCCCACTGGCGCAGCTGGCGCAAGGCCAGCCAGAGACGCTCGACCACCAGCTTGGGGTCGCCGCGGCCCTGGATGACGAGATCACCCTGGAGCACGCCGTCCTTCAGGGTGCCGGTCAGCCACAGCGGCGTCGGCCAGGTGTAGGCGGGGCCCAGGCGCTCGAGCGCTGCCAGGGTGGTCGGCAGCTTCATCACCGAGGCCGGGTTCATGGGCGCGTCGGCGCGCCAGGCCAGCGCGGGCTGCGCCGCGCCCAGCTCCTGCACCAGCACCGCCACGGCATCGAGTGGGATGGCGGCGCGCTGCAACGCCTGGCGCGTCTCGGGCGGCAGTTGCGTCGCGGCGCCGGCCGGCGCGTAGGCCGTGACCATCAGCAGCGCGGTCCACAGCGCCGGGAACAGCGCCCGCAAGGGCAGGGCACGGTGGTTGGCGGCAGGCATCGGAGGCCATGATCGCACGGCTACACTGACCGCATGAGTGCCCTGCCAGGGACGGGGCCGGTGATCCTGGCCCTCGACACCGCCACCGAACGACTCTGCGCCGCGCTGGCCGACGGCCGCACGATCCACACCCACGACGAAGCCGGCGGCGGCGCCGCCTCGGCGCGGTTGCTGCCGGCCTTGCAGGGGCTGCTGGCTCGGGCCGGTGTGGCCGGGCCGGCGCTGGATGCCATCGCCTTTGTGCAGGGCCCGGGCGCCTTCACGGGCCTGCGCACGGCCTGCGCGGTGACCCAGGGCCTGGCCTGGGGTTGGCGCAAGCCGGTGCTGCCGCTGGACGCGCTGATGCTGCTGGCCGAAGACCTGCGCGAGCCCTCGGCCTGGGCCGAGGGTGCCGAGGTCGCCGTGGCCGTCGACGCGCGCATGGACGAGATCTACGCCGCCCGCTATGCCTGGCGCGGCGGCCGGTGGCAGTCCACGCAGGCCCCGGCGCTGTGGGCCTGGCCCGCGCTGGCCGAGGCCTGGGCAGCCGCGCCGGTGCCCCAGGGCCTGGCCGGTTCGGCCCTGGGTCCATTCGCTGACCGCATCGCCTGGCCGGCCGCCGCGTGGCGCCGCGACGAGCCGCTTGATCGTGCCGCGGCGCTGGGCCGCATGGCCCTGCAGGCCTGGGCCCAGGGCGCCGCCGTGCCCGCGGCTGCGGCCCTGCCGCTGTACCTGCGCGACAAGGTGGCGCAGACCACGGCCGAACGCGCCGCGGCGCGCGTCGCCCGAGCCGCCTGATCCGCCGCCACCGATGAACGCCCGGCTCCCCAACCCGCCCGCGCCGGCCGATGCGCCGACGGCCACGCCGTGGCCGGCGCTGCAGGCCATGACCCCGGACGACGTGGATGCCGTGCTTGCCGTGGAGGTGCGCGCCTATGCCCACCCCTGGTCGCGCGGCAACTTCATCGACTCGCTGGCGGCCGGTTACGCCGCCAGGCTGGCCCGCGATGGCGAGGGCGCCGTGCTGGGCTACTTCGTCGCCATGCCCGGCGTCGACGAACTCCACCTGCTGAACCTGACCGTGGCGCCCGAGCATCAGGGCCAGGGCCACGGCCACGCCTTGCTGACGGCGGTGCTGGCCGATGCGCGCGGGCTGCCGGCGTCGCGGATGCTGCTGGAGGTGCGCGAGAGCAACGCCCGCGCGCGGCGGCTCTACGCGGCCCGTGGCTTTGCCGAGATCGGCCGCCGCCGCGCCTATTACCCGGCGCGCAGCGGGCGCGAAGACGCCATCGTCATGAGGCGCGTGCTGGAGGCCGCCGATGGCTTGGACTGAGCGCCAGCACCGCCTGCTGGCGGCGATGGGGCTGCGGCTGCTGGGCCCGCCGGCACGGGACGCGCTGGCCGCATCCCTGCCCGAGGCCGCACCCGAGCCCACGCCCGCTGTCGGCCTGGCCGAGGCGCCGCCGAGGCGCACCGCGCCCAGGCCTGCGCCCGGCTCGGCGCCCATGACGGCGTCCGTTCCTGCCGCAGCGGCGCCTTCCGCCCTGGGCTCGCTCGGCGCGCTCGACTGGCCCGCCCTGCGCCAGGCCGTGGCCGATTGCCGCGCCTGCGGGCTGTGCGAGAAGCGCACGCAGACGGTGTTCGGCGCTGGCCACGAGCAGGCGCGCTGGATGGTGGTGGGCGAGGCCCCGGGCGAGCAGGAAGACCGCGAGGGCGAGCCCTTCGTCGGCGCCGCCGGCCAGCTGCTCGATCGCATGCTCGCGGCCTTGCAGCTCACGCGCGCCGCCGACGGCGAGGCGCCGCAGGAGCAGCGCGTCTACATCGCCAACACGCTGAAGTGCCGGCCGCCGGGCAACCGCAACCCGCAGCCCGACGAACTCGCGAAGTGCGAGCCTTTCCTCGTGCGCCAGATCGAGCTGCTCAAGCCTCGCATCATCCTTGCCATGGGCCGCTACGCCGTGCAGGCGCTGCTGCGCTCCGAAGAGCCCATCGGACGGCTGCGCGGCCGCATCCACCGCTACCAGGGCGTGCCCTTGGTGGTGACCTACCACCCGGCCTACCTTCTGCGCAACCAGCCCGAGAAGGCCAAGGCCTGGGACGACCTCTGCTTCGCGGCCGACGTATTCGAGCGCGGGGCCTGAACCGCACCCCGGGCGCGGAACCGGCTATGCCGTGCCGCTGCCCGGGCCCCCTCGGGGGGCGGCGAGCGTCAGCGAGCCTGGGGGCTCGTCTTCTTTGGCCGCGTCCAGCCGGGGATCGTGGTCTGCTTCGCCCGGGCCACCGTCAGCTGTCCGGCCGGCGCATCCTTGCTGACCGTGCTGCCGCCGCCGATGGTGGCTCCGGCTCCCAGCGTCACCGGCGCCACCAGCACGCAATTGCTGCCCACGTGCACGTCGTCGCCGATGATCGTGCGGTGCTTGTTCGTTCCGTCGTAGTTGGCCGTGATGCTGCCGGCGCCGTAGTTGACGCGCGCGCCCACCGTGGCGTCGCCGAGGTAGGCCAGGTGGTTGGCTTTGGCACCGGCGGCCAGTGTGCTGTTCTTGACTTCAACGAAGTTGCCGATGTGCACCTCGTCGCCCAGCACAGCGCCCGGCCGCAGCCGCGCGTACGGGCCCACCCGTGCACCGGGGCCAACCTCGGCACCCTCGATGTGGGTGAAGGGATGGATCACCGCGCCGGCCGCGATGCGGGCATCGCGGATCACGCAGTGCGCGCCGACGCGCACGCCGTCGTCCAGGTGCACGCTGCCCTCGAACACGCAGCCGACGTCGATCTCGACATCGCTGCCGCAGGTGAGGGCACCCCGCACGTCCAGCCGGCCGGGGTCGGCCAGACGCACGCCGGTGTCCATCAGCGCATGGGCCACGCGCCGCTGCTGGCGGCGTTCCAGGTCGGCCAGCTGGTGCGGGCTGTTGACGCCCAGCACCTCGGTCTCGTCGGGTGCCGCCACGGCCACCACCGGCACGCCCTCGGCCACGGCCAGCGCCACCACGTCGGTCAGGTAGTACTCCCCCTGCGCGTTGTGGTTCTTCAGGGCCATCACCCAGCGCGCCAGCAGTGCGGTGGGGGCGGCCAGCATGCCGGTGTAGACCTCGCGCAGGGCGCGCTGCTCGGCGCTGGCGTCCTTGTGCTCCACGATGGCGCGCACCGAGCCGGCTGCGTCGCGCACGATGCGGCCATAGCCTTGGGGGTCGGCCAGTTCGATCGTCAGCAGCGCCAGCGCGCCGCTGCCGGCAGTCTGCGCCGCGGCGTCCACCAGCGCCTGCGCGGTGGCGGCGCGGATCAGCGGCACGTCGCCGTTGAGCACCAGCGTCGTCGCGTGCCTGGGGTCAAGAGCCGGCACCGCCTGCTGCACGGCGTGGCCGGTGCCCAGCTGCGGCAGCTGGCGCACGAAAACCAGCCCGGAGCCGGCGCAGGCGGCCTCGACCTGCTCGGCGCCATGGCCGGTGATCACGACGGTGTGGCGCGACGCCGCATCACCCACGCGGGCAACGGCATCGAGCACGTGCTGCAATAGACTTCGGCCGGCGATCGTGTGCAGCACCTTCGGCCGCGCGCTCTTCATGCGGGTACCCTTGCCCGCGGCCATGATCACGACGTTCAAACCCATGCCCGATTCCCGCATCCGGTGGTGGAAGCTGCTGATCATAGGCAGCGTGCTGCTCGTGGCCGCGGGCTGCAGCGCGCTGCGTGTGGCGTATTCCAACGGGCCGACGCTGGCCTGGTGGCAGCTGGACGGCTGGGTCGATGCCGACCGCAGCCAGGCTCCGGCGGTGCGGGCCGCCATCGACCGCTGGTTCGCCTGGCACCGCAGCACCCAGCTGGCGCCCACGGCGGCCTTGTTGGCCGAGGCGCGCGCGCAGGTGATGCAGCCGGTCACGCCCGAGGCGCTGTGCCGCTTCAACGAGCGCGTGCAGACGCTGACGCAGCCGGCCATCGGACGCGCCCTCGAAGAAGCGGCCGATTTGCTGCCGCTGCTCACCGAGGCCAACTTCAAGGCCATGGAGACCAAGGCCGCCGACGAGCGGGCGGACGACCGCGAGCGCTTCCTGCAGTCCGACCCCGCCGAGCGCCGCGCCGAGGCGTTGGAGCGCGCGCGCAAGCGTTTCGAGCGCCTTTACGGCCGGCTCGGCGAGCCCCAGCTGGCCGTGCTGCGCGACGGCCTGGCCGAGCTGCCGCTGGACCCGGAGCGCTGGCTCGCCGACCGCGAGCGGCGCCAGCGCGAGATGCTGGCCCTGCTGCGCCGGCTGCAGGCCGAGCGCGCGCCGCGCGAGCAGCGGATCGCGGCGCTGCGGGCCATCGCCGCAGAGGGTCTGCAGCCGGCCGATCCCGAGCGTCTGGCGCGCCAGCGCAAGCTCGTGGAGGCCAACTGCGCCCTGGCGGCCCGGCTGCACAACAGCACCACCACCGCCCAGCGCGAGCGCGCACGCGCCAACTTCCTGGCCTGGGAGACCGACCTGCGCGCCGTGATGGCGCCGCCCGTCGGCAGCGCTACGGCGGCGACTTCGACTTGACGACGGCGTAGCGCGCGAGCGTCTTCTCGCGCGCCTGGGCGTGGTCGACCACGGGCTGCGGGTAGTTGCGGCCGAGCTGCAGGCCCGCGGCGGCCAGGTCCACCGGCCGCGCCACCCAGGGCGCGTGGATGGCGGCGTCGGGCAGGGCGGCCAGCTCGGGCACATAGCGGCGGATGAAGCGGCCCTGCGGATCGAACTTCTCGCTCTGGCTCACCGGGTTGAAGATGCGGAAGTAGGGCTGCGCGTCGCAGCCCGAGCTCGCCGCCCACTGCCAGCCGCCGTTGTTGGCGGCGAGGTCGAAGTCGTTGAGGTGCCGCGCGAAGTGGCGCTCGCCCCAGCGCCAATCGAGCCCCAGGTCCTTGCTGAGGAAGCTCGCCGTCACCATGCGCAGGCGGTTGTGCATGTAGCCGGTCTGGGCCAGCTGCCGCATGGCGGCGTCGACCAGCGGGTAGCCCGTGCGGCCCTCGCACCAGGCGGTAAACAATCCCTCGGCGGCCTTGCCGTGCTCCCAGCGGATGCGGTCGTACTCGGGCTTGAAGGCGTGTGCCGCCACGCGCGGGTGGTGGTGCAGGATCTGGTGGTAGAAGTCGCGCCAGATCAGCTCCGACAGCCAGACCTCGGCGCCGCGGCTGCCGGCCTGCCGGCGCTCGAGGGCCTGCCGCGCAAGCTGGCGCACACTCACGGTGCCGAAGCGCAGGTGCATGCTCAGGTAGCTGGGGCCCTTGACGGCCGGGAAGTCGCGAGTCTCGTGATAGTGGTCGATGCGATCGAGGAAGTCCGCCAGCAGCGCCTGCGCGCCGGCCGGCCCACTGGGCAGCTTCAGCGCGTGCAGGTTGGTGGCGGCAAAGCCGATGTCGGCCAGTGTTGGCACGCCCGTCTCGGGCGCAGGCCGCGGCGCCAGCGCGGCAGCGTGCGGCGCCACCGCATGGGCCTTCAGCGGCAAGGGCTCGATTTTCTTCAGCCAGGCGTTCTTGTAGGGCGTGAACACGCTGAAGGCGCCGCCAGCGAGCGTGAGCACTTCGCTGCGCTCGAACACCACGTGGTCCTTGCTGGTGTGCAGAGCCACCCCGGCACCGGCCAGCCGGCCGCGCAGCAGCGCGTCGCGTGCCAGCGCCGCGGGCTCGTCGTCGTGGTTGGCGAACACGGCCTGCACCTGCAGCGTCGCGGCCAGCGCCGGGATCTCGTCCTTCGGCCAGCCGTGGCGGACGATCAGCCCGGCGCCTTCGATGCCGTGCGAGGCCGCCAGCGCGCGCAATTCGGCGTCGACGCCGACCAGGCTGTCGCGGATGAACTCGACGCGGCGGTCTGCCCGGGGTAGCGCGTCCAGGATGTCGCGGTCGAAGACGAACGCGCACCACACCTGCCGGGCCTGCGTGAGTGCGTGGTGGAGCGCGGCATGGTCGTCGGCGCGCAGGTCGCGGCGCAGCCACACCAGCGCGCGGGCCAGGGGCTTTTCGGCGGAGTGGGCGGGGGCTCGGGCCGGCTTCATCGCAGGGCCGCAAGTGTGCCGCACGACCTAGAATCCACCTCATGGCCGACCCCGTCAAGCCCGATTCAGCGCCTTGCGCGGCGCGCATTGACCTGACGAACCACTTCCTGGTCGCCATGCCGGGCATGGCCGACGAAGCCTTCGAGCGCACGGTGGTCTACCTGTGCGAGCACACCGAGAAGGGCGCGCTGGGCCTGGTCATCAACAAGCCCATCGACATCACGCTCAAGAGCCTGTTTGAGAAGATCGAGCTCAAGCTCGACCACCGCGCCGAGCTGGCGGCCCAGCCGGTGTTCTTCGGCGGCCCGGTGCAGACGGAGCGCGGCTTCGTGCTGCACGAATCCACCGGACCCGAGTCGCCCTACAACTCCACCTTGTCGGTGCCTGGCGGCCTGGAGATGACGACCAGCAAGGACGTGCTCGAGGCCCTGGCCGGCGGCGCCGGCCCGCGGCGCGTGCTCGTGACGCTGGGCTATGCCGGCTGGAGCGCCGGGCAGCTGGAACACGAGATCGGCCGCAACGGCTGGCTCACCGTGGGCGCCGACCCGGCGGTGATCTTCGACACGCCCGTGCCGCAGCGCTACGACAAGGCGCTGTCGCTGCTCGGCATCGATCCGCGCATGCTCTCTGCCGAGGCCGGACACGCATGACCGGTGCGGCGGCGCCGGCCACACTGCTGGCCTTCGACTACGGCACGCGCCGCACCGGCGTGGCGGTGGGCAACACGCTGCTGCGCCGGGCGCGCCCGCTGTCCACCCTGGTGGCCGAGGGCGACGCCGTGTTCGCCCAGGCAGAACCCCTGATCCGCGAGTGGCAGCCGGCCGCACTGGTGGTGGGTATACCGCTGCACCCCGACGGCGCCGCGCACGAGAACACCCACCGCGCCGAGCGTTTTGCGCGCCGGCTCGGTGGCCGTTTCGGCCTGCCGGTGCACCGCGTCGACGAGCGCTACAGCACCACCGAGGCGCTGGCCGCCGGTGCGCGCGGCCAGGCGGCCGATGCCGCCGCCGCGGCGCTCCTGCTCGACCAATACTTCCGGGAGCAAGATGCTGCAGCTTGACGCCGAAGCCCTCTACGCCGAGCTGCTGGCCGGCTTGAAGCCCCTGCTGAAGCCCGATTCGCGCCTGGTGGGCATCTGGCGGGGCGGCGCCTGGTTGGCCGAGCGGCTGCAGCGCGACCTGGGCCTGCCCGGCAGCCCGGGCGTCATCAGCAGCACGTTGCACCGCGACGACTACGCCGAGCGCGGCCTGGCCGCGGGCGTCGGGCGCACGGCGCTGCCCTTCGCCATCGACGCCGCGCACCTGGTGCTGGTGGACGACGTGCTCTACACCGGCCGCACCATCCGCGCCGTGATCAACGAGCTCTATGACTTCGGCCGCCCGGGCAGCGTGCAGCTGGCCGTGCTCGTGGACCGCGGCGGCCGCGAGCTGCCCATCGCGGCGGCCTTTGCCGCGGCGCGCCTGGTGCTGCCGGCCGAGCAGAAGCTGGCCCTGGCGCGCGCCGACGACGGCCGCTTCTCGTTCAGCGTGGAGGAGGCCTGATGCGCAGCAAGCGCAACCCGCAGCTCAACGCCCACGGCGAGCTGATCCACCTGCTCAGCATCGAGGGCCTGCCACGCGCGGTGCTGACGCAGATCCTCGACACCGCCGGGACCTTCCTGAGCGTCAACGACCGCGAGGTGAAGAAGGTGCCGCTCTTGCGCGGCAAGAGCGTGTTCAACCTGTTCTTCGAGAACAGCACGCGCACCCGCACGACCTTCGAGATCGCCGCCAAGCGCCTGAGTGCCGACGTCATCAACCTCGACATCGCGCGCAGCAGCACGGCCAAGGGCGAGAGCCTGCTCGACACCATCGCCAACCTCAGCGCGATGCACGCCGACATGTTCGTGGTGCGCCATGCCGAGAGCGGCGCGCCGTATCTCATCGCGCAGCACGTGGCGCCGCACGTGCACGTGGTGAACGCCGGCGACGGGCGCCACGCGCACCCGACGCAGGGCCTGCTCGACATGTACACGATCCGCCACTGCAAGCGCGACTTCACGCAGCTCACCGTGGCCATCGTCGGCGACATCCTGCACTCGCGCGTGGCGCGCTCCGACATCCACGCGCTCACCACCCTGGGCGTGCCCGAGATCCGCGCCGTGGGCCCGAAGACGCTGGTGCCGGGTGACCTGGCCGGCATGGGCGTGCGCGTTTGCCACAACATGGCCGAGGGCATCCGTGGCGCCGATGTGATCATCGTGCTGCGTCCGCAGAACGAGCGCATGAGCGGCGCGATGATCCCGAGCGCGGCCGAGTTCTTCAAGCAATATGGTCTGACGCAGGAGAAGCTGGCGCTGGCCAAGCCGGACTGCATCGTCATGCACCCCGGGCCCATCAACCGCGGCGTCGAGATCGACAGCGCGGTGGCCGACGGCACGCACAGCGTGATCCTCCCGCAGGTGACCTTCGGCATCGCGGTGCGCATGGCCGTCATGAGCACGATCGCGGGAAATCAAGCATGAGCCCCCACGCTCACATTCGTTCGCGGCCTCCCGAGGGGGCGCGGCCCTCCTCAAGGCGGCCCATCGGAGGGCCGGCATGAAGATCCTCATCCGCAACGGCCGCGTCATCGACCCCGCCAGCGGCCGCGACGAGACGGCCGATGTCGCCATCGCGTCGGGCCGCATCGTCGGCATCGGCACGCCCACCGAGTTCGCGGCCGACCGCGTGATCGACGCCACCGCCCTGGTGGTGGCCCCCGGCCTCGTGGACCTGGCCGCGCGGCTGCGCGAGCCCGGGCAGGAGCACGAAGGCATGCTCGAGAGCGAGCTGGCCGCGGCCGCTGCCGGCGGCGTCACGAGTCTCGTGTGCCCGCCCGACACCGACCCTGTGCTCGACGAGCCGGGGCTGGTGGAGATGCTCAAGTTCCGCGCCCGCAAGCTCAGCCGCTGTCGGTTGTTTCCGCTCGGCGCGCTGACGCGCGAGTTGAAGGGCGCCACGCTCACCGAGATGGCCGAGCTCACCGAGGCCGGCTGCGTGGGCTTCTCGCAGGCCGATCTGCCGCTGCCCGACAGCCTGGTGCTCATGCGCGCGCTGCAGTACGCCGCCACCTACGGCTATGCCGTTTGGCTGCACCCGCAGGACGCCGCGCTGGGTCGGGGCGTCGCGGCTTCGGGGGCGGTGGCCACCAGGCTGGGCCTGTCGGGTGTGCCCGTGGTGGCCGAGACGATCGCGCTGCATACCCTCATCGAACTCGTGCGGGCCACCCGGGCGCGGGTGCACCTGTGCCGGCTGTCCAGCGCGGCCGGCGTGGCCCTGGTTCGCGCGGCCAAGGCGGAGGGCCTGCCGATCACGGCCGACGTCAGCATCAACTCGCTGCACCTCACCGACGTCGACATCGGCTTCTTCAATCCCGACATGCGCCTCGTGCCGCCGCTGCGCCAGGGCGCCGACCGCGACGCGTTGCGCGCCGGGCTGGCCGACGGCACCATCGACGCGCTCGTCTCCGACCACAACCCCGTGGCCGAGGACGCGAAGAACCTCCCCTTCGGCGAAGCCGAGCCGGGCGCCACGGGCCTGGAGTTGCTGCTCAGCCTGGCGTTGCGATGGGGCCGCGACAGCGGGCTGCCCCTGCACACCGCGCTGGCCCGCGTGACCTGCGATCCCGTGCGCGTGCTCGGTGACGCGGTGGGATCCCTCGCCAGCAGCGCCGGCCGCCTGGTCGAAGGCGGCGTGGCGGATCTCTGCCTGTTCGACCCCGCCGACGACTGGGCCCTGACGCCGGGCATGCTGGTCAGCCAGGGCCAGCACACGCCTTTTGCCTTTGGCCACACCGGCATGGCGCTGCCCGGGCGGGTGCGCTGCACCCTGGTGGCGGGCACGCTGGCCTTCGAGAGCGGCAGGCGCTGATGCGGTCGCTGATCGCGCTGCTGCGCCTGCTGCGCTGCTGCCTGCATCTGCTGCACGGCATGGCGGTGATGACGCGCTTTCCAGCGCTCGACGCGGCCGGGCGCCATGCGCGCATCGGCTGGTGGTCGGCGGCGCTGGTGCGCCATCTCGGCCTGGCGTTGCACGTCAGCGGCACGGCACCGCGGTCCGGGGCCACGCTGGTCGTGGCCAATCACGTGTCCTTTCTCGACATCGCCGCCATCCACGCGGCCATCCCGCACGCGCGCTTCGTCTCCAAGGCCGACGTGCAGGCCTGGCCCTTGCTGGGCTGGCTCATCAGAAACGCCGGCACCTTGTTCATCGAGCGCGAGCGCAAGCGCGACGCGTTGCGCGTGGTGCACGCGATGGCCGAGTCGCTGCAGCGCGGCGAGACGGTGGCCGTGTTTCCCGAAGGCACCACGGGGCCGGGCGACGTGCCGCTGCCCTTTCATGCCAACCTGCTGCAGGCGGCCATCGCCACCGGCACGCCGGTGCAGCCGGTGGTGTTGCGCTACGCCGTGCCAGGCGAGCGCTGCGCCACTGCCGCGCAGTTCCTCGGCGAGACCACGCTGCTGCAGGCGGTGTGGCGCATGGCCTCGGCGCGCGCACTGGCCGTGCACGTCGACATCCTGCCGCCGGTGGCCAGCGCCCACGCCGACCGTCGAGCGCTGGCCGAACACCTGCGCCAGCAGGTGGCCGCGCGCCTGGGCGCTTGAGGTCGCCCCCGGCGGCGGTCAAGGTGCCCGGCGAAGCCGGTTGACCTCAAGCCCGGCCCTGAGCCGCCACGGCCGCAGCGGCCCGAGCGGCTGCCTCGGCGTCGCCCAGGTAGTGGCGGCGGATGGGCTTGAGCGCGGCGTCCAGCTCGTAGACCAGCGGGATGCCGTTGGGGATGTTGACGCCCACGATCTCGGCGTCGCCGATGCCGTCGAGCATCTTCACCATCGCGCGGATGCTGTTGCCGTGGGCCGCGATCAGCACGCGTTGACCGCTGCCGATGGCCGGGACCAGCACTTCATCCCAGAACGGCCGCACACGGGCGACTGTGTCCTTCAGGCACTCGGTCAGCGGCACCTGCTCCGGCGCCAGCCTGGCGTAGCGCGGGTCGTTGCGCTCGCAGCGGGGATCCGACGGCTCCAGCGCCGGTGGCGGCACGTCGTAGCTGCGGCGCCAGATCAGCACCTGCTCGTCGCCGAACGTCTTCGCCATGTCGGCCTTGTTCAGGCCCTGCAGCGCGCCATAGTGGCGCTCGTTGAGCCGCCAGTCATGGCGCACCGGAAGCCAGGTGCGTTCCATCGTGTCGAGTGCGTGCCACAGCGTCCACACGGCGCGCTTGAGCACCGAGGTGTAGGCGACATCGAAAGCCCAGCCGCCTTCGCGCAGCAGACGACCGGCCTCGCGCGCCTGGGCCACGCCGGTATCGGTGAGCGGCACGTCGGTCCAGCCGGTGAAGCGGTTCTCGAGGTTCCAGGTGGATTCCCCGTGGCGGATCAGGACGAGCTGGTGGACCGGTTTTGGCATCGCCGGGATTCTATGATCCGGGGTTTGCACTTCCGGCCGCTTCCGCTGCCGACGCCACCGTGAGCTTCATCGCCGAAAACTGGATCCTGATCCTCGTCGCCTTCGTCTCCGGCGCCCTGCTGGTGTGGCCGATGGTCAACAAGGCCGCCGGCGGCGGCACTGCCGTCGGCACCTCGGAGGCCGTGCGCCTGATCAACCGCGAGAAGGGCGTGCTGATCGACGTCGGCGAGCCGGGTGAGTACGGCCAGGCGCACGCCAGCGGCGCGCGCAACGTGCCCTTCGGCCAACTCGAGGGCTCCAAGGATCTGCCCACGAACAAGGCGCTGCCGGTCATTGTGCTGTGCCCCACGGGCTCGCGGGCGGGTCGTGCTGCAGGACTGTTGCGCAAGGCCGGCTACGACAAGGCGGTGTCGGTGTCTGGCGGCAACGCTGCCTGGCGCGAGGCCCAACTGCCGATGGAGAAGTCGGCCGCAGGGTGATTGGGGTGCGGGGACAATCTTCACCCGCCCTTCATCCCCCGTCCAGGAGAGTCCATGAGCAAGGTGCGCATGTACACCACCCAGGTGTGCCCGTACTGCATCCGGGCCAAGGCGCTGCTCAAGCAGCGCGGCGTCGAGCAGATCGACGAGATCCGCGTCGACCTCGACCCGGCCCAGCGCGACGCGATGATCGCGCTCACCGGCCGCCGCACCGTGCCGCAGATCTTCATCGGCGACACGCATGTCGGCGGCTGCGACGACCTGATCGCGCTCGACCAGCGCGGCAGCCTCGCGCCGATGCTCGCGCGCTGACCAAAGCGGCACGCCCGGCCGGGCTGCGCCCGGTGCCGCGCTGCGGCGCCGCTCGTCGATAATGCGTGCTTCCGGCCCGTTGCCGCCCTCGGCACCGGGCCTTGTTTCACGCGCATTCCCCCACCCCAGGCGAGAGCAGGACCATGGCCGACGAGACCCCCGTTTTCAACATCCAGCGCATGTACCTGAAGGACCTGTCGCTGGAGCAACCCAACTCGCCGCAGATCCTTCTCGAGCAGGGCCAGCCGCAGGTCGACATCAACCTGCAGATGGGTGCCGACCAGGTCGCCGACGGCGTGTTCGAGATCACCGTTGCCGCCACCGTCACCGCCAACCTCAAGGACAAGACGCTGTTCCTGGTCGAGGCCAAGCAGGCCGGCATCTTCGAGATCCGCAACGTGCCGCCGGAACAGCTCCAGGGCATCGTCAGCGTCGTTTGCCCGCAGATGGTCTACCCCTACCTGCGCGCCATCGTGTCCGACGTCTGCACGCGCGCCGGCTTTCCGCCGATCCTGCTGACGGAAGTCAACTTCCAGGCCATGTTCGAGGCCCAGCAGCAGCAGGCCGCCGCGGCGGCCAACGGCGGCTCGCGCATCATCACCGGCGCGAACTAAGGGCGTCGGCGGAGGCACGGCGATGCAGATCGCGGTGCTCGGCGCTGGTGCCTGGGGCACGGCCCTGGCCGCTGCCGCGGCAGCCGCCGGCCACGACACGTGGCTGTGGGCGCGTGATGCGGCCCAGGCTGCGGCCCTGCAGGCCACGCACACCAACGCCCGCTACCTGCCCGAGGTGGCGCTGCCGCCGTCGCTGCGGGCCACGGACGACCTGCCTGCGGCGCTGGCGCACGGCCAAGGCGCCGACGGCCTGCTCGTCATCGCCACGCCCATGGCCGGCCTGCGCAGCCTGCTGCAGGCGCTGCCGGCGGACGCCCCGGCGCTGTGGCTCTGCAAGGGTTTCGAGGCTGGCACCGGCCTGCTGGGCCACGAGATCGCGCGCACGCTGCGCCCGGGGCGGCCCTGCGGCGTGCTCAGCGGGCCGAGCTTCGCGCTGGAGGTGGCGCGCGGCCTGCCCACCGCGCTGGTGGCCGCCAGCGCCGATGCCGCGCTCGCCGCGCGCGCGGTCGAGGCCTTCCACGGTGGCGCGCTGCGCGTCTACACCAGCGCCGACATCGTGGGTGTGGAGGTCGGCGGCGCGCTGAAGAACGTGCTGGCCATCGCCACCGGCATCGTCGACGGTCTGCCGGCGGCGGGCCTGAATGCCCGTGCGGCACTGATCACGCGCGGGCTGGCCGAGATGACGCGCCTGGGCCAGGCGCTGGGCGCGCGGCCCGACACCTTCATGGGCCTGTCGGGACTGGGCGACCTGGTGCTCACCGCCACCGGCTCCTTGTCGCGCAACCGCGCGGTGGGTCTGGCGCTGGCCGCCGGACGGCGCCTGCCCCAAGCGCTGGCCGAGTTGGGCCACGTGGCCGAAGGCGTGCCCACCGCGGCGGTGGCGCTGCAGCGCGCGCAGGCCCTCGGCGTGGACATGCCGATCACGGCTGCCGTGGTGGCGGTGCTCGAAGGCCGCCTTGCCCCCGCGCAGGCCGTGGCCGCGCTGATGGCGCGCGATGCCAAGGCCGAGGCGGGTTGATCCGGCCTCTTCAGACGCCGCCCACGTAGCCCTGCTGGCGCCAGGCCTCGAACACCACCACCGCCACCGCGTTGCTCAGGTTCAGGCTGCGCTGGCCCGGCCGCATCGGCAGGCGCACGCGCTGGGCCGGCGCGAATCGTTGACGCAGCTCGGGCGCGAGCCCGCGCGATTCGCTGCCGAAGACGAAGCTGTCGCCCAGCTGCCAGCGCACCGCCGGCAGCGCCTGCGAGCCGTGCGTGGTGAAGGCGAACAGGCGCGCCGGGTCGGGCTGCGCAGCGGCAAGGAAGGCGTCGAAGTCGGCATGCCGCTGCACCTCGGCCCACTCGTGGTAATCAAGCCCGGCGCGGCGCAGCAGCTTGTCGTCCATCGAAAAACCCAGCGGTTCCACCAGGTGCAGCGTGCAGCCGGTGTTGGCCACCAGCCGGATGACGTTGCCGGTGTTGGGCGGGATCTCCGGCTCGACGAGCACGATGTGGAACATGTTCAGGCGCTGCCCGGCGCGGGCGTGCGCGCAAACACCCACACGTGCACGGCCGTGGCGCCCGCGCGGCGCAGTTCCTGCGCGGCGGCGGCCACGGTGGCGCCGGTGGTCATGACGTCGTCCACCAGCGCCACGGCGCGGCCGGCCAGCGCAGCGCGCTGCCTGGGCTCGGCCATGAACGAGCGCGCGAGGTTGGCCTCGCGTCCGGCCCGCGACTGGCCGGTCTGGTGCGGGGTGTCGATGGGTCGCAGCAGCAGCGCGTCGTCAGCCGGCAGGCCGCGCAGACGGGCGACGCGGCGGGCCAGCTCCCAGGCCTGGTTGTAGCCGCGCTCGGCCAGCCGGGCCGGGGCCAGCGGCACGGGCAGCACCAGCGTCGGCGCGGGCAGCGTGGCCGGCGGCGCGGACGCCGCCACGGCGCGGGCCAGCCGGTCGGCCAGCAGGGGGGCCAGCTCCACGCGGCCATGGAACTTGAAGGCCTGCACGAGGCTGTCCCAAGGGAAGCCGTAGTCGGCCGCGGCCACGGTGGCGTCGAACGGCGGCTCCTGGGCGCCCAGGCAGCCGCCGCAGCGGTGCACCGGCGTGCCGGTCGGCAAGGCGCAGCGTGTGCAACGTGCGCGCAGCGAGGCAAAGCGCGTGTCGCAGCCCGGGCACAGGGCGTCGCCCGCGGTCCACTGGCGGCACAGCTCGCACTGCGTCGGCCAATGCCCCTGGCGAGGGGCACCGGGTGCTGGGGAACCCAGAAGGTCGCGGAGCATGGCGTCCCTATACTGCCACGCATGCCCGTGCCCGACGCCCCCGCCACCGCGCCCCGGCCGGTGGACGCGGTGGCGCTGGCGCGCTGGCGCCGCCGGCTGCGCGACGCGCCGGAGCCGCCCTGGCTGCACACCGAGGTCGCGCGCCGCATGGCCGAGCGGCTCGCGGTGGTGAAGCTGCAGCCGCCGGCCGTGCTCGACTGGGGCCTGCAGCCGCGCCACGACCGCCTGCTGCTGTCCAGCGCCTACCCGCAGGCCTGCATCACGCCGGTGGATCCCGACGCCCCTGACGCCCCGCCGGCCGTCCTGCCCTGGTGGCAGCGCCTGCTGTCGCGCGGCGCCGCCCCCGCCGTGCGGGCCCCCGCCGCAGTGCCCGCCGGCCAGGCGCAGCTGGTCTGGAGCACGATGCTGCTGCACACCTTGCCCGACCCGCAGGCACAATTCGTGGCCTGGCAACGCGCGCTGGCGGTCGACGGATTTCTGATGTTCTGCACCCTCGGGCCGGGCACGCTGCAGTCCCTGTCAACGCTGTATGCCGCAGCCGGCTGGCCGGCGCCGCTGGCCCCGCTGGTGGACATGCACGACCTCGGCGACATGCTGGTGCACGCCGGCTTCGCCGACCCGGTGATGGACCAGGAGACGCTGCGCCTGACCTGGGGTCACCCCGATGCCGCGCTGGCCGAGCTGCGCACGCTGGGCCTCAACGCCGCGCCGACGCGCGCACCGGGCCTGCGCACCCCGCGCTGGCGGAAAGGCCTGTTGCAGCATCTGGAGGCCACCCGCGGCCCCGATGGCCGGCTGAGCCTGGCGTTCGAAATCGTGTACGGACACGCCTTCAAGCCGCTGCCCCGGGCACGCCTGGCAGCCGAGACCACGGTGGCGCTGGATGACCTGCGCACGATGGCCCGGCGCCGACCGCCGACCCCGCTGCGCTGACGCGGTCCTGACTCGACCTGCGTGGGCGTTTTGCCGCTTTATCCACGTCATTACCCGAGGGGGTGCTGAGCTAGAATTCGTGTCGTCCAAAAGGGTTGGGATGCGCCCGGTGACGGCCGCAGCCCCTGTCGACACCGAGAGTCGGGCTTGGCGCCGCAAGCAGAACCAGCACCCGCCGCACACCGTCACGACGTCCGCCGTTCCTGCAGTAGCCGTTCTCCAGCATGTCCGTCACCGCCGTACCAGCGCCTTGGGCCCCTGCGCCCCGCACGGGTTCCTCGTTCGGCCGCCGGCTGCTGAACCCGGGTCCCGGTGGCCGCCCGGCGCTGCAGTGGCCGCTGCGCCGCAACTGCTCGATCACGCCGCGTCAGCTGGGCGCGGTGTTCCTGTCTCTCTGTGTCGTGTCGGTGGCCGTGTCGGCATTCTTCGTGGCGCAGGGCGCGCCTTACGTTGCCGCCTTCGCGGGCATCGAGCTGCTGGCGGTCGGCGTGGCGATGCTGATCTTCGCCCGCCATGCCGGCGACCACGAGACCCTCACGCTGGAGGGCCGCTCGCTGCATGTCGAGCAAAGCCTCGGCAGCCAGGTGCGGCACACGCTTCTCGACACCGAATGGCTCGCTGTCGAGCCCGCCGCCGGCCAGGGCTCCCTGGTGCAGCTGCGTGGGCGCGGCGGAAGTGTGCGCGTCGGCCGCTTCGTGCGGCCCGAACTGCGCGCCGCCCTGGCCCAGGAACTTCGCACGGCCTTGCGCCGCGGTCCCGAAATCGAACCTTGACCCTGAAGTGAAACCGATGACGCGCTCGACATCCTTCCGTCAACGCCTGCGCCAGGCTCCGCTGGCCCTGGGCGCCCTGTTCGCATCGGGCGCCGCCATGGCCGTGTCCGACCTGCCCGGCGGCCCGGCGGTCAACCAGCTCAACCTGCATCCCGCAGCGACGCAGATCGCCGAGCAGCAGCACTTCCTGCACTGGTTCATGCTGATCGTGTGCACGGTGATCTTCGTTGCCGTGTTCGGGGTCATGTTCTATTCGATCCTCAAGCACCGCAAGTCTCTGGGCCACAAGCCGGCGAACTTCCATGAGAGCACGGCGGTGGAGATCGCCTGGACGGTGGTGCCCTTCATCATCGTCATCGCCATGGGTGCCATGGCCACGCGCACCGTGGTCGCGATGAAGGACACCACCAACGCCGACCTCACCATCAAGGCCACCGGTTACCAGTGGCAGTGGGGCTACGACTATCTCAAGGGTGAGGGCGAGGGGATCGCCTTTCTGTCCGCGCTGGATGCCTCGCACCGCGTGATGTCCGACCAGGGCAAGCCGCAAGGCGCCGACTACCTGCTCAAGGTCGACAACCCGCTGGTGGTGCCCGTCAACCAGAAGATCCGCATCGTCACCACCGCCAACGACGTGATCCACGCCTGGATGGTGCCGGCCTTCGGCGTCAAGCAGGACGCCATCCCGGGCTTTGTGCGCGACACCTGGTTCCGCGCCGAGAAGACCGGCGACTTCTACGGCCAGTGCGCCGAGCTGTGCGGCAAGGAACACGCCTACATGCCGATCCACGTCAAGGTGGTCACGGCCGACGAGTACACCGCCTGGGTGGCGGCCAGGAAGAAGGCGATGCAGGCCAAGGCCGACGACCCGAGCAAGGTCTGGGTGCTGGCCGACCTCGTGGCCCGCGGCGAGAAGGTCTACAACGCCAACTGCGCCGCCTGCCACCGCGCCGACGGCAAGGGCGCCGGCCCGATCAAGCCGCTGGACGGCAGCGCGATCGTCTTGAATGAGCCCGCGCGCCAGATCGAAATCCTGCTCAATGGCGCCGCCAACGGCGCGATGCCAGCCTGGAAGCAGCTCTCGGACACCGAGATCGCGGCCGTGCTGACCTACACCAAGAACTCGTGGTCCAACCAGAC